>JADJPG010000011.1 GCA_016713365.1 Verrucomicrobiota bacterium | reverse complement strand
AGCGAACCTTCGGGCTCCTTCGTTCCCTTGGTTTCCTTCTGTTCGATCGCCTTCGCGATTCGGCGCTACTGAAGATACTTCGCGCGGCCGCGAGCCCACCAGGGGTCCACGCGGCCGAGAAGGAAGTAGGCCCACTCTTCGCGGAGCTTGGTCCAGAGCGAGCGGGACTTGGCCCACTTCGCGGCGTCGATGCGCCGGCTGTGCGAGAGGATTTCGCTGAAGATTTCGCGCGCGCCTTCCACGGCGGTGGGTTCAGTGAGCCGGACCATGAGCTCGTAATTGATGTTCAAGCTGCGCGCGTCGAGGTTCGAGGAGCCGACGTAGACCTGTTCGTCGATGAGGAACAGTTTCGCGTGCAGCACCTGGGGCTCGTATTCGTAGACTTCAATGCCGCGCTTCATCAGTCGCCGATACAGTTTCTGCGAGGCGAGCTGGGAGAGGCGTACGTCGCTCTTGCCGGCGAGAATGAGCTGCACACGGCCGCCCCGGCGGGTGACGCCTTCCATCTCGTGGCGCAGCCGCCAGGTGGGAAGGAAGTAAGCGCAGACGATCTGCACGGTGTGGGCGTTGCCGAGATCGGTCGCGAGCGTTTTCTTGAGGAAGTTGTAGCCGCGACCGGGTCCGCTGAGGAGCAGTCGCCAGGTCTCGGCGGAAACTGTGGCGCGGGAGGTGGCCCTGCGAAAACGGTAGAGCGGACGATGCTCGAAATCTGCGCGCGCGAAGGAGGCGTCGAAGGTTTCCGCCAGTTCCGCGGCGAGCGGTCCGCAAATCGTGATGCCGAGATCGCGCCAGCCATTCGTCACGCCGTCGCCGTCGTATTCGGGGGCGATGTTGAATCCGCCCACGAACGCGCAGCGGTCATCGCAGACGAGGAGCTTGCGGTGATTGCGATAGGGGATGCGACCGAACTTGAGCGGGTTGAACCAGCGGAAGCGGCCGCCGGCATCGACGAGCGGTTTCCAGAACGTGGCGGACAGGAGAAGGAACCCAAGGCGTCGAGCAGCACGCTCACCTTCACGCCGCGAGCGGCTGCGCGGACGAGGGAGTCCCGGACGCGGAGCCCCGGGGCTTCCGCGGTATAGATGTACATCTCCAGGCGGATGGTCTGGCGGGCGGCGTCGATGGCGGCGAGCATCGCGGGAAACGCCTCGCTGCCGTTGCGCAGCCAGCGGAAGGAGGTTGTCGGATGCTCGGACACGGCGCGGTTATAGAAGCACCGGGAGCGAGCGGCAACGCTTTAGAAATGTCGCGGCGGGCGAAGGACAGGCCAGGGCGGCGCTCAGTTCACGAAGGTCATCTCGTTCGTCTCCAGCAACACTTGCGCGAACTTTTCCCACGCTTCCATTTGCTTGCCGGCCACGGCGCCGCTGAAGTCCTTCTCGGCGTTCCATTCGGTGACTTCGCCGGGCTTGGCGCCTTCGATGAAGCGAATGGCCGGCGCCCACGCGAACGGTCCTTTACCGACGACAACGAAATCGATCGTGTCGCCGCGGCGGACGAGCACGCGCGGGAGCTTGGTGGCGATCTGTTTCTTTTGCGGAAGGTAACTTCCGATCAAACCGCTGCCGCTGGAGACAATCCAGCCGCGCACGGCGTCCTCGGGCTTCTTCGACGGCTCCACGAGCATGCCGTCGATGGAGATAAACCCGTCGCGACGAGCGGTCCAGCGACGCACCGCGCCGTGCTGAATGCCATTGCCGGGTGTGCCACCTTTCGCCGTGAGGGAAGGACGACCGACCTTCGGACTCGCCTGACGTCCGCCGGGCACCCAGGCGTTGCCATTGTTCTGCGTGAGTTGCACGAAGCTCTCCATGCGATTGGCCTTCGGGTCGAACTCGCCGAAGCCATATTCCCACGCCTGCGCGCCAGCGCCCGTCGTCGTGACGCCGTATTCGCCGCGAATGTAATCGAGCGCGAGCTTGGTTTCGATCTCCGACGGGTCGCGCTGGTAGATGAGCTTGTAGAGCAGTTGAACACGATCCTCGGCCTTCACCTTCGCCTTGAAGTCCGCGCGCAGCGTGAGGTTGCGGGCCTGCTCAATGACGAGCGGGCTGTTCATCATGAAGAGCGCCTGCTGCGGCACGATCGTTTCGTTGCGCTTGCCGGTGGTGAGGTCCGGGTTCACGAAGTCGAACGCCTGAAACATGCTCGGGAGGCGATTGCGATCAATGTAAGCGTAGACGGAACGGCGCGTGGGATACGGTTCGGCGTCGAGCATCACGCCAGGACCGCCCAATGGTTCGAGTTCCAGGCGGCCGCCGATGTAGAGAATCGTGTCGCGCAAGGTCTCGAAGTCGAGACGGCGGCGGTTCATCTGCCAGTAGAGTTTGTTGCCGGGATCGATCTGCGCGAAGCGCGGATTGTCGTCGCTGCTCTGCTGCCACGTCGCCGAAAGCATCATGAGCTTGTGCAGCTTCTTGAGCGACCAGCCGTCCTCGACGAATTGCGCGGCGAGATAATCGAGCAGCTCCGGATGCGTCGGCGGTTCCGAGCGCAGGCCGAAGTCGTCGGGCGTTGGCACGAAGCCTTCGCCGAAGTGATGTTGCCAGACGCGATTGACGATCACGCGCGCGGTCAGCGGGTTGTCCTTGCTGGCGATGATCTGCGCGAACTCCAGCCGGCCGCTGCCTTCCTTGAACGCCTTCCGTGCGGAGCCCGCGATGATCTCTGGCGCCTGGCGCGAACGGACTGCTCCGCGATTGCCGGGATTGCCCTTCACCATCACGTAGGAATCCTTCGGCTTGTCGTTGTCGAGCAGCACATGCGCGCGCGCCGGCGAACCGGGATGATTCGCCTTCACGTCGTTCAACGCGCGGATGAGCGCGTTCTGCTGGCCGCGGAGTTGATTGTCGTTCTGGATGAAGTTCCGCACCGTCTGTTCGGTGAGATTGATCGGCCCCTTGCTCGTGGCGACGATCTCGCGGATGTCTTCGAGGTCTTTATCCGGAAAACCCTTCGGAGCGTCCGGTGGTGTGCTGCCGGACGCGGTCGCGCTCTTCACGCGCGCTTCGTGCGACGCCATCTGGCTGTCCCAATCCTTCGCCACGCGCGCGAGGAGCTGTTCATAGCGTGCGGCGACCTGCGCGAGATTGGCTGGCGCGGTGGTGAACAGTTTCGCGACGTGTGCCGGTGAGCGGCTTCGCCTTGTCGTCATTCGCGGCGAACTTCGCGGCGAGTTCGCGGCCCTTCGTGGCGAACTCCGCATCGGGCAACGCGGCGAACGCGGCCCACGGCGTCCAGATGCCGTGATGCCGGTTGATGCGGTTCTTGAGGTAATCGTTCCACGCACGCGCGCGACCGGGTTGCAGCGTGCGCTTCTGCATGAAGCGGTCGAACGACACATCCTTCTGGCCCTTGCTCCAATCATTCAGCGCGACCAAGTATTCGCCGATCTTGCCGCGCCATTCGGCGGCGATGTCGCGCTCGACCTTCTCCTGAAACGCCGCGAGCCCGGCTTCCTTCGCGGCGAGCTGTTGCTTGAAGTCGCGATAGGAGGGCGTCTCCTTGGGTTCGATGAGCGGCGGGCCTTCGGACGGTTCGCGGGTGCTCGCGAAGACGCCGTGCAGCGAGTAGTAATCTTTCGTCGGCACGGGATCGAACTTGTGATCGTGACACCGCGCGCAGGCGAGCGTGAGGCCCATCGTGGCTTTGCCTACGAGGTCGATGCGATCGTCGATGATGTCGTTCGCGTTGTTCCCGAAACGATTGCCGAGTGTGAGGAAGCCGAGCGCGGCCAGTTCGCGTTTGTCGTCGAGGTTGAGTTTGTCCGCGGCGATTTGGCGGAGGAGGAATTGGTCGTAGGGCAGGTCTTCGTTGAGCGAGCGGATGACCCAGTCGCGATAGGTCCAGGCCCAGAGATAACGCATGTCGCGGCCGTTGTCGCTGCGGCCCTTGGTCTCGGCGTACTTCGCGAGGTCCAGCCAGTGGCGGCCCCAGCGTTCGCCGTAACGCGGCGAGGCGAGCAGGCGGTCGATGACCTTCTCGAAGGCGTTCGGCGAAGTGTCGTCGAGGAACTCGTTCACTTCCTTTTCCGAAGGCGGGAGCCCGTGCAGATCGAACGTCGCGCGGCGGAGCAGGGTAACCTTGTCGGCGCGGGGTGAGGGCGTGAGGTTCTTTGCGGCGAGCTTTTCGAGGATGAAGGCGTCGATGGGGTTTTGAGTAATCAGTGAATCAAGATGTTCAGTGAGTCAGTGCGGAACCACGACTCCACGCCCTGACTGTTTACTGATTACTGACCTACTGATTACTGAACACTGCCTGGCTACCGGCTGATACGCCCAATGCTGCCGCGCCTTCTCCATGTCCGCGGCGTACATCGCCTTCGCGCTGGTGGCTTCGGTGCGCGGATCGGGCGCGCCCATGCGGACCCATTGCACGAGGTCGGCGATGAGATTGTCCGGGAGCTTCTTGTCGCTCGGCGGCATCGCGAGGTCGCGGTCGGCGTAGCGGATGGCTTTGACGAACAGGCTTTCGTCCGGCTTGCCGGGGACGATGGCCGGGCCGGAATCGCCGCCCTTTCAGCCAACCGTCACGCGTGTCGAGCGTGAGGCCGCCCTTGATCTTCTCCGCGCTGTGGCGCGTAGCAATTCTCGATCAGCACCGGGCGCACCTTGGTCTCGAAGAAGTCGGTCTGTGCGGCGGTGAGTTTTGGAGGGTCGGCGGCGCGCAACGGCAAGATGGCCCCCAGTAGGAAGACAGCGGAGCGCAGTACGGTTGATTTTGAGGTCTTCATGGGAGCGATGCTCTTTTCAATCAATCCCAACGGGATTGTGTCCTCCAGCCCAAGGTTGCGAGGGACGAGCTACCTTGGGGAAATAGGGTGCGAGCCGATCAACCCAACGGAAATCTCTGCAAAAGTCATTTGAACGAAGCAGGTGGGGATTGATCTGATCGGCATGCAAACTCCACGCGACAAACAACCGACCTTCTTTGATCTGGCCGTGCAACAACGCGGCGGCGCCAACCCGGTGCTCCGACATCATCGCCCGCGAGGTGGATTTCACCGCGGCCGAGGCCCTTGTCGCCGCCACCTACAGCTACGGCGGACGGCCCGCCGCCCGCGTTGGCGTGCTCCTGCGCGTCATGATTCTCCAACATCTCTACGGCCTGGGCGATCCGCAGGCCGAGGCGCAGCTCAGGGACCGCCTGAGCTTTCAAAATTCGTCCAGCTCGACGCGCACGAAACCGTGCCCGACGAGTCGACCATCTGCCGCTTCCGCCAGCGGCTCATCGACTGCGGTCTGCACGAGCAACTGCTGGATCTGCTCAACACGCAACTCGAAGCCCGCGGCTACATCGTCAAACGCACCACCCGGGTCGACGCGACCTGATCCAATCCAGCCGCAAACGGCCCGACGCGCAAGCCGCCCGCACCGGCCAGGCTCCGGACGCCGACGCCCGTTACACGCGCAAATACAGCCAGAGCTACTACGGCTACAAAGCGCACGTCAGCAGCGACGGCGAACATCAACTCGTCCGCACGGCGCACATCAGCGCGGCCAACGCCAACGACGCCGATTTGCTCCCGCGCGTGGTGCCGGCTGACGCAGGCAGCCTTTACGCCGACAAAGCCTACGACACCAAAGTCAGCCACGCGTGGCTGCGCGAGCGCGGCATCGACAGTCAGATCGCCAAAAGGGCGCGCACCACATCAAACTCACCGAGGCGGATCGGGCGGAGAACCGGCGCAAAGAGCCGGGTGCGCGGCGGCATTGAGCGGATCTTTGCGCACTGGAAACAATGGCAGCACTACCGGCGTGTGCGCTATCTGGGACTGGCGAAGAACCAGCTGGAGCTGACGCTCAAGGCGGTGGCCTACAACCTCAAGCGGCTGGCAGGGATCCTGATCCAGCGGAGCGCGAGAAACCAAGGGCGAACCGGCGCAATGGACCAATGAACGATGAAATCAAAACGGCATTTGAAGCTGATCGGCGGTCGATTTTCGTCGGACGCCGCGACCTCTCCCGCTCCTTTTCAAAACATCCTTTTTGCAGAGATTTCCAACGGCGTTGAAGCACTCAGCCCTGGGTTGGCGCGCGACCGGCGCGCCTACCCTGGCCCACAGAAAATGGATCAACCCTGAATGAAATCTCTGCAAAAGTCATTTTGAACGAAGCAGGTGGTGGATTGATCTGATCGGCATGCAAACTCCACGCGACAAACAACCGACCTTCTTTGATCTGGCCGTGCAACAACGCGGCGGCGCCAACCCGGTGCTCGACATCATCGCCCGCGAGGTGGATTTCACCGCGGCCGAGGCCCTTGTCGCCGCCACCTACAGCTACGGCGGACGGCCCGCCGCCCGCGTTGGCGTGCTCCTGCGCCCGCGATTCTCCAACATCTCTACGGCCTGAGCGATCCGCAGGCCGAGGCGCAGCTCAGGGACCGCCTGAGCTTTCAAAAATTCGTCCAGCCCGACGCGCACGAGACCGTGCCCGACGAGTCGACCATCTGCCGCTTCCGCCAGCGGCTCATCGACTGCGGTCTGCACGAGCAACTGCTGGATCTGCTCAACACGCAACTCGAAGCCCGCGGCTACATCGTCAAACGCACCACCCTGGTCGACGCGACCCTGATCCAATCCAGCCGCAAACGGCCCGACGCGCAAGCCGCCCGCACCGGCCAGGCTCCGGACGCCGACGCCCGTTACACGCGCAAATACAGCCAGAGCTACTACGGCTACAAAGCGCACGTCAGCAGCGACGGCGAACATCAACTCGTCCGCACGGCGCACATCAGCGCGGCCAACGCCAACGACGCCGATTTGCTCCCGCGCGTGGTGCCGGCTGACGCAGGCAGCCTTTACGCCGACAAAGCCTACGACACCAAAGTCAGCCACGCGTGGCTGCGCGAGCGCGGCATCGACAGTCAGATCGCCAAAAAGGGCGCGCACCACATCAAACTCACCGAGGCGGATCGGGCGGAGAACCGGCGCAAGAGCCGGGTGCGCGGCGGCATTGAGCGGATCTTTGCGCACTGGAAACAATGGCAGCACTACCGGCGTGTGCGCTATCTGGGACTGGCGAAGAACCAGCTGGAGCTGACGCTCAAGGCGGTGGCCTACAACCTCGAAGCGGCTGGCAGGGATCCTGATCCAGCGGAGCGCATGAGAAACCAAGGGCGAACCGGCGCAATGGACCAATGAACGATGAAATCAAAACGGCATTTGAAGCTGATCGGCGGTCGATTTTCGTCGGACGCCGCGACCTCTCCCGCTCCTTTTTCAAAACATCCTTTTTGCAGAGATTTCTGTAGGGGTTGTAGCAAATTGACGCCGCACCACCGAAGGCTGCAACCCATTCAGGGTTGATCCATTTTCTGTGGGACGTTCCCCAGGGTAGGCGCGCCGGCCGCGCGCCAACCCAGGGCTGAGTGCTTCAACGCCGTTGGCGTTGCGGCTGCGCGGCCTCCAGCACAAGAACGTCGCCGACGAGTTGTTGGAAAAACTGCTCAAGGATGAACTCAAAGTCCGCTCCAAGCGCAACCTCGTGGAGAGCCAGGAGGAGTGTCCCTGCGGCGCGCGTGGAGCGACACGCCCCACCCATGGGGTCTCGTTCTCAAGAAATCGGAACGGGCTGCCGATAGCGAGGCAGACAGGAAAACGTAATGGAACAAACTCAATAACTCACCCACATACCATGAACTCACGCGCAAACAGCACCTACCGAATGCTCACCACCGTCGCCTCGACCATCGAATCCAACAAGACGCTCAAGGCGGTCACCGACCTCCCTGCCCTGCTCAATGCTCACACGGACCTGACGGAAACGAACGCCGAGATCGCCGCGCTCATGGAGAGCACCGCCACTCCGGCCGGGCCCAGTCCGGAGTCCACCGTGAAACGGTCCCTGCTCACCGACGCGGTCGAATCCTGCGCGGAACTGGCGGCGGCCGTTCATGCGTACGCGGTCGACAACGCTGACCCAGAACTGGCTGCGAAATCGAATTACTCCGAGTCCAGCCTGGGCAGCGGAACGGAATCCGAGATCATCGCTAAATGCACGAAGGTGGTGTCCCTGGCGACCGAGGTGGCCGCCGAACTTGGCGACCACGGTTACGCCGCAGCGGACGTGACGGCCGTCCGCAAGACGGTCGAAGCCTTCGGCAAGTCCTGTCCGAAGCCGCGTCAGGGCGTGGCGACGCGCAGCTCCGCCAACAAGGAGATCGCGAAGTTGATCCGCAAGGGCCAGCGGATCGTGACCTCGCGCATCGACAAGCTGGCGCTGCAATTGCGCAAGTCAGCGCCCGCGCTTTACAGCGAGTATAAGACAGCCCGCAAGGTCTTGAACCAGCCCGGCGGCGAGAGTCCGACTCCCGAACTCAGCGTGACGCCGGAAGTGAAGAAGGCGGCGTAAGGCCGACAGGTTTGACAACCTTTCATCGCCGCCGGGGTGCGGAGGCGGCTATCGAACCCTGGCTGGCGCGTTCACGAGAAAACCAGGATTGTCCTTGGTCTGCACGGGCTGCACGAGCCAGCCGCGGTTTCCGGTGACGCGCATGGTCTCGGCGAGTTTCCGTTGGCTGCTCTGTTTCTCGGTGCGGGCGATCCAGAGCCGGTTCTCGCTGTAGGCCAGCATGGGCAAATCCCCGGGACTATCCCCGGCACACAGAACGGGCCGGCGACCGATCGTGTCGTGGATGCAGGTAATCTTTCCCGAGTAAGTGGGCACCGGAAAATGCAATCGGCTGGTGAGCTTCAGGGCACGGAGCACCTTGGAATCGAGCGCGGCATAGCCGGCATTGTCGCGCAGGAGCAGCGGATCCTTGTAGAGATTCCCGGCGCGATCTGTGAGCAGAGTGGTGATGCCGGTGATTTGTTCCGGGAGAATTCCTTCGCGCACTCCGCGTTCGCGCAGCATGGGATTAAGCCGGCGCTGGACCATCCAGCGGACACTCCATGCGTTGCTCGCGGAAATAATCCGGACGTCGAACTGGTGGCGGATGAGCGCGGCGATGAGGTCCACCATCTCGGGATAAAACCACGGAGCCGCGTAGGCGGTCTTGCGCGGCGTCACTTCGATCAGGCGAACCTCTCCCGGGCAGGCGAATTCGCAGGCAACGCGGGTCGCGCGGACAACCTCTGCGATACTCAAGCCCGCCATCGCTTCGACCACCCAGGCGTAACCCGTGGCCAGCGGAGTGGGATCGGCATCGCCGTGGATCGTGGGATCGAGCAACGCCTCGTAGTATTCCGTGAGGTTCGTACCGGAAGCGGGGGTGAATCGTTTACCCGAACGCAAGCGGAGCGGCGGGCTCAAATTGGGTGCGAGCTTTTCAGGGCTCAGCAAACCATCGCGCACAAGCACGGCGAAGGTAGCTTCGCCGACATCCCCGCAGACGAGCGTGTTGTCGAAGTCGAAGACGACCGGAAGGTTTTTCCCGGAGCCGCGGCGGATGAGATTTTCAAGTGCGCGCCGAGTGGCCGGGTTCCAGCCGCGAGGCGGAAGCGAAACTATGTCCTTTCGGGAGCGTGCGAGTCTTCTGGGAGGCATGTGTGGTGAATGTTTCGGCCAGCTACTCAGCTTCAGAAGAGTCTTCGAGTTCCGCGCGAACTCTGCGACGCGCTTCGTCTCCTCGACCGGACTGATCCTTTTTATAGAACACTTTCCACAACACCAAGCCGTGCGCCGGCGCGGTCATTCCAGCGACACGACGATCTTTCGCGGCGAGCATTTGCTTCAGCTCCGCTTCGCTGAACTTGCCGCGCCCGAGCTGCACCAGCGTGCCCACGATGCCACGACACATCTTGTAGAGGAACCCGTCGCCCTCGATGACGAACGTCAGCAACGAACCGCTCCGCTTGATGTCACAGCGCGTCAGCGTGCGCACCGTATCCTCGATTTTGTAACTATGATTCGCCGCGAACGATCGGAAGTCGTGCTCGCCCACCAGATGACGAGCGGCCGATTGCATCGCCTTCACGTCGAGCTTCACCGGCACGTGCCAGGCCTGCGTGCGCAGCAGCGGATTCATCGATGTGTGATTCCAGATCGCGTAGCGGTACTGCTTGCCGCTCGCGTGAAACCGCGAATGAAACGTGTTCGGCACCCGCTGCGCCGAAACCACGCGGATATCCTCCGGCAACCACGCGTTCACCGCGAGCGGAAGTTTGTGCAGGGTCATCTTGAACTCCGAACGCACGATGTTGACGTCCGCCACCATGCCCAGAGCGTGAACACCGGTATCCGTGCGACTGGAACTCATGATGCGTCGGACGGACGGAAAGATTTTCGCCAGCGCTTCCTCCACCTTCTGCTGCACGCCGACGCCGATCTTCTGCACCTGTCAGCCTTGGTAGGCCGATCCGTCGTAGGCGATCGTGAGCTTGAGTTTGATGGTGTCCAAAGTGATTCGTGATGAGTGATACGTGAATTCATTCAACGCGTCGGGCCACGGGCTCACGCGTTACGAATGACGAATCACGGCGCGTTATCCAGAAAGCTCTGCAACAGAATCGCCGCCGCCATGGCGTCGACCTTCTCCTTGCGATCAGCCCGGCGGACATTGCCTTGCAGCAACACGCGGTTTGCCTGCGCCGAGGTCAGGCGTTCATCAAGCGTTTGAATCGGCACGCCAATCTCGGTTTTCAGAACGGCAATGAACTCGCGCACTTTCTCCGCCGCCGGACCGTAGCTCCCGTCCATGTTCCGCGGCATGCCGATGAAGACGCGCTCGACTTCTTTCTCCACGAGGAGATGTTTGAGTCGGGAGAGAAAGGCATCAAACGGCTCGGTCGGGATGTACTCCAGCGGTTGCGCGATCATCTTCAGCTCATCGCTGACCGCCACGCCGATGCGTTTGGTGCCGTGATCGAGAGCGAGATAGCGCATACGTCAAATGTTCAAAGGGACTTCATCACCTTCGCCGCAGCAGCCACGGTGCGATCAATATCCTCCGTCGAGTGCGCCGCCGAAATGAATCCCGCCTCGAACTGCGACGGCGCGAGATACACGCCAGCGTCCAGCATCCCGTGGAAGTATTTCTTGAACCGCTCGCGATCGCTCTTCATTGCGTCGGCCAGGTTGTGCACCGGTTGGTCGGTGAAATAGCCGCAGAACATCGAACCGCAGCGATTGAACGTCACCGGAACACTAGCCGACTTGGCCGCGTCGCGCAGTCCCGACTCCAATTGCGCGCCAAGCTTTTCCAAGAGGTCGAAGGCGTTGGTTGCTTTCAATTCTTCCAGGGCCGCGATGCCCGCCGCCATGGCCACGGGATTACCACTGAGCGTGCCCGCCTGATACACGGGGCCGAGTGGCGCGAGGTAATCCATGATGTCCGCGCGTCCACCAAACGCTCCGACCGGCAGCCCGCCACCGATGATTTTACCGAAGCAACTAAGGTCCGGCTTGATGCCGAAGCGCTGCTGCGCGCCGCCGGCCGCGAGCCGGAACCCCGTCATCACTTCGTCGAAAATCAGCAACGCACCGTTCGCCGCCGTGATCTCGCGAAGGAATTCCAAGTAGCCCGGCTTCGGCACATACAAGCCTGCGTTACCGGCGACTGGCTCAATGATTACGCCCGCCACCTGTCCGCTGTTCGCTGCAAACGCCGCGCGCAACGCCTCAGGATCGTTGTAGGGAACCACGATGGTGTGCTGGGTGAACGACGCCGGCACTCCTGCGCTGTCCGGATGGCCGAACGTCAGCGCACCGGAGCCCGCCTTCACCAACAACGAATCGGCGTGGCCATGGTAGCAGCCGTCGAACTTGATGATCTTGTCGCGCTTCGTAAATCCGCGTGCGAGCCGAATGGCGGACATGCACGCTTCCGTGCCGGAGTTCGTCATTCGCACCTTCTCGACATTCGGCACCAGCTCGCAGATGAGCTTGGCCATCGTTACCTCGTGCGGGTTCGGAATGCCAAAGCTGGTCCCCTGCTCCGCCGCTTGTTGAACGGCCTTGATAATCTTCGGATGCGCGTGACCAAGAATCGCCGGCCCCCACGTGCCTACGTAATCGATCAGCTCGTTGCCATCGACATCCCACACGTGCGCACCCTTGGCGCGATTGACGAAGAACGGCTGGCCACCCACCGCGCGAAAGGCGCGAACGGGAGAGTTCACACCACCGGGAATGTACTTCAGCGCTTCCGCAAAGAGCTGTTCAGATCGGGCACGAGAAATCATGGGAGGAAAATAACGGGCGCGCGGTTGAACGCACGCGGAATTTCTGGGAGCGACGTCAGGATGGGGCCGTCCGTCGCAGGCCGGAGTTACGGGCCGAACCGGAACGCGTCCTTCAGCTTGCCGGTTTCGCAGGTGATGATGGAGCCCACCGCGACATTGTGCCGGGCGAACCAGCCTTTGTTCATCTCCAGTACGAACTGCACACGATCGCTCTTTGCTTCCACCGGCGTTTCCTCGAGCGGCTTCAGCTCGTGGAGTTCGAGAATTGTTCCTTCGCTGTCGATGTAGGCCACGTTGAGCGGCAGCTTCGTGTTCTTCATGTAGAAGGAAGTGCGATGCGGCTTCGAGAACACGAAGAGCATGCCTTCGTTCTCCGCCATCTCGGTGCGAAACATCATTCCCGTCGCGATCTGAATCTGATTCATCGCCAATTCAGCGCTCACCACTTCCGGGCCGACATACAACTTCATCGTCTGCAGCTTCGGCTGAGCCTTGACGGGCGGCCAGCCAGGGATGGAGGGAAGTGCGACGTTGGTGGAAGCCGCAGGCGCGGATTTGGAAGGCGCCGCCGGCTCGGAGACGGCTTGTTTCTGGCAGCCAACGGCAACCAGAAGAACGATGAGACTCGCGATGCGGGAACGGGCAATCATGGATACAGGCTGAAAGAGGTGTAACCGATTTTCAACCAATACTTCCGCCACAATTCTCCACAACTCAATCTTCCTTGGAGAACGCCAGATAGGCGACGGTCAGGAGATTGAAGCCCGGCAGCAGCAACGGCAGCGCGAGCCATTTCGTTTTCCCGACGGCTTCGCACATTTTCAGCGCCCAGTAGATAAAGACGATTCCGCCAATGAACGGGACGAAATAGAGCAGCACCAGAAAGCCGGAGATGTGCGCGGCCTGGTGCAGCGGGAACAATTGAAGGACCGGGAGCCAGATGAGAACGCCGGATTCGGTGCCGGCCTTCCGACACATGCGTTTGAGGCAATAACACCAGAGAATCCAGAAGACCGGCATCGCGATCAGAACGGCCAGCCCCAGCCCGGCGCCCACGAAACCGGTCATCAGTTCCATGACCTTCTGCCATTCCTCGTTGAGCCGTTTTGAAGAGTCCGGCTTCGGAACGGCCGACGCGGGAAGCATCGCCTCGACTCCCAGCGTCTTGGCTTCTTCGAGGGTAAGATCCTTAATCTTCACCATGGCAATGCCGCGCGTGTGCCGGATGAAAACGATGTTGGTGCTGACGCCTTCCACCACGGCGTTGGTGTAAGTCTCGTCATGCAACGAGAGCGTTTCAAAGCTGCGAATGTCGCCCTTCTTGATTTCCGCGGCGTTCAGGCCATCGATGGCAGCCGTCGAAACGAAGATCCCCAGCGAGAGGCAAAGGAGAAAGCGATAGAACAAGTATGATCTCATACGAGATTCTAGGTCGGACGTTTTCGTTGGAATCATGAGCCCAAACCTTGGGTGAGTCTCGGGCGCTACCGACCAGGCGCTGGGTAAACCCGCTAGTCCACGGCGCATCGAACCTCGGGAATCGACGGAAAATCTTCTAGCCATCCGGCCCCCCAGTCCGTTCAATGCCCATGAGCGGACGAATGCTCCAGACGTTGGTCCTTTCCCATGAGAGCTCCCTGTGCCCGCTGTAACAACAATCAGAGACGATGACTCCGGAACCAGATAACAATTTCACGCCGGGCTCAGGTCCCGTCACGGGCTACGGCGCGCAGTTCGCCCCGACCTCTTGGACGGATGTCATGGCCGCCCAGCGCGGTGGCTCCGTTGAAGCCGAGGCAGCGTTGGAGAAGCTCTGCCTGACCTACTGGTATCCGCTCTACTCCTACCTGCGCCGGAAAGGTTTCGATCCCCACAAGGCCCAGGATCTCAACCAGGAATTCTTCTATCGTCTGCTGAAGGAGAATTACCTCGGTGCCGTGGACCGCAAGCGCGGCAAGTTCCGTTCCTTCCTGCTCGCCGCGTTGAATCATTTTGTCTCCAACCAGCGCGACTACGAACGCGCCGCAAAACGTGGCGGTGGCCAGGCGTTGATCTCCCTTGACGACACCGACGCCGAGAATCGTTTCAAGCTCGAGCCCGCGTCGTCCCTGTCGCCGGAGAAGATCTTCGAGAAGAACTGGTTTCTCACCCTCTTCGAGCAGGCGCTGGCCCGGTTGCGCGAGGAACAGAAAGCCGCGGGTAAGCTGGAGCTCTTCGATCAGCTGAAACAATTCGTGATCGAAGATGCGGAATCCGGCGACTACAACAACGCCGCGACCAAGGTGAACATGACCGCGAACGCCGTCGCCGTCACCGTTCACCGCCTGCGCGAACGCTACAAGAAGCTCGTCTACGAAGAAGTCGTCCGCACCGTGGCGGATCCCGCCGAGATTGAAGACGAGCTCCGCCGCTTCTTCTCCGTGCTCGAAGAGTAGACTTCTTCGAGCCCTCGCAAAATTTCTGTAATAACCGTCCCCGCGTTTCTTCTTTGCTTGGTGAAGGCAAACTGCAGGTCACATGAAGAAGAACAAAACAACAGCAACGGTCCGGCTCCCGAGGGACACTCGCGACAGCCGGCTGTTATTCTTCGCGTGGCCGGTGATGCTTCAAGGGCATCCCGTGCAGGACAATCTGCCTTACCCGCCTGCTTCCCACCTACAACTGAACCGTGGCGTAATCGCCACCGAGGCCAAATGAGCACACTGGCTTCTTTCCGGCTGGGGCGTGTGTTGCTGCACGCCCTGTGCCTCCTTCTCCACCCGTCGCACTCGCGCTGGCACTGGAACGGAATCCGTCGCGAGTTTCGCGCAAGCTGAGCGAGACGTGACGTTCGAGTCCGGTTCATGAATCTTTTCCACTAGTCGACATCCCGGCGCGTCCACATACTCGCGTCGTGATGAAGACAGAAGGCGTCGGCGCTGCTCCCGAAAGCATCGGAACCCACCAGAAAGCTCTCCGAGTCAATCTCGACAAGGCCGTCTACGGAACCTTTGCCGAGATCGGCGCCGGTCAGGAAGTCGCGCGCTGGTTCTTCCGGGTCGGCGGCGCCTCCGGAACCATCGCCAAGACAATCTCCGCCTACGACATGCAGGTGAGCGACGCCATCTATGGCAAATGCGAGCGCTACGTGGGCCGCCAGCGCCTCATGACCATGCTCGATCATGAGTACGGATTGCTGCTCGAACGCTTGAGGGAACAACGCGGCGCCAACACACGATTCTTCGCGTTCGCCGAAACCGTCGCCGCGCAGGGATTCATCCATCGCGACGAATGCCACGGGTGGATTGGAGTGCGTTTTCAGGCAGAACCGGGCGCCGAGCCCTCGGAAGTCCTGCTGCACGTCCGCATGTTGGACAAGGAGAATCTCCCTCAACAGGAAGCGCTCGGCATCATCGGAGTGAATCTGCTCTACGGAGCGATTTACCATACCCGCGACCCGGAGACATTCATTCAGTCCTTGCTCGACTCGCTCACGCCCGAGCGCATCGAGGTGGACATGATCAAATTCTCCGGAGCTGCCTACGTTGGAGTCGACAACCGCCTGATGAGCCTTCAACTCGTCCAACGCGGACTCACCCGCGCCGCGATGTTCACGGCGGATGGTGAAGTGGTAAACGCCGCGGAGATGCTCTACAAGAAACCGATTCTCGTGGAGCGCGGCAGCTTTCGCCCGGTCACCAAGGTCACCATCGACATGCTGCAAACCGCCCAGGCGCAGTTCGTCCAGGAACCCGGCGTCGAAGGCGAAGAGACGCTCGTGCTGATGGAGATGACATTGAAGAACCTCGCAGACGGCGGAGAGATCGATCACCGCGACTTTCTTGATCGCGTCGACATCCTGAGCACACTCGGCCGGACGGTGCTGGTTTCGAACTATGCCGAGTTCCACCGTCTTGCGTCGTACTTGTTCCGCTATACCAAGAAGAAGATCGGTATCGTCATGGGTGTGCCCACGCTGCGGGAGATCTTCGACGAGAAATATTACACCGACCTGGAGGGCGGAATTCTCGAATCGTTTGGGCGCATGTTCAAAAACGATCTGAAGCTCTACATCTACCCGATGCAGGAAACCAAGAATGGCGCGATCATCACCGCCGGCAACTTGCGCGTCGCACCGCACCTCAGCCATCTCTACGCCTACCTTTATGAGAATCGGCACATCGAAGCCTTGAAGGACATCGATGAACGGTGCCTGCCCATTCTCTCGCGCAATGCGCTGACAAAGATCAAGAACAGCGATCCGACTTGGGAGGAAATGGTTCCACCCGAAGTCGCGGCCATCATCAAGGAACGCCGCCTCCTCGGCTATCAACCCGCCGAATAGACAAGACCGATGAGCAGGCAAGGTCTCGTTCTCGAGAAGGTCGTCCTGCTCGGCCGCACCTTCGAGGAATACGCGCGCTACTTTGGTCTGGATGCCTGCGCTCTCCAAAACCAGCGCGTGCTGGACGTCGCAGCCGGAGTCAGTTCGTTCTGCGCGGAAGCGAACGCCCGCGGAATCCGTACCACCGCCTTTGACCAGATCTACCAGCTGTCGCCCGAGGCCATTCAGGCTCGCTGCGAACCGGACTTGGAGGCGGTCACTCGCAACATCGCGTTGGCCAAGACCTACAAATGGGATTTCTACAAGTCGCCCGAGGGAATGCGTGAACTCCGCCAGCGCGCCTATCAAAGCTTCCTCGCTGACTACCGCACTCTCGGCGACCAGCGCTACGTCGCCGGAAGCCTGCCGCACCTGCCATTCCGCGATCGCGAATTCGACGTCACCCTGGTCTCCTACCTCCTGTTCGTCTACGACGACCATTTCGACTACGCCTTCCACAAAGCGTCTCTGATTGAGATCATGCGCGTCACCGCCAATGAAGCGCGCTGCTATCCCATCGTCACCTTCGAAGCCCAACGCAGCCGGCACCTCGCCACGTTGCAAACCGATCCAGACCTGAAACACTTCATCTTCGAATTGGTGCCGACCGATTTCGAGTTCCTGATCGGCTCCAACTACTTCCTTCGCATCCGTCGACGTTAAACCCGCTTCTCCTCTCCAAAAATGAAACCCGCCACCGTGCATGGACGCTACGGTGGCGGGTAAAAACCAAATCAAGTGGAAGGCTTACTCCGCCTTCTTCTTACGCTGGCCGATACCGGCCTTCTGCATCTTCTCCTTGTCCTCGGCGCTGATGGATTTGCGCTCTTCAGGCGAGAGCTTGCCGTCCTTGTCCTTGTCGTACTTCCCGGTGATCTCCTTGCGAAGAGCCTTCTGCTCTTCCGTCAACTGCGGACGCTTCGGCTTTTCCGGCGCCTTCTCGTCTTCAGCACGAGCCGTCAGGGCTACGGCGCTGGTCAATCCAACTACAAGAATCAATGCACGCAACATATCGAACCTTTCTTCGTTTATTGTTTTTCTGTCTGTCGATACCGACACAGTGAAGGACGTCAGGCCTAAATCTGAGGTTACAACTGTTTTCCAGACGTTCTCGCGCCGGCATTCAGACACCTCCTCTGACGGAGGCTTACCCGCCAGGCATGAAGAAACCTTGTAAATCTCCCTTTACCGAAGCTTACCGGCCTTTACGAAACTTCCGGCCCTTGCCTTTACCATAATTGACCGGCTCAACTCTTCCTCCTGTTCCAGCCGGCCCGGCGTCCCCCGACATCTTCTTCAGTTCACGCACCTGATCCCGCAGCAACGCCGCCTTCTCGAACTCCAGATTGTTCGCCGCCGCCAACATCTCCTCCTCGATCTCGCGAATCGTCTCCGTCACGTCCAGATTTCCGCCCGCCTCATTCAGAACCGCCGTCGCCTTCGCCGCCTGATCTTCGCGCGTGGACAAGCTCTCCTCCACCGCCCGGACAACACTTCGCGGCGTAATGTTGTGTTCCTTGTTGTAGGCGATCTGCCGTTCGCGCCGATGCTGCGAGATGGCGAGAAACCGCTGAATGCTCTGCGTCTTCACATCCGCGTAAAGGATCACCTCACCGTTCAAATGCCGCGCCGCACGTCCTGCCGTCTGGATCAAACTCGTCGTCGAGCGCAGGTACCCTTCCTTGTCCGCATCCAGAATCGCCACCAGCGAAACTTCCGGCAGATCGAGCCCTTCGCGCAACAGGTTGATCCCGACTAGCACATCAAACTCGCCCTTGCGCAGCGCGCGAAGAATCTCCACACGCTCAATTGCATCAATCTCGCTGTGCAAGTAACGCACGCTGATGCCCACGTCGCGCAAGTAATCCGTCAACTCCTCCGCCGTCCGCTTTGTCAAGGTCGTCACCAGCACGCGCTCCTTCTTGTCCACCCGAATGCGCGCTTCGTTGATCAAATCATCAATCTGCCCCTTCAACGGCTTGAGCGTAATCACTGGATCAATCAGCCCGGTCGGACGCACCACCAGCTCCGCGACATGGCCCTTCGACCACTCCATCTCCTGCGGCTGCGGCGTGGCGCTGACGTAGATCGTCTGATTCTGCATCGCCTGGAACTCCGGGAAGTTCAGCGGCCGGTTATCCAGCGCGCTCGGAAGCCGAAACCCGTGCTCGACCAAAACCTTCTTGCGCGACAAGTCGCCGGCAAACATCCCGCCAATCTGCGGCACCGTGACGTGGGATTCGTCCAGCACCAGCACGAAGTCCGGCGGAAAGAAATCGATGAGCGTGTGCGGACGCGACCCCGGCGGACGCGCGCTGATGTGCCGCGAATAATTCTCGATGCCGGAGCAGAAGCCCATCTCCTCCATCATTTCCAGGTCATACTCCGTGCGCATCTTGATGCGCTGCGCTTCGAGCAGCTTGCCATGCTTCTCGAACTCCGCGATGCGCGGACCCAGTTCCTCGCGAATCGAAAGAATGGCACGCTTCATCTTGTCTGCGGGCGTCACGAACTGTTTCCCCGGGAAGATCGCCACCGAGTCGAGCTGCTCCAGCTTGTCGCCCGTCAACGGATCAAACCGCGTCAGCCGATCGATCTGCTCGCCGAAGAATTCAATCCGCAGCGCATCCTCGCGATACGCCGGGCAGACCTCCACCGTGTCGCCGCGCACCCGGAAATTGCCGCGCATGAACTCGATGTCGTTCCGGTTGTATTGGAGATCCACGAGGCGCAGGAGAAACTGTTCCCGCGTCAGTTCCATGCCGACGGCGAGATGGATCACCATCGACTTGTAATCCTCCATGCTCACGATGCCGTAGATGCACGATACGCTCGCCACCACCAGCACGTCGCGCCGCGTGAAGAGCGCGTTCATCGTCGAGAGCCGCATCCGTTCGATCGCCTCGTTCACGCTCGAATCCTTTTCGATAAACGTGTCCGTGCGCGGGATGTATGCCTCGGGCTGGTAGTAATCGAAGTAGCTGACGAAGTACTCGACCGCGTTGTGCGGGAAGAACGCCTTGAACTCCGCGTAGAGCTGGGCGGCCAGCGTTTTGTTGTGCGAGATGACCAGCGTGGGCCGGTTCACGTTCTTCACGACGTTCGCGATGGTGAACGTCTTGCCCGAACCTGTGACGCCCAGCAGCGTCTGATGCTTCGCGCCGCCCAGCAAACCTGCCGTCAGCTTGGCGATGGCCGCCGGCTGATCACCAGCGGGTGCGAAAGGCGATTCGAGTTTGAACATGCGGCCGCAACCTTGGCACGGCGCAACAGAGTGTCAACGGGCCGCCGCCCCGGCAGGCATCAGCGGTTGCGTCCACGCCCGCTCCGTCTCGTTCGTTCCGAACGCGTTCGGCTTGGGCTTCGTGGAAGTCACCCGCGCGCGAACATACAGCTCGTCGCCGCTCATCTGGTATCGCGCCTTCGCCCCCTCACTCACCGCCAACACAGTTCCAATCTCCTCGGTGTAAAGGCGGGTCAGCGCGTAAATGCTGTTCGTGGGACGCGGTCCCGGCCGGCTCGTTGGATCGAAACCCTTCAACGTGCCGATGAACTCCGTCTTGTATCGCCCTCCCGGCTCGGCCTGTATCTCCAGGCTGAGTTCACGCGGTGTCCGTTTCACGTCGCTCAAAACGACACCCGAGGAGGCGTAGAAATCACCCGCTTCCATCGCCGCAATCAAGGACGCCGCATCGAGCCGCGCCGAACGCACCATCACCCAGCCGCGCCCGGCATTGCTGTTGGTTCGGGCGAGGTGGTGATACTGATGCGAGTCATCCACCGCGAGGCCGTAGAGCGCGCCGAGATTCAATTGAGACAAACGGAACGCGAGCGCGACATCCCACATCCGTTCGAGGCTCGCGTGATGCTCATCGCCCTCATTGTGAACGGACGGATGCCCGTTGTAGACCTCGAAGAAGGTCTGGCCGCGCACTTGCATCAATTCTTCGCCCGTGATGGCCCAGCCGAAATTCGGATGATTGATGTGCGGCAGAATCGGCTGACCCGTAATGCGGCGTTGTTCTCGAATCGAGTCGAGATTTTGCTGAATGACATCCACGACGCTCGTTCCTTTTTGAGGTTTCAACTCCTCACGCAGGTTGGTCGCGTTGATGTGAATGGGCTGGAGCTTGTAAGACGCGGTGATCTCCTCGCCGGGAATCACCAGGAACCGCCCGCGATGCTCCATCAAGCGGGTGAACTCTGGAAGCGTCTTGAGCCGGACCTGCAGCTGATTGGTGACCGTCCTCAGCTCCACCCACGCATCTCCAAAGCGTGCCCGATACTTTTCCAACGCCTGTTTCCGGGTTCCATTCGAAACGGCAATCCAGCGTTGATGCACCTGCATCACGTTGTGATCTGACAACGCGACGAAGTGGTAACCATTCGTTTTGTACCAATCGAGAATGCTCTCGGGAAAGTCATCACCATCACTCCAGAACGAGTGCGTGTGCAAATTCCCCTTCCACCAGCGAACCGGATCGCGCGACGGAGGCTGGGCCGCGTGCAGCGGGGCTGTCGGCAGGAAACTGATGAAGAGAAGAATGACCAAGACCCAATGACGCAATGACCAGTGAATGCCAAAACCCAGATGACCAACGTTTGTCCGATCTCCAAGCATTCCGGACGACGATAATTGGTTCATCGAACATTCCTTGGGCATTGAGAATTGGTCATTGGTCATTGGTCATTTGCCGAAATTGACTCCATAGCAGCCCGACTCCTTCAAACTTCCATCGCCTTGGGTGGCCCAAGGATGATTCCCGCGATGATGGCTGCACGCTGAGATTGGCGGTCGCGTACCAGCGAAACAGCCTGACGAATCGCCGGCGGAACTTGTTTCTTCAGGCTCAGCGTTTCGTGAGTCGCCACATGGGGATGAGCCTGTTGCATGTGGCGGGCCACCTCAGTGGACGGCATGCTGCCGTGGAGAAACGCCTGCGCAGACTCCAGCATCGAGGGCGCTTGCCGGTTCAGGCCGGTATTCATGTCCACATCGCTGCGACTCTCCGATACTACGCGTGGGACCGGTGCGGGACGCGAGACGCTGGCTCTCGGCAAGGGCGGCGGCGCGGACTGAACGACCACTGGCGGCGCTGCGGGACGGGACGGCTCCTCCCCTTGCAACAGCCGACGAAGTTCATCTTCCCAACTGGCGGCAGGAGGTGGCTGCGGTCGGGTTTGCGGAGTCTGACGCGGCGGCACCGACGTGCGTCGCGGATTCGGCGTCGGCCAAGGCGAAGCGTCAGCATCAGCATCCCCTTCGCCCTTTCGCTTCTGCCACCAACTGTGGAGCATCGAAATGACCACGATGGCGATGAGGAAAATCAACTTTTCCATAAGGTCGGACGTCTTTGACGAACCTCAGCTCCCCTGCCCTTTACCGCCGGTGCCGCCCGCGATGCCTTCGCGCATGCCGGTGTCCGCCTGGATGTTCTTCATCTTGTAGTAATCCATAACGCCACGGTTGCCGGAACGGAATGCCTCCGCCATCGCCAGCGGCACCTGTGCCTCGGCTTCCACGACCCGGGCGCGCATCTCCTGAACCTTCGCGAGGTTTTCCTGCTCGAGCGAGACGGCCATCGCACGACGGACTTCCGCCTGCGCCTGGGCGATCAGCTTGTTCGCCTCAGCTTGTTCCGCCTGCAATTTCGCACCGACGTTCTCGCCGACATCGACGTCCGCGATGTCGATGGAGAGGATTTCGAATGCCGTGTTGCTGTCGAGCGCCTTGTCCAAAACCGTCTTCGAAATGCGGTCCGGATTCTCCAGAACGACCTTGTAGCTGTCCGACGAACCAATGGTGGTGACGATGCCTTCGCCGACGCGGGCGATGATGGTTTCCTCCGTCGCACCGCCGACGAAGCGGTCGAGGTTCGTGCGCACGGTGACGCGGGCCTTGGCTTTCACCACGATGCCGTCCCGGGCGACGCCATCAATGGTGCTGCGCCCGGTCGAAGGATTGGGAACATCGATGACCTTGGGGTTGACGGAAGTTTTCACGGCTTCCAACACCGTCTTGCCTGTGCCTTTGGTAGCCAGGTCGATGGCGCAGGCCCGGTCGAAGTCAAGGTGGATGCCCGCCTTGCGCGCGGCGATCAATGCCTGCGTCACCATGACAGCGTTGCCGCCGGACAGGTAGTGCGTCGAGAGATCGTCGATGGAGATGTTCAAACCCGATTTCACGGCGGTGATGCGGGTATCGACAATCATGCCGACCGGCACGCTGCGCAGACGCAGGGCGATCAGTTCCATGAACGTCACCTTTGCGCCCGCTGCCATCGCACGCAGCCAGACGAAGAAGAAATTGAAGACGATGATTGCGAAGACGAGCAGGATCAGGCCGACGACGCCGATCACGACAAGCGTGCCGA
The DNA here is from genome assembly GCA_016713365.1 of Verrucomicrobiota bacterium. GTDB lineage: Bacteria > Verrucomicrobiota > Verrucomicrobiia > Limisphaerales > JADJPG01 > JADJPG01. The sequence continues at coordinate 90,076 of JADJPG010000011.1, read as the reverse complement.
TGCCGAGGCTGGATTGATTCTGATTCTCAAACTGGGCGAGGAGGTATGGGAGTGGGTTCATGTTAAAGTATTCTTAGTTTCCGCTGACGGTTCCGAGATCGCGCGCACGACGACACGAATGCCTTCAATGCCGACTACTTTCAAGGGCGTGCCCTTCTCCACCAACGAGCCTTCCGTGACAACATCGACACGCTGTCCATTTATTAGCGCGGTTCCGGAAGGACGCAATTGCGTGAATGCAGTTCCTGTCTGGTTCAGGAGTTCCGGGCGTTCGGCGCCAATTTCACCCGAGACACCCTGCGAGATGAACGCCCGGCCAAAGCGCGTCTGAGGGAAAACGCGCGCCCAGACCACGAAGCCCCCGATCACTCCCAGCACCGTGCCCGCGAGAATCCAGGTTCCAGCGACGGCGCCCAACCGGGCAAAGCCGAGGACGACGCCGGCAATCAGGCAACAGCCGCCCACGATCCCGGCGACCATTCCCGGCAGAATCGTTTCGAGGAGCAGCAGTATGGCGCCGACAACCAGCAGCGTGACGACGAGTTCCATGCGGCGGAGCATAGGAGTCGCGTGGAAGCAGGGTAAAGTGGAAAAGCCGCCGAACATTGGAATCGGCGCTCATCAAAAGACCGGTTCACTTCGCAATCCAGTTTTTCACCGGACCACCATTAACAACCCAATCCTCGTCGAGCGTCGCGTGATTGATGATGGTGCGTTCGTGTGAGGTGAAGATGAGATGAATGCGCCCGTCCTTCGCCTGAATGGCCAGCGGATAGGCATAGTCGTGAGGGCCCTCCGCCACGTTGCGCCGATACGGATACGTCCGATCCTGATCGTTGGACAGCGCAAGAGTCAGCGGCGTGCGATCGTTCATGCTGTCATTGTAGACGAGCAGAAGGCTGCCACTGCGAAGCTTGATGAAGTCAATGGCCGCATTCGGATTGGGGAACGCTGAGTTTTTCCCTTCAGTCCAAGTCCAGCCGCCATCGCGAGATTCAGAACGAACGACCCAGCCGTTGGTCGTCGACTCGTAGTTCCCACAGCGTCGGCTGTAGGCAATGAGATGGTGCGGACTCACCTCCACCGCCGCCGCCTGAATACTACCAACCGCCGCGCGGATCGGGCCCGTTTGTTTCCATTGCTTCTTCGCAACTTCGTATCGAAGGAAAAGGCTCGTGCTGTCGAAGCCCGTGAACTCCGTGTCATGGCCCGTCTCGTGATAGATGGGCAGCAGGTAATCAGCGTTGTGCAGGACAATCGGGCGATTGCAAACCATCATTCCCTCCTGCTCCACCAACGGAAACGCATCGGACCAGGTCTTCGCGTGGTCACGGGAGATCTTCGCCTGCACCTTTGACGTGGACCACGTCTTGCCGTGGCGCACGACGTAGAACAGCCAGACGACTCCATCCGGCGCCTGCCAGATTACGCCGTTGCCGAGCGAACGGAACGGGTCTTGAGCGATAACGACAGGTTTGGTCCACCGTTGGCTTCCCTTCCTCAACCGCGAACCGAAGACCGCCGTGGATGCGGCGTATTCCCCTTCGCCGCCATAATAGACGAGATACAGATCTCCATTGGCGAGCTCCTCAAGGCGAGCGGGATGTTTGTACGGACCAGTCTTGATCTCGGGACCGAAGACGCGACGGACCGTCAATGAGCCGGCCTCAGCCGTGAATCCGAACGCCAACGTGAAGGAGCAAAGCATCAGGAGAACGAGTCGGCGCGATGAAGATGCAAGTCCAAGAAGCAAGGCCGGCGGCATCCCAATGATTTCAGCGGAGTTCATGCGGAGCCTCTACACGGCACAACGGCGCCAGTAAAGCCGGGAGTCTGGAGACTCACCCAAGACCGGAAGGTTTGTTCAACCCAGCGGCTGCAGTTTCGCGCGTCGCAACTGGGCTTGTTCAGTAATGACAGCGACGGCCTCGGCTTCGAGAAGCCCAGGCTGGGCGAGTCGAATCTTCAATTCGGCGAGACGACGATCTACCCAGTCGTTTCGGAGAACACGAATCGCCTCGGAAATATTTCGCGACGTGTCCGCGGAACCTTTCCCGTCGGCCACCGCCTGCGTGATCAACGCCGCTGCGGCCGAATCCTGCAGTTCATCAATGAGAGCCGGTACCCCGCGCCAGGAATGTTCGCGATGCGCTTTGATGCGTGCCTCCGCGATGCGGCGGATCGTGGAATGCTGAATCCAATCGAGCACCAGATGCTCAGTCACCCACGCCATGTGCTCGTCTTCACCGAGAAGAAACCGAAGCAGCCAGAACTCGCGCTCAGACGGCGGCGTCACCTCGGGCTCCTCGTCCGGCAAGGGCTCCGACTCGACCTGAACAGTGCCCTTTCCTCGCGATGCCTTATTGAACTCTATCCGAACTGACTCCGGCGTGACGCCCAGCCGCATCGAAGTCTTCTGCGCATACGTGTCGAGCAACACCGCGCTAGCCGCCTTGTTCACCGCCTCCGCCATGTCTTTCACTACGGCCAGCCGGCCTTTGTCCGTGCGCACATCATTCGTCGCGCAGAGGCGATTGAGATAGAAATCAAAGAACCCTTCCGCGCTATTAATGACCTGCTGGAACGCCTCGCCACCGTGCTCTTTGATGTAGCTGTCCGGATCGTGCGGACGTGGCACCGTGGCAACGCGAATCGCAAGACCACTCGTCAGCAGACTGTCGAGCACACGCACGGCAGCATTCTGACCGGCGGAATCGGAGTCAAAACAGAGCACCACCTCGTCAACGTAACGTTTGAGAATGCGAGCATGATCCGGCGTGAACGCCGTGCCTTGCGGCGCCACGATATTTTTCACGCCCGCCATGTAACACGCGATCAAATCGAGCTGACCTTCGCAGATGATGGCGAAGCCCGCATCGAGGATGGCGCGTTTGGATTTATCTAGTCCGAAGAAGACCTTGCCCTTAGTGAAGATCGGCGTCTCCGGCGAGTTCACATACTTCGCGGTCTTCTCGTCGCCGGAGAGGACGCGTCCGCTGAAGCCAATGATCCGCCCCCTGCTCGTCGCAAATCGGAAACATGAGCCGCCCGCGGAAACGATCGTAGTAACGGTCCGTCTCCTCCTTGCGAATGATGAGCCCGCCCTGCTCGACCACGGGTAACTCGTAACCTTTGCTCTTCGCCCAGTTCACCGTGTCATCCCAAACCTCCGGGGCGTACCGGAGGCGGAACAACTTGATCGCCTCCTCCGAAACGCCGCGCTTGGCGAGATAGTCCCGGGCAATCTGCCCCCCAGCATCGTTGGCCAGCGCCGTCTGCCAGCGCTGGGCGATTCCTTCGTGCATCTGGAGCAACGCTTCCTTGAGATGCCGTGCCTGCTGCTGACCAGGTTGATTGTCGAATTCCAGTGGAATGCTCGCGCGGTCGGCGAGACGTTTCACCGCCTCGATGAAGGAGAGATTCTCGTATTCGCGGACGAAGGTGAAGACGTCGCCACCTTTGTGGCAGCCGAAACAATGGAAGATCTGGCGGTGCGGGTTGACGTTGAAACTGGGGCTCTTCTCTTTGTGAAACGGGCAGAGCGCGGTGAAGTTCGCCCCGGCGCGCTTCAAGGGCAGGACGGCGCCGATGACATCAATGATGTCACTGGCGGCGCGAATCTGTTCAAGCTTGTCCGGAGGAATAATCCCGGCCATGCCTGAGATTCGCGGACGCCTTACTTCTTATCAAGGACTTCGTAGACGGAACGCTCGCGCGCGTGGGCGATGTTGTTCGCGCCGCCCAGCTGCTTACCACCAGGCGCAGTCGGTTGAATGAGCGCGAAACCGAGATATTCGCGAACGGTCCGGCCAGCTACTGATTGGGAGAAGACTTCCCTCTGGAGATCGGGAAGCGTGAGGAAGAACGAACTGCCGAAGTTATCGAGCTGATACTTTTCGCTGGCCTTGATTTCCTCCGGCGAATAGGCGCGCGCGTTAAGAAACGAAAACGCGACAATCAAAATGCAGGCGTAGCGAAAGGTGCCGGAGATCATTCCCAAATAGTATTCCGCCGAGCCAAACGCGTCGCTGCCGCTCAGTTTCTCGCCCACGCCGCGTTTGATGTAGGAGAAGGCGATGGCGATGATCAACACGAGCGCGAGATAAGTACCGATGTAACAGGCGAGCGTGCTGAGCACGGAGGTGGATTGGGAAAGGAGCTGGCCGATCGGTTGATAAAGAAGCCCCGCGGCGATCACGGTGATGATCCACTTCACGATATCCAGAAACTCCTCGGACATGCCGCGCTTGCGTCCGCGCCACAGGCCAAAGCCCAGCGCGCCGACGACCACAAAATCAACCCAGCTCACGGATAGCGATTGCATATGCTTCTCAGTTCATTGTCCAAAATGTGGACGCTGTGTCTTGTTGTGAACGTTCGTCAGCCAATCAGAACGCTCACAGCCGTATGGAGAAGGCTTTAGCGAATCCCGTGCCGGGATTAGGAATTCGCGGAGAAGAAGCGGACGGAAGGTTACGGATTGGCCGCCAGCCAGTAACGAATCTTGGCCGCCTCGGGATGCTTCGGATTGATCTCCAGTACGCGCTGGTAATGTTCCCGGGCGAGAGTTGGTTGCTGCAGTTGCTGGGCAAAAAGGTTCGCCAATGAGAGATGCGCGCGCGCATCGGAGGCATTCTCCGCAAGCAACTTCTGGAACTGTTCACTCGAATCGCTCCAATAGCCTCCCGCCTTCAAGGCCAGGGCGAAATTGTAACGCGCGTCGGCATTCTCCGGTTTCAGCGCCAGCGCGATTTCGTAGGCCCAAAGTGACAATCGAGAATCACCACGTTCGAGCGCAGCCAGGCCGAGATTGTAGTAAGCATCGAAATTGGCAGGGTCCACTTTCACCGCAGCCTGATATTCCGTAATCGCCAGAGAGAGGCTGCCTGCGCGCTGCGCCTTGACGCCACGAGTAAACGCCTTCTCAGAAGCCGCCGTATCTCCGGGTGTCGGCGCCGCGGGAGACAAATAGGAGTAACGAGCGCCAGAATTTGCCGGCGGCGTGCGGAGGACTGACGGGGCCGGCTCAGCAATCGTGTTCGTGCGATTGCGTCCACCGAATGGATTCAAACGGGAGAGGAATCCTCGGCGTGCCACGTTCGTGCCTGATTTTGTGTTGGGCTGCGTCTCGAGAATCTCCGGCATCGGCGGCGCCGACCGGGAAAGCTCCTGGGCGGGGCGAACAACCGGGTCCGCCTGCACCTGGGTAACCTCAGGCTCCGGCGGTTTCGCCGTTAATGCCTCGGCCCCTTTCGGCGGCGGCGGTCGGACAGCGGGACGCGGTGACTCGAGCACCGTTCTAGTCGTCGCGCTGGTGGGAGAAGTCTGATTCTGCGTGGAGACCACCAGCCCCGAAGTGCCCGGCGGCGGCGCAGCGTTCGTTCGTGGAGGGACTGGCGTCAGCGACGGCGGAATTGTCAGCCCAGTTCTAGGCGAGGAGCTGGCGGTTGTCGCGGGAGCATTGGTTGTTTTTGTGGCCGCCGTGGCCGCGCCAGCTGATCGCGCGGCGAGAGATTGTGGATTCAACTCCGCCTCCAACTGGCGCACGATCGCTTCCACCCCTGAATTGTCCCCGGTCGAAGTCTTGAGCGTCAGATACTGACGATAACGGTTCAGCGCCGCACTGCGGTTATTCGATTGATGATGAACAATCGCCGCGTTCAGCACCGCTGGTGCATACGGCGGCTCCTGGGTCGCCGCAGCGTTGAAGTGGTTCAACGCATCCTGATACCGCCGCTTCTGCATCTGCACCATGCCAAGACCATTGAGCGCTCCCGCATTTCGCGCCTGCAAGTCGAGCGCCGTTTTGAAACTCCGTTCCGCTTCGTCCAACCGACGCGCACGGGTCAACGCCGCGCCCTGCTTGAGCCACCCGTCGACAGCGCCCGGTTGCAGCAGTGTAAAGCTGCGCAGCTCTTCCAGGGCGTTGGTGATGTTGTCCTGTTCCAGGTAGAGGCAACCGAGATTGAATCGAACCGCGGCAAGTTTGTGATCCAGGGACAGGGCAACGCGATACGCTTTGACGGCTTGCTCCGGCTGCTGCGCGGCATGGTAGGCCAGGCCAAGATAATTCCAAGCGATGGCGTTCTTTGGCAGAAGCCCCGCCGCCTTCTCCAGCGACGCGACTGCTTCGGGATAGCTTCCCTCGTCGAGCAATCGTTTGCCCTCAAGCAGCGCGCGTGGACCGGGAGGTGAGCATCCGAAAATCCAGAAGCAGGCTGCCACGGTCAGGATGCGAAACAGCAGTCTCCCGCCGCAATTTTTATTGGTCAGCACTGAGTCAGGTGGTACCATCCGACTTCCGAAGTGTCAAGAAACGCACAGAAATCAAGCCATCGCAGCGAGCGTTCATCGCTCATCGCCGGAGTTTGTGTGGTGCTCGCCGCCTGGGCAGTCGCCGGAATTTCCCCAGCCACCGCAACCAACTCAATGCGCGCCCCTCAATCGCGAGTGGTCATCATCACTGACCCTTCCGCAACGGACGCCTTCAAGCCGGACGCTGACCGAGTTCGCACAATGGTCAGAGCAGGCATCACCAACCTGGCCAACAAACCCACTTCAGCCGAAGCCTGGCGCAGCGTCGCTTCGTCCAATGACGTTGTCGGGATCAAGGTCTTCAGCACGCCGGGGCCAGATGCCGGCACACGTCCGGCCGTCGTCGCCGCCGTTATCGAGGGCCTAATCGAGGCGAGGGTTTCTGCGACCAACATTGTCATTTGGGATCGGCAGCGCGCCGATTTGCGAAAGGCGGGTTTCTTCGAACTGGCCGAGCGCTACGGAGTTCAGGTGGAGGGCAGCGCCAACATCGGGTTCGACGAGGAGGTGTTTTATCTTCCGGAGCGACCCATTCTCGGCCAGCTGGTTTATGGGGACGTGGAGTTTGGACGCAAAGGCGAAGGGTTGGGCCGCAAATCTTTCGTCACGCGACTGCTCACCAAGCAAGTGACGAAGATCATTACCGTCACGCCGCTCCTGAACCATAACGCGGCCGGAGTAAACGGGAATCTCTACAGCCTCGCGCAGGGAAGCGTCGATAATTTCATCCGCTTCGAGAACGATCTTCTTCGCTTGAGCACTGCGGTGCCGGAGATCTTTGCTCTGCCTGCCATCGCGGACAAAGTTGCGCTGAACATCACGGATGCTCTCATCTGCCAGTATCACGGGGAAAGCCAGGGCCTGCTCCACTACGCGGTGATGTTGAATGAACTTCGGTTCAGCAAAGACGCCGTCGCCCTAGACTTTCTTTCACTGCGGGAAATGGAAAGGGTCCGGCTGGCGGCCAAGACTTCCGTGCCGAGGGAATCCTCCCTGACGAATCAGCTCGAACTGGTGAACAACGCAGCGTTGCTCGAGCTCGGAGCCGCCGAAGTCGAAAGCATCAAGATCGAGCGGCAGACGACCGGAAATTAGGTCATTGATTTCGCAGGCGATAGAACCGGGTCACTCCGTCGATCGCGTTCGTGACGGTGAACCGGCCGTTCACCAGCGCGGGTGAAATCGGATTTACCACCCAGGAGCTGCTTAACGAGACGTTCGTCGTACTCTCCAACCGCCAGTTCAACGCGCTGTTGGTCGACCAAGAAATGACAGCCGTGCCGTTCACGCGTTCCACCAACAGGGCGGGTCCCGGGCCGCTGACATTCACAGTGAAGCTCCGATCAATGCGATTCGTTCCTCCCGCGATCTGCCCACCAGATTCGATCACCGAAACCGTCATCGTGACCACGCCCGTCGCGCCGGACACCGGCGCAAACGACAAGCTCCCAGAGCTCGCCGGGGTCGTGTAAACAACCGCGGGATTCGGGACAATCGCCACATCGCTCGACACCGCGCTGACATTGAGAATCTGGGATTCATTCGCGGCCCCCATCCCGATGCCGGACAGGGTTATCGACTGAAGACCGGCCCCGGCCGGAATCACCACCGATGAGATTGCATCCAGCGTGGGAGAATCGTTCAGCGGAGCAACCACGATCGCAAAACTGTTGGTCGTGGATAAATCAGCCGGCCCGGAGCCTTCGCGGACAATGACGCTCACTACCGACGTTCCAAACTCATTCAGAGAAGGAGAAAAGGTCAACGTGCGCCCAGATCCCGAACCGCCCAGCACGAGATTGCCAGACGGCAACACGGTGGGGTTCGATGAAGCAACTTCGACCAGAAGGCTGGAGGGAAACGATTCTGCGTCGCCCACCACGAAGGGCAGGACGGTCGCCACCGAATCCTCGTCGATCGTCACCGCCGCCAACCCCGAGATAGTGGGAGCGTCATTCACCGCGCGAACGTTGAGTTCGAAGGTGGTCGCCGCCGTTCCGTTGTCGCCATCAACGACGGTCAGTGTGATCACAGTCAAGCCCGCCACTTCCGCCAGCGGCGTCAAACGAACGATGCGATTTGTGCCCGATCCCTCGACGGCGACTCCGGATTCATCAAGCACTTCCGGATTGGAAGATTGCACCTGAATCGTCAGGCCCGCGGGCGGCGTTTCCAGATCGGAAATGGTCACCGGCACGGACGCCGTCGCGTCTTCGTCGATTTCAAGATTCGCAGGCGTGGAGATGGAGGGTAGATCGTTCACCGGAAGAATGTTGACCGCGAAAGACCGGGAGTTCGTGCTGATGCCGTCGTTGAGTCGAACCGTGATTTGTGCCGTTCCGTTGGCATCGCGAACCGGAACGAAATTAACGCGGGCCTGAGTCTCCGAGACGAAGGAGATCGTCACATTGGTGAGGAGCGACAGGTTCGAAGTCAAAGCCGACACGGAGACGGGCTGCTGTTCGTTGGGCGCGCCGGAGGAAATACCGGACAGGTCGACAGAACGAAGTCCCGAGTCTTCTTCGATCGTGACATCGGCAATCGGATCAATCGTCGGAAGATCGTTTACCGGAAGCACGCTCAAGACAAACGAGGTGGTGTTGCTCCCGCCATCGCTGTCCGTCACCGCGAGCGTAATAGTCGCGCTGCCGGATTGATTGGTGACCGGCAACACTGTGAGGAACCGGTTGCTGTCCGTTCCGCCAAAAGTGAAATCAGAAATCAACGCCGGGTTCGAGGAACTTGCCGAGAGCACCAGGGCACCCTGCCCCGTTTCCTTGTCCGTCACGGTGAAGGTGATGTTGGTTGCGACGTCCTCCGAGGTGGTTCGATTCGTGACAACCGAGATGGAGGGCAAGTCGTTAACCGGATTCACCGTCAGCAGGAAACTCGCTGAGTTGGTCGCGGAGGCATCGCGAACAAACACGGTAATCGTCGTCGAGCCGAAACGATCCGGCGCGGGAGTGATGGCAATGGTCCGGTTGGAACTGCTCCCACCGAAAACGATGTTCGAGGCCGGAACCAGGTTGGTATTCGAACTGGCTCCGAAGACCGTGAGCAAGGTGGGCGCTGACTCGACGTCGCGCACGACGAACGGCAACGCGGCCGTGGCGCCATCTTCATTCACCGACTGATCTGAAAGGCCCGAAATCGTCGGTGGATCATTCACCGCCGTGACCGTCACGCCAAAGGTTCGAGTAATGATATTATTCGACGCGCCTCCATCATTAATGGTCACGGTCAGGGTCGCCGTGCCGTTCGAATCGGCGGCGGGGGTGAAGACAAACGAATTCGTCGAACCGGACAGATGTGTAAACGCGGGAGGATTCGGAATCAGGCTCGGTTTGCTTGACGTCACGGTGACAGAAAGAGAGTTGGTTTCATTCGGCGCGCCGCCGCTGATTCCGGAAAGCAAAACGGTCTGCGGACCGGCATCCTCTGGGATCGACATCGCCGAAATGACACCCAAAGTCGGCGTGTCATTCACACCCACGACGGTCACCGCGAAAGAATCAGAAGCTACCCCGTTGTTGGCGTCGGTCACAGATATGGTCACCGTCGCCACGCCAAACTGATTGGCCGCGGGAGTCACCACCACGGAGCGTGAGGCCGCAGTGCCGGAGAACACCACATTCGCGACCGGAACCAAAAGGGGATTGGACGAAGTCGCACTCACAATCAATCCAGTCAGCGGCGTCTCAACGTCGCTAATCTTGAACGACAACACCGAAGTTGCGGTGTCTTCACGAACGGACTGATTGGCAATATCAGTAATCGACGGAGGATCATTCACCGCATTAACCGTCACCACGAACGTATCGTTCATCGTCACCGCCCCATCACTGACCGTGATCGTAATCGTCGCGGTTCCCGACTGATTGGTTGTCGGAATGAGCCGCACCGTGCGATTCGCGCCACTGCCTCCGAACTGAATGTTTGCGTTCGGAATCAAGACCGGATTCGACGACGCGCCCGACAGGGTCAACGACGCTGCGGCTGTTTCGAAATCACCGACGGCAAACGCGAGCGGGCCAATCACTGCATCCTCATTAACCACCTGGTTCGGCAGATCAGTGATGCTCGGCGGATCATTGATGCTGGTGATCGTAAGTACAAACGAGTTGCTGACGATCGAGCCGTCGAGATCCGCCAATGTCCGCGTAATGGTGATCGCTCCGTTCGCATTGGGCAGGGGCGTCACCGTGATGGCTCGGCTGGAACCGCTGCCGGACAGGACGATATTCTGCGGCGGAACAATGCTGGGGTTGGAGGAAAACGCGTTCAGGACGAGACTCTCGAGAGGCGTCTCCGCATCGCCAATGGTGAACGGGATCGGCCCCAGCGATGTATCCTCGTTGATGGTCCGGTTGGAGATCGCCTGCAACAGCGGGAGGGTATTTCCCCGAACGACAATCGATGCCGAATCGTTCGTGGAATTCGGATCCACCGCCAGCGAGGCGATTCGAGCAACGTTGGTTTGCGGGCCAAGCACGTTGACTCTCCCGACAAGAGTGACGAGGGCTCCGGCGTTGGCGGAAAACGTTCCGAAGGTGCAGGTCACCGTGCCACCGGAGCTTGCGCAACTGCCTTGTGAGGAACTGGCCGAGACAAAGGAAATTCCCGTCGGCAACGTGTTGGTCAGAACCACGGACCCTGCTGCCGATGGTCCGCGATTCGTCACGGCAAGCAGGTAGGTGACGTTGTTGCTGAGGATGGCGGGGTTGGGCGTCGCACTCATGGTCAACGCCACATCGGCCGCGGTGCTCACCGTGGTGGTGACCAGGGCTGAATTGTCCGTGGCATCTTCGTCTCGTGAGTAACCGAATACGGAAACCCGATTAGTAGCCGTTCCGGCCTGGTTCAATCGGGCGACAATCGTGGCCGACACCACGACATTGCTGAGGGCGTCACCATCGAGATCGCCCAGATGGCAAACGACGACGCCATTCGTATGTTCGCAGGCACCCTGTGGAACCGTCGCTCCGATAAACGTGGCTCCCGCAGGCAGCGTGTTGGTGATCCGAACACCCGTGGCGATGTGACTGGAGAGGTTGGTAATTTGAATCGAGTAATTCACCAGGGAACCGGCGACGAGCGGATCCGGAGAATCGGAGACACGAATGCCCAGAATGGTCGGCGGAGAAACCCGGCCCCACCAAGTGCCCCAACGTTCGATGGAATTCACGGGGCTGGACGCATACTCCTGAAGCGTCCAAAGGTCGGAGTCATTCAGCGGATCCACCATTGTGGCACTCCAATCGCCCCACAAAACCAGTCCATTGTCCGCAACGGTGAACTTTGCTTCGCCCGCCTTCAGCACGGTGTCCGCTTGCAAACGCCCGGGACCATCTTGATATCCGTGGAAAGCGTAGTTCGCGCTGGGATACTGATTCCCGGCGAAGCGGGTATAGCCGATCAGCACATCTTCGTAGCGATTCACCGCGAGGCTCGGATAGCTATACATCTTTGCGGAGGTTGGATCGTCCATGCGACCGTGTTGCAGAACCGATCCGCCCGAGGTGAAGCTCCACCACTGGACCGAAACGCGATTGGGGGCATTCGTCGGCAGGAATACGTGATGCGCCGCCCACAGCGCGCCGTTCCGGAACACCACGCTCTGCATGCGCGCGTCGCCCATGTAGATGCGATTGGTCGTTCCCAGTTGCGGAGCAAGGTTGTCGTTCAACTGCGCTATCGAATCCCAGGAGGGATTTCCGAATGCCGGACCGGCGGCGACATAACGCGCCTGATCATATTCATCGAAGATGGGATCATCGATCGGCCCGCTGATGGTGAACACGCGCAAACGACCGAGGCCTCCAAGGGTGCCGACATTTGCCACGAGAAAATTGGTGGGATAGGAATCATCGAAGCTCACCATCGGGACTGGCGTCGCCGCATCCAAGGGAACTCCCAACGGCACCCCGGCCGGAAAGTGGTAGAACCGCCGGTACGCCGCCGCCCCGCCCGCGTAAAGATTCGTCTTGTTGAAAGTGAAGATGTCGGAGCTGAAGTAAAACAGGCCCGTTTGATCCAGCATGTTCGCCTGAATCGTAATCCAATCCCGGCTCAGTCCAATGTGCGGCGAGGAGGCATACACGCCGTCGACATCATCGACACGAATCCCATGCCGGGTCCAATTGCCCGTGGGATCGCTGTTCTCAGAAATCGCGATGAGCAACCGGCTGTTGTTGGTGGCAGGATTCGAAACCGAGCCGATGATCCAACGCTGGTGGTTGGGGTCGTAAATCACTCGCGGATCGAACACGTTGGTATTGCCCAGCGAGCCCCAAAATCCATCGAGCGACACGGTGCTGATTACTCCCCCGGTTCGCGTCTGGATCCGAACCTCGCTGCTCAATGCGACCATCAAGTGGTTTGGACCGACTGCGCCCTGGGTATCGGGATTGAACGCCACGGCATTATCCAGCAGTGCCACGAAACTCGCCGATGGCGCAGGAGACGCTGGCAAACTGGCTGCCGAGAGAACCGTATCTGACGCGGCCACCACCGGCGCGGATGCAGCGGCGACCGTGGAAACGAGGTTCGTCTCGCGTAAATGGGCCGGCGCCGATTTCCGCGGAACAGGACGAGATTTGGCTCGGCGAGGCTGACTTGATTCGCGCTCCGCCAGTTCAGAGAAGTTGACCACACGCCCGTCGGTCGCCGTACCGGCGCGTCCCTTTTTTTCCGCGGCCACCGCAGTCGTTGCCCCGAGGACGAACGACACATTCAGCACCACGGCCACGAGCATTGCCCACGTGATGCGCCTGACCACAATCGACTGATATCCGTTCATAGATGTCTCATTCAATACTCGACAAAGCCGGCGTGAGATTGCGATGCAAAGCACCAGCGTGGGTTTGATTGAGGTCCCCCTGCTTGTCGCACTGTGCAATGGTGAATTCCGGTGGCTTCACTCGACTCTTACCCGGTAGAGCCGGCGACCAACCGCCGGGCTGTTGTCCGGGACAACAACTATTCCTCCCGTGCCAGAGACGGTCGTCAATGGACGCCACAACGCAGTCTCCAGCCCATCGGAAGTCTCCACAGTGTAGCGCACGTTCGAAAATGTGCTGAACGCAATCTCGATGAAACCGGCCACCGGCCGGATGGAAGTGACGATCGGAGCGACCAGCACCCGCACTCGGTAGAATCGTCCCGCGGGAGGCGCATTCGTATCGGTGACGGTAACCAGTCCACCGGTTCCCGCCACTGCCTTCAACGAGCGCCAGGCCGTTGGAGCCAGCGAGTCGGTGAATTCCACAAGATAAACCAGATCGACCAGCGAACCAAAAGTGATCGCCGGGCCATCGATCGTGCGCGCCAATCCGCTGATGGTGGTCGGGACCAACACTCGCAGCACGATCGGCGCGCTGGTCACGCTGCCGGAGCCGTTGCGGACGACGACGCTGTATTCCCCCGCTTCCGCCGCCCCCGCAAATGGCAGCACCAGCGAGGCGTTCGTAGCGCCGGGCAAATTTAGGCCCTTGTGGTTCCATTGGTAAACTATCGGCAGACTTCCGGCGGCAGTGATGGCGAATGTAACCCGGGCGCCATTCGTAACCGTCTGACTGGCAGGCGGCACGAGGATTCCCGGCGGCTCGCCAGTTTGACGAACGGTGACCAGGAACGCCCTTGATGAGGAACCGCCGTCAAGATCCGCCGCGGTAATCGTGATCGTTGCCGTCCCGGAACGCGCCGGTGCGGGAGTCAGAACCGCGCTCCGATTGGTGCCGGAGCCTTGAAGCTGAATGCTCCCCGCCGGGAACAGCTCGGGGTTCGAAGACTGCGACGTCACCGTCAATTGACCTGTCGCCGTCTCGACGTCTTCCACCGTGAACCCAATCGGTGTGGAGACCGAATTCGCGTCGATTGATATATCTCCAATCACCGAGATGTTCGGTAAATCGTTCTCAGGAGTCACGGTCACGCTAAACGTTCTCAGCGTGACGTTATTGGAAAGTCCGCCGTCGTTGACCCGAACTGTCACGGAAGCTGTTCCAAAGGCATTCAATACCGGCGTGAAACGAAGTTCACCCGTAGCCGCGGGACTCGAATAAACCACGCTCAGGTTGGTCAAGACCGGAGCTCCGGAACTCTCCGCTGTCACCGTCAACACCGATGTCTCATTCGGAGCCCCTGGGCTGATGCCGGACAACGGTAAGCTGCGCTGCCCTGAGTCCTCCGCGATCGAAAGATTGCTCAGGCCGTTCAAAGTCGGAGGATCGTTGATCGGATTCACCGTCACCTGGAACGTATCCACCGCAAACATCCCGTTCGGGTCCGACACTCGCAGCGTGATCGTCGCGACTCCGAAACGATTCGTCGCAGGAAGAATCCTCACCGTGCGATTGCTCAGGCTGCCACCCAGCGAGATTCCGGACACCGCCACCACCGTTTGATCCGAGGATGATGCCGTGACGCTGAGGCTGCCCACCGGCGTGTCTGGATCGCCGATTACGAATGGAATCACCGCCGATGCCGTGTCCTCATTGATCTGCTGATGAACGACGTCGGATATCGTGGGCGGAACGATGACATTCACCCTCGCCACAAAACTCGTCACACTCCCCTCGCTGTTGACGGCGCGCACGCGGTAATCGCCAACCGAAGCCACGCTCGCCACCGGAATCGTGAAGGTCGAACCCGAAGCATTCAGAATATCCACCCCGTTCCGGCTCCATTGGTAAGTTGGCGCCGGATGGCCGCCGGCCACCGTTGACAGAATGACGCTCGCGCCATTGGTCACTGTGCGACCCTGCGGCTGCGTGATGATGAACGGAGCCTGCCGCACCTCAATGGAAGACGTAGCCACATTGTTGCCGGGAACGAAATCCACCGAGCTCCCCCCGACGGCAAACTGCATCGTGGACAAACCAGCAATAGTCGGCCTCACCTGAATCACGATCTGCGCACTCGACTCCAGATCCAGCACGACGATGGAACAAATCACCGCGCCACTCTTAAGTTCACAACTTCCCACGCTCGAGGAGGCGGCGACGAAGGTGAAGCCCGCCGGCAAGGGATTTGTCAATGTCGCACCCGACGCCGAACCCGGCCCGCGATTCGTCACTGTCACATTGTAGGTCACCACGCTGTTCACCAACGCGGTCGTCGATCCTCCCGAGACGCTCGTCGCCAGATCGGCCGCAACATTTGCGACGAGCACGTTGGTCGCGGAGTTGTTCGTCGCCAGCGAATCGATTTCATCACTGGTCGCGGACACCGAGTTGGTCATTACGCTGACCAGCGTGGGCGTGACGGTAATCAGCACCGAAGCCCGGGAACCGGAGGTCAAGGACATCAGATCGCATTCAACAACGCCGGCGGCATTCGAACACGAACCTTGCGATGGCACCGCCGAGACGAAACTCGCCGTGGCCGGAAGCACGTCCGTCAATCGAATGTTCGTCGCGGCATTGGGGCCGCGATTCGTGACGTGCAAAGTGTAGGTGAAGTTCTGCCCCAGCAACACAAGGTTGGTGGAAGGAACCTGAGCCACCGCCAAATCCGTCAGAGGCCGCGCCAGCGTCACGACCTGCACCAGGTTGTTCGTACCGTTCAGATCGAGTTGCGCCGACGACGCCTGAATATTGTTCGTCAAAAGACCCGAAGCATTCGGCATGACGGTCAGAGATACCGCCGCACCGGCTCCGGCCCCAAGCGTGCCGAAATCACAAACCACATTTCCCGACTGATTCGCGCAATTGCCGAGCGTTGAGTTCACCGACACGAACGAGACGCCCGCAGGAAGCGCGTTCGTGAGCCTGACCGCGGAGGCGATCGCGGGACCGCGATTCGTTAGCGTGACGCTGTAGGTCAAGTTGCTGCCAAGAGCGACGCTCGGAGTCGAGGCAGCGGCCGTCACCGCGAGATCGGCAATCGGATCCGCCGTGCTCAGTTCCAATCCCCAGCCGCCGAGAACAGAGCCCAACCCACCCACGATTCCGTCCACGACATACAACGACCACGGGCCGTTTGGATCAGTGTTGCTGAAGACGCCCAGCGTGCTACCAAACGGCCCGCTCGGAGCTGGCGCGGGAAAAACATCGGGAGTCAGGCCGTAGTTGCTGGGACGATACGTTCCACTGGGAATGAATCCGGAGCTCGGCAACGGATCAGGAGCGAAATCGTCGAAGACCAGATTCACTCCCGACAACGTCGACGCACCAGCGTCGGACATCAGGAGCACATGCTGACCACGCGGGCCAACCAGAAGCAGGTCGAAGTCTTTGGCGAAATCGTGAGTGAGGTTCGAGACCGTCACCGTCACCTTGTATAGCGCAGACGTGATGCCGGAGACATTGATGACTGACGGGTAAGGCGAACCTTTTCCAGGAACACCGGGCGCGGCATCACTCACGGTAATCGTCCCAGGATTCCGGTATCGCAACGGCGCACCCACCACCACCGTCGTCTGTATGTTGGTATTGTCCTGGAAATTCGCGTCCGTCAGGCCCGAAAGCGATAACACCCACGCGCGGTTGGTGTAGGTGCCCGTCGCATTAGCGCGAACCGTCAGATTGATCGACGCCGTCGCGTCCGCCGGCATGTCGTCCAGCAGGCAATACACGATGCTTCCCGCGTTGTTGCAGAAGCCCTGTCCACCGGCTGGCGACGCCGAGACAAAGGTGAAACTCGGCGGCAGCGCATTCGTCACCCACACCAGTCCAGCGGTCGCCGGACCACGATTCGTGACGGAGATGGTGTAGCTCAGGTTACTGGACACTGAAACCGGATCCGTCGAATCGACGATTCCCAATTGCATGTCGATCGCCTGCTGGAAGGTAACCTGATGATCCTCCACTTCGCCGTCCGGCGCGAAGCCGTCGAAGGACAAGCCGCCCGCCGTACTGAAGCGGAACCGGGCCATGCGCGTTCCAGGCACTGAGCCAGACGCGATCGTGATGGGAACAGCATTCACCCCGGCCTCAAGCGTGCGCGACGATGCGACATGTTCGCCTGGATCGTTCCACGTTCCGTTGCCGTTGAAATCAATCCACGCATCGAGAAAGCCCGCGACGGATGCGGTCACCGAGAAGTTCGCCGTCTGTCCGACCAACAGTCCGGCGGGAACCACCACTCCGTCCTCATCATCCAACGCGGAAGAATCGTCGCCCGTCGCCGTCACGCTCCCGATCCCGTTCGTCTCAAAATCAATCTGCGCTCCCAACCGAACGCCCGGCACCACTCGATGCCTGGCCCCGTTCAGCGCCATCGTTGTCGGATACCCGAGCGCAGGCGGGGCGTCGCCGAAGTCCATGTCGAAGACCGCCAGTCGGGCCACGGCGCTCGTCGTTGAGCCCGCGATATTTGTCGCCACCAAGGTGTAATCCCCGCTTCGATTCGTCAGCAGAGAGGTCAGCGTCAGAGTCGCGTTGGTCTGGCCAGTGAGCACGGTCGTGCGGTTGAAATACCACTGCAACCGCAGTGGCTCCGTCCCGATCAGACTCGCGGCAAACGTCACAGCGCCGCCCGTAGGATTCGTCTGCCCGACTGGCTCCACCGTAAACGCCGGCGCCAGATAGATCGTCAGCGTCGCTGGCGCGCTCGAAACCATGCCGAGCGAATTCTCGACCCGGACCCGATACTGACCGGCCTGGTTGGTCTGGATTCCACTCAGCACCAGATTCGAGCTGGTCGCACCGATGATGTCTGCGCCGTTAAATTCCCACTGGAAACTCAAAGGCGCGGTGCCGGTCACCGACACGGTCAAGGTCACGTTACTTCCGGCAAGGACCGTCTGGCTTTGCGGCTGGCCAATGATCGTCACCGGCTGCAATACCGTGAGCGTCGCGGGACTGCTTACCACCACCCCGACTTCGTTGGTGATGCGAACGCTGTAGGTCCCTTCGTTGCCGGGAACCGCACTGGGAAAGGCAAGCGTGGGCGACGTGGCGCCCGCGAGATTCGTCCCGTTGCGCAACCACTGGTAACGAAGGTTCGTTCCAACCGCAGAGACGGAAAACGTGGCAGCTCCGCCATTGGCCACGAACTGATCCGCCGGATGCGCGAGAATGCCGGGCGGCACTAGCGCGGAAGCGGTCAGCGTGAGCGAGTTGTTGCCGGGCACCACATCGATCTGATTGGCGCCCACCGTTGCGGAGTTCTGGATGCTTCCCTCAATTCCTACGAGCGCGTTGATGGTGATGGTCGCGAAACCACTGACGTTCAGCGAACCAATCGCGCAAACGACGTTCCCCGCCGAATGCGTGCAGCCGCCGAGAGTGGACGTCGCAGAAACAAATGTCAGCCCCGCGGGGAGCACATCCGTCAGCGCCACCCCGGTCGCCACCACCGGACCGGCATTGCTGACGACCAGCGTGTAAACCTGATTGCTGCCCACCGCGACCGGATTGATCTGCGTCATGCGCAGAATGGAGAGATCGGCAACCGGCTCGATGTTCACCGCGTAATCCTCCACTTCGCCATTGGCCGCCTCGCCCACAAACGACAGTCCAGTCGCCGTGCTGAAGCGGAATCGGGCAAAGGTCGGTCCGACGTTCGCGCTTACGGGCACCATGAAGCCCAGCGCGTTATTGCCGCTCAGGAGCGAACGATTCACCATCACCTGCTCACCAGGATCCGCCCAGCTTCCGTTCCGGTTGAAATCAACCCACGCATTCAAAACGCCGCTGACCGAGGCATTCACGGTGACGCCAACGTTCTGGCCAGTGCGCAGCGGCGAGTTGAACAACACGCCGTCCTCATCATCAACACCGCCCAAATCATCTCCGGTCGCCAGCGAATCCGGCAGCGCGGCCGGTTCGAAATCGGCCGAGTTTCCAAGCCGAATCCCAGCGACCAAACGGTGCCGGGCACCATTCTGCGCCAGCGAGGTTGGGTAGGAGCCCGGCGCATCGCCGAAATCCATTTCGATCACCGTCAGCGTGGCCACCGCACCCGTCACCACACCAGCGGCATTGCTGACCGTGACAGAATAAGTGCCGGCATTCGTCACCCGCACATCGGGAATGGCCAGAGTCGCGGTCACTTCGTCCGTGAGGACATTGGTTCCGTTGAATCGCCATTGATAAAACAACGGCTCCGAACCGGCAGCCACGACTGAGAAAATGGCCGCGCCGCCCGCCAGATTGGTCGCGCTCGACGGCGGCGTGAGGATCGAGGGCGGCGTGAGGACGGAAAGCGTGACGGTCGCGCTGTCGACCACACCGACAAGATTCGTGACGCGGACAAAATAGCTTCCTTGATTGGCCGGACTCGCGGACGGAATCGAGAGCGACGCGTTGGTCTGGCCCGGTTGCGCCGCACCGTTGAAGAACCATTGATACACCAGCGGCGCGCCGCCCGATGCGGAAGCGGTGAGCACGGTCGAGGAACCGTTGGTGACGGTCCTGTTCTGCGGCTGAAGCGTGAAAGCGGGCGGCTGAAGCGCCGTGATTAGAGCGGAAGCGGAGTTGTCCGTCTGCACCAGATCCGTCACCGCACTGGCGACCTGGCTCGCGAGCAGGACATTGCCTGCAACCGTCGGACGCAATGTCAGCGTCACGAGAACCGAACTCGAGTTCGGAATGGCGCCCAAGTCACACAGAATTTGGTCCGCCACTTGAAAACAGGATCCCTGCGACGACGACACGCCCACGAAGCTCACTCCGGCCGGCAGCAGATTCGTTAAAGCGACACCCGTTGCGATGGACGGACCCTGATTGGTAACGACGACGTTCTGACTGAAATCAAATCCGACAGCAACGGGATTACCGGAAGCGGAAGTCGCCACAGCGAGGTTCGCCCGCGGAGTCACACTGATGAAGTAGTCTTCCACCTCACCGTCCGCCGCCGGCCCGAAGGAACTCAAATTACCCGCCGTCGAAAATCGAAAGCGCGCATGACCGCCTCCCGCCAGAGCGGAGGGAGGAATCTGGACTGACAGCGCGTTGGCGCCAGCCGACACCGGGCGATTGGTGAAGATCTGTTCTCCAGCCCCGCTCCAGTTTCCATCGTGGTTCCAATCCACCCACGCGCTCAACACGCCCGGGACCGAAGCGGTAACTTGAATGGAAGCCGGCTGGCCCACAATCCACTCGGTCTGGAAGCCAACTCCATCTTCGTCGTCTGTGCCGCCCAGATCATCGCCATCCGCCAGCGGACTGGATTGGCCGTCGAGATCGACGTCGATCGTTGCTCCCAGATAAATTCCAGCCACCACCCGGTGCCGCGCGCCGTTGTTCGATCGAGCAGTCGGGAATCCTGCGTTCGGGGCATCACCGTAATCAAACGTGACCACCGTCAACGTCGCGACCTGACTCGTCACCGAACCACTGTTGTTCGAAACGATCACATCGTAGTTTCCTACGCTGGCAGGAGTGGCGATTGAGATCGTCAGCGAGGCGTTGGTTTCATTCGCGAGTGAAGCCCCTCCGCGCCGCCACTGATACGAAGCATTCCCCGCGCTGCTCGCGACCACCGTGAACTGCGCGGCATCGCCGTTGGTCACTATCTGGCTCGCGGGTTGAGTCGTGATGACTGGCGCACTCGCCAGGCGAATCTGCGCCGGCGGCGAACTGGTGACCATGTTGAATTCATTCGCCACCGCGACGACGAACGACGCGCCGTCATCTACCGCCACCACCGGACCGGCAGTATAGCTGGCGTTGGTGGCACCGGCGATCAGAGCGCCATTTCGATACCACTGAAAACGGTAGGGCGGCGTCCCGGTGACTCCGACCTGAAACGTCGCAAGTTGTCCTTGCGCCACAAACTGGCTGACCGGCGCCGAAGAAATGCCAACCGGTTGGTTGAAGGCCGCGGGCGAGACAACCCCCGCGCGGTAGCCAAAGAAATCCACGTCCACCGCGCCACGTTGAGCCGTGCTGCCCATGCCGAGCGCAAGATAGTTCGTCGCCGGACCATCGACTCCAGTTCCGGCCGTGACATTGAACACCGTGGGAGTCAACGCGCCGTCGACATACACGGACACGCGGTGAGTTCCCGAATCGGCGCCGTTATCCTGAATGGTGATCCAGAATTCATGGAACAATGATGGATCCAGCGGCAGAAGATTGGGCGTCCCGGGTTCGCCAGGATCCACGTTATTGGTCCGCGAATCCCCGTTGAGATGGTTCATGTGCAAGCCGGCCTGGCCAAAAGTGTGCGTGGCCGCCGTACTCACGTCTTCCACTGCCTGCGCCAGGCTGAACCCCAGCAAAAGTCCCGACGAACCGGATTGGCGGATACCGAACATGCCCTTGCCGTCGCTGTTGTTAATGAGACCATTCGGGGCATTGGTAATCTCCACCAGCGGATCCGATGGTGGAGTCAACCTCGCACGAAACGTCAGCGTGACACCGTCATCCAGCAGCGAACCGGCGTTCGTCACCGCAGAATCCTGGGCAAGATTACGCGTAAAATAAAATCGCCGATTGTTGAACGTGCCGCCCGCCGCGCTCGTCACGCCGTCTTCGATCGTCACGATTCCATTGCTGCTGCTCAGTCCACCGACAGGACCGTTCCCGCGCTCACGACCGTCGCCTGCCCACGAATCTTGTTCATGATTCCAAGTGCCATCCAGGGCAGCTGACAAACTTCCGTCGACGCCGATCCCGCCATACAGATACGACCAGCCAGAATGGGGCGCTGGATAGACCGGATCATTCGTAGTGCGAACCGTAAGCCGGGCCACCGAGCTGGTAACGGCTCCCTCCGAATTGGTGACGATGACCGAATAGAGTCCCGCCGCGTTCGTTTGGATTGAAGTGAGAAGAAGGCTGGTATTGGTCGCACCCGAAATAGCGGAGCCATTGAAGCGCCACTGGTATCGAAGAGCAGGAGTGCCGTTCGCCGAAACTTGGAACGTGTGGTCGGAACCAGCCAACACGTTTCGATTCAACGGCTGTCCAGTAATCAACGGGACCGCGGCGTTCAGCGGGTGGCTGCCGACCGTCAATCCACCGACCAGCACCACCATGATCCAAAGCAACACAACGACGGCAGAACGGTGCGCCATCGGAACATTGCTGGAGTTTTTGGCTCTGCAAAAACGACAGAGAGCGGACATACGGTACGTCTGGATTCACGCCGCCGCGGCAGTGAATAGGTAAATCTTACTGGTTGCCACGTTTGGACTTCGGGAACGACATCATCGTATCGAGTCACTCCAATTTTGCAACGAATATGTCGGGCCGGGAAGCCCGCCAAACCCGCCACCGCCGGGACGAGTGAAACAAAAATAATCCCCCCTCCTTTCGACACCGGAAACGGCGGAATCACGGCCAGGCGCAGCGATAGACGCGGAGCAACGATCCCGGAAATGCGACGGTCGGATCTACGAACTCCCCTACCCCGCCAACACCCACAGAGACGGATCCAATGGAGCTCCAAGGACCAAAGCCATCGGCGGCCTCAATCCGGTAGGTGCGCCCCGCGACGCCAGCAAACGTAACCCTCATCCGGCCATCCGGACCAAGCGTGGCCCCGGTGATTTGCGCCCCTCCTAATCCGGAAAGAATCCAGTCGCCCACCATCGCGATGGAATTGGTATCGAGCACGCTCGTTCCAAGAGGAGGCATGTGCCGCGCGCCGAGCGCTGAGATGCGGGAATAGATCATCGAATCCGTAAGGTTTCCCGGCCGAATCACGCGACTGTTCGCGTTGCCGAGTGAACTGATCAGCGGGCCATTGATGATTCCCGCGGCGGCCCAATCGGTGTGGAGTCGACCGTCCCAATTGCCATGGCCGGTTCCGCCGGGCTGATGGCAGTAGGAACAATTGGCGCCAAGGTAGGAGCGAACCCGGTGATCCAGTGTGGCCGTCAAGTTCGTGGAGTGAGCATAGGCAAGCAGCCCGTTGGTGGTATTCACTGAGGATGTGAAATAACCCATCTGGCTGAGCCAGAGGATTTGGTTCACCGCATTTCCGTCGTCGTCGCGGGAACGGTTAAGCTGGTGGGTATTGAAACCAGCCGCATAACCGCCCGCCCCGGTGTGGCACGCGAGACATTCACTGCGCCCCGGATATCGCCACACCTGCGTGCGTGTCGTCGCGCCGTCGCGGATGAGGATGGATTCGTCGAGTCCGCCTTCGGCGACCAGCGTCGCGTCCGTCTGCGCCGCGTTCCACTTGTAAGTCAAGCCGTAGACTCCGGAACCGTTCTTGACGAGAAAGCGAGTTTCCAACCGCCGAGCCGAGGACGGAACGCCGTTGGTCAATTCGAGGTCGAAGTGCTTCACCCAAACCGTGCCGGTGGGAAAACTCCAATTGCCATTCGCGCTGAACCCAATCGTCTGATTTAGCTTCGGGACCGAAAACCAACGGCGCTTCCTGGCGTTGTCCGACCAGAACGGCGTATTGATGTCGTAGTCGACCACTCCGGCTGCCGGCGTTAGCGCGGCCAAGCTCTGGAAGGCGCCAGTGTCCGACAATCGAGTCGGAAGCAATCCCGTCGAACTGTTCCGCACCAACCGCTGCACCGGCCCCCACCAAGGCTGGCCGAGCAAGATATCCCCATTGGAAGGATCGCGACCAAACGCCGCCAAGCCGACCAATCCAGCGAGCCGACGGACTCCGTTCACACTCGCTCCATCGTACTGCATTGCCCAAATGTTTCCCGAAGCGTAGTCACCAAAAATGTAGCTGCCCTGAAGTTCCGGAATCTGGGTGCCCCGATAGACCACACCACCGACCACCGACATTCCCTCCATTTCACCGGAGCCGTGCGGATACTCCCAAAGCGGTGGAATCAACGAGGCACCCGGGAACGGACCACTTTGAGCCGCGAGCGTGCCTTCCCGGTAATTCCAGCCGTAGTCGCCGCCTTTCACGATTAGGTTGATCTCCTCCCGTTGGCCCTCGCCTACATCGCCGGAGAACAAACGCCCGGTGACCGCATCGAACGAGAATCGCCAGGGATTCCGCATGCCCACGGCCCAAAACTCGGTGCGGACATTGGACGGATCGATCGCTACCCCGCTGAAACTCGTAGCTCCGATGAACGGATTGTCCGCCGGAACAAAATACTCCGAGGACGACGCAGGATGAGGATTGGGTACGAGATTTCCCGGACGTTTGTCGACGTCGATTCGAAGGATGCCGGAGAAAAAGTCCTTCGTGATCGTTCGCGAATTGCCGTTGAAATCGTAACCACCCCCGCCTTCATCGCCGAGAGAGACATACAAATAGCCATCGGGCCCGAAGTGAAGATCGCCGGCATTGTGATTATCCGCCTCGTCGTACTGCGTGATGAGCGGAACTTCGGACCCGACCACCACTTGGCTGGGATTCGATGCGGAAGTTTGGAAACGCGAGAGACGATCATGCAGTCCGCTTCCCGCCGCGGTAGATGTTTGCAGCGTGTAGAAGATAAAAAACAGGCGGTTGGTCGCGTAGCCAGGGTGAAACGCGAGCCCCAGCAATCCCCCTTCGCCCCCAGCATCGATTCGGTCCGTCAGATCAAGGAAAAGGGTCTTGGTCGGATTGGAGAGGTTATTGATGACATGAATGGAGCCTCCCTTTTCGACCACAAAGAGGCGATTCGTCTCTCCCGGAGGTGAGGCAAAGGCGACGATTCCGTCGAACACAATCCCAGGAAAAGCATCCTCAAGCGCGTAACTGTAAGGCTCCTGTGGGAAATCCAGTGAAGTATTGGCCTGTCGCGTCGCAGCAAACCCGGCGTGTGCCAAAAGCGTCGAAAAAGTCACGACGATCAATCGCCATTGTACACGCCACAAGAGGAACTTCGGAAACAACATAACGTCAGGAATATCGGCGGGAGAGTAAATCATTGGAACTCAAGTCTCAATCTTAGAAACCAGAAAACCCCACTCAAATTACAGCTGTCATTCGGAGATAGCCGTTCGCAAAAAGCCGTTACTAAGGCTCCAAGGCAACACAATGAATCAGCTTCATAGAAAAGCGTTGCCCGATGAATCCAGCCTGTGCAAGGTCTTGCCAATCTAGTCGCCCGGGCTGCGGAATTTCGCGTCCCCACCGCGGCTGTAGACATTAAAGACCCATGAAAAAGATCGAAGCTATCATCAAGCCATTTAAGCTGGAAGAAGTTAAGGACGCGCTGCACGAGCTCGGCATCCAAGGCATGACAGTCACGGAAGCCAAGGGTTTCGGACGCCAGAAGGGTCACACGGAAATCTACCGCGGCAGCGAATACACTGTCGACTTCCTGCCCAAGCTCAAAGTCGAACTGGTCATCACCGATGACCTCGTCGAACGGGCCGTCGCCGCCATCATCAAGGGCGCCAAGACGGGAAAGATTGGTGATGGAAAGATCTTCGTTTCTTCGATCGAAGAGGCGATTCGGATCCGCACTGAGGAAAAGGGCGACCAAGCCGTCTGATTCCCCCGGAAATCGCGACTCCAAAAAAACATCCCGCTCACTGACGATGAAAGCGCTCTTCTTTGCGTTGCTAATCGCCTTTGTCCTCCCCAGCCGCCCAGCCCAAGCGGCCGACGCCGCCAGCCAAGCACCCGAAGCATCGATGGAGCAACGGCTCGCCGATATCGAAGCATATATCAACAACAGCAGTCGCCCGACCGACGGAAAGGCGTTGTCCAGGATTCCGGGGCCCGGCCCGGCGCATAATGGTTGGATGATGGTGTCCTCCGCGCTGGTGCTTTTCATGACATTGCCCGGCTTGGCGCTCTTTTACGGCGGCCTTGTTCGAAGCAAAAACGTTCTGTCCGTAATCGCCCAGTGCTTCGGGCTGGCGGGATTGGTCACCATCCTCTGGTGGGCAGTCGGATACAGTCTGACCTTCGGTAAAGCTGGAGGAATCTGCGGCGGACTGGCGCACGCGTTCATGCGCGGAGTGGAAGTAGCGCCAAATCCTGACTACAGCAACTGGGTGTCACACAACATCTTCTTCGTTTATCAGATGATGTTCGCGATCATCACCCCCGCGCTCATCGTCGGTGCCATCGCGGAACGCATGAAGTTCTCTGCCATCATGCTATTCTGCACACTTTGGATGTTCCTCGTCTACTTCCCGATCGCCCACATGATTTGGGGCGCAGGCGGCATGATGAACGGCCTCGCCAACGACGGCGCAACCATCAAAGCGATCGATTTTGCCGGAGGGATCGTGGTCCATATGACCTCTGGATGGTCCGCCCTCGTCCTGTGCGTAATGCTCGGAAAACGCAAAGGACACGGTCGGGAACCCATGCCGCCTCACAGCATGGTACTCTGCGCTATCGGCACCGGTATGCTCTGGGTGGGTTGGTATGGCTTTAACGCAGGCAGCGCCGTCGCAGCCGATGGCATCGCGGCAAATGCCTTCGTCACCACCACTCTCTCCGCCGCGGTGGGATGCTTCGTCTGGCCCCTCATCGAATACATCACGCGCGGCAAACCCAGCGTGCTCGGTTTTTGCTCGGGCGCCATCGCGGGCCTTGCAACCATCACCCCGGCGGCGGGATTCGTCACACCCGGCACCGCCATCTTGATCGGCGTGCTGGCCGGAATCATTCCCTACTTCGCCTGTACACTGATCAAATCGAAGTTCGGCTACGACGATGCCCTCGATACCTTCGGAGTACATGCGGTGGGCGGAACGTTGGGGACAATTCTCGCCGGAGTCTTCGCGACCGCGCACGCGAATCCGAACCTAGGAGCGGATCGCATCAAGGCTTTCGTGGGCAAGACACTGTGGCTGGAGCAACTGAAAGCAGGGGCATTGGTCCTGGTCTGGTCCGTCGCTGCGACCGTTTTTATCGTTTACCTCGTAAAGGCTGTCTTGGGATCGCTTCGCGTGACGCAGGAGACGGAAACGATTGGTCTCGACCTCGCCGAGCACGGCGAAGAGGGATACCACGACTGAGCCATTTGGCGCAGGATTTATAAATGCAGAAAGGGCCGGAGGAAACCTCCGGCCCTTATTGCAAGTCTTGGTCTCAGACCATTGGACTACAGCGTGTGACCGCTCGCGGACAAGCTGCACGAAGGAGCCGTGTCCACCGCATTAATGGTGTAAGTTCCACCACCAGGGCACACCGGAGTGCGCGCGATGTAGATTCGCGCCATAGAGGTCAGTCGTCGCCGGCGTATCCGCGCTGGTCTTCTTGTTTTCCAGCGCCCAGTTGGCCTTGGCACCTTCAATCTGCTTGAGATTGGCGATGCAGGCATTGGTCTGGCTGGCGGTGCGCGCTCGCACGAAGTTCGGAATCGCGATCGCGGCGAGGAGGCCGATGATGGCCACCACGATCATGATTTCTACCAGCGTGAAGCCCGACTTACGGAGCGTATTGATCTTCATTACTCGTTACCTTTCACATGCGGCGTGAACTCAGCGGTAGGCGGGTTAAACTTAATTGCTGCACATCGTTCACAGATTGCCTACTGCTTACCGCAAACGGACCTTTAGCAGCACAGGTGCCATGAGGAATTCAGGTTGGGACTTCCCCGCCCCAGAATTCTGGCAGGAACGAGAAGCCGTTGGTTTGGAAGCAATTTGAACGGCAAAGACGGGAAGTCCATCACCTCGGCGGAACCTCCCCGCTCCATCACGAGAATCCGCCGATA
This sequence comes from Verrucomicrobiota bacterium, assembly GCA_016713365.1. GTDB lineage: Bacteria > Verrucomicrobiota > Verrucomicrobiia > Limisphaerales > JADJPG01 > JADJPG01. The sequence continues at coordinate 62,268 of JADJPG010000011.1, read as the reverse complement.
GGCACTCCCATCCAACTCCAATACACCGTGCCACGACGGTCTGCCCACAAATCAGACACCCCGGCAGGCTGGGTAAAAAAGAAATCGCTCATGCCTTACGACATGAGCGATCAAAACTCAGAATGCGATAAGCCGAAGACGAACTATCGACCCGGCCAATCAGGGCAAAACATGCTCAGGAGCGGTGCAAGTCGGCTTCTCCGCGACCGCGCGAATATCGTAAGTTCCGCCACCGGGGCACTCGGGTTTGCGGGAGATCGTCTTGTCGGCACCGAACAACTCCCCGTCACCCGGCACATCAGCGTCGTTCTTTTTGTTCTCCAGCGCCCAGACCGCCTTTGCGCCTTCGATCGCCTTAAGGTTCGCGATGCACGCCTGCTTGGCGGATGACTTCCGGGCCTTGATCAAGTTCGGGATGGCGACCGCCGCAAGCACGCCGATGATCGCAACGACGATCATGATTTCAATGAGAGTGAAGCCGCTGCGGCGTGAGTGATTGAATTGCATAAAGTTCTTTCGATTCGTCTTACTGAGCCAAAGCCTAGTCACGCTCGTCTGCGATGACAAATTCAAAAGCATTCGGCCTTCGGAACATCGATTCAAACACCGGCCAGCGGAAAAGTTCCGCGAGAATTTAGTGTTCGACACGTCCCAGCCCTCCCGCAAATCCTCACTCGTTCAACCCGTCCATCGTCGTTGAATACAACGAATGAACAACACTTCACGCATATTTGTCGCCGGCCACCGGGGACTCGTCGGCAGCGCGATCTGCCGCGAGCTGGAGCGCGCGGGACACGGACAGATCATCAAGCGAACGCGCACCGAGCTCAATCTTCTGGACCCGGCCGCCGTGGAACAGTTTTACGCTGAAACCAAACCCGAGTATGTCATCGTCGCCGCGGCCAAGGTCGGTGGAATCCTCGCCAATGACCAGCAGCCGGCCGCCTTTCTCTACGAGAACCTGCAAATCCAGAACAACCTCATTCACGGCGCATGGCGGGCTGGTGTTAAGAAACTGTTGTTCCTTGGAAGCTCCTGCATTTATCCAAAACTCGCGCCCCAACCGCTCAAAGAGGATTACCTGCTCACGGGTCCGCTCGAGCCCACCAACCAATGGTATGCGGTCGCCAAGATCGCCGGCATCAAAATGTGCCAGGCCTACCGGCGGCAGTATGGTTGCGATTTCATCAGTGCCATGCCGACGAACATGTATGGCCCCAACGACAACTACGACCTCAAGAATTCACATGTTCTTCCGGCGCTAATCCGCAAGTTTCACGAAGCCAAAGCGGCGTCCCTCCCCCACGTCACCTGTTGGGGGACAGGCTCCCCACTCAGAGAATTCCTCTACGCTGACGATCTCGCCAGCGCCTGTGTTTTCCTCCTGAAAAACTACAGCGAGGAACAGTTCATCAACGTCGGCTTCGGCAGCGACATCTCGATCAAACAACTGGCTGAAACCGTCCGCTCCGTTGTGGGTTACCAAGGCGAGATTCAGTGGGACACATCCAAACCGGACGGCACTCCGCGCAAGCTCATGGACAGTTCGCGGCTCTTCGCCCGGGGTTGGAAACCGAAAGTGCAGCTCGAAGAAGGCATCCGCATCGCCTATGCCGACTTCCTGAAACGCTTCACACCGCAGGCTGGATAACAAGTAAAGCGCGGTTCTTGGCAACCGTGCCTAACAATTGCCTCTTGCGGCGAATCCACCCTTAACTACCCTGCTGGCGTGTCGTTGACTGACCGACATCTCTTCCTGATTGCCGTAACGCTTTACGGAATCAGTTCCTTGTACGCCATTTTTCTCCTTCGCCGCGGATTTCGGGAAGACAATCGGATCAACTACTGTCTCCTGCTCGGTGGCGCCTTGTTCCACACCTACGCCATGTTCCAACGGGGCTTCTCGCTCCAACGTTGCCCCATCAACAACCTCTACGAAGCCACCCTCTTCGTCGCCTGGACCATCGTCGCAACTTACCTCCTGCTCGGCACGTGGAACCGCCTCCGGTTTGTCGGCGCGTTTGCCTCCCCGATCTTGTTCGGCATCGGCGTCTTCGCACTCATGCCAAGCCTTGATCCGCCGCACGGCGACCAACCCGTCTTCACCGGCGGCTGGCTAAGTCTTCACGCTGCGCTGATTCTGCTTTCATACGGAGGTTTCGGACTCAGCGCCATCGCTGCCGTGATGTATCTCACGCAGGAGCACAACCTGAAGTTCAACAAGCCACGGGCTATTTTCTCTCTGATGCCGCCAATTCAACGTCTCGAACTCGTCATGACCGGGCTCATGCTCACCGGCTTCGTCCTGCTGACCGTCGGGCTGACCATTGGCGTCGGATATCTCAAGGAAACCCACGACGTTTACTTCAAAGGCGACACAAAAATACTCTGGTCAGCTCTCGTCTGGTTTGCCTGCGCCGGAATGCTGATCAGCCGCTGGCACTTCGCTCAGCGCGGGCGCAAGCTCGCCTGGGGCGCGGTCGGAATGTTCGCATTCGTCCTCCTCACCTTTTGGGGCAGCAACCTGCTGAGTGGCATTCACAACCCCGCACCGGAACCTCCGGCGACCGCCGCCCAGCGTCCGTAAAAATGGCCACCCTAATCTCCATTCATCGTCGTTCGAACCAGCGTCGCGCATGATTCTCGTCCTCGGACTCAGCCATCACACCGCGCCCGTCACGCTTCGCGAGCGATTCGCATTCGCCGAGGCGCGAGTGCCCGCGACACTGGCGCAGCTGCGCGAGTCCGGCCTGGTCGACGAAGCCGTCATCCTCTCCACCTGCAACCGGGTCGAGCTGTACGTCTCCACCAGCCTCGAACCCCGGCAGGCCTTTGAAGAACTTCACCAGTTCCTAATTCACCTCCACGACTATCGCGATCCGATCTCCGACGAGATTTACAAGCTGTCTGAACCCAACAGCGTCGAGCACCTCTTCAAAGTCGCCTCCGGCCTCGACTCCATGGTCCTCGGTGAAACAGAAATCCTCGGCCAGCTCAAGAAAGCCTACGACCTCGCGCTCCAGCACAACCACACCGGCTCCCGGCTGAACAAGGCCTTCCAACGCGCGTTCAACGTCGCCAAGCAGATCCGCACCGAAACCAACATTCAGCGCGGCGCCACCTCCGTCGCCGCCGTGGCTGTGGAACTCGCGGAAAAGATCTTCAGCTCCCTTGAGGAGCGCCACGTCATGGTCATCGGCGCCGGCGACACCAGCGAGAAAGCCGCCCGTGCCCTGCTCTCCCGCGGCGCAAAGAGCGTTCTCGTCTCCAACCGTTCCTATGATCGCGCCGAGGCGCTCGCGAAGGAACTCGGAGGACGCGCTGTCAGCTTCGACGCGTGGGCGGAAGAGTTCCGCAAGATCGACATCGTCATCAGCAGCACCTCGGCGCCGCACTACATCATCGATCGGACCAAGCTCGGGCCGATGATGACATTGCGCGGAAACGAACCGTTGCTTCTCATCGATATCGCCGTCCCACGCGACATCGATCCCGAAGTGAACTACCTCGACAACGTTTACCTCTACAACGTCGACGACCTCCAGGCCATCGCCAGCGACTACCTGAAGCAACGCAAGGACGAACTCACCAAGTGCGAGGCCATCATTCGCGACAAGACGCAGGGCCTGCTCGGCGCCCGTCGTCCAGATCGAGTGGCGTCTGAATCGCGTCCGGCCTTCGGACACGAATAACTCCCCGCCCTGCAAAACTTTCCCGTGAGCAAAACCATTTACATCGCCACCCGCGGCAGCGCCCTCGCCCTCGCGCAGGCCAACATGATCCTCGCCCAATGTCGCGAGGCGTTTCCCGACCAGAGCTTCGACCTCAAGATCATCAAGACCACCGGCGACAAGCTCCAAACCGCGTCGCTGGCGAACGCGGAATTTCCGAAGGGCCTGTTCACAAAGGAAATTGAAGAAGCGCTGCTGGTCAACGAAGCCGACCTCGCCGTCCACAGCCTGAAAGATCTCCCGACCGAACTCCCGCCCAAGCTCAAGCTCGGCGCTGTCACCCGTCGCGCTGATGTGCGGGATGTGCTCGTCTATCGCGACCTCGAATACATGGTCAACCACGTGGACAGCTCTAAGCCCGTGAACCAGGCCCAGCGCGGCTACCGCCCTTGGCTTTCGCTCCGCGCCCTACCCCACGGTGCCGTCGTCGCCACCAGCAGCACGCGACGCGCAGCCCAGGTTCAGGAACAGCGGCCCGACGTGAAGATCGTTCCCATCCGCGGCAACGTCGGCACCCGCTTGAAGAAGATCGCCGACCAGTCGGAACTCGATGTCACGATTCTCGCCGCCGCCGGCCTTCAGCGCCTCGGTTACTCCATCACGCCCGCCGGACAATTGACCGGCCACGACGTTCCACCAGGTCTCGCTGCCACCGCGCTCAGCGTGAGCGAAATGCTTCCCTGCGTCGGCCAGGCTGCCATCGGCATCGAGATTCGAGAAAACGATCCGCGCCTCGAATCCATCTGCGCCAAGCTGAACCACACGGAGACTCATGCCTGCGTCACTGCGGAACGCGCGTTCCTCAGCGCGATGGGAGGCGGATGTCACCTCGCCGTTGCAGCACTGGCGGAGTTGAACGGAAACGAACTCTCCATCCGCGGCGTCTCGTTTCTCGACAGCCGTCCGCGGCGCGGCGTCGCCAGTGCGCCGGCCGATTCAGCAGCGGCACTCGGCAGTCAACTTGCCTCGCAACTGAAAAGCTGAACAACGCTCCGCAACGCGCTTTCGCAGTATTGCTGCGCCCTGAGCTTCGTCCTAACCTCACTCGATAATGAAATCTACCGGAACAGTTTATCTCGTCGGCGCCGGCCCCGGCGATGCGGGATTGCTCACCATGCGCGGCGCTGAATTGCTTGGACGCGCGGATGTCGTCGTCTACGACGCCCTCGTGAACATGGATCTGCTCCGCCTCGCGCCCAAGACCGCGGAAGTCATCTACGGCGGCAAGCGCGCCAAGGACCACGCCATCCCGCAGGACGAGCTCAATCAACTGCTCGTGAAAAAGGCCAAGGACGGCAAATGCGTCGTGCGTTTGAAAGGCGGCGACCCGTATGTCTTCGGCCGCGGCGGCGAAGAAGCGGAAGAGCTCGCGGACGCCGGCATTCGTTTCGAAGTCGTTCCCGGAATCTCCTCGATCGTCGCCGGCCCCAACTACGCGGGAATTCCCATCACCCACCGAGATCACTGCTCCAGTTTCACCGTCATCACCGGCCACGAAGATCCGACCAAGCAGGAGACGGCGCTCGACTACGAACAGCTCGCGCGCACGCCCGGAACCAAGGTCGTGTTGATGGGCGTCGAGCGCATCCGCCAGATCGCGTCCTCACTCGTCGAGCACGGCATGGACAAGTCCACTCCGGTCGGAATGATTCGCTGGGGCACCACTGGACGCCAGCAATCCATTCAAGGAACGCTGGGAACCATCGCGGACATCGTCGCGGAAAAGAAATTCGCGGCGCCCGCCGTCACCATCATCGGCGGCGTGGTTAAGCTTCGCGAAAAGCTGAACTGGTTCGAGCAGCGCCCGTTGTTTGGTCAGCGCATCGTGGTCACACGCACCCGCGAACAGGCCAGTCAGCTCTCACAGCAACTCTCGGAACTCGGCGCGGAGATCCTCGAAATTCCGACCATCAAGATTCAGGCACCGGACGAACGGCAGCCGCTGGTGGAAGTGCTACAGGGCATTGGCGAATACAACTGGATCGTCTTCACGAGCCCAAACGGCGTCACCGCCTTCTTCGACTACTTCTTCAAGGCGTACGACGATATCCGCGCGTTCGGCAATCTCCGCATTGCCGCCGTTGGCCCGGCCACCGCGGCCAAGTTGAAGGAACTGCACCTTCGCGTGGATGTGATGCCGGACGAATACATCGCCAAGAAGATCGGCGCGGCGATCCACAAGTTTGAGGACGTGGAGAACCTCCGCATCCTGCTCGCACGCGCGCAGGTGGCGAATCCCGATCTGCCGAAGGAACTCGAAGCACTCGGTGCGATCGTGGACGACGTCGCCGTTTACAAAACCGTTCCGGAAACCGACGACATCAACGGCGCGGCGGCGAAGTTGATCGAATCCGGCGCGGACTGGATTACATTTACCAGCAGTTCCACGGTGGAGAATTTCACGCCCGTTTCGATCTCCCGAAACTGCTCAAGCAGTTCCCCTCAATACGCCTTGCCTCGATCGGTCCGGAAACGTCGAAGGCCATTACCGCGCTCGGATTGAAGCCGACCCTAGAAGCGAAACAGCATACGATCGACGGCATCGCAAACGCCATCCGCCTCGCGGTGAAACGGGGATAAAGAGACGCGGACCGAAGTCCGCGTCTGTGCAATGAATTGGTGACTAAGGGGCGGGACGTTAGAAGCCGTGAATGAGCTTCACGAGGCGTTGGTTTACATAAACGACATACTTCTGACCAAACAGGAGTTTGCGCTCCTTCTTGATCGAGACAGTGTGTCGTTCGTTCTCGCCCACCTCCAGCTCATGCTTCTCTTCGATCGGCTCTGAGAAGAGGCGGACACTTTTCTTCACCAACTTGTCGTTCACCTTGATCACAGTACTCCCCAGCAATTGGTTGAACTGGAATTCAAGGAGGTTCTTCTCTGTCTCACCAACAAGTAATGCGAATGTCATACGAAATGCACGGTTCGCATCCGGCGTGCCAGACCGGCCGGCTGATGGGTGAAGTTTATTTCAGGGAGGACTGTCCCGAAAGTTACAGGCCGGAAGTGACTGAAAATCGCTCACTTCGCCCAAATCCGGCGAAAGCCACTCCCTCCCCGATTTTCAATCAACAGTAAGCTGCTCGACTTGCCCCGAGTGTCGCGATTTCAGGACACCCGGCGTCACTCGCGTCCCGGCCTGCGCTTACGCCAGAATGCCCTTGATGACTTCGCCGTGGATGTCCGTCAGGCGGTAATCCCGCCCTTGGAAACGGTAGGTCAGCTTCTCGTGATTCAACCCGAGGCAGTGCAACACCGTCGCATTGACATCATGAATGTGCGCCGGGTTCTCCACCACGTTGTAGCAGAAATCGTCCGTCTGACCGTAGGTGATGCCCGGCTTGACGCCGCCGCCCGCCATCCAGATCGCGTAATTGCGGCCGTGATGGTCGCGACCGTAATTGTCCTTCTCGATCTTGCCCTGGCTGTAAACGGTGCGCCCAAACTCCCCGCCCCAGACGACGAGCGTGTCATCCAGCAATCCGCGTGATTTCAGATCCTTGATCAACGCCGCACTCGGCTGATCGGTATCCTTGCACTGCTCACGAATGCGCTTCGGCAAATTGCCATGCTGATCCCAGCCGCGATGATAGAGCTGGATGAAACGAACCCCGCGCTCCGCCATCCGGCGCGCGAGCAAACAGTTGTAAGCGAAGCTGCCCGGCTTCTTCACATCCGGACCATACATGTCGAGCGTCGCCTGCGTTTCACCTGCTACATCCACCAACTCTGGGACCGACGTCTGCATGCGATACGCCATCTCGTACTGCTGGATGCGCGTAGCAATCTCCGGATCCTGATACGTCGCGTGCTGCTTGTTGTTGAGCTTCGCGATGCCATCCAACATGCGACGCCGCGTTTGATGGTCGATGCCCGGTGGATTAGACAGGAACAGCACCGGATCATCCCCGCCACGGAACTGCACACCCTGATACTCACTCGGCAGGAAGCCCGATCCCCACAACCGCGTGTAGAGCGGTTGATCGCTCTCCTTGCCGCTCGAGATCATCACAATGAACGACGGCAGGTTCTTGTTCTCATTGCCCAATCCGTAGCTGAGCCAGCTGCCCATACACGGGCGACCCGGTTGCTGAAAGCCGGTTTGAATGAACGTGATCGCCGGATCGTGATTGATCGCCTCCGTGTTCACCGTTTTGAGAATCGCGATGTCGTCCGCGATGCTGCCAATATGCGGCAGCAACTCGCTCACCCACGCGCCGGACTTTCCGTGCTGAGAGAAGTTGAACATCGATTTCACCACGGGAAACGCGCTCTGGCCCGAGGTCATGCCCGTGATGCGTTGCCCCATGCGCACCGAAGCCGGCAGCTCCGTCTGGTGGAGTTTTTCCAGCGTCGGCTTGTAATCGAGCAAGTCCATCTGAGACGGCCCGCCCGCCATGAAGAGATAAATCACCCGCTTGGCCTTCGGCTTGTGATGCGGCTGGCCGAGGATCGCGTCCGCGCCACCCTCCGCACCCAAAGCGGAGAACATGCCCGGATTCATGATCGAGCCCAGTGCGGCCGCTCCGATGCCCGCCGCGGTTCGGCCGAAGAAATGCCGCCGGTTGATCAACAATTGCTGTTCACGAATTGGATCCATAGTTGTCCCTCAGTTCTTGGTCACTGCCTCGTCCAGATTCAAAACCATGCTGGCCACGGTTGTCCACGCCGCCAGCTCTGCGCGGTCGATGGATTCGTTCGCCTTGAAACTTCCCACCCCGAGCAGCTTTGTCGCGGCATCAGTGTTCTTTCGATATTCCTCCAACTGCTGCGTCAGCACTTGCTTGAGAACCTTCACCTCGTCCGACGCAGGCTTGCGCGAAGTAGCCATGCGGAAGGCCCACGCGAGACGGTCGTTTGTGCCCTGCCCGCCTTCGAGCAGGATGCGTTGCGCGAACGCGCGCGACGACTCGACGAATTGCAGGTCGTTCAGCAATGCCAGCGCCTGCAACGGCGTGTTTGTGCGCGGACGCCTCACTACGCAGTATTCCCGCGTTGGGGCGTCGAACAGGAGCATGTTCGGCGGCGGACTTTGCCGCTTCCAATAGGTGTAAAGGCTGCGGCGATACTGACCATCACCCTTGTCCGGAACATACTTTTGCGAGTTGTTGAAAGAGACCGCCTCCCACAAGCCCGGCGGCTCATACGGCTTGGCCGCGCGACCACCACGTTGATCGATCAACAGTCCACCGACAAAAAGCGCGGTGTCGCGAATGACCTCTCCATCCACCCGGAAACGGGGGCCGCGTGCAAGCAGGCGGTTCTCCGGATCGGCGGCACGAGCTTCGGCGGTCGACTTCGATGACTGACGATAGGTTGCCGACGTGACGATCAGTTTCTGGAATCCCTTCACATCCCAACCGGTGCGGATGAACTCCGTCGCCAGCCAGTCGAGCAGCTCGCGATGCGACGGATTGTCGCCTTGCACACCGAAGTCGTCCGAGGTCTTCACGATGCCCATCCCGAAATATTGCTGCCAGAAACGGTTCACCGTCACCCGAGCCGTGAGCGGATGAGACGGATCCGTCAGCCACTTCGCGAGACCGAGACGGTTGTTCGGCGCGCCTGCGGGCATCGGCGGTAAAATCGCCGGCAGCCCAGCCTCCACCTTGTCACCCTTCTTGTCATACTCGCCGCGGACGAACATGAACGTGTCGCGCGGCTTCTCCATTTCCTTCGCAACCAGCGTCATGGGAATCGCCCGATCAATCGACGCCTCTTCTTCGCGCCACTTGTCCATGTTCTCGAACAGCTCGCGGAATTCCTTCGCGTTCTCGCGGCGATAGTAATTCCGCACCTTCGTGGCCTGCGCTCCGCTCAACTTCTTGGAAGTAGCCAGCACCGCTGCGATGTCCGCCGGCACGCTATCCGAGTCGCCCAGATTTTTGTTGAACGTAAAGTACGCCGCGCCCTGCACCGTGACGATCTTCAGCAGGAACTTGTTCTCGCCCTGCTTCAGATCCACGCTCACTCGAACCAGTCCGTCACCCGCCTTTTCCTCCGGACGCTGCGCCACCAGTTTGTCGTTCACCCACAACTTGAAACCTTCGTCCGCCTTCAGGCTGACCTCCAGCTTGCGCGCGACCGGAACCGTCAGCGTGCGGTGGAGGTAATACGCTCCATGAATCCCGTGCAGATCTTGAACCAGGAGGTTGTTCTTTCCATCTTCAAAGTCCGGCTTCGGTCGCCACTTGATCTCTTCACGCACGCCGGCGTAAGTCTTCTTCAAGTCGATGGTCTTCTCCGGATCGAACACATTCGTGTAGCCGTGTTGCAGACCCTCCGTTTTGAAAGGCCCCACCACGCTCCACGGCTCGGCTTTCGGCGGGTTCAACAGCTGTGCAAGATTGTCATTCTGCGCCGCGGCGAGACGGATCCGCCCGATGGCTCGTTTCGACTTCGAAGCCTCGTAACGCAGGCGAACCTTCAGCTCGGTGCCCGCTTCGAACTTCGCCGGTTCCGACAACACGAACAACGCAGTCTGCGGCTCCGTCGACGCAGCCGCCTCCGTGCCCCAGCCCGTGTCAGCCTTGCCATCGATGGCCTTGTCCACTTCGCGCGACGCCGCGAACGCGCTCGCCACGGCCTGCGAGAACTTCAGCTTTGTGGGCTTGGGCGCTTCTGCTGGTTTGTCGCTCTTCACCTGATCCGAGAGCTTCATCGGCGCCTGCAACTCCGCTTCAAACTCGGACAGCCGGAACACTCCATCTTCGGAACGCGCGCTTGATTTTTTCGGCAGTGAATCGTGCGGCAACGCCTCTAGGCGCAGCGCCGCGAAGCTGCCGGACTCGGCCAGTTTCACTGTCACCTCTTGCACGTCAGATTCGGGATTCCCGCCCTCAGCGAGAATCGATTGATCGTCCAGCACTTTGAAGGTCGGCCCGTTCGAGACGGTGGAGGTCACGCTGGCCGCCGCGAACGTCGTCCAACCTGTGCTCAGCCGATCGTGCCACTTCGTTTCCCACTTCGCCTGCGCGGAATCCAGTTCCGGCGCGGGGCCATCGATCTTCTTCTGTCCGTCAAAAACCAGCTTCTTAAGTTCCGTCTGACGCCTGGATTGCTCTTCCGACGGCAGCTTGATGAATGGGTCCGGGTTAGGCTTGTTCCCGTCCATAACCGATTCGTTCAGATTGTTGAAATACGAATAGAGACCGTAGTACTCGTGGTGGGTGATCGGATCGTACTTGTGGGTGTGACAGCGCGCGCAGACCATCGTCAGCCCGAGCCAAATCGTTCCCGTGGTCTCCGTGCGATCGAAGCCATACTTCGCCTGATACTCCTCCACGATCGCCCCGCCCTCGCCCGTGCTCATGTTCGCCCGGACATAACCCGACGCCACCTTCTGCTCGATGGTCGCCTCCGGCAACAAATCGCCGGCGAGTTGCTCGATGGTGAATTGATCGTAAGGCTTGTTCTGGTTGAACGCCTCCACCACCCAGTCGCGCCACTTCCACATGCTGCGCTCCGAATCGATGTGATAACCGTGCGAGTCTGCGTAACGCGCCGCATCCAGCCAGTACTTCGCCATGTGCTCGCCATACCGCGGCGACTTCAACAACCGGTCCACCAACTTCTCGTAAGCGTCCTTGCTCTTGTCCGCGAGGAACGCGTCCACCTCCGCAGGCGTCGGCGGTAACCCCGTCAAATCGAGCGTCACCCGGCGGATCAACGTCACCTTGTCAGCTTCCGCCGTCGGCTTGAGCCCTTCCTTTTCGAGTCGAGCCAGAATGAAGCGATCGATTTCGTTCCGGCTCCACTTCGTATTCTTGACGGGCGGCAGTTCCGGGCGCTCTGGTTTGGCAAACGCCCAGTGTCCCTGATACTTCGCGCCGTCCTGAATCCATCGCTTCAGCAAATCAACCTGCTGCGCCGTCAGTTTCTTGCCCGACTTCGGCGGCGGCATTATCTCGTCCTCGTCCTTTGTGAGAATGCGGGCCAGCAAATGACTCTTCTCGACGTCCCCCGGCACAATCGCATGCTCGCCGGATTTCGCGGGCTTCAACGCATCTTCCCGCACATCCAGACGCAGCTTGCCCTTCCGCTCCTTGTCGTCCGGACCGTGGCAGTGGAAGCAGTTGTCAGAAAGAATCGGCCGGATGTCGTGGTTGAAATCGATCTTCGCTGGCACGTTGCCGGTCTTCGCATCCTTAGTGGCTCCGCACGCTGCAAACGGCAGCGTCAACGACATCGCCACGGCACACGTGGTCCCAAGAAACCGGCTCGTCCAATTCATATCCGTTCTCATTGTCATCGGGGCTAGGGTAAAACCCGGCGGCCGCACCGCCGGGATTGCTGGAATAGACTAGCCGCCAGCGACTTTGCTTCAAATGAATTTACAATCCCCCTCCGCGCTTCCGCACTTGCCCACCGCCGGCAACCTCGCCAGCCTTCCCTTGACTTCAATGAGCAAAAAAGCCCTCGCCCATCTCAAGAATGCCGACCCCGTCCTCGCCAGTCTCATCGACACCGTCGGCCCATGCCGTCTCAAGCCCGACCGCACCCAAACCGCCTTCGAAGCATTGGTCGAAGCCGTCTGCCATCAGCAACTCACCGGCAAAGCCGCCCAAACCATTCTCGGTCGAGTGAAAGCGCTGCATCCGCACCGTCCCTTCCCCGCGCCCGACGATCTGCTCGGCACGCCAGACGACACGCTCCGCGGCGCCGGATTGTCCCGCGCGAAAGTCGCCGCCGTGAAGGACATCTCCGCCAAGACGCTCGAAGGCATCGTGCCCGCGCCCGATGCCCTCGACGAACTGGAGGATGCCGAGATCATCGAACGCCTCACCACCATCCGCGGCGTCGGCCAATGGACCGTCGAGATGCTCCTCATTTTCAAACTTGGCCGGATGGACGTCCTCCCCGTCGACGACTTCGGCGTGCGCAAAGGATTCATGCTCACTTATCGCAAGCGTGATCTGCCGAAAGCCTCCGTCCTGTTGAAACACGGCGAACGCTGGCGACCGTATCGAAGCATTGCCTCGTGGTACATGTGGCGCGCGGCGGACTTGGCGAAAGCGCAGGGATAGTAATCCGTAGGCCAGTATTCAGTGAACCAGCATCGGAGCACTGACCTACTGATTACTGTTTCACTGATTACTCCCCAGAGAGGCGCAACTTCCGCCTTGCGCCGGAGTTCAATCTCGCCGACCAAAGCGTCATGACACTCGAAAGCCTCATCGCCACCGCACGAGCGCAAGGTGCGAGCGACCTCCATCTGGAGCCCGGCCTGCCCGCAGCGCTCCGCGTGCGAGGAACGCTCAAGACTTTCGGTGAACCTGTTCCCTCGCGCACCCTCGCTGACATCGCCCGCGAAACCATTGGAGCCGCTGAATGGCCGCGCTTCCTCGAACGCCGTTCCTACGATCTCTCGCGCACCATTCAAGGCGTCCGCTGCCGCATCAACATTCTCCAGACCTCGCGCGGCATCGGCTTCGCGATTCGCCTGCTCGCGTCGTTTCAAGCCACCATCGAGAAGCTCAATCTCCTGCCCGATCTCAAGCGGCTCGTCGCCGCGCCCCACGGCCTCATCATCCTCAGCGGCCCGACTGGCTGCGGGAAATCCTGCACCATGGCCGCGTTGATTCAGGAGATTAACCTCACTGACTCGCGGCACATCGTCACCATCGAATGCCCGATCGAATACACCTTCCGCTCGAAACTTTCTTACATCCGCCAGCGGGAAGTCGGCCGCGACACGCCAAGCTTCGAGCAGGCCCTCATCGACGCACTCCGCGAAGATCCCGACGTCCTCATGGTCGGCGAGATGCGTGATCCGCCGACCATGCAGCTCACGCTCACCGCTTCCGAGACCGGCCATCTCGTCCTCGCCACGATGCACTCCGCGACGTGCGCGGAAGCATTGCAGCGACTGGTCTCCGCGTTTCCGTCCGAGATTCAAAACTCCGTGCGAGCGCAACTCGCGGATTGCCTCGTCGCCGTCATCAGCCAGCGCCTGCGCTACCGGCCCGACCTGAAGATTCGCGTGCCCGAACTGGAGATCATGCTTCCAAGCATTCCGGTGAAGAACTACATCCGCAACGGCGACTTCTTCAAGATCGCGCAGATCATGGAAGTCGGCGCCGAGCAAGGCATGTGGACCTGGCAACGCTACGCGAACTGGCTGGAGAAAAAGAAGGACTGGCACATCCCCGATGCCAGCGAACAAGCCGACAGCGATCCCATTGAAGGCACCTCGCCCCCTGCCCTGCCCGCATTGTCGGGCGCGGCGAGACAATCAGGTCACACCGAGCCCGCTCGTCGCGCCCCTTCTCCTGGGGGAGAAGGCCGGGGTGAGGGCGGACCAATCCCAGCATCTCATCGTCCTGGCGGCCCCATCGAAATCGAACCCGTCGAAGGCGGATTGAGCGCGTTGATCAAACAGCTCGGAGAGAAGTAGCCACCGGCGTCCGAATATCACGGACTCGGCGACGGAAGTTTGATTGTCTTCCGTCCCACCTCCGGCTTCACAAGGAAGTGAACCCATCGCGTCGTTTGAACGGTGTAGGTGAGGTCTACCGAAACAGCCTCCAAGGCCGGATTGAGAAGGTAGTTTCGCGTCTGACGTTGGGAACGCATCCAAGTGCCGTCGCCTGCAGGAAGGAACCTATTTGTCTGCCCCGTGTTCAATCGAACACCGTGAAGATTTAGCCAGACGTTCGTCGGAAGACCGACAGTCAGCTCAATTACTGAAAGATCGTTGATAGAATTTACGTTGGTACTGACGGGCATTCTGCGCAGAAGACTTTTCAACGTCACATTCCCTCCAGCGATGTTTGAACTCCATCCGAGGTTGTTTGCCGCGTCGAACTCACCCAGAGGCACACTACGAAAGGTCAAAAGCTCGCTGGGAGAAAATCCACCGATACGACACAGCTCCAAGTCAACTCTCCACGCATTCTCGCTCGGCCATAGACTGTGATCGAAGTAATACCATCCGTCCGATTCTTCGGGAGAGGACTTCATGCGAACGTCGACCCAGTTTCCAGTCGCATCACTAAGGATGGCATCTCGCAGTCGCCATTGTTGATTCGAGTTCACCAACGATTTCACGTCGACAACTATCAGAGAGTAACTGCGCCCGTCCCGCCGTTTTGCGTCCAAAACGAGATCCCGCCCCCCGTCCGCGGCGTTTGCTATCCGATGCCAGGAACCGAGGCCAGTCACAAAAGCCGTCAACCCGACCTCCAAATCTCCGTCGCGTTTTGTTGTCGGCAAAGTTTCGGGCTCCCATTGAGGAAATTCGCCCCAGAACGGATTTGTGAATCGAATGGCACCCAGGTTGGTAGGTCCGGAAAGGCCATTCCCAATGAGTCGAACTGAGATCTCTTTATCCCGTCGCGGCACCGCTTGATATACACCGAATGAAAATGGCTGAGCTGGGCTTACTAACCCGCTACCGTTGGCAGAACTAAACCCACTTCCATCTTCCAGCCACCCCAGCACTGAGCCTGGCGTCATGGACAACATGCCCGGCCCCGGCGAGTATTCCACCCACACGACAAATGCCGGTCGCTCATTCCCGATGTATCCCGCCCAAGCCATCGCTTCAGAACCAAAAACTCCTTTCGCTACTTTCTGTCCGAACGGTGGCAAGCGGTGAACCAAACGCGCCAAAGCAGAACCGCACTCGTGATTCGTACCATACGTCATTGAAACCACGCGAATCGAACTTCCATCAGGAAGAACGAGCGGCTGGCCGAACTGGTTCCGCGAACGGAATCCGAGCCAGAGGAAAATTATCAACACCAGCACCACGCCGGAAGACAGCCACCTTTTTGTTCGGCCAGTCATTGAATGCCGCCAGTCTCCATCTCAAACACTCCCAGGTCAAACCCGACTCATCTCACCTCAACCCCGCCTTCGCCCGGATGATCGCCCCCAGGTTCTGGTTCAACTTCTCCTGATCGGTCACCACGTCGTTGATGCTGCCGAGGTAATCACTCGCGCGATTCAGCAGATCCGCGCGCTTCTCGGAATCGCTCACGATCTTCAACAACTGCCGCTCCGAACTGCCGACGCCCGGCCCTGTCCCGTTGTTGTTATCCTCCGCCTCCACCCAGTATTCGACCACGCTCGATTCCGGCAGGCCCGGCAACACTTCGGAAATTTTCCATTCGAAACGCCGACGCAACTTCGCCGTGCGCGCGGATTCCATGTCCAGTTCCAGCGCCTTGGGCTCGTCTCCCTCCACCGACACAACCCGATACTTGAGCCGCAACTTCGCGACCTGAAAATCATCCGTGACCTCGAACCCAATCAGCAACGCCGCCTGCTTCGTCACCAGCTCCTCCTTGCGATCCGGATGCGTCAACCGCACCACCGGCAGCTTGTCCGGCAACACGTCCACGCGATACACCGCGCTGTCGCGGCTCTCCATGCCGTTCGAATCAATCATCTGGATCTGAAATCCTGTCAGGCCTTTCGCGGGCACTTGCACTTCCCCGATCCACGAACGCGCACCGCCGGCAATCCGCCGCAACACCACGTTTGACTGCACGCCGACCAACCGCGCCTCCGCGTAACTCAGATCCTTCGTCGCCGCGACTTTCATCTCCAACACGCTGCCCGCCAGCAACGACAAATCGCCCAGGCTCCGCGTCATCGGCTTCAATCCAGTGTAGGCCGGAAACTCCTGCACGCATTCCATCGAAGCCACTGTCGGTCGCGGCACCGCGCGCACCTGGAACGCCGGGCTCACGCCATCGCCCAGTGTGAACTGATACGTGAAATCTTCCTGCACATTCTCCAGCGTCCGTCCGAACTGAATGTTGTTCTCGCGATTCTGCTCCAGCGGAAATTCCTGTGCGCGGCGCGTCCGCCCTTTCACCTCCACCTTGCCGCTTCGCGGAACAATCCCCTGCACGAAGGTTTCCAGACGCACGTTGTCGCCAATGCCGATCAGCTTCTCGCCCTCCGGCACCACGATGCGCGTTTTGCGCGGCACCGGCTCAGACGACAGCATCCAACGTCGCAACAAGACGCCGCAGGTGTCGCGACCGGCGAACATCCCAGCCGTCATCAGAACGATCACCGCCAGGGCCATTGCGCCAAACATCTTGATTCGCTCGACAGGAACGACGTGCCGGAAATCCATCGCAGCCGCGAGCTGTTCCGTCTCGTGTACGAGCGCGGAAACCATGGCCGTCGACGTGTTCGGCGCGGCACTTCCGGAACGCGCCAGTTGAATCGCTGCGATCAGGCGGCTGCGGAACTCCGGCCGCGCGCGCTCGACCATCAACGCCAGTTCATCCTCGTCCGGCTGACGAACCAGCGGCGTGATGACCATCGTCAGCAACAGATACGTCGCCACCGCCCCCTGGACGAGAATCGAAACGAGCCGCAGTGCCCACGGCAATTCCACCCACCAATCCACGAACAACGCCAGCGCCAGCAGCTCCACGCCGATCACGACGAGAATCGAGAGCCCCGTCAGCACTGCGACTCCGACGTGCCGTCGCCGCAGTGTCACGAGCTGCGAGGACAGCACACCGCCCGGCGCCCTCGGCACCTTCGTCGAACTGGCGCTGTCCATCGTCTGGTTCATTTGAGATGCGACATCTTGCGCAACACCCACTCCGCCGTCACCACGCCCAGCAGCAGCAGGAAATAAAGCGGTGACGCCCAGAGCTCAATTTCCATCGGCGATTGCACGCGCTCCGACTTCGCGCGAATCGCGTCTGGGAGTTGATACAGATTCTCCTCCCGAAAAAACTGTCCGCCCGTGGTCGTCGCCAGCTCCTTCAAGAGCGACTCGTTCATCGCCGTTTCACCAAACTCAAAGCGTGGCTCGGCAACGTTGAAATCCAGGACCGTCTGCGGATCGTTCTCCACCGAGAAATCAAATGCGCCCACGCCCGTCGCAATGAACTCGCCACGATACATGCCCGGCTGTTCCGGCACCGGACGCAACGTCAAATCCGCGCGCGGCCCCTGCCCATCCTTCCGACCAAAACTTCCGCGCACGGCCGGCTCCTCCAGCGGCTCGTAACCGGCGCCGGTGTAAATGCGCGCGAAGACCGTCACCCGATCGCCCGCCATGTAGTTTTGCCGATCCGCACTCAGCTGCGTCCGCCGCGATACACCGAGCAATCGTTGAATGGAAACGCGCTGCGCAATCTGGCCCCACACCGTGGTGTAGTAGTAATCACCGGCATTCTTACGCCAACGCCAGAGATTATCCGTGCCCACGAACATCACCTGGCCCAGCCCGTATTGCTGCACGGCGATCACCGGCATCTTGCCGAAGCGCGATTCCTTCGAGACATCCGGATCCACCACCAGCACTTCCGCCGCCGGCTTGGCGCGCGTCACCCGGGCGGCCCAGTAAATGGGCGGCAGCTGCGACCACATCTGCGCATTCTCCTCATCACGATCCGAGAGGCGCAGCATCGCGCTCGCGCGACCCGCCGCCGTGAGTTGCAGCTTGATCGGCCGATCCGCCGTCGGATCGACTCTTGTGTCCAGAGTCGCCGGTTCGAATTCCACCGGCAGGAGTTTGTCGAGTGTCGTCCGGCGATACTGCGCCGGCATGTGGCGCTTGCCCGCGAGCACGACGAGCGCGCCGCCAAAGTCGCTGACCAGCTTGTTGAGATTCTCCTGATGCTGCGCGGTGAGAATTTTCGGATCGATGTCGCCGAGAATCACCAGGTCATACTTGAACAACTCATCACGTCGCGCCGGGAACTCCGGCAGGTACGGCGAATCCGGCACGCGCGAAATCGCCTTGTCGCCTTCTGCGAGGAAACACTTCAACTCCACACGCCGGTCGCGCAGCAACATCATCTGAAGATACTTGAACTCCCAGCGCGGCGTCTGGTCGACCAGCAACACCTTGATCTTCGAATCGATCACCTTGATGCGCTGCGTCCGTGAATTATTGTCCTTCACCGCCTCGTCGGAACGCGCCTCGATGCTCGCCGTGAGCTCGAACTCGCCCAGCGTATCCGGCGTGAACTTCAGCGGAACTACGAGTTCCGAATCATTCGTGAAGGTCAGCGTCCGGGACGCCACCACCTGCCCGCCGAGCTTCAACTGAAGCTCCGCACTCTCGCCGCTCAAACCCTGCGCACGCACGCGAACAGTGAGAGGCACCTCGTCCTTCACGAAGGTCACATCCGGCGCGAACAGGTTCTGCAAAATGATGTCACGCGGACTCGTGATGCCGACGCCGTAAACGTAGAGCGGCACGCCTTCCAAGCGCGCCGCCGCCGCGGCGTCACGCGGCTGGCTTCCGGAATTATTGACGCCATCCGTCACCAGAACGATGCCCGCGAGCGGTTGACCGCGCTTGCGATTCATCGTCTCGCGAATCGCATCACCGATCGCCGTGGACACCGCCTTCGCCTCGATGCGTTCCACCCAGTCGAACGACTCGACGGATGCCTTGCGTTTTCGAGCTGAGTCGGCCCTGGCCGCATTCGTCTCCAATCCGCGCACCGAAAGCTCCGCGAGCCCCTGTCCGAACGTGAACGCCGACAAATCAAACTCCTGATCCAACCGCGGCAGAAGATCGAGACGCTCGTTCTGCAACGCCGCCTTGGTCAGTTCGAGACGCGACACTTGCTCGACCTCACGCAAGCGCGCCCGGTCGAAGGACTGCTTCAACTCTCCCTTCGGATCGAGCATCCCTTTCGCAATGGCCGCACGTTTCTGATCGTTCGCATCGAGACGCGGGTCCGCGATCTGCATCGACGCGCTGCCGTCCACCAACATCACCAGCACCCGTCGGATGCTGCCCTCCACCGTGAACGCGAGCACCGGCCGGAGCAACAGCGCCAGCAGCAGCGCTAGAAACACAACTCGCAATCCAGCCAGGATGCGACGGCGCCAGGGCGGAATCTCAACGGGAGTGATTCTGTAGATCCATGCGACCAAACCAGCCGCGACCAGGACGATGAAAACGTACCACCCCACGCTCAACCCTCCGCGAAACACGAGCGTGGCCTTGGCGATATGAACAGCGTCATTCGCCGGCACGCCCAGAAGTTTCAGGAGCAAGTCGGACACGCCACACACCGTAGATAGGTGGCACGCAATTGAAAACCCCCAAAGGATCTGTTTGGAAATAAACTACAACCACGAACTCAGGAGCCACTGAAGGGAGACCCGCCGGCGACTAGTAAACCTTGATGCGATAGTATCTGCGCTCCGAACTTGGCGCAGACGGATCAGACAGCACGACGGTGCGACCGGTTCCGGCGAAGCCTTTCACCACTCTCCAGACCGGGTCGGAAAGTGATGTGCACGATTCCAGCCAGTAGGTTCGTGCCCGACGCGTCGGAACGGAGACTTGAAATCGTCCACCGTCAACGGCGGGGTCAAAGGCCATCACCTCGGACGGCTCAATCCTATCCCCTATCACTGCAACCGCGAAGTCAGTCCCGGCAGCCAGTGACGTGACATTCCTGAGAAAACTTGGAACCGCGGTCTGTCCCACCGAATTTACCCCCCACCCGATGACGCTGCCGTCCCGCTTTACAGCCAGCCATAACCAATCCCAGCTTTGACGGCGACCGCATCCGTCAAACCCACCGGGACAGCCGTACCACCGTCTCCCGGGGCGCCCCAGGCGACCACCTCACCATTACTCCGTACCGCCTGAACGTGAGACCCTCCAACTGACACACCGACGGCATCGGTCAGATCTGGTGGCACGTTGGTTTGCATCGAACTGTTTGGTCCCCAGACGACGACGCGACCATCGTGGGTCAACGCAGCGTTAACTGGATTGCAAACCGAAACAGCAACAACATTGGTAAGGCCAGCCGGAACATTCTTGGTTGAACTAAATGACGAATCTCCGAAAAACCGTACCGTGCCATCATCCAAAAGGGCGAGGACGTGGCCCGGACCCGCAGCAATTGAAACCACATTGGTGACGTCATACACATTCGTGACAAACGCTCCACTCCACCATGTCACCCGGCCATCCGAACGAAGCGCCGCGCACATGCTGGAACCCGCTGCAATCGCCACGACGTCGTCGAGGCCGAATGGAACATTTGGCTGTGCCTCCGCTGTTCCGCCGTTACCACGAACAATCACCCGCCCGTCCGCAGTAAGCCACATCGCAAACTGATGGCCCCCCGCCACTGCGGCCAACAGGTTCGTTCCATCCGCCGCCACGAACGTCCCCACCTCAAATGGATCACCCCCACGCCACGTAGCCGCTCGGCATCACACGAATCTCCGCACTGGTGGTCGTTCCAAAGGAATTGCTCGCGACCAATGTATACGTGCCAGCGTCCGCTGCATTTACCGCCGGAAAGACCAGATTTCCGTTCGTCGCGTTCGTAACCGCAATACCATCGCGAAACCACTGCAGTTTCATGGGCAAGGAACCTTGAGCGATGCCCCGCAAGGGCAAACGCGAACCCAGGGGCGGATACGCGTCTCCACCTGATGCCAGCAGAAGAGGCGCCGCACCCTCGACAGCTACCGCCACGTTACGACTCGCTACTTGGCCGAAAGCATTCGAGGCAACCACAGAATAATCGCCAGCGAGGGCATCGGTCAGATTCGTCAACGTGAGAATCGGACTCGTCGCGCCAAAAATGTCGTGGCCTTCGAACTGCCACTGATAACTGATGGGAGTATTTCCCGCGGTCCGTCCGTCGAGCGCAATCGTCGAGCCTGAGTAGCCGACTTGGGTCGTTGATGAATTTTGAAACACCGGGCTACCATTCCCGGAAAGCGTCAGGCGATGGTATGTCCCGCCCGCAATCGCAATGACGTTCGTGATGCCAGGCGGCACATTGGTCAGACCGTCAGATGTTGAACCCCACAAATGCAATTTCCCGTCGCGACGAAGCCCCATGCTGTGATACCCACCTGCCGCAATCGCCGTCAATTTGAGTGCGCTGGGCGGAACGTTGATTTGCCCCTCCAAATTCCTACCCCAGGCCAGCACGCTACCGTCTCGTCGCAACCCCAGCGTATGAAAGTATCCAGCGGCAATGGCGACAAAATCATTCAAAGCAATCGGTGCATTCGCCTGGCCGTAGTCGTTCCGTCCCCACACCACCACGCTCCCTTCTCCGGTTAGTGCCACACTGTGCTCAAAACCTGCGGCGATGGCGACGACATTGACCAAGCCGGTAGGAATATTGATCTGCCCTCGGTCGTTCGCACCCCAAGCCACTACCGTGCGGTCCGCCCGGATGGCAAGCCCATGAATGGCTCCCGCCGCAATCGCAATCGCATTGGTCAGCTCCGGAGGGTTCACCACCGTATTCGTCAGGGGCGCGCCACCAGCCAACCAGCCAGTCACACTGCCGTTCGCCCGAAGCGCGAGAGTGAATCCGTATCCAGCGCTGACTGCGATCACGTCATTCAATCCTGCGGCAACGCTCGTTGGACCCACATTATCCGAGCCCCAAGCCACCACAGTTCCATCCATACGCAATCCCACCGAATGATCCCGGCCTCCAGAGATCTGGACAACATCCGTTAATCCCGTCGGAACAATGGTCTGACCAGACGCATTCAGACCCCACGCCGCAACACTCGTTTGGCCCCGAGCGCTCCAGCTTGCGAGAAACGCAGCCAATACTGCCACCGTAAGGCATCGACGCACTGCTCCAAGCTTTTGGCGAAATTTTGGCTTCGAATTCATCATGAGAACATCTCTCCTCACATCGTGGAAAACTTTCGACTACCTTAGTGGCAAATCCGATTCGTTCAAGCCGACAAACCAGCTACTTCGACCGGCTGAACCACTGCCCGAGGAACGTCTCCGCTGCCGCCAACACCAGCACCGCCAGCAGCACCGGCATCCAGAACTCCAGTCCCGTTCGCCCGCGTTCCATCATGCCACGCAACGAGAGGTTCGGCGTCCACTGCACCACGTTCGCCGAGCCTTTTAGCGTCGCGACTTGCGCAGGACTCAACTCATCAAGGCTCGACTCCGCTGGGTCCGGTTGCGCGGCAAACTTCAACGCCGCGCCGGACTCGCCAATCTTCGCATCGTAGATTCCCGCCACGTCGGTCCTTTCAAACTGCATCGTCGGCCAGCCATCGACCAACTCCACCCGGCGCAGCTCGCGCACCGTCGATTGCCGCGGCGGAAAGAACGTCGCGTCCTTGTCGAGGTTCTCCGCCGGCACGCGCCGGACAAACTTGTCGCCCACGCGGATGTTCAATCCCTCGTCCTGCCGCTGCACGACACTGCCCATCGCGCGATGCAACATCGGCACCCACGCGAGCCGAACGGGCAGATCGTTCCACGCCGTGTCCGCCGTGCTGCTGAACTGAATCACGCGCCCGAGCCCCCACGGACGTTCCATCACGGCAGGGGAGCCATCGGCGTACTTGAGAACGATTTGGGGAACGCCAGCGGCAGCGGCACTGTCGATCCGCAGAGGAGCATAGGAGCCGGGGGGAAGAGGAGATTTATCCCCTGCCCCTTTTCCGTTCCGCTCCTTTTCCCGCAGCGCAGGCTTCAGCTCAACCCAGCGGAAAAACCGCGCGCTGCCCAGCTTGCCCGATCCCGGATCATTCCAAATCTCAACGATGGGATGCTCGTAACCTTTCTCCTGCAACGTCGCGAACTTGTCATCCTTGTCCGCCTCGCCGCGCACGTCACCGAACTCCGCCGGCAACAGGCCCAGCCGCCGGAACAACTGCTCATTGTAGAACGCCGCATTCAGCCGCCCGCCTGGAAACACCAGCAGTCCTCCGCCGCGCTTCACATACCCGTCCAGCGCCGTGGCGACCTGCTCGCTGAACTCCGGCACATTCGCCAGCATCACCGCGTCGAAATCGTCGAAGCGAGCCTGCGCGAGTTCCGACGCGTTCACGGTCACCGTCTTAATGAAGTAATCCGCCGCCGCATCGGCTGGAACCGGCACCAGCGCGTTCCTGAGAAAGAACACCTCGCTGTCGCGCTCCTCATTGCCGGGCTCGCCATCCACCAGCAACACCTTCACTTCATTCACCGCGCGAACCGCGAGAGTCCGCCGGTCGTCAGCAGGCAACCGATCCTCGGCGAGCCGGGCCGTCACCGAATGGAAGCCCGCCTCGCGCAACTTTCCAAACAGCGTCACACTCTTCGTTGCGCCCGCCGGAATCGAATCGACCGTGAACTCGTCGCTGGCCGTCTCGGCGTTCACGCTCAAGCCGACGCGTGTATTGCGAACCTCTTCCTTCCCGTGATTGGTTACCTTCACTTCGAACCGCAGCGGCTGCCCCACCGCGCTTAGCCCGCTCGCCAGACGTAGATCGCTCACCGCGAGATTTCGTTCCTCATGTTCGTTCACCAGGATGACCGTGGTCCTGATGTCGCTCTTCGTTCGTTCCAGCGCACGCTGAATCTCCGTGAGCTGACGCCAACCCGCCGCCTGTCCGTCCGTGACGAGGTAAATCTCCTTCCGCAGCGCGATGCGATCCTTGAGCGTGTCGATTGCCTTGCCCAGCGCCGGGAAGATGTCCGTCGCCCGATCCGTCAATGCAGCGTCACGCACCGCCTTGCGCGCGAGGTTCAAATCAAACGTCGGCTCGGGAATCACCGCCTGCACAACATCGCTCGCCAGCAACACCGCCGTCGCACTGCCGGACGGCAGCGAATCAATCACCTGCTCCGCCGCTCGACGCGCCTTCTCGAAACGCGTCGCCGTCCCGTCGCTCACTCCCATGCTCATCGAGTTATCGAGCACGACCACGCCCGTCACCTTGGACTGACCGAACACCGCCGACGCATCGGACAGAATCGCCGGCCGCGCCAGCGCCAGCGCCAGCAACGCCAGCAGCAAACAGCGCAGCGCGAGCAGAATCATGTCCTCGATCCGCATGCGCCGCTGGTTCTGTTCGATGGCGTTTTGGAGGAACCGCATCGCCGCCCACGTCACCTTGCGGAACTTCCGCCGGTTCAGCAGATGAATGATGATCGGCACCGAGACAGCCGCCAACCCCGCGAGCATGATGGGATTGAGGAAGCTCATCAACGCGTCGTGGTGCGGAGCCGAACGCCAGATACGCGCTCAGCACTTCGTGCAGCGGCTGCGCGGTATTCACCAGCGTGTAGTGACAGTTGTTCCGCTCACAACCTTCGCGCAAGCGCTGGCGGAACGTTTCAACCTCGCGCAGATAACTCTTCCGAATCTCCGAGGGACGCGTCTGGATCTTCGCGATGCCTTCCAGTCCGTCGAACTCGACCTGGCCGGTGAACGGAAATTCCAACTCATACGGGTCCATGAGGTGGAAGACGACAACCTCGTTTCCGCCGAAGCGCAGATGCTGGATGCCTTCGAGCACCTTCGCCTCGTCGTCGAAGAAATCGCTGATAACGATAACCAGTCCCTTGCGCCGAATCTGCCGCGCCATCTCGTGCAGTACGGCGGCGATGTTCGTCTGCTCCTTCGGCTCGAACGCCGCGAGACGCGCCATGAGGTTGTGAATGGTCGCCAGATTATCCGAGCGCGGCGCGTAGTCGCGCACCGTCGTGTCGAACAGGCCGAGCGCGGTGGCATCGCGCTGGTGCAGGATGAGATAGGCGAGGCACGCCGCCATCATCTTGCCGTAATGCAGCTTGGTCAGTTTGCCCGAGCCGTAGCGCATCGATTCGCTGCCATCGAGCAGCAGGTTGGCGACGTAGTTCGTCTCCTGCTCGTATTGCTTGATGTAATAACGGTCCGTGCGACCGAGCACTTTCCAGTCGAGATGCCGCGTGTCATCGCCGTGGGTGTACTCGCGATGCTGCGCGAACTCGATGGCAAACCCGCGATATGGCGACTTGTGCTCGCCCGCCATGTAACCCTCGACAACAAACCGCGCGTGCAACCCGAGCGTTTCAGCACGAGAAATCGCGGCGGGGTCGAGGAGGTTGGAGGCGTCCGGAGATGACATGCTACCTCGATGGACCGAATGACCAATGACCAATGTTCAATGACCAGGGAATGACGAATGACCTACGCCAAACGCAACGGCACTCAGGCAATCGCTCCCTCTGGACATTGGTCATCGCGTCATTGGTCATTGCCCACTCCCTCCGCCTTCCTTGCAGGTCCGATAAATGCGGGCAAAGATCAGGTGCAACTCCCGCGCTTCACGCCACAACTGGCGCGCTTCCACTTTAAGGTCCGGAACAGCCGTCGCCGTCATTCGGAGAAAGAACTTAGTTTCGCGAGCCTCCTTCTTGCAGGTGCCAATCTTCACAGCGAATTCCTTCTTGGAGACCGCTTCATCAGCCTCACAGTAGTTTGCGCCAACGCTCGTTCCGCATCCGACCAATTGCCCGATGAGACGGTCATTTCCAGGCGAGCGAGGAATCTTCTGAGTGAAACGGATAATCGCCTCGCCGAACTTCGAAGTCCGTTCCTCCAAGTCGAAAGGAAACTGGGGACGCCCGTCCGGCCCTTCCCTCAACTCGAAGGCTTCAGCACTGACCTCGGGATATCTTGAATCCTCCTCCCAGGACTCATTGTCGCCCCGATTTGTTCGGCCTTCGTCCATTGAGAATTCGTCATTCACTGGTCATTGCGTCATTGAACATTGGTCATTGCAGCTTCTCATCCTTCGGCACGACTTCGAGAATCTTCCTGGTGATGTCGTCGCTGGTCACGCCTTCGCTTTGAGCGGAGAAGTTCGGCATCAGACGATGACGGAAGATCGGCAGCGCCACGGCGGCGATATCATCGCAACTCACATAGTATTGACCGTTGAGCATCGCGCGGGCTTTCGCGGCGAGGATGAGATTCAGGCCGGCGCGCGGACCGGCACCCCACGTCAGCCACTTCTTGCAGAAGTCGAGCGCTTCACCGGTCTTCGGACGCGTCACACGCACGAGCTTCTCGGCGTAGGCGAAGACGTGATCCGCCACCGGCATGCGACGGACGACTTGTTGAAGGTTCAGAATCTCCTGCTCGGTAATAACCGCCGTCGGCTTCTCGCCACCCACGCCGGTCGCCATCTTCATGATCTGGAGCTCCTCGTCCGCGCTCGGGTAATCGACGTGAATCATGAACATGAAGCGGTCGAGCTGCGCCTCGGGCAGCGGATACGTACCCTCCTGTTCAATGGGATTCTGCGTCGCGAGCACGAAGAACGGCTCGGGCAATTTATGGTCCGTGCCGCCCACAGTAACCTTGCGCTCCTGCATCGCCTCAAGCATCGCGGCTTGTGTCTTCGGCGGAGTGCGGTTGATCTCGTCCGCGAGAATCATGTTCGCGAAGATCGGTCCCTTGAGGAACCGGAACTCTCGCGCGCCCGTCGCCGGGTCCTGGAAAATCACTTCCGTGCCCGTGATGTCGCTCGGCATCAAGTCCGGCGTGAACTGAATGCGCTTGAAGCCGAGGTGCAACGTTTGCGCCAGCGACGAAACGAGGAGCGTCTTCGCGAGCCCCGGCACACCGACGAGCAGCGCGTGGCTGCGCGTAAGGATGGCGATGAGCACTTCCTCAACGACGTCTTCCTGGCCGACGATGACTTTCGCGAGCTCGGCCTTGATGCGTGCGCACGAGGCTTTGAGATCGTTCACCGCTTGCAGGTCGGCATCGGTGGCGGGCTTGGTTTGCGGGTCGGTGGTCATGCGCGTCGGTCTCGGATCAAATCGTTTTCAGATAGTGCTGTATTTCGAGAGATTCCAACGCAGCGCGCAGCGCATGGCGATACAAAACTCGCTTGAAGCAGCCTCGTTCAACCGCCACTCTCGCACTCGTCGTCCGAATGAACCCTCGCGAAATGTCCGCGCACCTGTTGAGCATCCTGAGCCTGTGGCTTTGTGCATCGGCCTGCTCAATGGCGGCCGACTGGCCTCAGTTCCTCGGACCGAATCGCAACGGCTCCATCACGCAATCCAATCTCGCCAAGACATGGCCGAAGGAAGGTCCGACCGCCGTCTGGCAGCACAAGGTCGGCGAAGGCTTTGGCGGACCGGTTGTCAGCGCCGGCAAGTTAATCATCTTCCACCGGCTCGACGGCAAGGAAGTCGTGGAATGTCTCGACGCGAAATCCGGCAAGGAACTCTGGCGCGAGGATTATCCGGCGCGTTACCGAGACGACTTTGGTTTCGAGGAAGGCCCGCGCGCCACGCCAGCCATCGCCGACGGACGCGTGTTCACATTCGGCGCGAACGGCGACTTCACCGCGTGGGATCTCACCAAAGGCACGAAGCTCTGGAGCATCGACACGCGCACGCAGTTTAAGACCGGGAAGGGCTTCTTCGGCATTGCCTGTTCGCCGCTCGTCGAGGGCAACGCCGTCATCTTGAACATCGGCGGCAAGGACGGAGCGGGCATCGTCGCATTCGACGTCGCGACCGGAAAGGTGCTCTGGCAGGCCACGGACGACGAAGCGAGCTACGCATCGCCCGTCGCGGCGACGCTCGGCGGGAAGCGGCGCATCTTCGTCATCACCCGTGAAGCGTTCGTCGCGCTAAACGCCGCCCACGGCAAGCTCGCCTTCCGCCACGGGTGGCGCCCGCCCATGCACGCGTCCGTCAGCGCCGCGACGCCGCTCGTGATCGGCGAAGACATTTTCATTTCCGCGAGCTACGGAACGGGCGCATCGCTGCTGCGCTTCAAGGAAGGCGCGCCCGAAGTCATCTGGTCGAAGGACGAAGTATTGTCCGCCCACTACGCGACCGCAGTCCAGCGCGATGGATTCCTCTACGGTTTCGACGGACGGCAGGAGCAAGGCTGCGAGCTGCGTTGCGTGGAGTTGAAGACCGGCAAGATTCTGTGGAGCGAAAGTGGTTTGAAGGCCGGGACCGTGACGCTCGTGAACGATCAACTGCTTGTCCTAACCGAGCGCGGTGAATTGATTCAAGCGCCCGCCAGCCCGACCGGATTCAAGCCCGCACAGCGCGCGCAGATTCTGCCGTTCACCGTTCGCGCGCATCCCGCGGTCGCCGATGGATTCTTCTACGCGCGCAGCAAGGACAAGCTTGGCTGTTTCGATTTACGCGCTACCACTTCACCAAAGCCATAAGCCTCGACCTGCTCTTCTCAAAAACACTTCACCCCATGTCGAACGAAACCAAGTCCCCCGCCCCGTCCCGCCTGATGTCGCTCGATGCCCTGCGCGGCTTCGACATGTTTTGGATCATGGGCGGCGACGCGCTGGCGTCAGCATTGCGTGAACTCGGCAAAGACCCCGCCAGCAAGACAGTAAATAATCCTTTTCTTGATTCGCTCACCCGCCAACTGACTCACGTGGAGTGGGCCGGGTTCCATTTCTACGACCTGATCTTTCCGCTGTTTGTTTTCATCGTCGGAGTGTCGATCGTGTTTTCACTGAACAAGGCGATCGACCAGCACGGAATGAACGGTGCGTTAAAGCGCGTGTTCACCCGGTTCGCGATCATGTTCGCGGTGGCGCTGTTTTACTCCGGCGGCTTCACCAATGCCTGGCCGGACATCCGGCTGCTCGGGGTTCTGAATCGAATCGCCCTGTGCTACCTCGGCGCCGCGCTGGTATTCTGCTTGTTGCGCGACAAATGGCGCGGCATCGCCGGGATCGCCGGAGGCCTTCTGGTCGGTTACTGGGCGCTGATGAGTTTCGTCCCGGTTCCCGATTTGCGACCCGTGACTTCGACCGGCGAACTGGTGAGCACCCAAATGACGGCCACCAATGTGTCGCAATTGAACTGGAGCACCACGAACACGCTGACTGGAAACTTCGAGCCCGGACTGAATCTGGCGAATTACCTCGATTCCAAATATCTCCCCGGCCGGAAGCACGACAAGATTTACGATCCGGAAGGTCTGCTCAGCACGCTGCCCGCGATCGCGAGCTGCCTGCTTGGCGTATTGGCCGGGCTGTTGTTGAGGAATCAACGCGTGGACGACCGAAAGAAGGTCACGTTGCTGCTTTCCGCCGGCGCGGTGTCAGTGATCGCAGGTTTTGTTTGGGGAACACAGTTCCCGGTCATCAAGAAGATCTGGACCTCGTCTTTCGTCCTCGTGACCGCGGGCTACAGCACGATTCTGCTCGGCGCGTTCTATCTTGTCATCGACGTGTGGAAGAAACAGTCGTGGTGCCAGCCGTTCGTTTGGTACGGAATGAACGCGATCACCGTTTACCTCGCCGACAATCTCCTCGGTTTCCGTCGTGTCGCATCGCGCCTGTTTGGAACCGATGTGAAGGCATTCTTCGACACGCACGTGACCAACGGCTTCGGCGACCTGATGATCTCCTTCGGCGAAATCGGCATCGGCTTGTGGCTGGTTTGGTTCCTCTACCAGCGGAGAATCTTCCTGCGCCTGTAGCCGCTGTTCGACTGGATGCTTGACGCCCTCGGCGTTGGCTCCTAACTCTACGCTCAATCACGACGCACTATGAACGCCATCCGACTCATCACGTCTTCGTTTGCCCTCGCCGCGCTTGCCATCACCGGCTGCCAGCATTCCAAGCCACTGCCTTTGCCGGCCAACGTTCGCGCCCACAGCGGCGAAACATTTGGCAGCCTCGAAGTCAATGACCCGAAGTTTTTCACGCTGATCGATCTGACCGCGCCGATTCAAAAACTCGCGTCGGGCTTCGACTGGTCGGAAGGCCCAGTGTGGATAAAGCCCGGCGGATACGTTGTCTTCTCGGATGTGCCGAGCAATACCGTCTACCGCTGGAAGGAAGGCGAGGGTGTGAGCGTTTACCTCCACCCCAGCGGTTACACCGGCGCCGAACCGCGCGGCGGCGAACCGGGCTCGAATGGCCTTACCACCAATTCGCAGGGCCGTCTCGTGCTGTGTGAACACGGTGACCGTCGCGTGGGACGCGTCGAGAAGAACGGAAAACACGTCACGCTGGCGGACAAGTTTAACGGCAAGCGATTCAACAGCCCGAACGACCTCGCCTACAAATCCAATGGCGACCTCTACTTTACGGATCCTCCGTACGGATTGGTGGGCAACGTCAACGATCCGAAGAAGGAGATTTCTTTCCAAGGCGTTTACCGGTTGAAGCCAAACGGTGAAGTCACCCTGCTGACCGACCAGATGACCCGCCCGAACGGCATCGCGTTTTCGCCGGACGAGAAGACGCTTTACGTTGCGAACTCGGACCCGAAACAAGCCGTGTGGATGGCCTTCGATGTTCAGGCCGATGGCTCCATTGCCAACGGCCGCGTGTTCTTTGACGCCACCAGCATGGTCGGCCCGGCCCGCAAAGGGCTGCCCGATGGACTGAAAGTAGACGCAAAGGGCAATCTTTTCGCCACCGGCCCCGGCGGCGTGCTGGTCTTTTCGCCCGATGGCAAGCACCTCGGCACCATCAACACAGGGGAAGCGACCGCCAACTGCGGCTGGGGCGACGACGGCTCCACGCTCTACATCACGGCCGACATGTTCCTGTGCCGCATCAAGACCAAGACCCGCGGCGCGAAGTTTTAAGCAAGATCTCTGGCTGGCCTGCCACGCCACTCGGCAACTTAGAAGCCCGTCTTCGGACGGGCTTTTCATTTTCGAAGACCGTCCATCCGCTGCGGACATTCTCGATCACCGAGCCGTCGCTGTTTCAGTTACCGGCTTGATCCGCATCGGCCATTGCGACCAATCCGCCCCGGTATCCGCGCCGAGCTTGGCAGGCAATCGCTTTGCGACCTGGGTTTTCATCTCCTCCAGCGCGGGCAGATTCATTTTGGCCACGATCTCCAGCGTCAAAAAGAACTGCCCGGACTCCTGAGCGTCCCGCAAAGCCTCCGGCATCTGGGCCTGACCGGCTCGCTGCACGTCGCGCACAAACTCGGCGTATGGTACGCCGATGAACCACGGCTTCGTCATGCCGAGAATATTTCGCCCGGCGTCCCACTCCAGCCACGCGTTGGCCAAAGTATTGATTGGCCCGGCCTCGATCTCAGGAAGTGTTCCGAGCATCAACATCGCCACGCCGTCGCTGTGGCGCATCAACGGATCCGTCGTTCGCCCCTCGCTCCGCAGCCGCGCGCATCCCGCCTCCACCAGCTGCCAGTTGATCTCGCGCACGCTTCTGCCACCCACCAAACCGAGAATGGGAAGTTCCGCATAAAAGTCGCCGCGCACCAGAAACGCCTCCGGGAACACCTGTCGAAACGTGCGCGCAATCGTCTCAAACTGCGAGCGCGTGAGCTGAAACATCGGCAGCCACTGACAGTAGATTCCCCCGGGCTTCAATGACCGCTTCACATTCTGGAAATGCTCGAGCGCAAACAAGCGTCCCTCCCCGGTGCGCCACGGCAGGAACAGATCTCCCACCACTACATCATAAGCCACTCGCTCGCGCGCCATCAGCCAGCGCGCATCTTCTTGAATGAACCGCACGCGCGGGTCCGCGAACACCTCCCGATTGTACGGCCCGAAAAACTCCCTCGCATACTGCAGCACCAACGGTGACAGCTCGACCGCATCGATCCGTTCCACCCGTGGATCTAAGGTCGCTCCCGCCACCGTGCTGCCCGTTGCCACGCCGAGATTTGCCACGGATTTCGGTGCGCCGTGCAGCAACAACGGAAGGAGGGACTGCCGCTCCTGGTTGTATTGTGCGCGCGATCCGCCGAGCGTGTAGCTGTTGTTGAAAAGCATCCGCCAGTCACCGGGTGCGCACTCGAGCGTGGCCACCGCCCCCTCGCGGCCGACCTTGAAAGCGTGCAACTTTTCGCCCGGCGCCAGACTCGCCTTCGGCAGCGCCCACGCGCTTCGGAATGAAATAAACATCCCGCCAGCCAGGGCGATGACGATCGCGCCACGGACGAGGAAACCGCTCCTCGCAGCAGGCGCGGCAGACGTGCGCTGTGAAAACACTTCGTGGATCAACCACAAGATCGCATAAAGCGCCGCAATCGTTGTCACGCTGGCCCAGAGACCGAACGCGGGAGCAATCCAAGCCTGCCCCAACTCCGCGCCGAGCCATCCGCCCACTCCGTTCCAGGCCAGTAATGAGCCGACGCGGCGACCGCCCTCCACCGCGGCGACCGAGCGCAGGAGCAGTGGAAAGATCAATCCGCTGGCAAAGAACACCGGACAGATTGCGACCAACCCGAGCTCCAACACTTCACGAAAATATTCCAGCGCGGGCAGTTCGTAGGGGAGAATCTTCACTCCGCCCCGCATCGCAAACAGGAGGAAGGGCTGGGCCGCACAACACATCACGGAAAGGATCAACGCCCAGTTCAAGGCGCGTCGTTCATCACCCGCCAGACTCACGAGCCACGGCAGTACGAGCGCCGCCAGGGTCAGCGAGACCAACACCAGCGCGAGAACCGTGGCGCTGGAAAAGAAGGAGTTGATGGTGACCTGCGCCAGCTGATGCTGAAGAATCACCTCCAGCGAGAGCACGAGAAATCCTGACGCCATCGCCATCACGGGTCCAATCCATCGCGTCGAAACGTCCCGTTCCCGTGGCGCGACCTCGGATGGCAACTCCGGGTTGTTTCTCGCTCCGCGATTACTCATCACAAACGCGCCGCCGGCGACCACCAGATTGAGAACCACCGCCACCAGCCCGGCGCCGGTCAATCCCAGCTGAGGCAGCCCAAGAGCGACAACGAAAAGTATTCCCGCGACCCCGCCAAACGTGTTCACCGCATACAGCCAGACAGCGTGTGCGCCCGTGAACCATTCATTGCGCGCGAGTCCGCGAACCATCCACGGGATCACCAGTCCCATCGCGATGGCTGGTGGCGCGACGAGGAGGAGCGGGAGAATCCATTTCATTCCCGCGCTGACCGCCGGGCGCATCGCCAGCGACTCCGCGAGGTCCATGGAAAACAAAACCGGCAGCGCAAGCAGAGCGACGGCAACCTCGGCGGCGGCGACGCGTTTCCAGAAACGGCCCCTTACCGACCGGTCACGAGAAGCCACCCACGCGCCCGCGGCCAGGCCGATGAAGAAGGCTCCGACGACTTTGGAGAACGTGTCCGCATTGGCGCCGAGGACGTCGACCATGCGTCGAGTCCAAAGCACCTGGTGAGCGAGACCGGCAGCACCACTGAGGAAGGTGAGCGCCAGCGCGGCAATAAATCTGCGCGGCAACGGAATCACGGCGAAGTCACCCGCAAGCGATAGAATCGCTGTGGCTCGGTAATCGGCTCGGACAAGGTCTGCAGGTGGTTGTCGCCAGCGACCGGTCCGGCGACAGTCGTCCACGGCGAATCAGCGTCCAGTGCGGACTGCGCTTCGAGGAAATAGGAGTAACGCCGCGCCACGTTCGACAACTGCGTACCAAAGGTGACCACCGTGGAACCATTGGTTTGCACGACCCGGGAGATCGTAGTGCCTGCTTGAAAATAATAGCGGTAGAGCTGCGACGGTGCGTGCAGCGGTCCGCCGCCGGGACCGTTGCGCGAGACATCTACCAATTGGGTCCACACCGAGTAGAGGCCAGGCACATCCGCCGTGAACGCCCTGCCGTGGATGTGTCCATACGGATCGGCACCGGGCTGGCCATTGTTCTCGGACAGGATGATGACATTCGTTCCGTTGGTGGTACCGGAGGCGTAGGAAAAAGTGATGGCGGTGCCGTATTCCTCGTTGCCCGCCGTCTCCCAAAACGACCAGTGCCCGCCGAGCGGCCCATCGACCGCGACGATCTTCAATCCGATCCGCGCTCCCGCGGCCGCCGGAGATTCCGCTGAACCGTCGTTCGCAGCCGAAGTGAACGTCGGCCCGCCATGGTAGTAACCAATGGTCGGCAACAAACTGTTCGTAATCTTCGGCATGTAGGCGACGTAGCCGGACTCCGCCAGAAACTGATCGGCATCCGTAAACAAAAGCCGGGAACCAGCCGTGGCGCTGACCGCACCTGCTGTCACATGGAAGTGCTGGAGGACTTGCGCCCGCGCCACGTCGACGCGAAGGAAGCAGAGAAGAACCGCGACGATCGCGACGTAAAAACCGAAATGTCGGAGGCTGGATTTCATCTTGGGTGAGGAAAGAAAGGAGCGAGGCGCAGGCTCGAAAGGAGTCTCAACCGAACGTTTCTGGCTGAAGTCGACCAGGAAAGTGCAAGTGTTCGGTTGCATTCAAGTGCTGCGCCCCGCTCGGTGGATTACATCTGCAGGTTGCGATTATGCGTTGCGCTTGCGGCGCAGGAACCAGAGGCCCGCGAGGCCGGTGCCCACCAAAGCGAACACGGACGGTTCGGGAACCGCCTGGAAGTTGATGTAAACGATGTCAGAAGGAGCGTGGATGGAACCGCCGCCCGTGCCATTGACCGAGGTGTCCACCGCGCGGAAACCGACGGTGTACATTCCGAGCTCCGACGCCGTGAAGCGACGGCCGTGCAGGTGACCGGCAGGATCCTGCCCCGCCTGACCAGCGCCCGCCGAGGCATCGCTGAGCACGTAGCGGAGGGAGAGTCCTTCGCTGCCGGTGGCGATGTTGAAGGTGGGCGCGGTGCCACCACCAAGGTCGAGACCTTCCCAGAAGCCGAAAAAGGCTCCGGAAGGTCCCGCCACGGAAACGATCTCCGCCTGGATAAAGGATCCCAGGGCGGGACCACCGCTTTCGGTGGACGACAACGCTGTCAGGGTGATGCTGCCATTGTAGAGTCCGGCATAGCGGCCAGATGTCGAGAGGGTGAGCTCTTTGACATAACCGGAGCTGGATGCCAACTCAGAGGCATTGGCCCACACGAGGGCGTCGTTTTGGTTTTGGCCGACCGCTCCAGCTTCGAGATGCTGCGCCGTCAGCGACTGCGCGCAGAGCATCAACGCCGCCGCGATGGCTCCTGTGTTGAGGTACGTCTTGCTGTTCATTCTGTGATGTCTGTTGGTGGTTTCGGTTTTCTGTCACTGCCTTCCTTCGGGGTGCACGAGGCGATCCCCTTGAGTCGTCAGTCTTTTGCTGACCGCCGGCCACCTCATCGTTTCCACGTGCGAATCTACAAACAGGTAGTTGGCACCTCCGAGATGTCTCTCCGCGGCCACCTGGCTGACGAAGGATTCGGGTTCAAAGCCTCCCGTGGAGGCATCGGCGAAATGGAAATGATCCGAACCGGTGAACTTTTCGTCGGCTTCCGCCATGTAGAAAGTGTCTCCCGGAGAAGGGACGCTGGTCACCTTGGAGTAGTTCAAGGTGGGAGCGCCGAAGGGTTTCGGAGTCAGAAAATCATTGATGCAATAGCTATAACGACGGGTCGGATGCCGATCCATCGTGCAGCGATAGAGAAGATTGCTCTCGACGTAGGGAGCGATGGTGACGACCCACGACGCCTTGGAATGCGAGGACAGCGGGAAGCTGTCTTCGTTGTCATCCGCGTAGAGGTGGACCGCGAGGCCAATTTGTTTCAGGCCGTTCACGCAAGTGATGGTCCGGGCGCGTTGCTTCGCCTGCCCGAGGGCCGGCAGCAACAGCGCGGCAAGGATCGCGATGATGGCGATCACCACCAGCAATTCGATGAGCGTGAAACCAAGTTTTTGCGTTCGCATTACCAAATCCCCAAAGCCAATACGTCCGGGGAAAACGTCTATTGAGAGAAACTAGTCGCCCGCAATTCAGAGGCGGACGATAAGGGAGAACGACCCGCCATCAGGCGCGTCGTCAGGAGGATGGATTAACCGAGCCGGGGAGGCGGCCCGGGTGGAGCTTCACTCCGCGGAGAATGGTAGGTGGAGTCGGGAGTCAAAAGAGTGAAAGGCAGAAGCGGAGGCAGCCATGCCGCTTTCTCCATGCACAGGAAATCGAATTTCAAATCCGGCTTCAACTGGAGCTGTTTGCCTTCGGCTTTCTTTCCTTCTTTCACCACAAGGCACATCCGGCACGGATGCTCTCCGTCGAATGTCATCGAGATCGCCTCCGACAACGTCGCGTTCTGCGAGTAGTCGATGATCATGCCCACCCAAGCGACAGACTGCAGCAACAGCCAGTGCGCACCGAGCAACACGGCCAGCGCCAGTCCGAGCAAAGCTTTGGAAGACCTGAACAACATTGGAGCAGAAGTTATCCGCAAGCTGCGTCCCAAGTCAATTCCACCGCGCTGTATTGCGGGAAATCCCTCATACCAATTTGCCGCACCCACAACAGTTCAAAGGAGTTCAGCCCAGCCTCACTGGACAGCGGCCATCGCCTTCTTCACTTCCGCCACCAGCTCGTCCGCCGTCCACTCGTTCCCCGGGAAGATGTGATGGACGCGGCCGGCTGGATTCACCACCACGGTGCGCACGTTGTGTTCGATCGTGCCGCTTTTCTTGTAGAACATCAGCCCGAACCCCTCGCCCAAATCACGGATGTCATTCAGATTGCCCGTGGCGAAGCTCCACTGCGCAGGATCGTGTCGATACGTCTTCCCATACGTCGTCAGTCGCGCAGGGGTGTCGTATTCGGGATCGAACGAGA
This sequence comes from Verrucomicrobiota bacterium, assembly GCA_016713365.1. Taxonomy (GTDB): domain Bacteria; phylum Verrucomicrobiota; class Verrucomicrobiia; order Limisphaerales; family JADJPG01; genus JADJPG01. The sequence continues at coordinate 25,295 of JADJPG010000011.1, read as the reverse complement.
TCGAGAGCAGATGCCAGTTCGTGTTGCCCTTCAGCTCCGCCAGCTGCTTCTGCGCGCCTCCCAGATTGTTGTTCATGCGCGGGCAATAGACTGGGAACGGACACCGCGTGAAAATGAAAGTAAACGCCAGTGCCTTGCCGCGAAAGTCACTCAGGCGAATCTGCCAGCCGGCCTGGTTTGTCAGGATGCAGTCGGGCAACATGTCCCCCACTTCCACCTGTTTCACCTCGGCAAATTTCAGGTTCGATGCCTTGGGCGCAGGCACGTTGGTGGAATTCGGCGCCGAGTTCGTTCCAATCTTTCGAATGCGATCAATCCAGCCATCCGTCTCCGTCACCAGCATGCGAAACTGTATCGTGTCGCCCGGAAGCACTGCGGAGAGATCGTTCGTATCCTTCACGTCGAGCAACATCGTCATCGCCTCCATGTAACCCGGAATGTCCTCGTGATCGATCAACGCCTTCCAGCCGTTGGCGCGAATCTCTTTCAACACGCCCTTCACCTCGTAGGCGGTGACGTTCGTGGGGAAATCTGTGGCGCGCACACCGGAATCCTTTCCATGCGCGACGTCATGCGGATGTTCCACGGCAGGGCCGCAACCGATGCCGGCCACGAGCCCCATCGACAACATCAACGTCTGCAACCAGCGATTCATGGCCATTGGATTACGGCTTGTTTTTCTCATACTTCATTCATCTCCGCCGGGAGCGGCTCCGGCAAGTTTTGATTCCACCCGCCCTACTCCGCCAGCACCGCGTCCCAGCGATACGACATCACCCACTCGGCCAGCGCCTTTCGCTCATCCGGCGGCACCACCGCGCCCAGCGCCGGCATCGGCACCGGACCCCACTTGCCCACGCCACCCTTCTCCATTTGCGACATCAACTTCGCGATGGCATCGGCGTCATTGCGATACTTCGCTGCCACCTCGCGATACGGCGGGCCCATCAGCTTCGTGTCCGGATTGTGGCAGGTGAAGCACGTGCGCTTCGTCGCGACATTCTGAATCTCCCGGGCGCGACCCAGCAGGAAACGCCCGGCGACCAAATGCCATTCCGACCCGACCTTCACCGGCACGCCGAAGACATTCACAGGCTCCGACGGCACCTCGCGGCCCGCCGCACCCTGGCTGACCCGCACCGTCATCTCGGCGCCATCAGCACCCTTCGCCTTCGCAATGCCATCCGTGCCGAACTTGCCCGGCGCGAACGTGACGTTCGTCACCTGCAACCAGCGGCCCGCGAGTGACGACGCGTCCTTCAGGAAGCCCGCATCCCGCAGTTCCGAAATGCCGAACGGTTTGTTCGTGGCCGACACTGAGACACTGCCCGCCTTCAACTGAAGCGCGCCGCCGAACGGGCCATCGCCCAGCTTGCCGGACAGCGTCACCTCATTGCGCGGGATCAAGTTCACAGCCTCCTTCGCATCGCCGAAAACCGGCAACGCGGGCTGCCCCGCCTCCAGCACAAACGCCAGCGCCTTGTTGTCCGGCAGCACCAGCTTCGCCGCGACGATTCCCCTCACCGTAAATTCCGTGGCGCCATCCTTCGCCTTGCCCGACGCCGGATCGATCTGCGCCAGCACATCTTTAATCGGCGTCTCCGCCGCGAAGGCTCCCGTCGCCGTCACCATCAACCAACCTGCAAAGAAACAGTTTTTGAATTTCATCGCGCGAAGTATGCCGTTCACCTTCCAAAGCGGGATGCGACAAATTGCCGCTCTCAAAAGCGATCATCGGACAGGCGGATACTTCCCCAACTTTCGCTGAAGTGATCGGCGGTCGATGCGCAACAGGCGCGCCGCCTGCGAAATATTCCCGCCGCAATCAGCGAGCACGCGCTGGATGTGTTCCCATTCCACGCGGTCGAGCGACGGCGTTTCTTCCGGCACGTCCTTCGGATTGTCCCGCTCGACCCGTTCCCCTGCCAACGTCGCCAGCAAAATCTCGACCTCCACCGGCTTCGTCAAATACCCGACCGCGCCAAGCTGCACCGCTTCCAGCGCGTTCGCGATGCTGCCGTATCCAGTGAGCACCACGATGCGCGGCGGCTCGGGCAATCTCCGCAGCTTCCGGATCAACTCCAGCCCACTGCCGCCGGGCATGCGCATGTCCACCACCGCGCCCCAAAACTCACGCACCGCCGCGATCCGCAGGGCGCTCGTGGTATCCGCGCAATCCACCACATCGTAGTCACGTTCACGCAGCGCGCGCGCCAGCCGTTCGCGCAACCGCACGTCGTCATCCACCACAAGAATCGATTCAGAAGCATTCATATCGAAGCAGACTGAGAAACGGTCAGCACGGCCCGGGTGCCACCGGCCGGAATGGATTCAAGGAACAACTCACCATTCAAACGCCGCGCCAGGAGGCGCACGAGAAACAGACCGAGCCCCATGCCGCGACCGGGCTCCTTGGTCGTGAAGAACGGCTCGCCGGCGTGCGCCAGCGCCTCGGCGCTCAGCCCGGCACCGGCATCCTCCACCACGAATCTTACCTCGCCTTCACGACGGTCCACGGTCAGGAACACCGCCGAGCAGTCGCGACTGGCATCGAACGCATTCTTCACCAGCACGCCCAGCGCCTGCGACAAAGCGATCGGCGGCACCACCACGGCAAGAGAAGCCTCCACATCGGCGGAATAAAAACGCGGAACCTGATCGATCGGGAGTGATTCGCGCACACGCCGGATTAGTTCGCCCACCAGGACCGATTGCGGAACATCGCCCATCGCCCCGGAGTGTTCACTGAGTCGGTCCATGATCGACCGACAACGCGCGACTTCCTCGGCGATCAACTCCGCGTCTTCGCGCAACGTGCTGTCCGGACCAAGATCCGCAGCCGCGCGACGCAACTCGCCCGCCGCCACCGCGATCGTGCCGAGCGGCGAACCGATCTCGTGCGCGACCCCCGCCGCCAGCGTGGCCAGTGACGCGAAACGTTCGTTCTCCGCTTCACGCACCCGGGCCGCATTCAGGTCCCGCTCGCGCTCGCGCAATGCGCGCATGATGCGGCTGACGAAATAGGCGATGGCCGCCGACGTCACGACGAGCGAAACGAGCATTCCATACAGATGGAGATCGTAGTCCATCGCCGGACCACAGATCGCATGCCGATGAAGTTCGCCAATGCTGTCCCGCAGGATAAAGAGAAGACCGTAACCGATCGAGCACGCCGCCCAGATCAACCATGCACCCCGGCTCGGCAACACCATCGCCGCCATGGTGGCGTGGACGAGATAAAAGGACGCGAAGGGATTCCCCGAGCCTCCGGTAAAGAACAACAGCGCCGTCAGCACCATCACGTCCGTAGCCATCAACGCCCCAGCCAACCACGCCGTCGATGGCCGCCTGGATCGCACCCGCACAGCCGCGGCTATATTGCTCACCGCGGTGACACCGATGAACACCGAACAGCGCGATCAACGGGAGGTCGATGCGGAAGAAATGATCCACCAACAACACGGTGAGCGACTGGCCCACGACGGCAAACCAGCGCAAGCGCACCAGCCACGCCAGCGCGTCGTCGCCGTGATGAATGAGTGGAACCGCCGGCATCACGTCATTTCACCAGCGCCTTCGCGATCACTTCCTTGAACTTGCCGACCAGCGGCGCGTGCATGGTGTTCAGCATGTCCACGGCAAGCTTGTCCGCCGTGCGCGGATTGCCGCCGCCGGGGAACGGCGGTTGCGGATCGTATTCACCGAGCAACTGCATGCCCTTCGCGTAAAAGTCGCCGCGATAACGGCGCACCAGTTCGAGCCCGAGATCGATTCCCGCGCTGACACCGGCTGCCGTGACGCGATCCTTGCCATCGAAAACGATTCGTTCGGCCACCGGGGTCGCGCCGCAATCCTTCAGCACTTCGAGCATCTGCCAGTGGCTGGTTGCCTTGCGGCCTTTGAGCAATCCCGCCGCGCCGAGCACGAGCGAGCCAGTGCAGACGCTGCCGACCATCTTCGCCTTCGCGCCACGGTCGGCGAGGAACTTGAGCGTGGCCGGATCTTCAATCGCCGCGAACGTGCCGGTGAGTCCGCCGGGCACCAGCAGCAGGTCGAGATTCTCCGGGCAGTCCGCGAACGTCAGGTGAGGCTTCACGCAAAAGCCGCCTTTGTTCGATCCTTCACACGGCACAAGATCGAGGGTCTTCGCCACAAAGCGCACGGAGGCTCCCATCATGCCGGCAAGCGCGTAGTGCGGCCCGAGCGCGTCGAGCGCGGTAAATTCCGGATACACAAGGATGGCGATCTGTTCGCTGCCCATGCGCAGCTCCTGCTGCGGATGAATGTGAAGCGGCGTGGAGCCTTTCGGAGTCGCCGGCTTGTCGGCGGCCGAGAGATGTGGAGCAATAGCGGCCGCGGCGGAGGCAAACGCGAGCGCGAGGAGCATGTCGCGACGAGTGAGGGATTCTTGGTTCATAAAGGATGAGTTGAGCAGTTCAATAGTAGTAGTTGCCGAGGAGATGTTTGATTTGGAGATCCGGACTGGAGCTGCCGTTGAGATTGATTTGCGAGCCGGAGATCCATTCGACCGAGACGTCGGACCACGCGCGGTGAAAGCCTTCGAGATCGCCAGCGTGATAACGGAAGTCAGGATTTGATGCGCTTCTTGGTGTGAAAGATTTCGTAGCGACGTGGGTCGGGCGTGTGAAACTCATCCAGCACATCGGTCCAAAGAACGCCCCGCCGGGTGTTCAGCGCGTCCGCCGTGTGGTCGGGATTGATCAGCGTGGCGAAACCCATCGAGATCATCTTCGAGTCCGCGATCCCGCCCACGTAGGTGTAGCCGGTGTACAGACCGCCGCCGAGCGTCACGCCCTCCGCATAACCGGAATCGACCGCCATCGGGCAGTTCATCCACCGCGGTTGCTCGGCGCGTTTTGGCCACGTGGCGGCTGGCCCTGTTGGCGACGGCATTGAGAGATACCGCGCCATGTTGGTGAGTCGCTCAACGGTGATGGTGCTGGGGACGAAATCGTTGGGCGGCGGGAGCCGTTCGTTGTCATCGGCGTACATCGTATCGGCCAGCGCGAACTGCTTCAGGTTGTTCAGGCAGACAACGCGCTTGGCGCGATTCTTGGCGTTGCCCAGCGCCGGAAGAATGATCGCCGCGAGAATGGCGACGATGGCGATGACGACGAGCAGTTCGATCAGCGTGAAGGCAGGAGATCGTCCGCGCTTCCGTCGCTGGTCGCCACCAATGACGGTAGAGGTGCGAACCCGCAAGCCATGGAGCGTTCGTCCTCACGGTTGTTGCAAACGAAAGAATCGCGCGGCTTCTCCGGCGTTGGATGGAATCGAGTTGGTCGCGGTTCCGTCGCCGGCGAAGGTTCCGGTGGAAACCGTTTCCCACTGGCTCACGGGCGACGCCAGGTTGGTGCTGGAAAGCACGGTGTAACCGCCACCGGGCGGGCCATTCGTGGCGAGCAGCGTGGCTGTCCCAGCTGAAACGGCGAAGTGATGAATGACCGGTGCAAGAGGAAGCACGATGTCGGCAGTCAGGTTGAACGTTCCAATCTTGGTGCCGACGACTGCGCTTGGATCGAGGATGAAGAGCGCCCCGGAAATCAAGAGATCACCCGAGATGATCAGGGTGTTGTTGCTGAATGTAATCGAAGCATTGGCCAGGTCAGCCCATGACGAGTTCAGGAAGTCGATGTTGCTCGTCAGCGCCAAACCCGAGAGTGGTCCACCTGCGGCCATCCGGCCGGCACGACCAGGCACATGACGCAGGGCGAAGTCGCCGTAGAGCAGCGCGCCGGTGAAAGGGCCTCCCCAACGTTGCATGCCGGTGAACGCGATCTGTCACTGGTGGCGCTCACGGGCACGAAGATGCCATTCTGATCGATCGACGGCACCGCGCCTAGATGTCGGGGATCGAAGTCGAGGTCGTTGCCGCGAACGCAGTTCCCGCCGCCGGATAGTGTCAGGCAGCGGAGGATTCGGAATTTCACCAGAAGGCCGGATGGTATCGACGACCCGAAGCTGCCCTGGAACACCGGGCTCCGATCGTCACGCTGGTGCCGTTCGTGCCAGGAACTCCGGAGAGCCGGACGAGAGGCGCGTCGCCGGGCGCGGGTTCGGACAAAGCCTGCCCGCGAGTTTTGACGTCGCTGAAGTATGCATTCAGCCAGCCGATGCCGTCGGCCTTGCCCCCATCGAGGACCATGATTGCCGTCCCGCCTGCGATCTCCAGCGCACGGCTGGTTGCTGCCATTCCCAAGCCGAGCGCAAGGGCAGCCGTGAACCATCGTTTGCCAGGTTTCATCGTCATTATCCGAAGTTCGATATCAGTTCCAATTCGCAGCGAAACGATCGTCCATCCGTAGAAGACTGCCGCCGCGATCCATCGCGACGGCAGTCCGGGTTGGCAGCAACCTATGAATCAATACGCTTACGGCTGGCGCAGACGGAAGAACCGCGCCGGTTCAGACGTGTTGATCGGGACCGAGATCGAGCAGGCCCCGGCGACATTGTAGGTGCCGGTCGCGACCGTGCTCCACGACGAGACCGGAGCAGTCACGTCAGTGGAGGACACCAGTGCGAACGTGCTTCCGGGAACGCCGTTCGCGCCATGAACGACCAAGTTGCCACCGGATCGAATGACTCGCGCGATGGACGGCGTGGTGAACGGAACCTTGTAGCCGGTGAAGTTGAAATCACCGACATCCTTCAGCGCGTCCGCCGGCGTGGCGAAGAGGAAGTTCGCCACTTCGAATGATACGCCCATATCTCCGGAGATCGTGAGCGCGCTCGGCGTCTCCGTTATCGTGACGTTGAGCAGGTCGAACACAGCCGCCGCCGGAGGAATGTTGCCGAACAGATACCAGCCGGAGCCGCCGAGGGCGATGCGACCGGAGTCATATTGCAGCGTGTAATCCCCGAAAAGCAGATTGCCCCCGACTCCACCGAGCACGGCGAAGCGCGCGACGCCACCGAGACCGATCTGGCCGGTGTGACCCGCCGGATTACCGGGCGTGTAGGAGAAGGTCGTCGGCTGCGTGTAACGGGTCGGCAGATTGGTCACGGTCGCTCCGTTCATCGCGTAGACCTGGCCGGTGTAAGACGCGCCGCTTTGCGCGTTCGTGATGAGCTGGCTTTGCTCGAGGGCATTCGCTTCCGCCTGATTGTAGAACGCGGACAACGTGAGCACCGGCGCCGCCCCGTAGGTCGAAGCCAGCGAGTCCCACGCGGCCTTGTCGTAGTTGATTGTGGCCTGCCCGGCGACCAACGTGGCGGGTTCCGTCGGAACGAGCTCGACGTGACCGAGGATGGCGTTCGTGTCCAGATCGCCGTTCGATCCCTGGAAGAATTGCAGCCAGTCGGTGTTGCCGAAGATGTAGTCGGCCGAGAGATGCAACGAGCCGTTCACGCTTTCCATGGCCACGTTCACGAGTTCGAAGACACTCCCCTGTCCGGCGCTGGACGTGGCGAAGATCTTCCAGACCGAGTCCGCTGGATCCTGCTGGATGGCGAGATGTTCCCACCAAACCGAGGCGCCGGGCTCGTTGAAGTCGCTCGTGATTCGCAGCGAGCCGGCGAGCCCGATGTAGCCGGTCGGGTTGGTCGAGGAATTGAACGACGTGATCTTGTGCCGGTTGGCGAAGCTGTTCGTACCGTAGGAATTCACCGGCAGCGCAAAGCCGCGCGCTGGTTGCGGCAACGGGAACGTCGGCAAGCCCGTGAGGTAATCCGCGGGATAACGCGCGCCAGCCCAGTCCTTCCCTTCGATGCGATCCGGGAACATCCAGCGACGACCGTCCACGTCAGCCGTCGAGTTGGTAGCGCCGGTTGGATTGCCGCTGATATCCGTGTACGCCGCCGCCGGTGCGATCTTCGCCCACGCAGCGCGATCGTAGCTCAAGTAGGCGATGCCGGAAGCCTGCGTGTCCGGCAGAACGACCAGCGGAACGGTGGTGAAGGTGGCGCGGTAGCCCTGACGTCCTTCGGCCAAAGTCACCGGCGAGTTGCCACCGAGGTTGATGGTGTATTGGCCCGGCTGAAGCATCCAACTACGCGTCGCCGTGTGCGTGGCGGAGTTGTCGAGGTGATCGAGATACGTCACGTCCTCGGCCCACGCGATGTTGCCGCGATTGTTGAACGTGTGATCCTGATCCACCGTGCCTACGCCAGCGTCCGTGTCCCAGCCGCGATAGATGCTGAACGACGGGAACAGATTCGTGCCGGCCAAACGATCCGGGTCAGCGGGACTCGGCCACGGCACTCCTTCGCGACCTTCGAGCAACAGCGTGAAACGCGCGGCCTTGGTGAGGTTCAGCTTCACCCACTTGGAGGTGTGCGTCCAACCCTTCGCAGTCGCCGGGAAACCATCTTCATCCCAGCTCCACGCACCGACGTGATCCGGCGTAGTCGTTGCGCTGGCATTGTCATCCATCGAGAGGCCGATGCCGTAGGGAATGCCCACTTCGTTGAACGCGATCTCGTGCAACTCCGCGTTCGTCAGCGCCACCGGCGCGGGCGCCGTGCTGAACGTCGCCTTCAATCCCTGACGACCTTCCGCGAGCGTCACCGGCGAATTGCCACCAAGGTTGATCGTGTAATGGCCCGCCGGGAGAATCCACGTCCGCGTGGCGCTGTGGGCCGTCGAGTTGTCGAGGTGATCGAGATACTGAACGTCCTCCGCCCACTCGATGTTGCCGCGGTTGTTGAACGTATGATCCTGGTCGAGCGTCGCGCCGTTGGTCAGCACGATGAGCCCCGCGTCCGTATCCCAGCCGCGATAGAGCGTGAACGATGGAAAGAGATTCGTGCCGGCCAAACGGTCAGGTTCAGCAGGACTCGGCCACGGCACGCCTGCCTGGCTTTCCAGCGTGAGCGTGAGCGCCGCAGGTTGCGTCAGATCGACTTTGATCCACTTGGAGGTGTGCGTCCAACCCTTCGCCGTCGCCGGGAAACTGTCTTCGTCCCAGCTCCAAGCGCCGACGTGGTCCGCGTCAATGTGGGTCGATTCACCGTCATCGATCTCAATGAGCCAGGCGTAGGGGATGCCGATTTCGCTGAACTCGATCGGTTCCGGCTCATGCGCCACGGCGCGTTGGGCAAAGAGCGCCGCCGCGACTCCCAGTGCGGGAAGCAGGCGACGCAGTGCGTTGTATGTGTCTCTCATTTTCATTGGTTTGTTTTCTCTGGTTTGAGGGTTGAGTGATTGAAAGCGGAAAGGTTCACGTCGCTACCAAACGCGGCGCAGGCGGAAGAACTCCATCGGCTCTCCCGAAAGTGAATGGTGAAGCTGTTGTTGCCCGCCGCTGCGCAAACGCGGCAACAGGTCCGGTCGCCATGGGCCACCAACCGACAACGCGCGTTCCGGCACCCAGTCGTGCGCCGTCTCCGGCCATGACAGCTGGAGGCTGCCCGCAAGTGCCGCGACGTTCAGCATCAGCCCAGGCTCATCCGCATCGCGAATTCCATTGCCATTGCGATCACCACCGAGCCGCGGCCCATCGCCCGGCAGCGTACCGAGGAACGTGAGCGCATCCTCTGCGCCTAGCAGTGCGAGCAATTCCGTCCGCGTACGGGGCGATTCCGCCGAGCGATCGGAGCGGTAGAGTTGCAGAGCCTTGTCGTAGTTGAACTGCCGCCATTGTCCGGCCACTCGCCCGCGCACGACCACATCGCAGACGTTCGTCCCGCGCGCCTGCGCTTCGAGCGAGGTGAGTTCTGCCCCGATGTTCGCGTCGCCCGCATTGGCCAGCGTCAACGTCCGGCTGAAACCCACGGCAGGAGCGGTGCCGGTCTCGAAACACATCAGGAACGCGGTCACGTCCGCGAAGTCATTCCCGATCAGCGCGTCGAGTTCGTAGAAGTGAACGGTTGGCAGAAACTGGCGGCCGCCGCTCCCGTCGTGACCAAGGCCGAAGCCGCTGACATTCGTGGTACCCGCGCGAGTATTGAGTAGCGCGCGTTGATAAACCGTCTGCAGCGACGGCGTCTTGATCGACTGCATCCCGCCGAAGTTTCGCAGGTCATCGACGTTGTTGTCTGAACCCGTCGGCAGCACATGGCAGACGCCGCAGTGGTTATTGTGAATGACAAAGAGACTTTTCCCACGCGTCGGATTCCCGCCCTCAAACGTCGCGGGCACTGTGTTGTCGAGTCTGCGATTCGGATTCGGATGATGCCGCAGCGTGTCGAGGTAAGCCTTGAGCGCCTCCATGTCCGCATCGGGAATCAACGAGCCGCCCATCAAATCGCGGAAGGTTGGATTGAAATGATGAATGGTCGCCCGGTCGCCGCGCCAGTGCAGGAGCTGGTTCGGCGACAGCCCGCGCAACGTCTGCGTCATCATCGGCCCCTTCATCGGGTGCATCGGCCGCGGAACGGGCGTCGGATCGTGCACCGCGAAGTCCGCCCCAATGACGACGGTCATCTCGCCGTTCGGGTCGCCCAGGTCCCACGCCAGGCCATCGCGATCGCCATCGAGATGGCAGGTGCCGCACGAAGTCGTGCCATTGCCCGATAGCCGCGCGTCGAAGAGAAAGCCGCGCCCTTCCTTCGCCGCGAGCGGCGTTGGGTCGTAGCTGCCCGCCGGAACTTCCGCGAGCGACGTCGCAGTCGTCGTGTCGATCACGCTGATGGTGTTCGCCAGCTTGTTCAGCACGTAGAGCCGTTGCAGTCCCTCGTGCAAAGCCAGTCCACGCGGCCCGCGCATCTGACGCGAACCCGCTGTCGTCGGCACCCGCACATCGACCCGAGCCAGCACAGTCGCGTCCGCCGCGTTGAGCTTGGCGACGCGGTCCGAGGCAAACGCAGCGATCCATGCGTTGCTGCCGTCCGCTGAGAACACTATGGCCGTGGGCTGCGCGAGGGCGTTGGACTGAGCGACGGGATTCGGCAGCAGTGCGTAATCGAGACCGGGGTTCAGATCGAAAGCCGTCACGCCGCCGCCGGTCAGCGAAACGCGCGTCACGCGATTGTCGGCGAAGTGACCTTTCAGGTTCGGCTCGAAGCGCGTGAGATTCAGCGCCTCGGTGTTGGCGACCCAGAGTTCGTCCGTGCCCGGACGCAACGCGAGATCGAAAGAGACTCGTGCCCGTGTCCGCGAAGTAACGCTCGACGCTAAGAGAGGTCACGGAGATTTCCGCAACATCGCGGTCCACCACACGAAAGCTGATGCGCGGATCATTCGCCGGCACGATCAGCGCCGTTTTCGGCGCGGCGGGCAGATTGGTATTGGTCGGCGCGGGTTGCGGAGGCGCCACACTCGCCGGGAGGGTCGTGGTGCGATTGCCCGAAAGCTGGAAGGCGGCGTAGACTTTGGTGCCAGCGGCGTCCGTGGTGAGCGCGCGGGGATTCAGGCCGATGAGCGCGATGCTGCTCAACTCCGCCCGGGTTTCCGCATCGAACACGCGGAGCAGATTGTTCCGCGCGCAACTGACGAAGGCCTTGCCCTGCGCGAACACAACGTCCGCCGGTTCGTCCGGGCAACGCAGCGTGTCAATGACCACGCCGCGACTGAGCGACACGACGGAAACGCTGTCTGAGACTTCGTTGACGACCCACACTTCGTCGTTGTTGCGCGCCCGGAGCGAGACCGGTTCCAGCCCGACGGGAATTTCCGAGATCAAGACGGGCTGGATGTTCGCGCCGTAAGAGACATCGAAGACAGAGAGACGCGCATCCGGGGTATTGAGCGCGAGCAACCGCGTACCGTCGGGCGTCAACGCGATGGGATGCGTGTGGCGTCCCTCAAAGTGCGCGAACGGCGCGGCCATCGCCGCATCGCGGAACAGCGCGATGGCGACACACCAGAGGGCGAGAAACAGATACTTCACAGTCTTTCAGTTGAGCAGATATTTGGGACGCAACGCACGACTGCGCCCTGCGGCATATCGCCACAGGGACGCAGTGTCGGACGGGTTTTACTCAGGCTTGTGCGCGGTGTGGCAGGCCTTGCAGTTCACGGCTTCCTTGTACTTCGCGGCAGCGTCCGGAGCGCTCTTCTCAAGCGCCTGGGCTGCGGCGAGCAGTTTGGAGGTTTTCTCCTTCCAGCTGGCGGCATCGCCCTGCGGCGGCTTGGCGGCGGCCATTGCGGTGTAGCCGGCGACGAGCTTCTTCAGCTCTTCGGGCGTCGCCTTGCCGTCGGCGGCCTTCTTGCATGTCGGGTCCGTGCCCTTGGGCGCCTTGTGATACGCCTTCATCACTTCCTTGATGGCGTCCTTCGAGTCCGCCGCCTGTGTCTGCCAGACGAGCGTTCCGGCAACGACTGCCACCGCGATTCCGGCGACCGCCGTGAACCGCAGTTTCTGCATGGTGATGTAGGTGTTGTTTCATGGTGTCGTTTTTCTGCCGGATGAATGGAGAGATCGGAGGCGTCCGGCAACGCACACGACCTCGTCCGCCTGGCGGCGGACAAATGGAGATGGCGCACTCGACGGTGAGGCTTGGGCGGAAGGAGAACTCGGAGCGCGGGAAGAATGGAGTCTCGCGGCGGAAGGAAAATGAAGTCAGAGAAAACCTTCAGCGCCCATTCTTCACCGCACCCCGCGATTCCCGTCACTCACTGCCGTGCTCCCGATCGAAAGCCACGATGGGCGACGATTCGGGAACAACTGTGACGACACCAATGGCGTCGTTCACGGCAACAAGTGGAAGCCAGGACCGCGAGCGCGGTCAGGCGAAGATGGGAGGACGCAACAGCGGCGGATCTCGCCGCGGCGAAGCTTGGGAGAGGTGTTCGACTGCGTCCGTCGGCCCACAGGGGGCGAAGACAATGACGGGGCGAACTTCGAGAAAGAATTCGATCTTGTTCTGAGTCTTCAGGACGGCTGGCTGTTCCTGTTCCGCCTTGCGGCCTTCCTTGACGACCTTGCACATCTTACACGGATGCTCGCCGTCGAAGGTCATCGAAATGGCTTCCGGGATAGTTGCGTCTTGCGAATACGAAATCACCATCCCGATCCAGGCGACCGATTGGAGCACGGCCCACGGGCCACTCACCGCTACGATGAGCGGCAGCGCGATGGCCAATTGTGCGAGCCGACGAGGCATGTAGCTCGACGCTACGCATTCCCGCGGGTCAGACAATCTCAAAGATCCACCGATACGACGGCGATCGAGCTCAGGCAAGAGGCGGATTGGGGGCAGGATTGTTCAATGGTTCCGGCTCGGGTTCCGGACGGAAGCGAGCGACCAACAACTCGAAAATCGGCGAAGCCATCAGCGTGGTAATGACCGCCATGATGACGAGCGTGGCGAAGAGCGCCGGCGAGATGATTCCACGTTGCAGCCCGATGTTAATGATGATCAATTCCATCAAACCCCGCGCGTTCATCAACGTGCCGATGCCCAGCGCCTCGCGGTTCGAGATGCCGGTCGCGCGCGCCGCCAGCCAACACGCGATGCCCTTGCCGCCGATCGCGGCCAACAGAACCAAGAGCGCCATCAGCCACAGGTAAGCGGAATCCAGCAGGCCGATCTGCGTGTTCAAGCCGGAGAAGGTGAAGAAGAGCGGCAGCAGCAACGCGACGGTGAGCGGTTGAATCCGATCCATCAACGCCTTGGTCACGACACCGCGCGGCATCACGATGCCCATGATGAACGCACCAAAAACCGCATGCAGGCCGATCAAATCCGTGAACCACGCGCCCAGAGCCATCAGTACGAGACAGGTCACGAACTCGCGATCCGACAGATTTTCCCGCGCCTCGATGCCGCGCGCCCATTTCGCGAGCAGCGGTCGGATGACAAACAACGCGACGCAGACATAGCCCACGCCGCCGGCGATATTCACGACCGCATGGCTGATGTTGTCATCAAAGCTGGCCAGCACCACCGCGAGGAGGCACCACGCCGCAGCGTCATCAATCGCGCCTGCGCCCAACGCCACCGTCCCCATGGTCGTGCCCGCGAGCTTCTTGAAATGGATGATGCGCGCGAGCATTGGAAACGCCGTGATGCACATCGAGGCACCCAGAAAAATCGTCGCCTCCATCAGAGAAGTCTTCTGCGGAAAGAGCGACGTGTGATGAAAGAAATACCAGCCGAGTCCCGCTCCCAGCACAAACGGAGTAATCATTCCGGCCAGCGACACCGCCACCGCGCTGTGCAGTTTCTTCTGCACGATATCCATGCGGAACTCCAATCCGACCACGAACATGTAGGCCGCGAGTCCCAGCTGCGAGATGGGGAACAGCACCTTCATCGAGTCCGGCGGGAACAGCTTTGCCGAGATTTCCGGCCAGAACAAACCCAGCAACGACGGCCCGAGCAGAACGCCGGCAATCATTTCGGCAACGACCTGCGGCTGGCCAAAACGCTGCGCGATGCGGCCGACGATCTGGCAGAACGCCAGAATCACCGCGATCTGGAAGAACAGCTGAATTGCCAATTGCAGATTGGACATGGCTACAAATTGCCAAGGCCATCGTATGAACGGAAATATAATCTCGCTATGAGCGTGATGCCGTGCTGGCATCACGGTCCAGAATCATGGACCTCCGGCACATTCGATACTTCCAGGCCGTCGCCGAGGAACGCAGCTACTCGCGAGCCGCGAAACGCCTGCGTGTCGCGCAACCGGCGCTCAGCCGCGCGGTGAAGGAGATTGAAACCACTCTTGGCGTTCCCCTGCTCGACCGTTCCCGTCATCACGTCCGCCTCACCCCCGCCGGCGCCACCCTGCTCCACGAGGCCGGCGTGCTGCTGGAGCGCTGGGAAGAAGCCCTGCGGCGCGTCCGTCGCACGGCGTCGGGTGAAGAGGGCGAACTGCGACTCGGTTACATCGGGCCGCCGACGGCGCCGTTTCTCGGCCGCTTGCTGCACGAATACCGCCAGCGGTATCCGCTCGTCTCCCTGCATCTGGAGGAACGCACGCCGGAGCGCGTCTGGGAAATGGTTTCGAAGGGCCGCCTCTCGGCAGGATTAACCCGCCCGGTGCTCTCCCACGAAGCGCTGGGTTTAAAAACCATCGTCCTTCGCGAGGAGCCACTCGGAGTTGTCGTCCCCGGTGAACACACCTTCGCGCAACGCCGTTCCCTGCCCTGGTCGAAACTCGAACGGGAATCGCTCATCGTCCTCGCGCGTCGCGAAGGCATGGGATTGCACGACGCGGTGCTGGCGGGCTGTCGCCAGGCGGGTTTCCTCCCAAAGCTCGCCCACACGCCGAGCCTGATCGGAACCGTCCTCAGCTACGTGGAAGCTGGCGCGGGAATCGGCGTGGTGACCGATTCCGTGGTGTCGCCCGCGTCCGTCTTAAAGTTCGTGCCACTCACTCCCGAAGTCACCGTTCCGCTCGTCTTCGCGTGGCCGGAAAGGGAAGACGCCCCACCGGTTCAACGATTCCGCGAACTGCTTTTGGAATGGCGAAAGTCGAAGTCGCTGTGGCGCGGTTGAGGCAGGACTCCGTCAGTCAACGAACATCAGTTCGTTCGCCAGCAGCAGGACCTGTGCGTATTTCTCCCACGGGGTGAGTGACCGTTTCTCGGGCGCTTTCACCGGTCCGCTGAAGTCTGCCTTCGCACTCCATTCGCGCACCTCATCGGAATCCTTCGCCGCACCGGCAATCGCCTTCACTGTCGGCGCCCAGTGAAATGAATCGAACTCGACGCTCTGACGGCAGTCCGCAATGAAATCAATCAGCTCGCCGCGCTTCACATCGATGCGATCCAGCGTCACCGCCGACTTGCTGTTCTTCGCCGTCCATTCACCGAGCAATCCGCTGCGGCTGGAGACGATGCGCGCGCGCACGCCGTCGCCCTTGTCGCTGGGGTGATTCAACTCGCCACCAATTCGCACCGTGCCATCACGTGGCGCGCGCCAGCGGCGAATGGCTGCATGATTCTGATCATTGCCCACATGACCGCCGTCGGCATTGACAATCACCCAGCCTAGTTTTCCATCCGGCAGCTTGTCGCCGCCCTGCCAGGCGTATCCAGTCCAGTGCGGAAGCGGCGTGAAACTTTCCGTGCGCTTCGCTCCCTCGTCGAATCGTCCGTAACCGTAGCTCCACGCTGGCGGTTCCGGAGGCTGCTCGGCGGTCGTCTGCATCGCCACGAACTGCTGGCCGAGCTTCAACTCGTCCCTGTCCGCCGGACGCTGGAAGGCGACGCGATACATTTGCTGAATCTTCTGCTCGTCGGTCGGAGCAGATTTGATCTCCGGACGCGCGAGCAAACTCTTCGCCCGCTCGATGACGAACGGGCTGTTCATCAGAAACAACGCCTGCTGCGGCACCGTCGTGCTGAAACGCTGCGGGCTCGTGGTGTCCGGGCTCGCGAAGTCAAAGGTGCGTAACAGCCCGGGCAGATTCTGGCGCTCGACGAATCCGTAGACCGTCCGCCGCACCGTGAACGGCTCGGTTGTCATCTCGACGCCGCGACCGCCGTGCGTCAGATCCAGACTGCCCGAAACCGCGAGCAGCGAATCGCGCATGGCTTCGAAGTCGAGCCGGCGCCGGTTCATTCGCCAGAACAACTGATTGGCCGGATCGATCTGCGCCGACTTTGCATGGTCATCACTCACCTGCTGGTAGGCGCCGGAGAGCATGATGAGCTTGTGGAACTTCTTGATCGACCATCCGTCCGTCACGAAACGCGACGCGAGATAATCCAGCAGCTCGGGATGAGTGGGCGGATCGGAGCGCAGGCCGAAATCACTCGGCGTGCGCACGAACGGCGTGCCAAAGTGATACATCCAGACGCGGTTCACAAACACGCGCGCGGTCAGAGGGTTGTCCTTGCTCGCGATTTCCTGCGCCATTTCGAGACGGCCGCTGCCCTTTGCGAACGGCTTCCGCTTCGGACCCGAAACGATTTCGAGGAATTGACGCGGCACCTTGTCACCCGGATTACCCGGATTACCCCGCTTGAACACGACTGGCTCGGTCGGCGTGGGATTATCGAGTAACGCCATCGCGCGCGGCGGTGCACCCGGATGCGTGGCGTCCACTTCGTCCAGCTTGCGCTTGAGCGCCCGGACTTTTTGCTGCACCGGCGTGTCGGTAAAGCGCAGCAACTCACCGCTGTCGAGCGACATGACTGGCGTGCCATCGGCGTACAGGATCTGGCGGAGCGCTTCGCGGTCGGGATTGCCCAGAGCTTTTGCGGTCGGCGTGTTCGTCAATAACGTGCGCCATTCCAAATCGATCTCCGCGAAAAGTTTATTAAATCGCTCGGCAGCTTCCTTGAGGGACGCTGGTGGTTCACTCTTGAGCAGACGTTCCGCAACGACCGGGTTGACTGTCTTGGCTTCACCCAGCTTCGCGGCAATTTCCCGCGCCGCAGAGGCAAAGTTTGTCGCGGGCAGCGCGGTGAATTCAAACCAGGGCGCGAAGATCGGGTTCGTCTTCGTGTTCCATTCTTTCAGCGACTTCTTGTACGAGCGGGAGAGCGACGGCTGTAACTTGCGCTCGCGAACCAGTCCTTCCTTTTTGTCCTCCGACGCGATCGATGAATCGTGCAGAACGAGCAGATAATCCCCCACCTGTCCGCGAATCTTCGTGCGCACTTTGTCCTCCTCGCCGCGCTGGTAGTTCTCCAATTCGTCCGCGCGTTTCTTTCGTTCGACGAGATACTCGGGATATTCCTTCGGCATCGATTTCGAGCCGAGCAGCGGCTTTTCTCCCGGCTCGTTGCAGGAGGCAAACACACCGTAGAGCGAGTAGTAATCCTTGGTCGGGACCGGGTCCGACTTGTGATCATGACACCGCGCGCACGCCACCGTCAGCCCCATGGTGCCGCGGGTAACCACGTCGATGCGGTCGTCGATGATGTCCGCCTGATTGTTCAGGAACCGGCGGCCGAGGGTCAGGAATCCGAGCGCCGCCAGCGGCCGTTTATCATCCCCGAGCGGCAGCAGATCGGCCGCGAGTTGCTGGATGAGGAATTGATCGTACGGCAAATCTTCGTTCAACGAACGGATCACCCAGTCACGGTAGGTGTAGGAATACGGGTAACGCCGTTCCTCCTCGAACACGTAGCCCTTGGTGTCCGCGTAGCGCGCGATATCCAGCCAGTAACGCGCCCAACGTTCTCCGTAATGCGGCGAGTCGAGCAGGCGATCCACCAGCTTTGCGAAGGCGTCCGGTGAACGGTCCTTCTCAAACTCAGCCACCTGCGCGTCCGTTGGCGGCAAGCCCAGCAAGTCATAGTATGCCCGTCGGACAAGCGTGCGTTTGTCCGCGCGCGGCGAGAGCGTCAGTCCCTTCTCCTCCAGCTTCGCGAGAAGGAATGAATCCACCGGACTCTGCACCTGCTTCTTGTTGCGAACCTTCGGGACAGCGGGCTGCTTGACCGGTTGGAAGGCCCAGTGTTTGGCGGCCTCGACTTTGGGATCCTTCAGCGTGCTTGGACCGGTGCGAGGATCCGGGGCGCCCATTTTCACCCACGCCACCAGCGCCTCGATTTGTTCGTCGGGAAGCTTCTTGCCCTTGGGCGGCATTTGCAGGCTCTCGTCGTGATACCGAACCGCCTTGATCAACAAACTTTTCTCGGGATGGCCGGCGACAATGGCCGGACCATTCTCGCCGCCTTTCAGCAGGCCGTCCTTGGTGTCGAGCGAGAGCCCTCCCTTGATGCCCTTTCTCGGCCTGCGCGCTGTGGCAGCTGTAACAGGAATCCACCAGCACCGGGCGCACGTTCTTTTCGAAGTAATCAAATCCGGTTCCGTCCGCGGCGTTTAATCCGACCGCGCCCGACAGCGCCCACAGCATCGCCACGCCAGCTACATGGAAATTCCACTGCGGAGCGTGTCCGCCAAACCCGTTCTTGACCATCCGGCCGTCGTTTGAGCGCTTCATGTCAGACCTTGAACTCGTTGCCATCGATGGAGAAACGGACGAATCGCCAGCAGCGAACCTTCAAAGGATGTTCCGGACGGGAACCGCCGTCGAGACCCAGCCGCAAAAGCAAGAGGCCGGTGGGAACACCTGTTACCCACCGGCCTGCGTGAAGCGTCCATCAGACGGAGACGGAACCACTATTTGCTGATCAGGCGATAGAACGTGGCGCCATCGAAGTTCTCGAAACCCGTCGTGACGATATTGCGACCGCCGGTGTGGGCCACCGAACCAGCGGGCAAGGGCGACCAGTTCCCGGAGTCTTCGACATTGTTGTTGATCTGGAGATCAAACAGGTTCGGAGCGCCGAGCCAGGAGAGCTCGGTGGTGAAGGCGACGGCGTCCACCTTGATGGAGAGGACAGGATTGGCCGAGAACGGGCTGGCCATCGGCGTGGTCACGGCGTTGATGGCGTTGAAGTTCCCCGCGACCGACGAATAGCTCGCAGCGGCGGTGAGAACGGTCGAGTCCGTGATGCCAAACGCGCTCACGTCAATGGAGAGCTCGTTGGCGGCGGGATCGGTGTCCAGCGGACCGTTGTCCGTGTAGGTTCCGAGGAACGCACCGGGATGAATCATCGCGGCGGGATAGAAGTTGTTCTTCGCGAGGGCGGCGGTGTCCGCCAGATACAGATCCAACGCCGTGTTCGGATACGCGGCAGCGGGAGCCGGGATGCTGACCTTGAGGATGCCACCGGAGAGGCTCTTGATCACCGGGCTGACGCCTTGGGAGACGTCTGCGAGATAAGGAGCGTAGTAGGCGCTGAAGACAAGCTGTTGTCACCGTCGGCAAACGGAACGCCAGCGACGCCGCAGTTCACCAGCTTGTTGCCGCGGGAGACAACCGGGGTTCCCGAACTTGCCAAAGAGAACGTCCGCCGGGACGTTCACGATGAGGTTGCCCTCGAGATCATCACTGATCCCGTCACCATTGGACCCGATGCGGACCTGGGCAATACTGCCGCCGAACTCGACAAAATCGGGATTGATGTTCGTGGACATCGGCGAAGGCGTGACGCCATCGACGCCCACGCCGAAGTAGTTCCCAGCGAGCACCGCGTTCACAGAGCTGCTGTAGAATTCACCAAGATGGTCATAGACCACATGGCCGAAGATGTTACGCTCGTCGGAATCGCTGACGCCATCGCCATTCGTTCCGATCACGGTTCCTTCGGTCACGCGACCATTCTCAAAGTTTTCGATGGTGACGTCACCGGGTCAGAACCGCCCGCTTCGAACGCGGCGCGCCAGCGGGCGTATACTTCGTCAATGTCAACGAAGCTCAGGCCGTTCTGGACGACGTTGACGTAATTGCCCGAGATGCGAGCACCGGGCAGCTCGAGCGGGAACGCGTCGCGCGCACCCAACACCACGTTGAACTCGGCACGGTCATTCACTCCATCACCATCCGTTCCGATTTTGGCCCCGAAGAATAAACGTCGCCGCCAGTCCGGTAACGGAACGCTGCAACAGCCGCCGAGACGGGCTTGAGTTCCGCTTGCGTGGACTCGCCAGGCATGATGCCGAACAAGCAGCCGTGGATGTGGGCGTTAGTAGCCTGATTTACAAGTGCCACCGCATAGATCGCCGGGTCGTCCCTGTCCCGCCGACGGCCTGCCGATGAAAGCCAAGACCGCTCACGTCGAAGTTATCGGCGCCAAAAACGGCAAGGATGCCGTTCTCCGAGTCACCGTAGCCACTGTGCAGAATGCGGGTGGAACGGCGGGAATTCAACGACGGATCCTGCGGATCGCTGGCGCCGGTATCAGCGCCGGTGGAGTCGAGAACGATCTTAATCTGGGCATTGTTGCCGCCGAGAATCGGGTTGGTGTTCTTGACGGAACCGGGCTGGCTGTAGCCATCGATGGTGACGCCATTCGCCGTAATCAACGGATAACCACCGAGCGGGGTGGTGATGACGTGCGGGCCGGCACCAGGAATCTTGAAGCGGATGTAGTCGCCGTCCTGCAGATCGGTCAGCGCTTCGGCGAGAGACGTTTCATTCGGGCCGGGCGATTCGTTGTTCGCCGTATCCACCGAGCGCAGGGCCGCGCGACCGGAGGTCATGTAGTTCACTGCGTTCAGCAACAGCGTGGCGCCGTCCGGGGTGAGGTCGTAAATACCAGCCGCCTCCGAGGTCAGCGCCGCGGCGCCGCCAGTGATCGCTGCATTCTCGCGGCTGCCCGTGAGGAGAACCAAACGGTGACCGCCCAAGGCATCAGCGCGGCCGTTGGCCGTCGCATCGCCCGCGAGCCATTCGCCGATGACCATGCCGCCATTGGCCGGATCGCCGGGCGTGCCGATGGTGGCGAGCGTCACGCCGCCGCCGGAGAGTGGATTGCTGTTCACCGAAATACCGCGCTGGGGGGTGTTCGTGTGGGTGGCGATGCTGGCGTAATCATTGACCATGAGGCCGCTGGCATCGAGAGCCACTCCCGCGAAGATCGGATGGTGCGGCGCCTGGACGCGGAGCTTCACCGATCCGGCGGTATCAGGAATGGTGGTGCCAGTGGTGTAACCGAGGCGGTTGTTCCGCAAGATGTAGCCGCCAAGAATAATCGTGGGAGCGGTGATGCCATTCCAAGCAGCAGTGTCAGCGTCCGCGTCGTAATGGGTGCTCGGCACGGAACGGCTGATGATCACGAGATCCGCCGCGTTCAACAGCGCGGCGTTGGGGTGTCACTGGTCACCACGCGCGTCACGGTGTGCCCATTGTTTTGGAGCAGTTGCGTGTAGCCGACGTCAGGAGCCTGGGTGAAACCAGCGGTCACAGCAGCGGCCGAAGGAGTGTTGTCGCCGGAGTGGAAGCTGACGAACATGATGTTCGCCGCATCCGCCGGTACAGAGGCCATGAGGCCGCAAAGATAGAACGGTACGAGCTTATTCATAGGGTTTGACTGAGTTGTATTTCGGGAGACGCCTTGTTTTACACAATTGAGGGGCGGCCCGTCAAGATTCGAAGCCGTCCCTTGTGGCATTAGCACACATGCTAGACACTGGTTTTGCGCCCCTCCGCTCAGAGTGGACGGGCGACAACCAGACGCTTGAATCGTGAGACAACAGAACCATCATTCAAATCACAGATTCCTTCGGCGTATTCCCGGCATGGCTAGAGCAAACAAAGCAAGAAAAGGTGAGACGGCACCGCAAGGTCTCGGCATTGATTCGAGTCAATGCCACCCTTTCTCAATCAAGGCATTCTGCCGGCAATCAACCGACCAACGACGAATGATTAACAACGCCAGCCACGAATGACGCCGAACTTCACCCGCCGAATCGCGCTTGGGGAACTGGCTCCCGCTATCCTCGCCACGTTCGTCCTCTCAATGGCGAACGCGGCCGGCCCGGATGACACGCTCTACGCCCAGGGACGCTACGTGTATCAGCGAAACTGCCTGACCTGTCACGGCGCCCGCGGGGACGGCAAGGGCGACATGGCGGCCGGCATGTTTCCGAAACCGCGTCCGTTTGCCACAGGCATCTTCAAGTATCGGTCGACGCCGAATGGCCTGCTTCCCACTGACGCCGATCTCGCGCGCACGGTCCGGAGCGGAATCTCCGGCACCTCGATGCCCGCCTTTGCGAATCTCTCGGACCGCGAGATCCGGGTCGTCACCGAATACATCAAATTCTTCTCGCCGAAATGGCGGCGCGCGGAAAATTACGGCAAACCCGTCACGATCCCGCCGGCGCCCGACTGGTTCAAAAACAGGTCGCCATGAAGGAGCGGGCCATTCGCGAAGAGTCCAGTTCCTCACCTCGTGCGCCCTGCCACGGCGAAAGCGCTGACGGCAAAGGCCCGGCCGCAGCCAGCCTCGTTGACGCCTGGGACCAACCTGCCCTGCCCACCGACCTTCGATCGCCCGCGATCCGCAGCGGCCCCGCCCTGACGGACCTTTACCGCTCCATCGTCACCGGAATCGACGGCACGCCCATGCCCAGCTTCGCCGAAGCCTTCACTGACGAACAACGATGGGAGATCGTCACCCATCTCGCCACGCTGCGGGGAGAAGTTCAGCGCCGAAAGCGCCGCGCGGAGAGGAAGGAATAGATGGATTCTTTTGGCTCAGAATGGATGAGACAAGACGGCGAGGACACCGGTGCTCTGGTTCATGGCGAGACGCTCCGCCCCCCATTAACCAAGAGCAATGATGCGCCGTCGCACCCCAACGGCGCCGCGCTAGGAGTGGCGGTGCCCCGAGGACCCTGATTTGGACTGAGGAGGCAGACTCGTTTGGCTCCACCGTCGGAACAAGCGCCCAGTCGCCAGCCGCTGCGCGTAACATGTTTCGCAGCCGCCTCGCTGCTTCGACCCCTTGCCTGCCCTGCGCGAACGCCGCGGGACGGACCATGATGCTCCCATGCGGAAATTGACTCCTCTACGCCTAGCCGGACTGTTCCTCGGAGTGATGGTGACGTCGGTTGCTCCACCTTTGAACGCGACTGGCAGCGCGCCACGGCTCCGCCCGCCGGCCAGCTCTCCGGCCGTTGGATTGGAACGTGGCGCAGCGATGTGAATGGTCATAACGACGAACTCCGCTGCCTGATCACCCCGCTCACCAACAACGTCTACTCCGCGCGGTACCACGCGAAATACAGCCGCGGCATCCTGCGCTTCACCTTCGGCTACACCGTCCCGCTCAGCGTCACGAATCGCGACGGGACGTTCACCTTCTCCGGAGAATCAAACCTCGGCTGGTACGCGGGCGGGATTTATCGCTACCAGGGCAACGCGACCGCGACGAACTTCTTTTCCACCTACGATTCCAAATACGATCGCGGAACGTTCCAAATGCGGCGTCCCAACTGATCGAGGCGGAGCAGCCGCGCCGCAAGTAGCGGAAGGCGGAATAGTCGGAGCGCAGAACTCCGATTCTTCGCGTTACTCACGAGCGTTTGAACGCGCCGATTCGGAGATCGGCGCCCCGGGACAAACCACGGATACACCTGTCGTCGAGACGGCTACTTCTTCGGCGCATTCGCCGGGAACCACGTTTTCGCCCCGGGAACAAACGCGGCGCCAATGCCATCGCCCGGCCACCAGTGATCCGCGGCTGATCCTGAAAGTAGAGGAAACTTTTCCCGATGCGTTCCGCGAACTCGAACATCTTCGACGTCTGCTGCGAATTGTCGCTCATCACGATGGAGGTCGCGTGCAGGCGCGGTTCGATGGCGAGGAACTCCGCCCACTCGTACTCCGGCCGGTGATCGCTGTCGTGCAGGAAAATGTCCACCGGCTCCGGAAACTTCTTCAGCAGCTCCACGGAATCGCCGAGCAAGATGCGCCCGTACGACTTGTAAGGTTCCGCGAACAAATGACCGCAGGTCGCAATGATGTCCGTGGCATAAACGAGTCCCGGGTAACCTTCCTTGTCATTCCGCATCAAGGCCGCCGCGAGCACCGCCGTGCCAAGCCCGCGATCCACGCCGGTCTCCACGATGACCTTCGGCTTGGTGGCCCGCACCAGCGCATACCAGCCGAGGCGCCGACCGTAGCGCGGTTCCACGTCGGAATTATGGCGGTCCGGACTGGCCAGCGTGCGCTCGCGCAGCAGCGCCCGCAACGCCTCGTCTTGTTCGAGCTCCCGGATGTAGCCTTGAATCTCAGAAACCTTGTGGCCCGAAATCACCGCCACGTAACTGGCGAGGTATTGAACGTTGAGTTCGGTGAGATGATACGTGTGATTGTAATGCTCCTTCGAGGTGAAGGACCACTTGAGCATGGCCCCGAACTGGCGGAGACAATACGGCACCGCCACAAAACAAAAGCGGAAGGGAATCAACAACAGCCGACCAGCGGCGGTGTGGCGAGAAATTTCCGGAGGGACATGAGTTATTGTCGAATGTCGATCAGTCGGGTTTGCGAAACACGAGAATGGGATGAAACGACAGTTTCCACAATCCGATCGCGTTGAAAAACCGCGTCATCCAGTCCGCTTCCCATCGATAGAAGTATGGCGGCCCGTAACCGCTGCCAATCCCTAGCTCAAACTTGAATCCCGCCGACTCGACGATTCGTATCACCTGGGAGACGCGATAAATTTTATCGATGGGCTGGAGCACCACCCAGTGCGGCCGGTTCGCTTTCTCGGCGAGCATTCGGAACAGCCTCCAGTCCGGCCTTGGAAAATTGGGATATGAGACCAGCAGGCGCCCTCCCCAGCCATGACGGAAAATATTTGATCCAGCGCAGGCTTGATCCTCCAATGCTCGATCGTTTCCATCAAGAGACAGACATCGAAGAAGTTCTTCGCAGTATCGAGATGGTAAATATCACCCGTCGCCGCCGAAGCTTTGGGCAGAGCGCGCAGAACGTAATCGACCGCCTTTTGACTCTGATCCAAACCAAAAATATTCTCCTCTGGCAACAGCCCTTGCCGGGCGATCTCGCGTAGCAACAATCCCTGACCGCAGCCAAGTTCCACAAGTTTGCTGTTCGGCTTGAGAATGGACTTCAAAAACGGCAGGGAGAATTTATACCACGGCCCGAGGGATTCTGGGCTTGC
>JADJPG010000010.1 GCA_016713365.1 Verrucomicrobiota bacterium | reverse complement strand
GTTGCTGGCTGATTGTTTCAAAGCGCGCGGCTACGAGGTGATGGAGGCGTCGGACGGCGCCAGCCTCAAGGCGGCCTTTGCCGGACAACAGCCCGACGTGGCGTTGCTGGACCTGAAGCTTCCGGATGCCGACGGTCTCGAACTGCTCACCGCCCTCAAGGCGCAATGGCCCGACACGGAGGCGATTGTGCTCACCGGCTTTGGCACGCTCGACTACGCGGTCGAGGCGACCAAGCGCGGTGCGTTTCACTTTCAAACCAAGCCGCACAACGACGGCATCTTCAACCTCGTCGAACGCGCGCTCGAACGGAAGCAGCAGTCGCAGGAGAACATCAAGCTCATCGATGCGCTCAAGCGCATGAGTGGTGATTCCTCCCCGATTTTCCAATCCGCCTTGATGAAGTCTGTGATGAAGACCATCGAGCGCGTCGCCCCGAGCGATGTCTCCGTGCTCATCACCGGCGAGAGCGGCACCGGAAAGGAAGTCGTGGCGGACATGATCCACACGCTGAGCAAGCGCGACAAAGGTCCGTTCATCAAAATCAACTGCGCGGCGTTGCCTCGTGAATTGATTGAGAGCGAGCTGTTCGGCTCGGTGAAGGGCTCCTTCACCGGTGCGACCGAGGATCGCAAAGGCTTGTTTCGTCAAGCGGAGGGCGGGACGTTGCTGCTGGATGAATTGTCCGAGATGCCCATCGATACGCAGAGCAAGCTGTTGCGCGTATTGCAGGAAAAGGAAGTTCGTCCGGTGGGCGGGCGCACGAGTTTCAAGACCGACTGCCGAATCATCGCCGCGACAAATCGTATTCCTGAAGATGCGATCAAGGACGGCAAGCTGCGCGAGGACCTTTATTACCGCATCAGCGCCATCAAAATTCATCTGCCGCCGCTGCGCGATCGTCGTGACGACATTCTTCCCTTGGCCCGCGCGTTCCTGAAGCGCTTTGCCGCACAGGCGAACCGTGTGCTCAGCGATTTTACCAACGAAGCCTGCGAACGTCTCCGTCGCTACGACTGGCCGGGCAATGTCCGCCAGCTCCAAAACGAGATTCAACGCACCGTGCTGATGTGTGAAGGTCAGCTCGTGGAACCAACCGATCTTTCCGTGAGCGAAACAGCCGGCGGTCCTGGCGATCCAAGCTCTGACAATCTCACGCTCATGGAAGCGATGGAGCGGAACAAGATTGTGGAAGTTCTCCGCGAGACCGGTGGCAACAAGCTGGAGACGGCCAAGCGCCTCGGGATCGGTCGTCAGACGCTCTACAACAAAATCAAGGCTTACCAGATCGCGGCCTGAAGTTTGGGACGCCGGCTGATTGCCGCACCGAACTCAACCGAGATAAGGGATTGTCAGCGGACCTTGCGGCAGCACGGCGACGCGTGCCTCCGGCCCCAGCTTCTCCAAGCAGCTCTTCACCTCCGCGCCGATGTCGGGACATGGCGTGAGATGACACGCACGAACGACTTCATCCGGCAGCGAGCTGTGAATCAATACCCGCGCCTTGCGCTGCACCAAGGCTTGAATCTGCGCCTGCCACTGTTCGGGTCGAACAAATCCCGGCGTGGCCAGCATGGTCAAAATCTCCTCCGGACTATTCGCGCTGCGCAGTAGTTGATCGAGCGGACTTTTTGCGGGAACACCTTCGCGGCATTCGGCGGCGAGGATGAGTGTCCCGCCCGGTTTGATGACACGCGCGCCGGCGCTCATTCCTTTCACGCCCTGATAAAGATTCATGTCGAGCGGGTAGCCGCTGTTTGTGGTCACCACCACGTCGAACGGTGCTTCGACTTTCTGCATCGCGGACTTGCGGACGAATTCCGTGCCGACTTTGTGGGCCTTGATGATGTCGCCCGCGAAGACGTTGGTGATTTTGCGTTCTTCGTTAAGCGTCACGTTCAGCACAAAGCTTGGGCCGACGCGGAGGGCGATGTCGCGTAATTCCTCCCACAGTGGATTGCCTTCGTTGATGCCGAAGGTCGCGCTCGGATCGCCGATGTTCTGCACGCCATGGTTGCTCATCACGGTTTCCAGCGCTGCGGTGCCGGGGCAGATGCCCTTGATGCCGCCGCTGAAGCCCGCGAAGAAGTGCGGCTCGATGAAGCCGGTGATGATCCGGACATCGGCTTCGACCACGTGCCGGTTGATTAGCGCTGGCACGCCGGTTCGCGTGGTTCCGAGCTGGACGTGCGCGTCGTGGTTCTCCGGTTCGTGATTGAGCACGCGATAATCTCGCACGACTTCCGGGGTGAGCATCTTCTCCAGCTCAGCCGTGGTGTTCGGGCGGTGCGTGCCGAGCTGGTTCAGCAACGTGATGTTCTCGCGCGGGACGTGGCTCAGGTGCTGGAGCAGCCAGGGAATCACCCGGTCGTTGGGAGTCGCACGCGTGATGTCGGTAAAGGAAATGCAAATCTTGTCGCCGGGCTTGATGAGCTCCTTCAGCGGCTTTGAGCCGATCGGATTCTCCAGCGCATTGATGATGGCGGCGCGCTCGTCCTTCAGGCCGGCCGTATGGTTTGGGGCGATGACGGTGGTGCGGTCTTTCGGAAATTCCACCGGGAGATAGCCCTGGCCGTAGGCGAGATTCACTTTCATGATCAAAATGCGTTCAGTTGTTTCCCCAACGAGTAGCGGAAATGCCAACCTCCGCCAACGTCAAAAGCCGCGCGCGGCGCTCTTGATCTCACAAACCTCCACTTGTCGGCTCCAGTTGACTCTGTTTTGATCGAGTCATGAAACGTTTCAATTTCGCAGTTACTGCCGTGCTCTTGACGGTGGTGATTGGTGTTGTCGTGGGTTGCATCACCAATCCGGAGACAGGTCGCCGTCAGTTCCTGTTGGTCTCCGAAGGTGAAATCACTGCGCTTGGGCTTTCGAGCTTTGAGCAGATGAAGAAGGAGACGCCGATCAGCAAAGATCCGGCGGCAAATGCGCTCGTCCAACGCGTGGGTAAACGAATCTCGTCCGTCGTCAATCTGCCCGGCGCTCAGTGGGAGTTCGTGGTGTTCGAGAGTAAGGAGGCGAACGCCTTCTGTCTGCCCGGCGGGAAGATTGGTATCTACACCGGCATTCTGCCGATCACGAAGGACGACGCCGGTCTGGCCGCGGTGATGGGACACGAAGTGGCGCACGCCACTTTGCAGCATGGCCGCGAGCGCGTCAGCCAGGGCATGGCGGTGGATGCCTTCGGCCAGGGGCTCGGTGCTTATGTGGATGCGAAGAATCCGAAATGGACGCAGGCATTCAGTCAGCTTTATGGCGCAGGAACACAGGTGGGCTTTCTGTTGCCGCACAGTCGCCAGCAGGAGTCTGAAGCGGACTGGCGCGGGCTGATCTACATGGCGAAGGCGGGCTACGATCCAGAGGCGTCAGTGGCATTCTGGGAACGCTTTGCCGCCGTCAATAAGCAGAGTGGTGGCGGGGGAACGCCGTCTTTTCTACGCACGCATCCGCTGGACGAGGTTCGCATCAAGGATCTGAAGAAGCGTATGCCGGAAGCCAAGGCGCAGTTTCAGCCGGCGAAATAATTTCTGTTCCGCAACCCAACGACCATTTCCATTCTGTGCAAGTTCCCTTTCTGAATCTCGCCGCGCAGTACCACACGCTCAAAAACGAACTCCTTCCGGCGGTGGAGAAGGTCCTCGCCGGCGCGCATTACATCCTCGGTCCGAACGTCACCGCCTTCGAGCAGGAGGTGGCGGCCTATACGGGGTCCCGTTTCGGCATCGGTGTGAATTCCGGTTCGGATGCGCTCACGCTGGCCTTGCGGGCGCTGGAGATCGGCCCGGGTGACGAGGTCATCACCACGCCGTTCACCTACATCGCCCCGGCGGAATCAATTCATCAGATGGGCGCGCGCGTGGCCTTTGCGGACGTCGATCCGCGCACGTTCTTGATTGATCCTCAGGATGTCGCAAAGAAGCTGACACCTCGGACCAAGGCGATCATTCCGGTTCATCTCTTCGGTCAGGCGGCGCCGCTTGACGCGCTCAAGGCGCTCGCGGAACCGCGCGGAATTCAAATCGTCGAAGATTGTGCGCAGGCGATCGGCGCGACCTTCAATGGCCAGCCGGTCGGTGGCATTGGACGGCTCGGCTGCTTTAGCTTCTATCCCACGAAGAACCTCGGTGCGGATGGTGACGGCGGCATGGTCGTGACGAACGACGAGGCGCTGGCGAAGCGATTGAAGATGCTGCGCGTGCATGGCATTGAGCGCCGTTACTTCCACGACTTGCACGGCTTTAATTCGCGTCTGGATGAAATTCAGGCCGCGATTCTGCGGGTCAAGCTGCCGCATCTGAACGCGTGGAACGCGCGCCGCGCCGCGATTGCGAAACGCTACTCGGATGGTTTCGCCGGCCTTCCGCTGGATCTCCCGGTGACTGCGCCGGGGAACAATCACGTCTTCCACGTTTACGCGTTCCTTTCTGATCGCCGCGATGAGCTTCAGCAGTTCCTTGCGGAGCGGGGCGTGCCGACGATCATTTACTATCCTCGACCGTTGCACTTGCAGACGGTCTACGCCGATCTCGGTTATCGCGAGGGAGATTTTCCAGTGGCCGAAGCAGTGTCGAAACGGATTCTCCCGATGCCCATGTATCCCGAGCTCACCGACGAACAGGTGGACTACGTGGTGGCGAAGGTGCGGGAATTCTTCGGGAAGTGACGAACTGCAGTTGCGGCGTGGAGCCTACGCTTCGCGTTGCTTCCAGACGTAGCGAAGCATCAGCACTTTTCCGGCGGCGGTCATTGGAATCGCAAGGATGCCGCCGAGGATGCCACCGAGCACGCTGGTTCCCACCATCACCGCGATGATGATCGTCAACGGATGCAACCCAGTTCGGTCGCCCATGATCTTTGGCTGAATCACGAATCCCTCCAGAGACTGCACGACCGCGAACACGGCGAGCACCAGCAGCGGATGCTGCCAGTCGCCGAATTGCACGAACGCAATCACCAGGGCTGCGGCGCACGTCGCGATGGCACCGAGAAAGGGAATCATGGTCAGCACGATGGCGACGGCGCCGAGCAACACTGCGTAGGGCAGACCGATGATCAAAAAACCAATCGTATAACAAATGCCATCGCAGATCGCGACGAGCACCTGGCCGCGGAAGAAGGAAATCAAGTGATCGTTGATCGATTTGATGATGAAGATGAGCTCGTTCTTGAAGCCGGATTTCTTCACCGGCAGGTAATCCGTCCAGTGCGTTTCGATGCCACGTTTTTCCAGCAGGAAGTAAAACGCGTAAACGGGAACGAGCGCGAGGCCGGCGAGCAGCCCGAAAAAGGACGCGACGCGGGAGATTTGTTCGCCCGCCCAAGAGGCGGCCTTTGGCGCCATCTTGGCGAACCAGTCCGCGGCGGACTTCACGGTGTCAGTGCCGAGCACCTTGCTCCAAAATGCATTTGCCGAGTCTTCCTCGATGGTTGAGCCGCCCACGGTGTTGGTCGAAGCGGCGCTGACGACGTTCGTCGTTTGGACTGTTGATTGAGGAATGTCCGCCGTGTCGTTCGTTGACATCGTGGGCGTGGTGGCGGAGGAGCGATCCAGCAATCGACGCAACGTCGGCGGCGGGTTGTTGATCCATTTCTGGACCCGGCTTTGAATGTTCTGCGAGTAGCCGGGAACCCGTTTGGCGAGATCGTGCGTCTCCGTAACGATCTGCGGCACCACGCTGCCGAGCAATGCCAGCATCAGCACCACGGCGCAGGCAAAAACCATGATGATCGCGCGGGTACGAGGGATGCCACGCGTCTCCAGTTTGTCCACCACCGGATCGAGCAGATAGGCGATCACACCGGCAATGGCGAGCGGCCAAATGACGGGTGACAGGATCTGCAACGCCTGGCCGGCGCCCCAGATCAACGCGACCACCAGGAGGACCAACGTGGCGATGGCGATTCCGGTGAGCGCGAGCCAGATAATGTTTGCCTGCTTCGGGCTGGGAGGTGGAAAGCTCATGGTACGTTCAACCCTGGCCGAGCTTCTTTGATTTCTCTGCGGCGGCGCGGACGGCGTTGATCAATGCTGCACGCAGTCCGCCTTTCTCCAATTCATGCAGTCCGTCGATCGTCGTGCCGCCGGGACTGGTCACCATGTCCTTGAGCGCACCCGGATGTTGACCGGTCTCGAGCAGCAGCTTCGCGCTGCCGAGCAATGTCTGCGCGGCTAGCTTCGTCGCGATGTCGCGTGGGAGCCCGGCTGCCACGCCGCCGTCGCTCAACGCCTCGATCATCAGGAACACATACGCAGGGCCACTGCCGCTTAGGCCAGTCACCGCATCGAGCAGCGATTCTTTCACCTGATACGCCGTGCCGACCGCCGACAACAGCTTCTGAACCAGCTGCGCTTCCTCTGCGCCCGCCGCTTTGCCGAGTGCAAAGCCCGACGCCGATGCGCCCACGAGTGCCGGAGTATTCGGCATCACGCGAACGACCTTCGCGCCGGCGGGCAACGCTGATTCCATGCGGGCGAGCGTGACGCCCGCGGCAATCGAAATGAGCAGGTGCTTGCCTGTGAAATGAGGCTGAGCTTCCGCGAGGACGGCGCTCACCTGATCCGGTTTCACGGCCAGGATGATGACCTCGGACGCATTGAGGACGTCCAGATTGGAAGCCGTCGTGCGAATGCCCGCGTCCTTCGCGATGCTCGCGCGCGCGGCTTCGTAGGGATCGCTGGCGATGATGGAATCACCCGTCGCGAGACCGGCGTGAATGAATCCTTTGGCGAGGGCGGACGCCATCTTTCCTGCGCCCAGAAATCCCAGCTTCATTGCGGAAGACATGGGCGCGTTGTAGCAGCTGCCTCCGCGCAGCGAAAGGGTTTTCGGCTCGCTCGCGGGCGCGGGCCTCAACGCAATCTCAGCCGGGCCACGACGGGATGGTGATCGCTGGGAAACTGGTTTCGTCGCGAGAAGATGAAGACCTCCGCCTCGGGCACCTCCCATGGCCCGCGCGTGAGAATCCAATCGATGCGGTACGGACCCTGGCGCGGCCCCTTGAAGTTGTGGAAGGTTTCGATGCCGTCGTTCTTGCGCTTCGCCGCCGTCGTCCACGCGTCGCTCAGAAAGCCGTCGCTCACCAGCGAGTTGTAAGTCTTCTCCTTGCCGGGCTCGGCATTGAAGTCGCCGATCAACAATACGGGCAGACCGTTGGTGAGTTGTTCGATGCGCTGGCGGATCAACGCCGCGCCTTTTTCCCGCGCTGCGACCACGGCGTGATCGAGATGCGTGTTGAAGACGACGAACTCGCGTCCCGTTTTCCGTTCGCGAAAACGCACCCACGTCGTCATGCGCCGGTTCGTGTTGCCCCAGTTCGTGGAGGCGATGACGTTTGGCGTGTCGGACAGCCAGAAGTGATCGAACTCCAATGGTTCCAGCCGCGCCTTGCGATAGAAGATCGCCATGAACTCGCCGCGGCTGCCGCCATCGCGTCCGGTACCGATCCATTCGTAGTCTGGCAAATCGGCGGCGATGTCCCGGAGCTGGGAATAAACACCTTCCTGCGTGCCGATGACGTCCGCGGCCATCTGCTTGAAACACGCTTTCATGACAGGACGCCGGTCCGGCCACGCGTTCGGTCCCTTGTCGCTGGCGAATCGGAGATTGAAAGTCGCCACCGTGAGACTGATGGGCTGAACGGCATCCGACGCAGCGCGTGCTGAGCAGAGAGAAATCAACGCGAGCAGCACCGAAACGAAAGCGACACGACTGACCTGATTGGGACTGATGGAGAACATGGACGCATAGTGAAGAGAGCAGGGCGGCGTTGGCAATACCTTGCCGCTGCATTTCCTGTTTGTCCTTCGTCCGGGCCACTGCTCAAATCCGCCCGATGAAATCCCGTCCGAAAGTCGGCACCACCGGCGAGCTCAAGTTCACCGTCGCGCAGGAACACGTCATCGATTTCGCCACGGACGGCATGCCTGCGGTCCTCAGCACGCCGCGACTCATCGGACTGCTCGAACGCACCGCGCGCGAAGCGATGTATCCGTTCCTCGACGCGAACGAGCGAACCGTCGGGGCGGAGATCGAGATTCGTCACCTCGCTCCGACGCCGCTGGGTGCGAACGTCACCTGCCTTGCGCGCGTAATCGCGTCCGAAGGCGCGAGCATCACCTTTCACGTCGAAGCGCGTGATGAGCACGAAGTCATCGCGCGCGGCCTGCACAAGCGCGGCGTCATCCGTGTCGAGAGCTTCGCCAAACGCGTCGCGCGAAAAACCAAAGCTTCCTGATGAAGACTCAGACTTCCTCTTCAGCCGCGCCCGCCCGCCTGACTTCGATGGACGCCTACCGCGGCTTCGTCATGTTCCTCATGATGGCTGAAGTGCTGCACGTCGGCCGCGTGGCGGAGGCCTATCCGGACAGCGCGTTCTGGAAGTTCCTCGATTTCCACACCAGCCACGTCGAGTGGGTCGGCTGCTCGCTGCACGACATGATTCAACCGTCGTTCTCGTTCCTCGTCGGCGTGGCGCTGCCGTTCTCCATCGCCAGCCGCGCGGCGAAGGGCCAATCCGCTGTCGCCATGACCGGCCACGCGCTCTGGCGCTCGCTGATTTTGATTCTGCTCGGCGTCTTCCTGCGCTCCGTCGGACGTCCGCAAACGAACTGGACCTTCGAAGACACCCTCACGCAAATCGGCCTCGGCTACCCATTCCTGTTCGCGTTGGGACTCACGAAACCGCGCGTGCAGTTCGGCGCGCTCGTCGTCGTGCTCTTTGGCTACTGGCTGGCGTGGGCGCTCTATCCGGTGGCTGGGCCGGACTTCGACTACGCGAAGGTCGGCGTGCCGCCGGACTGGGCGCATCACGCCAGCGGCTTCGCGGCGCACTGGAACAAGAACGGCAACCTCGGCTCGGCGTTCGACCAATGGTTTCTCAACCTCTTCCCGCGCGCGAAAGAGTTCGTGGCGAACGGCGGCGGCTACCTCACGCTCAGCTTCGTTCCCACTCTCGCCACCATGCTGCTTGGCCTGCTCGCGGGCGGCTGGCTGAAAAGCGATCTGCCGCACAAGACCAAGCTCAAGCGCCTGCTGCTCGCCTCCGCCGCGTGCCTCGCGCTCGGTACCGCGCTGCATCTGCTCGGCGTCTGCCCAATCGTGAAACGCATCTGGACTCCCACCTGGGCGCTCTTCAGCGGCGGACTGTGCTTCCTGTTCATGGCGGGCTTCTACGCCGTCGTGGATGCGCGCGGATGGAAGGGTTGGTCGTTTCCGCTCGTGGTCATCGGCATGAACTCCATCGCCGCCTACTGCATCGCGCACCTGTGGGACGGCTTCATCGCCAGCTCCTTCAAAACGCATCTCGGCCCGAACGCCTTCAAGCTCTTCGGCGACACCTTCGCCCCGATGCTCCAGGGCTCCGCCGTGCTGCTGGCGCTGTGGCTGATTCTGTTCTGGATGTATCGAAAGAAGTTGTTCCTGCGAATCTAATCCACCCGAAGGCTAGCGGCCCAATTATGCGTTCATGGCAGCACTATCACGCGGTAGTAGACCTGCGAGTCAGGTGACCACAATACCAACCTTGTCTGGCTGGTACTGGCGACACGGACGGCTTGCAGTTCCCATTCGCCGCCAAGGACCATGGCGCGCTGCACCCCGTAGTAGCGGCCGGGAATACTGCGGAAATACACGGCGTGACGGTCCACCGGAACGGGAATTTTATCCGAATCGCTGAGGTCCGCTGGACGGGGTGTGAATTCAAGCTCGAGGTGTGACGCACTTTGCGTTGGGTCGGTGCCGGCGAGCCACTCGCTGCGGTTGGTGAATCCGTCGATGTCTGGATCATCACTCTCACCTTGTGAGTCTGGAAACAGCGTCGTCAATCCCGTAGTCACGGCCCAGATGTCATATCCTGATAGAGTGGTCCACACTGCTGTTGGACGGCCTCCGTAGTTTGGTTCCCAGCCTGTGGTGTCGGAGCGATAAAAGATGGTAATGAACGGTGATGATTCGAAAGGATCAATATTCAACGACGGCGCGTCACCTTCGAAATAAATGCTCGTCAAGCTGGTGCAGATAGAAAACGCCCCTTGCAGTAAGGAGCGTACGCTATTCGGAATGATGACGCTTGGCAGCCTGATGCATCCTGAGAATGTTGCGGTTCCGATGTATGTCACGCCGCTGCCGATAGTAACGTTGGTCAGGCTGACGCAGTCTCGGAATGCCGAGTTCCCGATGCTTGTGACGCCAGTGCCGATTGCGACACTCGGCAGGCGGATGCAATTCCAGAACGCATAATCTCCGATCGAAATAACACTGTTGGGGATCACGACGCTGGTAAGACCGGTGCATTCGGCAAAAGCATAGTCTCCGATAGAGATCGCCCCAATTGGTATGGCGACGGTCGTTAACCCGGTGCATCCTGAAAAGGTTGCGGGCTCGATAAGCTTCACGCTGTTGGGAATTGTCACACTGGTGAGGCTGGTGCAGCCATAGAACGATTCGACTCCAGTAGTGGTGACACTGTTGGGAATCGCATAAGCCCCAGCTTTTCCTCCTGGGTAAGCGACGATTACGTTCTGCGCTTTGTTAAACAAAACACCTCCAATGCTGCTGTAACTGGAATTGAGCGCGTCGACTACAATTGACGTCAAGCTGGTGCAGTCAGAGAACGCGCGAAATCCAATG
Source organism: Verrucomicrobiota bacterium (assembly GCA_016713365.1). Taxonomy (GTDB): domain Bacteria; phylum Verrucomicrobiota; class Verrucomicrobiia; order Limisphaerales; family JADJPG01; genus JADJPG01. The sequence goes on along the minus strand of JADJPG010000010.1, from coordinate 127,374 downwards.
TAGGTCACACCAGTGCCAATGGTAATGGTTGTAAGGCTACCGCAGCCATAAAACGCGTATTCGCCGACTGCGGTCACACTATTGGGGATCGCGACATTTGTTAAACTGCTGCATTCCTGGAATGCGTAGCCTCCGATGTCGGACACACCACCATGCATCGTGAAGCTAGTCAGGTTGGTGCACAAAGCGAATGCGTAGTAACCGATGGATGTTACGCTGTCGGGGATAGTGACGTTTGTCAGACTTATAACTCCATAAAATGCCTCAAGGCCTATTCCAGTTACAGGGATGTCACCTAGGCGTTCCGGAATCACTACCGCACCACCAAGACCGTGGTAACGCGTTATCACTGCTCCTTCGTTCTCTCTTTGAAATTCAAAATCACCCTCTTGGTCACCACACGCCGGCAATGACAAATAGGGCAGCAACATAAGCAGCAACACTGAGAGCCTGAAACGGCTGGGGTGCGGATGAGCGTGGTCAGGGGAGGAGGGTGGATTCATGCGCTCACTAGAGTTTTTCTTTAGGCATACTCGATTAATATGTCGTTTCCGTCGAGCCCAAACCTGCTCAACCGATTGGTCGCAACGCCTGACGAGCAAAGTTCTCCAGATCACCATGTCAAACCATCTGGTTCAACTAGCCGTTACAGCGATGATGCCGCTTCATTTGTTCCGGGATGGGCCGTCGCCGACACTGAGCCATCTTGCAATGCAGTTATCGATTGCACTTCGCGCCGCTTTCCTTCACTCTTCGCCCCACTGTGTTGATTCTCGAACGTTTCTCTTTCGGCGTGGGCGACCGCTTCGCGCATCAGGCGAAGGCCCAGCTTCACGCGTTTCAATTGCTCGCCAAGCACGGCGTCCACGTGGCGCCGGTCTGGAACAAATCCAATCGCGAACACACCTTCATCGGCTCGGAGCCGCAGAGCGTGTTCGACGCCGCGCAGGCCGCGGTGAAGTCCCAGGGCTGGACCGGCGGCTGGCACGTCGATGCCGATCATATCCGGCTCGAAACGGTGGAGCGCTTTCTCCCGTGCTCGGACTTCTTCACCATTGACGTCGCGGACAGCATCGGCAAGGCGGCATCGGCGGAAGCGGTCGGCGCGTTCGTGGCGCGGCATCCGGAGCTCACCGGCAGCGTGAGCATCGCGGGCATCGCGCAGCCGTTCCAAATCACCGGGGCCGAGGTCGCGCGCGTCGCGGGGAAGTATCTGCTCGCGGTGCAGGATGCCGGGAAGATTTACCGTCACATCGCGGCGAAGAAGGGCGGCGAGGACAAGTTCATCGCCGAGGTGTCGATGGACGAAACCGATGCGCCGCAGACGCCGCCGGAGCTGCTCATCATTCTCGCCGCGCTCGCGGATGAAGGCGTGAAGGCGCAGACCATCGCGCCGAAGTTCACCGGGCGCTTCAACAAGGGCGTGGATTACGTCGGCGACCTCGCGCAGTTCGAGAAGGAGTTCAACGACGACCTCGCCGTCATCGCGCACGCCATCGCGCGCTACGGTCTGCCGGCGAACCTCAAGCTCTCCGTTCACAGCGGCAGCGACAAGTTTTCGCTCTACCCGATCATCCGCCGCGCGCTCCAACGCACGGGCGCGGGCCTGCATCTCAAGACCGCCGGCACGACGTGGCTCGAAGAGCTCATTGGCCTCGCGGAAGCGGGCGGCGAAGGGCTGGCGTTGGCGAAGGAGATTTACACCTATGCGCTCGAACATGTGGACGAACTTTGCGCGCCCTACGCGAGCGTGATCGACATCGACAAGGCGAAGCTGCCGTCTGCGGCGACGGTGAACGGCTGGCGCGGCGAACAGTTCGCGAATGCGCTGCGGCACATCCCCGGTCATGCGGAGTTCAACGCGAGCTTCCGCCAGTTGCTGCACGTGTCGTTCAAGCTCGCGGCGAAGGCGGGCGCGCGTTACACGGGCTTGCTGAAGTCGAACGAAGCCATCGTGGCGAAGAACGTGACGGAGAATATTTTCGACCGACACATGAAGCCGTTGTTCATTGGATGAACCGACGACTGATTACTGACTTCTGATGAACTGCTTTCAAAAACGATGTAACAACGGATTCTGCTCCCTCTCTTCCATCCGATGGAGGAGAGGGCTGGGGAGAGGAGGAGTGTTTCTATTGGGATTTCCCCTCTCCTCAATCCTCTCCCCGCTCGTGCCTCGCATGGAGAGGAAGCTGAGCCGCCGCGTCCTCGACTGTTTACTGACCTACTGATTCACTGACTACTCCTCGCTCCGATGCAAACCCGACTCCTTGGTAAAACCGGCCTACAACTCCCCATCCTGAGCTTCGGCGCGTCGTCGCTCGGGCAGGAGTTCCGCAGCGTCACGATGGATGAAGCGCTGAAGAGCGTCCGCGTGGCGCTCGATTGCGGCCTGAACTTCATCGACACGTCGCCGTTCTACGGACGCGGCATGAGCGAAGTGCTGTTGGGCATCGCCTTGCGGGGTGTGCCGCGCGACAGCTATACACTGTGCTCGAAGCTCGGCCGCTACGATCTCCAGCACTTCGACTTCAGCGCGAAACGCGTGGCCGAGAGTGTGGACGTGACCTTGCACCGGCTCGGCACCGACCATCTCGACATCATGCTGTGCCACGACATTGAGTTCGTGGAGATGCAGCAGATCGTGGATGAGACCATCCCGGCGCTGCGGAAGATTCAGCAGGCGGGCAAGGTCCGGTTCATCGGCTTCAGCGGTTACCCGATGAAGATTTTCAAGTTCATCCTCGACCAGACGTCGGTCGATTGCGCGCTGAGCTACAATCAATACACGCTCCAGAACACTCGCTTCGCCGACGAAATCGTGCCGTATCTGAAGTCGAAGGGAGTGGGCGCGATGAACGCCGGTCCGTTCAGCGCGCGCCTGCTCACGAACGCGCCGTTGCCCGCGTGGCTCAAGGAACCCGAGGACGTGAAGGCTGCTGCGCGCGCCGCTGCCGCTCATTGCGCGAAGAAGGGCGTGGATATCGCGAAGCTCGCGCTGCAGTTCAGCCTCGCGAACCCGGACATCACGACGACTGTGGCCGGCAGTGCGAACCCGGAGAACATCCGTAACTGGGCGAAGTGGGCGGCGGAACCGATCGACCAGCAATTGCTCGCGGAGGTGCAGGAGATCTTCAAGCCCGTGAAGAACCTTGGGCACATGGAAGGTTTGGCGAAGAATAATTAGTTCGACCGACTCATGTTTCCCGTAACGCTCATTCACCAGGAGGCGCAAAGGCAAGGGCTGCCATATCTGGTGATTGGGGGGCATGCAGTGAACGCCTATTGTGCGCCGCGCGCAACGTTGGATGTTGATTTCTGGTGCGCAAAGCGGATCGGGAGTCGTGGGACAAGTTGCTGATATCAGAAGGTTTCAAAAAAGCCGCTCAATGTTGGTGAGAACTTTGCCAACTATTCGCCGCCCTACGGGGTTTCGTTTCGCTTGGATCTCATGCTCGTAAACGAAACTTCCTTTGCGCTTCTTCGAGACCGCCCGAGAGGTGGAGTGTCTGGGAGTGAAAACTTTGGTGCCGGCCGAAACGAGTTTGATTGCCTTGAAGGTTCACGCGATTCATCACGGCCCTGAGAATCGGAAAGGCAAGGATTGGCTCGATATTGAGAATCTGGTACGTGCTGGGAGATTCAACCCGAGGGACCCGGAATTAAGGGAGATATTCCGTCGCCAGGGGACGCCTGAGATGTATCTTGAGTTCCTCGATCGTCTCGAACATGAGTGAACAGCCTGATGAAATGAAGGAAGCGCGAGTGCCCTACGCGCTTGATCTTCCCATCGCGCCCGCGTGGTTTTCTGATCCTCCCAAGGGAACAATCGATGACGGTATCCGATTGAGTCTGGCGATTCTTGAAAGTCTCAAGAACCGCCCTGAGATATTTGAAGAACGAGCGCGGCAGAGGGTTGATGTTGAGTTCGTCATGTAAGGTGAAGCTCCCGTGAAGATTTCCCGCCGCTCTGCCATCCGGCGCTTCGGTATTGCGGTTGGCGGCACGGTTGTCGTCCCGCGCCTTTCCTTCGCGCAGTCGCCTGCGTTCCGTCTCGCGACTTTCTCCGCCGATGTCACCGTCCCTGTGGGCCACGGTATGATGGGCGGCGCGTGGCTTTCGAAGTCGGTGGCGGATCCATTGTTCGCGAATGGGATCGTGCTGATGGGGGCGGGCGCGCCGGTCGTTTTTGTCGCGGTGGACTGGTGCGAGATTCGGAATGATGCGTTGACGCGCTGGCAGGAGGTTTTGGCGGAAGCTGCCGGGACAACGGCTGAGCGCGTCATGGTCTGCGCGATTCACCAGCATGATGCGCCGGTGGCGGACTTGGAGGCGGAGCGAATCCTGAGGGCACGCAAGCTGGCGGGGACGGTCTGCGACCTGGAGTTTCACGAACGTGCCGTGCACGGCGTCGCGGCGGCGTTGCGGGCGAGTTTGAAATCGGCTCAGCCGGTGACGCACCTCGGGATTGGACAAGCAAAGGTCGAGCGCGTGGCGTCGAACCGGCGCTACGTGATGCCGGATGGCTCAATTCGTTTCGACCGCACCAGCAGCACGCGTAATGCGTTCGCCATCGAAGCCGGGGAAGGTTTGATCGATCCGTGGCTCAAGACGCTGAGCTTCTGGAATGGCGAGGAAGCTGTCGCTGCGCTGAGCGGCTACGCGGTGCATCCCATGAGCTATTACGGCAGCGGCGAAGTCTCGGCGGATTTTCCAGGCATCGCCCGCGCGCGGCGTCAGCGGGATTTGCCGGGCGTGAAGCAGATTTATTTCTCGGGCTGCAGCGGCAATGTCACGGCGGGCAAATACAACATGGGCGACCGGACGAACCGCGCGGTGCTGGCCGATCGCCTGTATCAAGCGATGGTTTCGGCGTGGCGCGAGACGAAGCGGCATCCGCTGACGACGGTGAGTCTTCGTTCCACAACCGTCCGGCTCGAGCCGCGCGATGGGCCCGGTTTCACGGTGGCGGACTTGGAGAAGAAACTTGCGACGGAGACGAAGCCGTTCCAGCAATGTCTCGCTGCGCTGGCCTTGAGCTGGCGCAAACGCGCGGATGCGGGACATCGCATCAGCATTCCGTCGCTGGATATGGGCGCGGCGCAATTGCTCGTGCTGCCGGGCGAGGCTTACGTGGAGTATCAACTCGCCGCGCAGCGTGAGCGGCCCGATTCGTTTGTGCTGGTCGCGGGCTACGGCGAAGGCGCGACGGGTTACATCCCGACCGAGAAACACATCGTCGAGAAGGATCCGAACCTTGGCGATTGGTGGTGGCTCGCGCCGGGCGCGGAGCCGCGCTTGCTCGCGGCGATTCGGGAGGCGTTGAACAGGGCTAAGCTCTAATCGAAGTGGAGATTTGATTGCTGGTTGACATGGGAGATCGAGTCGAGCCTGGCGATCAATCGGAAGTCCATTCTTACTCAGTTGGCAGTCGATCGTATCAGAGCGTAGGCATTTGATGTGGCCACTAGGTGGTTGTTCAGCCTTGGCGATAGACGAATCCTTGGGTAACTCTTCTAAAGACATTTGATGAAACTGATAGCTGAACTTTCTGTCTCGCCTGCTTACGCAGATGAACAAGTCGTCGAGTCGCTGTGCAAACAATTTCCCGTTTGCAAGAAGGGCGCCGGTTTTGGCCTTAAGGTTCCCGTTGACGATCCGCTGTTTAGGACCGTGGAAGCGGCAATCGCCAAACTGGGATTGATAAAGCGGTCCTACAGCGAGACTCCAGTTCAGAATCAATACTTCTATGGTGTGCATCGGGAATATGATGATGATGATTTCCGCAGCGCGACTTATCTTCGCCTAGTTCATTCATCGAAGCTGTGCGACGAGCAGAAACGAGATTCTGAGGGCCGGCTCATCTTGGAAGCCTGGCGCCTGACGCCGGAGCTTCGGATGGGCTGCGTCCTTTTCGAAGCAGCGGTTGTCAGCGACAAGCTGCGTCAGAACATCGAGAAGGAGAGATTCGTTGGCGTGGCGTTTCGTCCGCTAAACCTAGTCGCCGCCAGCGAGGTTATGGATGTTCGAAACTCCAAAGGCGAAGTTCGGAGAGTCACGCCCCAGGATCAGGATCACCGTGAGAAACAGGGGCAATTCTGGGAGCTGACGAGTTCGATTGTTCTTCCACCGATCGAACCGGCGCGCTTGCTCAATCGAGATTCACAGCCTTTTGCTGGTGATTATTCCAGAGGTGTTTGGCTGAAGGACGAGTTTCCACCGCCGGAGTTGCACTATCGAGAAAGCGCTCTGAGCAAGGTCGAGCCGTTCGACTTCGCATTAACATTTGAAAGAATCCCGGAGGAGCAATGGCCGGTCGTGTCGCAGCGGTTCCGGCAGTTCTGCATTCGCGAGAAGCTGAAGACAGATTGGTTCCCTGTTCGCTTGGACCCGTAGACGACTCTTCCATGTTCGGCTTCTCCCGCAAACGAGCTGCTTCGCCTCCACCACTGCCGTCGGCTGCTGGCGGAGCGCCGCGCAAACATCATCTTCACTTTACCCACGACTTCATCCCGCAAGGAGCGGCGGGTGAAAAGGGCAGCGCGTTCGTCCCGGCGTTGACCACCGCCGCCCAGCGCCAGGGCTTAGGGCTCCTCTGGACCAAATTCGGCGAACAGATCGTCTCATCGAAGGAGTTGGTGTCTCCAGCGGGATTGGAGGCGCACGTCTTCCGCATCGCCGGACACGTCGCGGTTCTCTTTATCTTCCCCAGCGCTGCCGCTCCGGGTGAATCCGTCGCCGGTGTGCTGATCGCTGGACCGGTTTCGACATGGCCGCCGCCTGATGGAGCTTCGTTGCCTTTCCGATATTTCGTTCTCGACCGAAGTTCGAGCAACGAAACCAGCATTCAAGAATGGTCGGCGGAAGGTTACCGGGACTGCGGACCGGGGCCCGCATCGGGGGTGGTAACTGACTTTTCGGATGCGGTGCTCCATCGGATTTGCGGATTGCCGGAAGATGCCGGGTAAGCCCCGGGGTGGAGTTGACATTGAACTTCCTCGTCAGGTTCCCAATGCTGGGGCTATGAAAACTCGCGCTGTCGTTTTGTTGGTCGTGCTTTCGGTGCTTTCGGCACTGGTGGAAACTGTCAACGCTCAGGCCCTCGCCACGGCGTTGTCGAAGCCGGAGATTCAGCGCGACACGAAGGGGTTGGTGACCATCACCTGCACGACGCTGGATGGCGTGATTCGCTATTCCATCGACGGCTCGGATCCCGGACCCAGGAGCGGACCGTATCTCGCGCCGATTGCGTTGCCGCAGGGCGGAGTGGTGAAGGCTCGGGTGTTCACGCAGGATCGGAAGGAGAAGGGTGAATTGGCGTCGGTGGAGTTGGGGCCGCTGGCGGGCGCGGCTAGGCCGGCTTCGGCCTTCGTGCCGGTGACGCAGGATCGCGACTGGCCGATCTACGATTGGGCTAAGCGCCACGACGCGGTGGCGAAGTTGGTGAACGAGCGCAAGCCAACGCTGGTGTTCATCGGCGATTCGATCACGCAGATGTTCGGCGGCGAGCCGCACGATCGGCCGCAGCCGGGCAAGGAGGTTTGGGAGAGGTATTACGGGAAGCGCAATGCGGCGAATCTGGGGTTCGGCTACGATTACACGGAGAACGTTCTCTGGCGCATTGAACAGGGCGAACTGGATGGCGCGGCGGCGAAAGTGGTGGTGGTGCTCATCGGGACCAACAACACGGGAAAGAATTCCGCGCCCGACATCGCCGGTGCGATTCGCGCGATCTGTGACCTCATCCGCAAGAAGCAGCCGCAAACGAAGATTTTGTTGCTCGGCATTCTGCCGCGTTCCGCCAAGCCTGATGCGTCGCGCGCGAAGATTGCGGAGATTAACCAGCTCATCGCGAAGTACGACGGGCACAACGGCGTGACGTATCTGGATGTGGGCGGGAAGTTCATTGGCGGCGACGGAACGATCTCGAAGGAATTGATGTACGACTTTCTGCATCCGACGGCGAAGGGCTACGAAGTTCTAGCGGCGGCGATTGAGCCGACGCTGGTTAAGTTGCTCGGCGAGGCTGCACCTTGAGCGGCGAGAGCCGGTCTTCGAATCGGCGAGGTCAGCGCAAATGGGTTCGCGCCTAATCGGAGTTCTGCGTTCCGCTCGTGATCCCTCGATCGGCGTGCGCCTGCTGTGAAAGGGTGTGATTGGAAGTGGCGGGCAACACCGCTGGAGGTTCCGCGACGGTTTGCTTTTCTAAGCGTGCAGCCAAAGCGGGAACATGTTCCCGCAGTCCATACAGCCTCGTCTCCTGCCTGCCACTTTCAATCGCGCCCGCCGTGAAACTCTGGCTAGACACTAGGAACGCGATGGCTAACGTCTTGCGCCATGTCTGAACCTGCTTCCACGCCCGCACCGCCGCCATCCAAGGCGAAGGTTTTCGTGCGACGACTTTCGAGCACGCTGGTGCTTTGGGGAATCGTGCTGGCCGCGTTGTTTTCCGGGAGCAAGCTGATCTCGGACGTGGTGTTCATGCTGGTGCTGGTGACGCTCGCGATCGTCGGCTTGCTGGAGTTCTACGGGCTGGTGGAGAAGGAGGGGATGGTCTGCTTCAAAGGCTGGGGCGTGTTCGGTGGCGCGGCGTTGTTGATCGGAACCTTCCTGCATCTTGAGGGAATGCTCGGCATTCACGGCACGCCGGCGCGGGTCAACGATTTCGAAACGGTCTTCCTCATCCTGTTTGTATTGGGCTTGTGCTTCCTTCAGTTCCTTTCCAAGAGCAACACGAAGGGAATCCTCGCGATCTCCACGACGTTGTTTGGGCTGATGTACGTGGCGTGGCTGTTGAATTTCTTGCAGAAGATTTACCTGTTTCCCACGCTCGCGGGCGACGGGAAGTTCTACATCCTCTACTTCATTCTCGTGACGAAGTTCAGCGACACCGGCGCGTATGCTGTCGGCTCGCTGATCGGGAAGCATAAGATGATTCCTCGCATTAGCCCCGGGAAGACGTGGGAGGGATTTGGTGGCGCGATTGTGGTGTCTACCGGAGCGAGCTTGCTCTTCGCGCATCTGGCCGGCCCGCATCTGCCGGGGATGACCTGGGTGCATGCGGTGATCCTCGGCGTGTTGCTGAGCACGGCGGCGGTGGTGGGGGATTTGATTGAGTCGATCTTCAAGCGCGAGGCGGGCGTGAAAGACTCGGGTTCGTTCTTCCCGGGCATCGGCGGCATTCTCGACTTGCTCGATAGTTTGTTGTTCAATGCGCCGCTCATGTATTTGTATCTCCGTCACGTCCTGACCAATCCCGGCACCAAGTCGGTGGTTCAGTCCATCGCGCCATGAAGAACGTCGTCCTCCTCGGCAGCACGGGCAGCATCGGCACCAGCACCATCAAGGTGGCTGAAGATTTGCCGGACCAGATTCGGCTCATCGGACTGGCGGCTGGAAACAACGTCGATCTCCTGCTCGAACAAACCCGTAAGCATCGTCCGGCGGCGGTATCGATCGCCGATCCGGCCAAGGCGAAGGAACTCGCCAATGCGCTCGGCACGGCGGCGGAGGTTTACTCGGGCATCGAAGGCTTGATCAAGCTGGCGACCATGCCGGGAGCGGACATCGTGTTGATCGCGATTGTCGGGACGGCGGGATTGCAGCCGGCGCTCGCAGCGATTCGCGCGGGCAAGGACATCGCCGTTGCGTCCAAAGAGATTCTCGTGATGGCGGGCGAGATCGTGATGCGCGAGGCGGAGAAGCACGGCGTGAAAGTGCTGGCGGTGGACAGCGAGCATTCAGCGATCTTCCAGTGTCTCGATGGCAAGCCGCCGTCCTCGGTGCGCAAGCTCTGGCTGACGGCGAGCGGCGGGCCGTTTCGCGATCGCGCTGCGTGGCCGAAGGAGAAGTTTCCGGAAATCACGGTGGAGCGCGCACTGAAGCATCCATCGTGGGTCATGGGCCGCAAGATTACGATCGATTCGGCGACGCTCTTCAACAAGGGCCTCGAAATGATCGAGGCGCGATGGTTGTTCAACATCGAGATGGATCGCGTAGGCGTGGTGGTGCATCCGCAGAGCATCGTGCATTCGATGGTGGAATTCGTGGACGGATCCATCATCGCCCAGATGTCGACTCCGGACATGTGTCTGCCGATCCAATACGCGCTGACGTATCCGGCCCGCGTGGGCAGCGACCGCGTGCAGACGAACTTTGCGAAGATTGGGACCCTCACGTTCGAGGAGCCGGACACGGATCGGTTTCCGGCGTTGGGGCTCGCGCGCAGGGCAGGGGATGTCGGCGGAACGCTGCCGGCAGTGTTCAATGCTGCGAACGAAGTAGCAGTGGAAGCGTTCTGCAATCGGCAGATCACGTTCGATCGAATTCCCACTTTGGTGGCCGACGTGATGAACCGCCATCAAGTGGTGGAGCATCCGACGCTCGAGCAAATTCTCGCGGCGGACGCGTGGGCGAGAGGTGTGCACCAAGGAACCTCCAGGTTGTAAACTCTTCCCAAACGGTGCTGGGTTCAAGTTTTGATGATTCCGGCAGACCAGCTTTTCACGGCTAAGGAACGATCGCTACCTTGAAGAACATTCCGTCGTTGCGTGTCACGGAGTTGGTCACACGGGTCAAAGTGCTGATTGCTTCGATAACTCCTCCAATGGCCGTCCATGGCGAAGCGTCAAGTGATGAATTCGAGACAATCTGATACTTAGTCCCCCTTTTGCTGACGAACGTGATAACCATCGCCGACCCGATCAACTCCGTTCCGACGATGGTAGGAACTTCATTAATACGGTTCGTCCCTCCCAACGACGGCGGGCTCATATAGACTCTCTCCAGTGAAGCATCAGGATGGAAACCCTCCGAGACATCTGGCAACTGGGTTCCATATATCACCGAGTCGATGACAGTAGCATCGGCTGCTGACAAGCCGATGATTCCTCCTGCCCGATTCAACACAAAGTTCGCGTGAAGACCCGGACTGGTGTCGGTGTTTTGTTGAGTTTCGTTGTCTGCCCAGACCGTGAGGAATCCATTTGGTGGTACGATGCATTGGCGAAGGGCAGGTATGCCAAACTTGAGCGGCAAACTGATGTCGTCGGTCAGGTAGTAGCCCGACAAGTCGATGGAGAACTCTTCTGCATTGTGGAATTCAAAGCAGCTATCGGGATCTTGATCTGCGGGGTCGATCAAAATTCCAGAATTGAAGGCGAGCCATTCGTTGATTTTAAGTTTTACGGGCATCGCTGGGCAGTTGAAACCTCGGCTCGCAAAAATCACCTCGGAGCCCGCCTGATTGCCGATGGGATAGATTGTCGCACCTTCAATGCAATTGTCCTCCACACGAATGGAGTGATTGTTGGTCGTCACTTCGATCCCGTATGTCATCTTTGAAGTGGCGTCGGAAATGAAATTCGATGCAATAAGAACATTCGAATTGGAGCTGCCCTGGTAAGTCGAAAGTTTGATCGCTGCACCGGGCAATACGGTTGAATCAATAATGGTATTCCCTTCCACCACGCTGTCCCGTGTGGAAAGCAAATAGATGGAATGATTCTTCGCTCTGCGAATCCTGTTGTTGCGAATCATCAGGCCGCGTACCTCAGCTCCATTCGCCGCAATCGCAGAGATTCCAAATCCTTGATTTCTTGCGTCGGTGTTTTCAATGACATTGCTTTCGATCAGCACATCAGTGACGTGCCGGGCGCTCCCGCCAATGGCGATTCCGGTGTGGGCGACGTTGATGAGCTGGTTCCCCCGGATGGTGTGCCCATGTCCATCGTTTAGCTCTATTCCGAATCCGGGATACATATTGGAGCCTCGGCGCGTGTATCCGGGATCGTTGTAGATGTAGTTACCCTCGATCAGCAGTTGGTTGCCGTTTGTTGAACCGGCAGTAAGTATGGCGGAATCGATCGTATTGATCATACGATTACTACGTATGACGCAGTTGAAGAACGGATTAGGAACTGAGTCGCTCTCTGAATATGGTTCGATGCATCTAAGACAATTCCGGAATTCATTTTCAATCACCGTCCATCCGGTGGGGACTATCGCGGTGCCGTCCACAACGACGACCTCGTTTGTGCGTGCACTTCCGAAGTTGTCGAAATAATTGCCACGTATCACGATATTGTTGGTGGAGATCGTGTTCCAATTTTGCTGTGCGCCCATGTCGTGTATCCCGTGATCGTGGCCATCGATAAATCTGCAGTTTTCCACCGTGATGTTATCCACGGCATACATGGACAGACTTGCCCATACATGGCCGATGGCGGACACCAGAGTGTAATTCGTGACGACCAGCCCTTTGATGGTCAGTCCACGAAGAGTGACGTGGGAGGAATTTGTCAGATATATGATTTCTCCAAGAGCACTTGTGCCATCGATGATGGTTGCTCCCGGCACCCCCTCGATTGTGATGTTCGTTTTGTTGAACAGATTGATGCCGCCGACACCATTGCTAAGAACTTTGCTTGGAACTACGGGGTAAATGCCCGCCGGTATTCGAATCAGCGTTCCATTGGGGGCATTACTGAGGGCAACGCCGAGATTCGAATTCGTGTTCAATTCGATCGTGGCGGCGGATTCAGCTCTTCCAAGAAAATCGCAAAAAAACAGCGCAATGGCCGTGACTAAGGCTCTCATTTCCCTCAAATGTCGGTTCGAACTACAACCTGATCAAGTCCACGACAAAGGATTCATGAACTATCTCATGAACCTGACATGACGAGATTGCATTGTCGAGTCCAACAACGATTCTCGAACGTCAACGCATCCTCAAACATCTTTGATTTTAGGACGCGCGACGTGGCGCGAACAAATTCACCCACGACGTGTGCAAAACCCGGCAACCTTCCCTTGGCCACCGCCAGTAATTGTGGGCGGTTCCAGCGAGCAAAGGTCCGATGACCAGAGCTCCAATTTCGAGGTCTGTGAAAGCGAACAGGAGGAACGAGAGAACGAGCCCGACGATATTGGTGGCCACGGTGAAGGACAAATAGGGCAGACGGTTGCCAAGCGATACGAGAGTTGCCCAAGACGATAGAGCATTTCGGCAAATCCGTAGATCACAAGAAAGACCAGCCAGATAGAGGGGGATCAGGGTCTTATTCGACTTGATCGCTTCCAACAGGAGCGGGGCGACCGGGACTGCGACAATGGCCATGATTGCGTAGGTGCCGTATTGCAGGAGGAGCCGTTGACGTACGAGTGTGCGAAGCGGCGGCCAATCCTGACGGGAAATGTACTGGCCGATAATCGGCCATTTTACCAGCAACCAGACGCTTGCCATTCCCTGCATCACAGTCACAACCTGCAGCGACAAGCCATATTGTCCCGTGGCTTCAAGACCAAGGAGTTGAGGACACAGGACGGTGACATTCAGGTGGATGAGTAGAGAGTTGCTGAGGCAATGGACTCCTACCCGCCAACTGTTGGGCCACAAAATCCGCAGAAGCTTAGATACCTCGCCCCGACTGATTTCAGGTTGGGGCGATGCGTTGAGAAAACGGAGGGCGAGCCTTCTGGAAAGGCTTCGGAGCACGAAGCTGGAAATCAACGCCGCGATGGGGACGCTTAGTAATCCGGCGCCTGCGAGCAACAGAATCGCTGCAAGCAGGAGGCGCAGAAGGTAGGCGGCCGCGAGGATTCTGGTCGCAGCCAGCACTTGGTTCAACCCGCGCAAGTAAGTGCTCCACCAGCCGGAGTACATTTCAAACACCACGCCGGCAAGAGTCATCCACCATGCGAGCCAGGCTTGTTCTGGTTGTGTGGTTTCATTGATCTTGAGCCCGACGGCGAAGGTGCCCCAGGCGCCGACTCCGACGAAGACCACCAGCGCGAGTAATTGATACAGCCTGCGCGTTGTCGACAGCAGTTGCCAGAGGAGGGGGAAGTTTGGTTGGCCGCCGCCTTCAGACGGAGATTCCGTGCCGTGTGCCTTCAATTCCTTGGCACCAGCCATCGCGTAGCTGATGCTGCGCGCGATGGAGGGGAGGAATCCCATGTCGAGCAGCGGGACGAAGCTCACGAGATTCGCCAGAATCATGTAAAATCCCATGTCCGACTTGCTCAGGGCTCGGATCAGCAGCGGGAGCAGGATGAGAACTGCCGAAAGCCGCAGCCCGTTGAAGATCCAGGACCAGACGACGGCGGAACGCCATGATCTTTCCCAAAACCTTTGCAGCTCACTCATGGATGTCTTGCATTGGTGTGGGTTTTGACATGGTTGTCTACGTCGGCGGATCGTCGTTGGCGTGGCTTCTTTGAGTCAAGCGGTAACACGAATGTTCGGCGGCATTTGACCTAATGATAGGTCGATTCCTGTTGTCATCGGCAGCAGTCATCGAAGCGACAGGTCATAATTTTGAGCTGTCAATGTTACCTCGCGATGGCAGTTTCCGATAACAAGTGGTGGCCGGGTGAAGTAGTTGGCTCGGCCGTCTTCGGGTACGAATTGATGACGCTGCGGGAAAAATGTTTTTGAGCTGCCATCTGAATTGTAGACTCTTACCTGTTACTTTTTGACTGACCATAACTCAAAGCATCGAATGTCTGCCACTGTTGCGCGATCCAAACATCTGCCGTACGAAATCGATCCTACCAAGGATCGTGAGGCGTTCTATGAGACGCATTGGAAGCATGCGAGTCTGGAGGTCCTTCTCCGGCATGTGTCGCCCGCGGGTGAAACGGTCCTCGATTATGGGTGTGGTCGCGGGGAGACCTTGCAAATTTTCGGCAATGCCGGGTTCAAAGTAACGGGTGCTGACGTAGACCCTGAGTGTGTGAAGCGGGCGGCTCGTTTTAGCGCTGCGGTTCAACTGGACCCGGAGCGGCCTGTGCAACAATTTGGCCAGCGATCATTCGACATCGTTACCTGTTTTCATGTGCTCGAACACGTGGAGAATCCACGCAAGACGCTGTCCGAACTTGCGCAAATTTCCCGGCAGTATGTTCTGATCGCAGTTCCCAATCTGCGGTATTTGAATCTGTTGTTCACGAGGAAGGTGGATATTTCCTTTGTGAACGAGGGGCATCTACAATCCTGGGACCACTGGCACCTTCGCAGCCTGGCGGAACGTCATTGTGGGCTGGAGTGGGTCGATTGGGGATTCGATGCGACACGTCTCCCAATTTTCAGCAGTGCTGCCGAAAAATTGTTGGGTGCCAAGGCGGCCATCTGGCTGGACACCGTCCCGTTCCGCAAGATGTTCCCGTTTCATGGTATTTCGGTGATTGGCCTTTTTCGTGTCCGAAAAGATTAGCGCCGCGCCCCTGCTTTCTCTCCTGCCTTGAACTCCGTCACGTTAAACCGTCGGCTTGTCATAGCGTGGATTTCCTTTTTCCCGATTGAGTGGCTTGAGGATATCAGTCCGGAACTGCGAAGTCTGCCCAAGATGCATCCGGCATCCTGGCAACGTGTATTACTCGGAGAATTGGAAAAGCGGGCGGATATCCAGTTGCATATCGTGGTGCTCCGAAAACATTTCGCCCGTTCCCAGACTTTTGAGCGGAATGGAGTGGTATTCCATCTGATCAAAACGATTGGAGGGTTGCGTGCGCCGTCATTCTACTGGCTGGATACGTTGTTGATTCGGCGTGAACTGGCGAGAATCGAGCCGGATGTGGTTCACGCTTGGGGAACTGAGGGTGGTGCTGCGTTGGTTGCCGGGCGACTTGGGTATCCTTATCTCGTCACCAGCCAAGGGTTGTTGAATTGGATCGGAGAAAGCGTGCCGCTGAATCGATATGACCGGTTCCACGCCTACCTGGAGGATCTAGCCTTCCGCGGAGCGCGGACTGTCACGGCTGAATCCTCGTTTGCAATCCGATACCTGCGCCGGCGTTATCCCGACCTTGATTTGCATCAGGTGGAACATGCTCCTTTGGAAGTTTTCTCCCAGGTCGAGAGGCGTCCCCGCCGTTCTCCTTTTCAGTTTCTCTTCGTTGGCGGCTTCAACTTTTTGAAGGGCTCTGATGTCTTGGTTCGGTCCTTGGATTCGTTGGCAACCGAGGTGGATTTCGAACTTGTCTGTGTCGGAGGCGTTGATGAGTCATTTCGTGAATCTTTGAAGACTGAGGTGTCCTCCTCGGTCTGGAGACGCATCCGTTTTCTTGGAAGCAAGACCGCCTCAGAGATTGCAGGGCTGCTCGCAGAGGCGACGTTGATGATCTATCCCACTCGCTGCGACAACAGCCCGAACGCCGTAAAGGAAGCAGCCGTTGCGGGCGTGCCGGTGTTGGCCTCGAAGGTTGGAGGCATTGTGGATTACATTTGGCCGGACGAAAACGGACTTCTATTTGAGCCTGAGATATCGGAGGGTGCGCCCAGGCGATTCGCGCTGCGTGTAAACACCCACTTTTTCCTACGGAAAGGTTACTCAACATTCGCTGGAGCGGGTTCGCCATTACCTTTCCAAAGAAACCATGGCTGATCGTTTCGTAGAGTTGCATCGGCAAGTTGGCTCCAGAGCTCTGGGGTGACTTTCGTATTTTGAACCGCCACGCCCCGAACACGGTCTGAGCTGGTGTACACCAAAGATAACCGGGCAATTTTGAGTGATTCCTTCTCGTGGAATCTGGATTCGAGATAACGTGACCCTCATCTGTAGAATGCTAATACTGTTTTACTTTATGCCGATGTTCCCGTGTAGTTTTGCCGGAAAATGACCAGTTCATCTGCAATTCCTCAGCGCCTGATCATTCTGGCGATCATACTCCCGATCGCTGCGTTGATCGGCTACCTCCTCGCCGATCCGACCGAATCAGAGTCTCTCGCGATTGTTGGCTTGGTGGTCTCAGTCCTCGTTCTTCCGGTTGTTCTCAAGTCCCACCATGCGATGCTTGTCGCCGTTTGGCACGCTTCCCTAATTGTAATCTTTCTCCCCGGCCAACCCTACCTTTGGATGTTGATGACGGCGGTGAGTCTTGGAATGACGGTGCTGAATCGCTTCCTGGATCCCACCCTTCGTCTCCTTCATGTACCTGCGGTCACGTGGACCTTGATCGCCTTTGGTTTGATTGTCCTCGTGACGGCTCAGATGACCGGTGGTGTTGGCGTCCGTTCATTGGGCGCGAATGTAATTGGAGGGAAAAAGTATTACCTCATTTGGTTCGCCATTGCGGGCTACTTTGCTCTCAGCGTCCGACCTATCCTCCCGGAGAAAGCTTCACTCCTTGCGGTTCTCCACTTTGGCTCAGGTGTCACTGCTGCGGTGAGTACTTTGGCTTATGTCGCTGGTCCGGCGGCTTGGATTCTTTACGCCATTTTTCCCACCGACTACGCCATGCATCTGGTCAGCAAGGATTACTCGACGGATTTCGCTGCCATCGGTATTTCGAGATTCAGCGGATTTGGTGTGGCTGGATTGGCATTGGCGCCATTGTTCCTTATCCGATGGGGCGCCCGAGGGATGTTGGACTGGACCCGGCCATGGCGAATGGGGCTTTTTCTCGTCGTGGTCGCCTTTAGTATGCTCGGTGGGTTTCGATCCACCTTGGGCATGTTCGGCCTGCTTTTCGTCATCCAGTTCTTCAACGAAGGCCTCTTCCGAACGCGTTTTTTTCCTGCCCTGCTTGGATTTACATTCATGGGACTAATTGCGGCCTATCTTACGGCTGGTTCGATGCCCATGGCCATCCAGCGCAGCTTGAGCATGCTTCCGTTGGTGCCGGTGAGTAAGGTGGCGCGAGCGGATGCCGAGAACTCAACTAAGTGGCGCGAGGACATGTGGAAAGAGCTTCAGCCGGAAATTGCCCGACATTTTTGGTTGGGGAAGGGATACACAGCCAGCCAGTCGACCTACCGGCTCGAGCAGGAGGCGTATCGAATGGGGATGGCCCAAGATTACGAGATGATGATTCTTGCCGGCGATTACCACAGCGGTTGGCGGTCGATCATCATTCCGTTTGGAATTTGGGGGCTGCTGGCCTTTTCCGCGTTTCTGGCTGTCGGACTTCGGGTGTTGTGGAACAATCGACTCAAAGGAGACGGAGTCGTCCGTCGAGTCAATTTGTTCCTCTTTACCTACTTCATTGCGAAGGTTGTTTTCTTTTACTTGGTCTTCGGAGCGATCGCCTCCGATCTATACGTTTTCACGGGAATAGTCGGATTGAGCGTCAGCTTGAATCGAGGGGCGGAGCCTGTCCAAAAGCCAAAGCGAATCTCCCCCCACTCTTTGTCTAAGGGACGAGGACAACCTTGATGAATCGACCGGAGTTTGTCCTGCCCTCAAGCTGAGTGACGTCCCTGTGTCGGTCGCAATGAATCGGTCGACAAGGGTTTCTCTCTCGGTTGAATCCAATTTAGCGGCTGCTTCGACGCGTTAAGCTTCGTCTGATTCTTGAAGAATATGTCGAGGGCGGAAGAGCGGCAGATATTCTGCCAGCCTCATTGTAGTCCCGATCGACTCGAACAGAAACTCAGTGGCGCAGTTACGTCGGATTTACTGCACGTTCCTCATCGACTCTCCTGATGCTTGTCCCCCTGCTTCCTGAGGTTTGCTAGTTGACCTGACTCAAGGATTGCCCCTGCCTCCCGCCTTTGCTACACACCTCGGACTTATGGACTCCCAGCCGACCGAAAAGCCGGACATGCACAGCGAGGCATTCCTTCACAGCCTCATGGAACGCCAGCTCAAGCTCTCCATCGCCTGCGCCGGCACGTTTCTCGTCGCGCTGCTTGGCCTGCCGCTGCTGAACTATTTCTTTCCCGAGCTGATGGCTACGCGGGTTGGTGGTTTCACTCTCACCTGGCTGCTGCTTGGCGTACTATTCTTCCCCTTCGTTTGGGTCATCGCCTGGGTGTTCATCCGGCGCTCCATTGCGCTCGAAGAGGCTGAAGTCGCTGAAGTCTCCCGCGACGAAGCGAAATAGAGGATGCGCATGAACATCGACCCCTACATCCTCGCCTTCAGCGCCGTCACTGTCTTCGTGACGATCTGGATGGGCTTTCGCTCGGCGAAAACATCCAAGACCGCCAGCGACTTCTTCGTGGCGGGCCGCAGTGTGAGCGTGGGTTGGAACGCCAGCGCCATCTCCGGCGAATACCTCAGCGCCGCCAGCTTCATGGGCGTGGCGGGCATGGTGATGTCGAGCGGTTACGACGCGCTGTGGTATCCGGTCTGTTACGCGTGCGGCTATTTGTTCCTGCTGCTGTTCATCGCCGGGCCGCTGCGAAGGTTCGGGGCCTACACGATTCCCGACTTCGCCGAAGGCCGGTTCGACTCGCCGCTCTTCCGCAAGATCGCCGTGGTGTTCGTGCTGTTCATCGGGTTCTTCTACACGATGCCGCAGATGAAGGGCGCGGGGACGACGCTGGCCTACATCTTCCCGGGCCTGCCGTATTGGGCGGGCGTGGTGCTGGTGGGCGCGGTCATCACGCTCAACGTCGCGCTCGGCGGCATGAAAGGCATCACGCTGGTGCAGGCGTTTCAGTACTGGATCAAGATGTTCGCCATCTCCGTGCCCATCTTCGTGCTCATGGCGGTGTATGGGGGCTATGGGAAGCAGGTGGGCCTGAACGGGATATCGGATCCGTTTCAGAGTGAAATATGGCTCGATCCGGAGAATCACGCCGATGCCTTTCTGAAATCTGCGGGAACGGTGACATCTTACGGCGGAACGGCTGGAGAGGTCAGAGCCAAAGCGGCTCGCTTCGGCATTGGAGGCGTCGGTTACGTACTCCCGAGCCCTACATGCGAAATGACTACGGCTGTGATGCTCTACCGATTAGTGCGGCCAAGTATAAGTGACAGTCACACGACTTACCTAGATAAGACGATTCCTTCCCAATCGGGGATTCTGGACACAACCAAAGTTCCAGCACCGACTGGCAGCGTCTCTGCCCCAGAATTCAGGCGTTACGTCAGGCAGGTCTTCGCAACTAACGGACTGACGCTGGTTGACGTGAAGTCTGATGCAGTCGCGGTGGTTTTAACGAAGAATCTCGCAACGTTTCTCCCCGTAAAGCCTACGAGCTACGAAGAAAGAAAATCGCTTCCCGAAAAAGCCCCCGCCGACGCCACCTGGCTCAACCCCTTCGGCCCGCTCACCACCAAGGCCGCCAAGGCCGCGAAGCTTTCGCCGGAAGAATCCAAGCCGTATTCGCTCCTCTACACCTACTCGCTCATCATCGCCATCGTCTGCGGCACGGCGGGGTTGCCGCACATCCTCGTGCGCTTCTACACGAACCCGGACGGCGTCGCCGCCAAGCGCACCACCATGTGGGTGATGATTCTCATCGGCGTCTTCTACGTCTTCCCGCCCGTCTTCGGCGTCATCGGGCGCAACCTGCTGCCCGAGCTTTACTCCGGCGTCGGCGCGAAAGGCACGGACAAGATCGTGCTTGAACTCCCGCGCATCATCAGCGAGCGCTACGGCGTGCTCGGGTCGATCCTGAGCGGCATCACCTGCGCCGGCGCGTTCGCGGCGTTCATGAGCACCTTCAGCGGACTGCTCGTCTCCATGACCGGCGCGCTCGCGCACGATGTCTATGGCCGCATGCTCAATCCCAAGGCATCGGCGGAACAGCGCATGAAGATGTTCAAGTGGTGCGCCGTGCTCATCGGCGGCGTGGCCGTGGTGCTGGGCAGCTTCGTGGAACCGCTGGAGATCAACTTCATGGTCGGCCAGGCCTTCGCCATCGCGGCCGCGAGCTACTTCCCGCTGCTCTTCATGGCCGTCTGGTGGCGCAAGCTCACGATGAAGGGCGCGGCCACCGGCATGTTGACCGGCGGCCTGAGCGCGTTGATTGGCATTTCGCTCACGAGCTTCAGCACGCTGGCCAGCGCGCCGGGCAAGACCGGTGAACTCTTCGCCCTCTTCAAACCACTGAATGATTTCTGGGCCGCGCATCCGCTCCTGCGAATCCTCTGCGAACAACCTGCCATCTGGGCCGTGCCGCTGGCGATCATCCTCATGGTGATCGTCTCAAAGTTGACCTCGAAGGACGTGCCGGAGGACATCCGCATGAAGATGCTCGTCCTCCACGCGCCGGAGAAGCTGGGCTTGAAACAGGAATACATTCAGGAACATCAGCACGGGCATTGACCTGTTTCCCATCGTTGCGAACGATGTGAATCCCTTGACGGGAGAGGCAACTTTTCGCTAATCGATTTTTATATGAGTACGACCGAGAAACATCATTTCCAGGCTGAGATTCAGCAGTTGCTGGATATCGTTATCCATTCGCTTTACACCGACAAAGAGATCTTCGTTCGCGAATTAATCTCCAACGCGGCGGACGCCTGCGAGAAGCTGCGCTTCAAGCAATCGTCCGGCGAGACGCCGTATCAATCCGATGTCGCGCTGGGCATCTCCATCGCGGCGGACGAGAAGGAGAACACCATCACCATCACGGACACCGGTGTCGGCATGACGCACGGCGAGATGGTGGAGAACCTTGGCACCATCGCGCACTCCGGCACGAAGGCGTTCCTGAAGCAGCTCGCGACGGACAAGAAGCCAGATGCGAAGTTGATCGGGCAGTTCGGCGTGGGCTTTTACTCGGCGTTCATGGCGGCGAAGAAGGTCACGGTCTTCAGCCGCTCGGCGCTGGCGGATGAAGCGGGCTGGCGCTGGACGAGCGAAGGCATGGGCGGCTACGAAATTGAGACCGCTGCCGATCTGCCGCGCGGCACGAAGATCGTTCTCGAACTGAAGGATGACGCGAAGGAGTTCGCTGCGACGACGACGCTGGAACGCATCATCAAGCGCTACTCCAGCTTCGTGCCGTTCCCGATTGAGCTCGGCGGCAACCGGCTGAACACCGTTCAGGCCATCTGGGCGCGGAGCAAGAACGAGATCAAGGACGAGGAATACAACGAGTTCTACCGGTTCATCGGGCATGATCAGGACGAGCCGCTGTTGCGCCTGCATTTCTCGGCGGACGCGCCGCTGGCCATCCAGACGCTGCTCTTCGTGCCGAAGCGCAACATGGAGACGATGGGCATGACGCGCGTGGAGTCCGAGGTGAACCTCTATTGCCGCAAGGTGCTCATCCAGGCGAAGGCGAAGGGGCTGCTGCCGGAATGGTTGCGCTTCCTGCGCGGCGTGGTGGACAGCGAGGACATCCCGCTGAACATCTCGCGCGAGACGATGCAGGATACGTCGCTCATCCAGAAGCTGAACAAGGTGATCAGCGGACGTTTCCTCAAGCATCTCGATGAACTGTCGGAGAAGGACGCGGCCGCTTATGACAAGTTTTACGACGAGTTCAATCGCTACTTGAAGGAAGGCATCGCCAGCGACTTCACGCACCGCGAAGCCATCGGCAAGCTGCTGCGCTACGAGTCGTCATCCACGGAGAAGGGCAAGCGCACGTCGCTCGCGGATTACGTGAAGCGGATGCCGTCCGATCAGAAGGAGATTTACTTCCTGCTCGCGCCGAATCGCGAGGCGGCGGAGGCGAGCCCGTATTACGAAGTGTTCCAGTCGCGGAAGTACGAAGTGCTGTTCCTGTTCGATCCGTGGGATGAGTTCGTGATGGATCATCTGCACACGTTCGAAGGCAAGGATGTGAAGGCGGCGGAGAAGGCGGACATCAATCTCGCCGACACGGAGAAGAAGGAAGGCGCGCTGACCGACGACGAGGCGAAGGATCTCGCGGCGTGGATGAAGACGGTGCTTGGCGATCGCGTGGGCGAGGTGCGTTCCTCGCAGCGCCTGGTCGAAAGCCCGGCCGTGCTGATGGACAGCGACAAATATATGACCGCGAGCATGCGGCGCATTCTGAAGGCGATGAAGCCCGGAGGAGGAATCGCAGCGCAGTTCAAACACGATCTGGAGCTCAACCCGCGTCACACCATCATCACGCGCCTGCATCACATGCGCCAGACGGATGCGACGCTGGCCGGGCAAGGTCGCGGAACAGGTCCTCGACAACGCGCGTCTCCGCCGGGTTGCTCGATGATCCGCGCGTGATGCTCAAGCGGATGAATGAGCTGCTGGAGCAGGTGCTGACGGCGAAGAGTTGAACGGCTGCGGGACCGGTCGCGAGAGCAGGTCAGCTCGTTGGACAAAATTAAGATGCCAACTAGGCTTTTCGGGGCAGGTGGATGAAAACCTACCGCCAGTTCATTCGTGCAGCAGAAACGAAAGACGCCGATGCGCTTGTGCGGCTTATTCGTGAGCATCCCGAGCTTCACTCGTTCGAAGGCGATGACGGTAGCTTGTTCGACGTCATCGAGCACAATTGTCCAGAGTTCTTCGAGGCCGCATTCATGGCAGGCCTTAGTCCGGACTCTGGATCGCCAGCCCCACCGACACTTCTTCAGCGCTGTCAGAGTGACCTGTTGTCGGGTTGTGCCTGCGTCATGGGCAGACGTCGAGCGTCGCAACCGCGATGGAGAGACAGCACTTGGGTACGCTGCGTCTTGGGGATCAATCGATACCGTTCGATTGCTGGTTGAGGCTGGCGCCGATGTTAACGCTATTGAAGAGAGGGGGTGTTACTCCACCGCGCTTGTTCCACTTGCTCGCCTCACCCGGATTACGACCGCCGAGATTCGGGAATTCCTGCGAGAGCACGGGCCAAAAGTACAGTGAGTTGTCATCATCCGTCTGAACACGACGCTCAGAGCTGAGGGTTGAACGAGCCCGTTATGAGCGCAAGCGCCCAAACGGCGTTTTATTTCCGCCTTCAGTGTAGATTGCTTTCGCTCTCGGGGAGGGTATGTAGGCATCCATACCATAGTGCACCGGCGGCATCCGTGGATTTTACAATTTCGCCGGAACTTTTCCTTGCCTGGGGCGTTTCACGGGGCAAACGTCGGTTCGTTAAACCCAGTTTGGAGAACGTATGCTTCATTCTCGCAGGAGTCCGGAGACCGGCCGCAATCGAAACGTCCGCGGTGTTTTCGGCGTGCCCGACTGGGTGCTGCAATTTGCAAGGAGCACCATGAACTCGACCTCCGTCCAATCGCCCATGTCTCGATTCCTCTCGTTGGTGACGGGCCTGTTCGTCGCCGTTTCCGCGTTTGGGCAGGTTCGTTTTCCAGAACTGCCCAAGGGTGCATTGACGAATGATTTCACGATGGTGGTAAAGGTCGTTGATGCAGTCTCTGGAAAGCCGCTCCCCAAAACGGTGGTCCAGATCCCGATGCTGATGCCGGCGCCGGAGCGAGTTTCATCCAACGAATGGCAGTTCGTCACGGATGAGCAGGGAGTATCGACGTTGCGCATTCCGGCGGTTGCCATCGCGTTCAACTACTTCATGCTTTCGGTCAGCAATGCCGTCTACCCGACGCGTCATGTGACGTGGCAGGCGCCGCAGATGTCGCAGTCGCAGCCGGGATCGATTCGCGGTTCCTTGCCGTCCGAGTACACGGTGCGGCTGGATCGCGGGCTGACCATCGGCGGGTTTGTGAAGGACGAGAGGGGACAACCCGTCGCGGGCATTCTCGTGGTGCCGTGGGGGACGGGTGCCGGGGCTTTCAACTACAACGCGACGGAAACCCGGGAGCAGGAGTATTCGGCTCTGTTGCGTGATGATAAGAACGGCGTTTCGACGGACGCACGAGGCTTCTGGCAGTTCCACGGGTTCCCAGCGGACATTCGGCAGGTGACGGTGGATGTCGTTCGCGCTGGAGGAGGCCGATTGTCGTTTGTCGCGCCGAATGTCGATCCTCGATTTCCGGTGGAACCGGGTGAGCCGCTCGACGTGAAAGCATTGCGGGAGACGAACGCCGTTCTCGTCTTGAAGGACGGCGTGAGCATCCGCGGCATCGTCGTGGATGAAGCGGGAAAACCAGTGGCGAAGGCGGTGGTCAAGGAACGAGCGGGTTACTCATGGAACCTGCCCGGGCATCAAGTCACCAACGACGCGCAGGGCCGGTTTGAATTCCCGCATCGAACAGGCGCGCAGTATGTAATCACGGCGGAGGCGGAGGGCTACGCAGTGAACTCGGCGATTGCAACGGTGGCTGCAGACATGGCTGAGGTGAAGATTGTCTTGTCGCTGGCCCAGCCATTGCGATTGCGCGTGCTCGGCGAGAAGGATGAACCGTTGGCCGGTGCGGGCGTCACTTTGCCGGAGTATCGCAATCGCGGCCACTTGTTGAACTGGAAGGGCACCACGGATTCCGACGGGCGCGTGACTTGGACCAATGCGCCGCGGCAAACGCTGGTGGTTGTGGTCGTCACCACCAATTATCAGCCGCGCATGGCGCGTGTGGCGTTCCAGAGCGGCGAGCATGTGGTGAGGTTGCGGAAGGATCCTTTGAGCGAGATCGCTGTTGCGGTGAAAGCCGTCGATGCGGAGACGAAGGCGCCGTTGCGGGCTTTCGCTGTGCGGAGGGAAACTCAGCCGGGGAACGGTGGCAGCGACTCAAGCTGGCAGGGGACGAATGGTTTCTGGAAGGGGGAGATTCGGCGCTCTGACTTGCGGGAGGGCTGGGGCACCGGTTATCGAATCGACGTTCGGGCGGAGGGTTACCAGTCCTGGATTTCGGAAGGCTTGGAGTTCGAGGAAGGCGATGTGGAGTTGTCGGCGGCACTGACCAAGTCGAAGGCGCCGGCTGGAGTGGTTCTGCAGCCGGATGGTCAGCCTGCGGCGGATGCGCGAGTGACGGTCGTGCCGGAGAACAATACCTTGTATCTTCACACCGAACGGAACTTCTTTGAGGATGCGTATCTCAGCGCGGGCATGACGCGGGTCAAGACTGGTCCCGATGGAAAGTTCTCGTTCGACTCCGTGCAAGCCGGCCTGCGGATGGTGGTGATCCATTCCAGTGGATTTGTCGCGCTTCCGGCGGATCGACTCAAGGAGACCGCAACGGTGAAGTTGCATCCGTATGGCAAGCTGAGCGGGATTGTGCGTGGTGGTGGTAAACCCTTGTCGAAGCAACGGGTGAATTTGAAAGCTCCCGTGCTGTGGGAATCCAACGAAGGGTTCCAGCTCGGGCTGTCTACGATGACGGATTCCGAAGGACGCTTCACGTTTACCAATGTCCCGCCCGGCGACTATCTGCTGTATCGGCAGGTTAATCTCATCATGGGACATACGGTGGCCGAGAGTCACCGTCAGCTGCTGGTCATCAAGCCCGGGGAAAGGAAGGAGATCGATTACACGTTTGGAGGGCGGACTGTGGTGGGGCATGTCGACGCGGATGGTGAAGTGGATTGGAAAAACGATCATCATCTCCTCTCCGTCAAACTTCCACCGCCACCGCCCGGGCCGAATTATTTCGCCTACGCTGATCAGGCTGAGTTCGAGAAGGCTCGCCGGGCGCACGGCAAATCCAAGGCGATGATGGAGTACGAACAGAAGCGCCAGCAGTTCGAACTGGTGTTCGACAAAGATGGCAACTTCCGGGTCGACGATGTGCCGCCGGGG
This sequence comes from Verrucomicrobiota bacterium, assembly GCA_016713365.1. Classification (GTDB taxonomy): domain Bacteria; phylum Verrucomicrobiota; class Verrucomicrobiia; order Limisphaerales; family JADJPG01; genus JADJPG01. The sequence continues at coordinate 101,090 of JADJPG010000010.1, read as the reverse complement.
AAGTACGAGCTCTTGATTCAGTCCACAAAGCCCATGACCGGCAGCGTTCGTCAGCGCTATGAGCGCTCGCAGGAAGTCATCGGGTCGATCAAGCGCGAGGTGATTATTCCGGCGGGGCCGGTCGGGCAGGAGTTCGATTTGGGGACGCTCGAAATGGAGATTGCGAGCACTCCGGGAATCAAGGCGCCGCCGATGGATTTCGCCGCCGATCAACTCGATGGCAAACCGTTCAATCTGCTCAGCCTGCGCGGACGTCCGGTGGTGATCTGTTTCTGGGGAAAGTGGGCGACGGGTTCCGCGGCGAAGCTGGAAGAGTTGCGCGCGGCGGCAGCCTCGATGGGAAGCGCGCAGAAGCCGGCGTGGGTGACGGTGAATCTGGATTCGCAGATCGAGGACGCGCGGGAGGGCGTGAAGAATCTTGGTGTGGGCTGGATCCATACGCGATTGGAGGGATTGCCACTGGTGGAGGTGACGGCGCGCTGGAAAGTGGACACGTTGCCAACCGTGGTATTGGTGGACGCTGAAGGGCGGGTGAAGGGTCGCGATTTCGACGGCAAGCGTCTGGCGGCCTCCATGAAACGACTGATGGCGGCGAAGAATTAGCGATAGGAAATTCCATGAAGACGAAACGACATGTCATTCAACTGTTGCTCGGACTGCTGGTGGCATTGACGGCGCGGGCAGCGGAGGAGCCGGGGCGCATCGAGGGCGTGATCGGGTCCGCCGCGGGTCCGGTCAGCAACGCGTGGGTGTTCGTCTATTCCGCCGCGCCGCGCGAGGGACCGGCGGTGTTGTGTCCGACGTGTTATCCGGATTGTGTGAAACGCGCGCGGACGGATGCCGAGGGGAAGTTTCTCATTGAGCCGGTGGATTCGAAACTGATGTTCCGGCTGCTCGTGCTCGCGAAGGGTTACCGGCCGGATTTCATTCGCGACGTGGACCCGCTCTTCGGCGGCGCGCACCTGAGCTTGAAGCCGCTCAAGATGACGAACATGCCGATCGAGAACCGTGTGTCAGCGAAGTTGATCGATCCGTTGGGCAAGCCGGTGGCCGGCGCGCGGATCGATGTGCAAGGAACGCGTTACGGCCAGTACTCCTATTCGAGCAGCACGACCGGAAAGGTGGATCCGATGGCGGTGACGGATGAGAATGGCGAGTTCTTCCTCGATTGCACGAACGGCCTCGATGCGATCACCGTGGACATCACGGCGCGTTCGGTGGCCAAGCGCAAGATGTGGCTCGATATCGGGAAGGCTCATTTGATTCGCATGACGGAGGGCGTCGCGGTGACGGGCCGGTTGTTGAACAACGGCCAGCCGGTCGCGGGCGCGTCCGTTTCGATGAACACGGAGGACCGCTCGTCGGAGGTGTTCCTGCGCGGCTTTGATGTCGCGACGGATTCCGACGGGCGTTTCAGCCTGCCGAACATTCCGCCCAACAATCGATTTGTTCTCTACACCAAGATGAAGGAGATGCAGGAACTCGGCGTGGCGCTTTCGCCGCAGAAAGTCTCGACCGGGCTCGACGGTTCAACGGTGAACCTCGGCGATTTGAAGGTCGTTCCGGCGTTCACCTTGAAGGGAAGAATCGTGACGGCGGATGGCAAACCGTTACCCAATCGCACGCGTGTCTATTTGAGCTTGGAGGATGCGTGGGACAACCAGGAATCTCGCGCGGATGATGAAGGTAACTTCGAGTTCCACGGCGTGCCTTCGGCTTCCCTTAGCCTTAGCCTGCGGGTGAACGGTTACAGAATCTCCGCGAAGAATCCGAGCAAGGACTGGCTGAACGAAGGGCTGATTGTCGGCCGGCTCGCCGGCAACATCGAAGACTTTGTGATTCACCTCGAGCCCGGTCAGCGGTTCGATCGCAGTGACGGTCCGGCTGATCAGGATCGTCAGCCTCGCGACAAGCCACTTCGCGGCGCGAAGCTGTGAGCCGGGCTCCGATTAAAACCGCATGCCGGTAGTCAGGCCCAGCCAGTGCACGCCGATGCGCGTTGCGCTGTTGTCGTATTCGCCGGATCGCAGTTCGCTGGTGCCGACGCGCTGGGTGTTCGGCAGGCTCCATTGGTAGGCGAAGTCCAAGGACCAACGGCCGCTTTGCCAGCCCGCGCCGGTCGTTACGGAATGTTCCATGATCACGGCGGTGAGCGGCGTCAAGGTGCCGTCCGGAACCGGGCTGCGGCCGTAGCTGTAGCCGCCGCGAAGTTGGAGTGAATCCGTCACGGTCAGTTCGCCGCCGACACGGACCACGACTTGATCCTTCCAGTCCAGCGGCACGAAGTCGTCCATGTCGTCCGAGCCGACCACGCCGTTGAGATCGGTGTTGTTCCCGTTGCGCAGCTTCACGTGCAGGTCATCGAACGCGCCGCTCCAATCGATCCAATCGAGTTGCGCCGCCAGCCGGAAACGTGGGCACGCCTGCCACGAAACGCCGCCGCTGACCATCTGCGGAAACGCGTTCACGACTTCGGCATCATAGTGGAAGTCCGGTCGTGCAGCACCAAGGCCGATGTTCGCCAGCTGGACGCCGGCATTGCCCGAGGCGTCGCCTTCGCTGTTCACCACGGCGCGCGTCTTGTAGGTGAGACCGAATTGAAGATCCTTCCGCGGGCGCAGCATCACGCCGAACTGCGCGTTCACTCCCCAGCCCGCCGTCTCGAGATCCAGCAGCGTCTTGACGCCGGCCAGCGCGGGTTGCGTCTGGAAAATGTAGGGCGCGTGCAGGCGGTTCTCGTTGTAGATCGCACCGACGGTCGCACCGAAGCTGATCTGCGGTGTGAGATCAATTGCCGCACCGACGCCCGCGCGCAGCACGGTGATTTCCGATTCGTGACGTTGCAGGCCGTAGGAGGTATTTCCGTCCGCACCGCCCGGCGGATCGATATAGCGCCATTCGGACGCGAGCGCGGCTTCCGGGGCGATGCCGGCGAAAACGCGCGCCGGGGAATTCGCGGCGCGCATGCCGAATGCAATCTCCGGCCAGCCACCGAACGCAGTCTGAAGTGAACTGTGGTTGTCCGCGGCGTTCCGAAATCTGCCGGTGGGAATCGCGGCGACTCCGCCCAGCTCAAGCGAATGACCCTCGAGGCTGGTGAGACCGGCGGGATTGCTGCCGAAGGCGGCGAGCGGCCCCTCAGCCCACGCGACGTCCGCCCCGCCGAGCGCAAGAGCCCGTGCGCCAAAGCCGTCGCGATAAATGCCCGCGGCTTCCGATGATTGAATCCCGGCGGCAATAATGGCCGCAGACAATCCGTGGCGAGCGAAGGTCCATTTCGTTTTCATGCGATTCAAACGGCGGTCGCGGTTGACGGCTGGCGCAAAAGGAGGAGGCAACGCTCCGTCGCGGGCGGCTACGCCAGCTTCACCGATTTCTTCAACTTCGCGCTACGCACGGCGGCATCGACGATCTCCTGGCCGATGCGGCTGATGCGGATGCTCACCGGGCCTTCGAGTGCTTTGCCTTTGCTCAGGCGGTCGACGAAGTATTGCACCGGATTCTGGTTCGGCGCTTTCGGCGCGGGCGCGGGCAGGCGATGCGGCTCGGGTTTCTTGCGCGTCTGCACGGTCACGTAATCGTCGTAGTCGTAGCTGGAGATGGTGCCTTCGGTGCCGGCGATGATGAAGCCGCAGCGCGGCTGCGGCTGGAGAATCCACGGGTCGGTGAACGTGCCCCAGCGCGTCTCGAACTTCGAGAGTCCGTGCGCGTAGCGGGCTACGACGATGCTGTGCTCGTCGACTTCGAGGCCCTTGGTTCATCGACGGTGGCGGTGACTTCGATGGGACGGCGTCCGCCCTGATACCAAGCGCCGAGCGTGGTGCCGTAGCCGAGGTAATCGAGCAACGATCCACCGCCGTGTGCTTTTTTGTAGAACCACGACTTCGGCTTTTCCTTTGCGACTTGTGCGGCGGTCTTCTCGTCCTTGTCGGCGCCGTGCCAGAGCGGGCCGCGATTGCCGCCGAAGTGCCACAGATTGATCACCTCGCCGATGTGGCCGGCCTCGACGAGTTCGTTCGCCTTGCGATGTGAACCGACCCATTGCAGCGGCCAATTGATCATCAGCGTCTTGTTCTTCGGCATGGCGGCGACCATCGCATCGGCTTCCTTGAGCGACGCCGCGAAGGGTTTCTCGACCATGAGGTGCACGCCATAGGGCGCGACCTTCTTCACCCACTCGCCGTGCTTCGAGGCGGCGGGGCAGAGGATGACGATGTCCGGCTTGGTCTTTTCTAGGCATTTGCGGTAGTCCGTGAACGCGCGGTCGCGGAGACGAGACCTTGCTGATGGCTTCCTCCATGCGCGCGGGTTGTTCGTCCGAGATGCCGACAATCTCGACGTTCGGATGTTCGTGGGCGTAGCGAAGGAGGTCGCCCATGTGAAAGTGATCGAAGTTAATGCCGGCCAGTTTCCATTTTTTCATACTCAGTGATTGCCGGGCATTTCAGGGAATTGCCCGGCGGAGTCAAGCGTGGCGGCGTTTGCGGGCGGAAAACTGTTTGACCCAACGGCGGCTCAACCTATCGTCGCGGATATGGGATCACTCGCCTGGATTTTGAAAGTCGTCAACGAAGTCCGCCCGCGCATTAAGGAAGTCACCCTCGACGCAGCTCGAGCCCGGCTCGCGCAGAATCCGAACGCCATCTTGATCGATGTCCGCGAAGACAGTGAGTGGGCTGCTGGTCACGCCGCCGAGGCGAAGCATCTGGGCAAGGGCGTTCTCGAGCGCGACATTGAGAAGCAGTATCCCGACACGAATGCCGAGATCATCATGCATTGCGGGGGCGGTTTCCGTTCCGCGCTCACTTGCGACGTTGCCCAGCGCATGGGCTACAAGAATGTTTCGTCGCTCATCGGTGGCTACAAGGCCATGGTCCAGGCGGGCTGGCCGATGACGAAGTAAGCCTTGGACGCCGCGCGCGGCATTCACTTTATGAAAGCGTTTCTTTGCTGGTTGGGAATTGTCGTCCTGCCAATGGTGGCGATGGCCCAGACGAAACTTGGTGAGGCGGCGACAATCGAGTCCGTGCAGGTGAAAGGCGACGCGGTGCCCGGTGGTCGCGTCACGGCGGTGGTGAAAGTGAAACTCGCGAAAGGTTACCACGTTCATTCGAACAAACCGTCTCAACCTGAGTTCATCCCCACCGTGATCAGGATCGGCACCGTGGCGGGGGTCAAGGCGGGTAACATCTCGTATCCGGAAGGAATATCCGAGCGGGTGAAGGGTTTGGAGAAGCCACTTTCGGTATTCGAGGAGCATTTCGAGATCTCCTTTCCGCTGGGACTGAGCGCGGCGGTTAAACTTCCTACTTCCGTTCCAGCGACGCTAAGCTACCAAGCCTGCCAGGGCGCGATCTGCTACAAGCCGCAGGATTTGAAGTTCGAGATCCCGCTGGCTGCTTCGAAGTAAAACGCGCGGGCGAAACTCTTCGCGAAATGTTCCCTCAACCTCCGCCGTTGCCGTCGCAGAAGAATCTCCGGATGGCCACGGCGTTGAATGTGTTTCTGCCGGGGGCAGGTCTGGTTTACCTGGGCGAGCGTCGCGCCGGGACGGTGCTGACGGGGCTGTTCCTGGGGTGTTTCGTCGCCGTCATGGGCATCTTCCTTGTGGGCTACATTCGCTATCTCATGCTGGCGCTCGATCCTCCAAATCCTCGAAGGCAACAAGCTGGAGAAGCCGGCGCCGGCTTTCATCAATCATGGCTCATTGCCCTCGCGCTGGCGGGCGGTGTTGTTTACCTCGTCTCCACGGTTCTTTTCGCCCGGGCGAAGAGGCGGTTTGCCAGCGCCAACCCCGACGGCGCTTCCGGCGTCCCGCCCACCTGAACCGTTTCGCGCTGAATTTCGTTCGCTCCTGAATGCGAGCTTTGCTAGCGTGCGCGCTTTGAACGAAATGCCTGACAACTCGACGGATTCCGCGCCGGCCAGCGGCGCAACAGTGAACAATTCCGTGCTCACGCAACGCCTGCGCGCCGCGCTGGAGCTGCTGGAAACCGCCGCGGCCAACCGCACAGTAATCGCGGACTTGACCGCGGGACGAACGGCGCCGACTCGTGAACGCCGCCGCGGGGATATTTTCTGCCCGGACGTGAGCGAACGTCGACGCGTCGTGAAGGCCAGAGTGCGCCAGCGCAAGGCGGAGAAGAAACTCGCCGACGACCAGAAGCTGCACCAGACGGGGATTCGCGAGCTGCGTCGCAAGCCGGTCTTCACCACGCCGAATTTTTTTCCGCCGGTGGAGAACGAGCCGCGGGAGGTGGCGGACGACCCTGATTTTCGTGAAGTGATCGAGCCGCAGAACTGTTACATCTGCAAAAGGACTATTCGCAGATTCACCATTTCTACGATCAGCTCTGTCCGGTTTGTGCGGAGCTGAACTTGCGCAAGCGAACCGAGCTGGCGGATTTGCGCGGGCGCGTCGCCCTGCTGACTGGAGGCCGGGTGAAGATTGGTTACCAGGCGGGCATCAAGCTCCTGCGGGCCGGCGCACAGCTGATCGTGACGACTCGCTTCCCGCGCGACTCGGCGGTGCGTTACGCAGCGGAGCCGGACTTCAAGGAATGGGGACATCGGCTCGAGATCTTCGGGCTCGATCTCCGGCACACGCCGAGCGTGGAAGCCTTCTGTCGGCACCTGGTGCCAAAGTATTCGCGTCTCGACTTCATCATCAACAACGCGTGCCAGACGGTGCGACGTCCGCCGGATTTCTACGAGCACATGATGGAGCGCGAGAATGGTTCCTTGCATGAGCTCCCGGCGGAGTCGGCCGAAGCTGCTCGGCGAATACGAAGGTCTGCGCGGCTACCACATGTTGCCGGAGGCGGACGCCGCGCTCGTGCAAAAGCGCATGTCCGGAAGTCGCCGGGCTCACTCACGCCGCGGAACTTTCCCAGGTCCCGTTGCTGCCGGAGGAGCTCGCCGCGCAGCAAGCGCTCTTTCCACGAAGGAGCTCGATCAGGATTTGCAGCAGGTCGATCTGCGCGAGCGCAACTCGTGGCGGCTCATGCTGTCCGAGGTGCCCTCGGTTGAATTGCTCGAAGTGCAGTTGGTGAATGCCGTCGCGCCGTTCATCCTCAATGCGCGACTGAAGCCGCTCATGTTATGCACGCCGGAACGCGACAAGCACATCGTCAACGTCTCGGCGGTGGAGGGACAGTTCTACCGGAAGTTTAAGACCACGCGCCATCCGCACACGAACATGGCCAAGGCGGCGTTGAACATGATGACGCGCACCGCGGCGGCGGATTACCACGCCGACGGCATCCACATGAACGCCGTGGACACGGGCTGGGTGACGGACGAGGACCCGGTCCACATCGCCGCGCGCAAGGTGGAGGAGCACGGCTTCCACCCGCCCCTCGATATCGTCGATGGTGCGGCGCGCATCGTGGATCCCATCATCGCCGGCATCAACACGGGCGAGCACATTTGGGGCAAATTCCTCAAGGACTACTAGGTCACGGACTGGTGAGCGGCTCGTTGTGCGGTTCGTTTGAGTTCCGTCGGGAAAGAAGGACTTCCAGTCCAATTGTCCCGGTTTCTGGAGGAGTTCGCCCACTCGTTGCAAGAGCTCTTCCACGACGAACGGTTTCTCAAATGCGTGAAGTGCGCCGGCTTGTCTGGCGATCGAGAGGTGAAATTCCGGCGTCCAGTTGCCGCCGCCGGAAATGGCAATCACCGGAAGCTGGGGCTGCGTCCTGTGAAGAGTCAGCGCAAGCTCAATGCCTTCGGACTCGGGCATGATGATGTCGGTGATCACGAGGTCGACTGACGTTTCCTTCAGCCGATCGAGGGCGTGTCTGCCATTGCCGGCCTTGACGACCGCGTAACCTTCGCGCTCCAACGCACGGCGCAAGGCCGTTCTCAAACCATCGTCGTCGTCGACCAGCAGTATGCGGGCGCAGCTCATGTTGTGGGAGGTTTGGCGGGCAGAACATGCCCGAGTGACTCGCTGAAGTCTTGCATCGTGTTCGGCTTCTGCAGGAGGCGCGTGATCCCTGCGTTCCGGGCTTTCTCTATGACTTCTTCAGTCAAATAGCCCGAGCTCAGAATGATGGGTATGTCGGCCGAGACCCTTCGAATGCCCCGGGCAAAATCAATGCCCGACATCCCCGGCATGTGGAGATCGGTGATGACGACGTCGAAGCGGGTCGGATTGGCTGTGAACATTTCCAGCGTGGCGAGCGGGTTGGTGAATCCCTCGGCCTGATAACCGAGGCGCCGGAGCATCCGCACGCCGAGACTGGACAGAAGCGATTCGTCGTCGAGATACAAGATGCGCTGGCCGTTGCCCGCGCGGACATTTCGCCAGTCTGCGTCGGTCGTTTCCATTTCGCCTTCGACGGCGGGAAAGTAGAGTTGGAAGCTTGTTCCCTGGCCCGGTTGGCTGGTCACGCGGATTACTCCATCATGCCCTTGCATGATGCCGTGCACGACAGAGAGCCCGAGGCCGGTGCCGCGGCCCGGTTCCTTGGTGGTGAAGAATGGCTCGAAGATGCGTTCCAGGATCGCGGTATCCATTCCGTGTCCGTTGTCGTTGATGCACAGACAGGCGTAGCGTCCTCGACGCAATCTCGGCAGGACGGAGCTGTCATCACGTTCCACCTCCGTGCCGCGCAGGTGGATTTCGATCCTGCCGTTCACCTTTCCGATCGCGTGCCAGGCGTTCGTGCAGAGATTGAGAAGGACTTGGTGAATCTGGGTGCCATCGGCAAAGACGTTCGGGACATCGGGCTCGATGGTTTTGAGGATTTCGACCTCCGCCGGAATCGTCGCCCGCAGCAGTCGGACGACTTCCTCAATTATCGGTGACAGCGGAATGATCTGCCGCACCTGAGGCTGCTGGCGGCTGAAGGTCAGAATCTGGCGCACGAGATCTTTGGCGCGATTGCTGGCCTGCTCGATTTCTCCGATGCTTTGCGCCGCGGGATGAGCGGAGTCGATGTCCAGTCTCAGGAGGTGGACGTTTCCGATGATGGCGCCGAGGATATTGTTGAAGTCGTGCGCGATGCCTCCGGAAAGAGTTCCCAACGCCTCCATCTTCTGCGCCTGCCGGAGTTGCGCCTCCAGCAATCGTTGCTCCGTGATGTCCGCCGCGACGCCCGCGATGCGATATACGACGCCCGCAGCGTCATGAACGGGAAAGGCCCGGTCGCGAATCCATCGCACGGTGCCATCGGGACGGACGATTCGGTAGGTCGCATCGTATTGCCCGGCAGGCTGCTTGGAGAGGGCATCATCATGAACGTGCTGCCGGTCGTCTGGGTGAATGGAGTCCAGCCAGCTTTCCGGCCGCTCATAAATGCTGTCGCAGGTGCGGCCCCAAATCTGTTCGTAAGCCGGGCTGACGTATAGCATGTGCTGTTTCGCGGGATCGGTGATCCAGAAGACTTCCGCGATGTTTTCAGCAAGCTGCCGGAAGCGTTCCTCGCTCTCGCGCAGGTTCTGCCCGGCTCGCCGCTCATCTTCGAGAACGCTTAGCAGAGCGTGACGCGTCCGTTGCGCGAGCTTCAGCAGTCGCTCGGCTTCGTCCTTGTTGGCCGAGAGTTTTTCGTTCTGAAGATGCAGCTGGTTTTCGGCGTTTCGGCGTTCCGTTATCTCACCTGCCGCGGCAATCGCATGGCGACGCAGTTCCAGTTGGGCGACGACGTGTCGGCTGAGGGCGCGCAAGGCGGCCAGTTGGTCGGGTTTCAGCGTTCGCGGCTGGCGATCCATCACGCACAACGCTCCCAGCGCGTGGCCATCGGCTGTTACCAGCGGCGCGCCGGCGTAGAACCGGATGTGCGGCTCCTCGGTCACGAGGGGATTGTTGACGAAACGCTCGTCGCCGCGGGCATCGTGGACTTCCATCACGTCGTCGCGATGGAGAATGGCGTGAGAGCAGAAGGCAATTTCCCGCGACGTTCCAGAGAGGCTGGTCCCGATTTTCGATTTGAACCACTGACGCGTTTCGTCCACGAGCGAAACCAGCGCGATCGGAGTCTGGCAGATCGCGGCGGCGATCAGGGTGAGGTCGTCGAAAGATTGTTCTGGCGGCGTGTCGAGCACGTTGAATCGGCGCAGCGCTTCGATCCGGTCAGGTTCGTCAGGAGGGAGGGGCGTTTTCATGACGATTTGATGCTGGTGTAACGAGGCGGCTGATTCTGCTGGGCGAGCAGTTCGTTGACCTCGCGTTTCAGCTCCAGGATGCGGTCCTCGCGGCCCAGGGTGGCCTCGTGCCAGCGACGTAGCTCGTGCAGTTGTTCCAGGATCTCGTCGTCCGCTCGTTTGCCTGCATCGCGCAGGCGCTTTTGCGCCAGCGCCTGGTTAATCGAGTTTCCCAAGCGTACGATTCTGTCCTTGAGCAAATAGTCGGACGCGCCGTGTTTCATGGCTTCGACGGCGGTGTCCTCGCCCACCGTTCCGGAGATCAGGATGAATGGAATGTCCAGCCGGCGTTCCCGCAGGAGCTTTACCGCCTGCAATCCGCTGAACTGGGGCATGGAGTAGTCGGAAAGGATGACGTCGGGGCGATTCTCAATCTCCGCCAGGTAATCCGGCTCGGTGTCCACGCGCTTCCACTCGGGGGCGAACCCGGCCCGGCGCAGTTCGGCCACGAGCAGGTCCGCGTCGTCTGGCGAATCTTCGACCAGCAACAGCTTGATGGGCTTGGCCATAAATCAGAGTTTGGGCGTCTGATTGAGCTCGAGCCAGTATTGCCCCATCGACCGGATCGTCTTGGCGAATTGGTCGAAGTCCATGGGCTTTACGATATAGCTGTTCACCCCGTACCGGTAGCTCTCGATCAAGTCGCGTTCCTCGTTGGAGGAGCTCAAGGCAACGACTGGGATGGACTGGGTGGTGGGGTCCGATTTCAAACGTCGCAGCACCTCCAGCCCTCCCACCTTCGGCATTTTCATGTCGAGGAAGATGACCTTGGGCTGGTTGCCGTTGTTGCGAGTCGCGTAGTCGCCGGTGCAGAAGATGTAATCCAGCGCCTCTTTGCCATCGGCGACCACGTGGAGGCGGGCCGTGAGGTTGGCTTTGTTGAACGTGCGGACCAGGAACGCCACGTCGTCAGGGCTGTCCTCGACCAGCAAGATTTCGACTGCCTCGTTAGACATGGTTGTTCTCGCCTTCCAGGGTGAAGTGGAATGTGGCGCCCTTTTCCGGCTCGGCCACCGCCCAGATGCGGCCGCCGTGTCGATGAATGATGCGACGCACGATCGCCAGACCCACGCCCGTGCCTTCGAATTGTTCCGCCCGGTGCAGGCGCTGAAACACGCCGAACAGATTGTGCGCGTACTTCATTTCAAACCCGGCGCCGTTGTCCTTGATGGAGTAGACGCAGTGCCCGTTTTCTTCGCCGGACCCGATCTCGATGATCGCCGGGTCCCGCCGCCGCGAGTATTTCAAGGCATTCGAGATCAAGTTCATGAAAACTTGGTGGAGCAGGGTTGCGTCCGCCTGGCAGGCGGGCAGGTTGCCAACGGTTATTTTCACGTTCCGTCCTTCGGTCTCGCTCTGCAGCTCCTCCAGCACACGGTTTACCACCGCCCCCGGCGAGATTTTACTCTTGTTCAGCGGTTGCCGGCTCAACCGCGAGAAGGCCAGCAGGCCGTCGATGAGCAGTCCCATCTTCATCGCGTTGACGTGGATGCGCTCCAGCAGCCGGCTGGCTTCCGGAGGAAGCTCCGCGCCGAAATCCTCCTGCAACATCCGCGCGAAGCCGCCCATGGCTCGCAATGGCGCGCGGAGATCGTGAGAGATGGAGTAGGAGAACGCTTCCAACTCGGCTGTCCTTTCGGCCACGCGCTGTTCCAGTTGGGCGTTTAGCTGGAGAACCTTTTCCTCCGCTTTCTTGCGTTCCGTGATGTCCGCGCGGATGGCGACGTACTGTCGCGGTTTGCCGTCATCGTTGAGGAAGGGGACGATGGTGGTATCCACCCAGTAGAACGATCCGTCCTTGGCCCTGTTCTTGATTTCGCCCTTCCAAACTTTGCCGCGGCCAATGGTAGACCACAAACCCTGGATGAATTCCTTCGGGTGATGGGCGGAATTGATGACCCGATGATCCTGCCCGATCAGTTCGCCGCGCGAGTATTTGGAGATCGCGCAAAACTTGTCGTTCACATAAGTGATCTTCCCCTGCGGATCGGTGATGGCGACGATGGCATGCTCGTCCAACGCAGCCTTCAGATCGTTGATTTCCTTGAAGGAGGCCCTGAGCTGGTCTTCCGTGCGCTTGCGCTCGGTGATGTCGGCGCGGATGGCGATGTATTGACGCGGTTTGCCGTCATCGTTGAGGAAGGGGACGATCGTGGTATCCACCCAGTAGAACGATCCATCCTTGGCCCTGTTCTTGATTTCGCCCTTCCAAACTTTGCCACGCCCAATGGTAGACCACAGATCTTGGATGAACTCCTTCGGGTGGTGGCCGGAATTGATGACGCGATGGTCCTGCCCGATGAGTTCGTCGCGCGAATACTGCGAGATCGCGCAGAACTTGTCGTTCACGTAGGTGATCCTCCCCCGCGGATCGGTGATGGCGACGATGGCATGCTCGTCCAAGGCGGCCTTGAGGTCGCCGATCTCCTTGAGCGAGGCTTTCAGCTGTTGTTCGGGTTGCATAGGCTGTTCGCATTCCACTTCCCGCTCGCTGACCGATTTGGATGCTGAGACTGAAATCAACTGGTTGGGTTGTCGCGCCCTTCGCGAAGTTGGGCCTCGGATGTTTCCAGCAACGCCCAGCCGAGATTCAGCCGGCGCGTCGCCTGACTCAAGCCGTGGAAATCCACTGGCTTGACGATGTAGGTATGCGCTCCTGCCCGCTCGCACTCAGTGAGTTTCTGGTCGTCGGTGGACGCGGTAAGTACGGCCACGGGAATGGACCGCGTCCGTTCGTCGGTCTTGATACGGCGCAACACTTCCAGTCCGCCAATCTTGGGTAATTCCAAATCCAGGAGCACCAGATGAGGACGATCATCAATGCGTCGGCCGGTGAAGTGTCCGGTGCAAAAGAGGTAATCCAGAGCTTCAGCGCCATCGCCGACGATTTGGACCGGATTCGTCAGCTTCGCCTTCTTGAAGGCCTGCAAGGTCAGGTCTACATCGTCGGGGTTGTCCTCCACGAGCAGAATCTCACCGAGCTGGTTGCTGCTGAGCAGGAGGGTGGCAATGGAGACCTGAAGCGCGCGGGCCAGCTTATCTATGCTCTTCAACGTGAGGTTGCGCGCCCCGCCTTCGATCCCCGCGATATAAGTCCGGTGCAGGTTGGCGCGTTCGGCCAATTCCTCCTGGGAAATGCCCAAATTAAACCGGAACCGTCTGACTGATGCACCAAATCGCTCGGCGATATTCCTCTGTTCCATACTCACTAAACAAACAGCGTAATGCGCGTCGGTCGACATGCAATAGACTACAAGTAACATTCGGCGGGGCTCGCCCGGACGTCGTTCCACCAACTTTAGCTGAATGATTCGTCCCGGACTTCGCATGAGTGGTCTTTGAGGCAGGTATCGCCTGCGTGGGGAGCGGGATTTTTCATCGCGTGATCCGCATGGGCGTGGTATCAGCCATTCCCAGCGATGATCTCCCTCCACCAACTGACCAAACGCTTTGGTTCCCAGACGGCTGTCGATTCGTTGTCGTTCGAAATTCCCGGCGGGCAGATCGTCGGGTTCCTCGGGCCGAACGGCGCCGGCAAATCCACGACGTTGAAGATGCTCACGGGCATGATCGAGCCGACCGACGGCACAGCAACGATTTGTGGACTCGATCTGCGTCGCGACACGTTGGAAGTGAAACGGAAGATCGGCTTCGTGCCGGAGTCCGGCGCGGTCTTCGAATCGCTGACCGGGCTCGAATACCTGGAAATGGTCGCGGCGCTTTACGCGATTCCCTCCGAATCCGCCCGCGAACGCATCCGGCAATTCATCGCCTTCTTCGATCTCAGTTTCGAAACGCTCACCGACAAGCTGCTCGGTGCGTATTCGAAAGGAATGCGGCGCAAGGTCGTCATTACCGCTGCACTCCTGCACAACCCGCCGGTCGTCTTCTTCGATGAGCCGCTGGACGGGCTCGACGCCAATGCCGCGGTGGGGTTCAAGACGCTGATTCAAACGCTCGCGCGCGAAGGCAAGACCATCGTCTACAGCTCGCACATCCTCGATGTCGTCGAGCGCGTGTGCGATCGCGTCATCATCATCGACAAGGGTCGGATGCTCGTCGATGGCAAGCCCGATGAACTCGTCGCCTCGCACCAATCCGGAACACTCGAAAGGCTCTTCACCCAGCTCACCGGCGGCTCGGAGCTGGAGCGTCGCGCCGAGGATTTCGCCAAGACCTTCAGGTCATGAGTAATCCGCCTGTCCAGCCGCCACCCCTGCCTCCTGCATCGCCCCCGCCGTCGCCGGAGCAAACGCTGCGACGCCTCTTCCTCACCCTGTTCCTGCGGGGCAGGGGAGCGCGCGGATTGAAGAAGGAGAAGGCGCCGAAATCCGTTGGCTCAAAGCTGGCCACCACGCTGGTTTTGTACGCGTTGTTCGGTTGCCTGGCGCTGACGTTCCTGGGACAGCCGTTGTTTGCGCTGTCTGCTTATCTGCACGCGATGACGCTGATGTTTGTTGGCATGTTCGTCGCGTCGTCCTCGGGCGAAGTTCTCTTCAACAAGGAAGAGGCGGACATCTTGATGCATCGTCCCGTGACGCCCCGCAGTCTGCTCTGGGCGAAGATCGGCGTGCTGGTGCAAGTGTCCCTCTGGCTCGCCTGCGCCTTCAATCTGGCGGGCATCATCGCAGGATCACTGATGCGGGACGGTGGCGTGATGTTCGTCGTGGCGCACCTGTTCTCCACGGTGCTGCTGGCGTTGTTCTGCACGGGTTCGGTGGTGCTCGTTTATCAGCTGTGCCTGCGCTGGTTCGGTCGCGAACGGCTGGATGCCTTGATGACCACTGCGCAGGTGGTGATGGCCATCGGCATGGTGATGGCCGGTCAGCTGGTGCCGCAATTGATGGTGCGACTGCGCGGTCAGCTGGCCATCAGCCCGGAGACGTGGTGGGTATGGGCGTTGCCGCCGGCGTGGTTTGCGGGATTCGATATCGCCTTCATGGGACGAAGTTCCGGCATCGCTTGGGCGCTCGCGGCGACTGGCGTCGTGGCGACGGCACTGGTCTTGTGGACGGCATTCGGGCGACTGGCCAATGACTACGGTGCCGGCCTCCAGCGGCTCAACGAAATGTCCGGCCCTCCCGAACGTCCGCGCGCGAAGCGCCGCTGGCTCGATCGGTTGAGCCAGATGCCGCCGCTCAGCTGGTGGCTGAAGGACTCCGTTTCCCGCGCCACATTCGTCCTCGTGGCCGCTTATCTCGTCCGGGATCGCGATGTGAAACTACGCGTGTATCCCGGGCTCGCTCCGATGCTGATCATGCCGTTGATATTCTTGGTTCGCGGGACAAAAGGAGACGCGGGAAGCTTCGGAGCGGCGTTTTCGGGAACTTACATTGGGCTCGTGCCGTTGCTTGGGATCAGCCTGCTCCAATACTCGCAACAATGGCAGGCAGCCGACGTCTTTCGCACCGCGCCTCTGCCGGGCCCCGCGCCGCTCAATCGCGGGCTGCGTCGCGCCGTGCTGCTGTTGCTCACCGTGCCGGTCATGTTGCTCTACGCGACGTTGACTTGGGTGGCGAGCGGTTCGTTCTCCCACCTTGCGCTATTGCTGCCCGGCGTGATTGCGATGCCGCTTTGCCTCATTGGTCCCTGCTTGAACGGCACGGCCATTCCCTTCAGTCAGCCGGCTGACGAAGCGAAGTCAGCGGGACGCGGCTTGCACATGATCCTGTTTCTCGTCGCGGCGGCCGCGCTGACGGGGATCTCCATCTGGGCTTGGTCGGGTGGATGGTTTGTGCCATTCCTCGTCGGCGAAACCGTCGCGGTGGCCGCGCTCTACCTGGTATTCCGCGCTGCCGCGGGGCGTGCGAAGTGGTCGCCGATGGACTGACCTGATGCGCGCGGATGACGTTGAGAAGCGTCCGCTTACTTTTTGCTGTTCTGCACAATCTGCGTGAGGCGATCGCCTTCGATGTCCGTCTTGATCTGCACCCACACCGGGAAATGGTCCGAGAGCTGGTAGGTGGATTGTTCACGGGTGTAGTTCGCGCCGGGGAACAGCACTTTAAGCAACGCGTCACCTTCGCCCAGGAAATCCATCACGCCGCCGCCGTTGCTGAAGCGCTTCTCGTGCGTTGGCAGATGCAGAATCTGATCGTAGCGCGCGTCCTTGCCGAGATTGCTGCCGCCCACCACCTGATCGCCCGCCTTCAATTCCCGCAGCACTTCGGGAATCATCAGACCGCAGCTCGTCAGTGCGTTGAAGAGTTTGTCGCCGATCTTCGGGATGTTGAAATCGCCCATCACGATCAGGTCTGTGTCCTCGAGCGCCTTCGCGTCCGTCCGTTTCTTGATCCAATCGGCCAGCATCTGCAACTCGGCCTGCCGACCCTTCGCGCTGTCGCCCCAGCGCGTGTGCGTGGCCAGCGCGAGGAAGTCGAAATTGCCCGCGCGGAACGAGCAGAGATACGGCGCGCGCCAGAACGATTGCTTGGCGAGATACTCCGTCGCCTGCTTCTCGCGCGGCGCATCCACCTCGGCGGCGAGGCCGTTGAACGTCACGGCGCGCTTGTCGTAGAGGAACCCGGTGCGCTCGGCATTGCCGCCGTCGTCATCGATCCAGTCTGAGTAAACGACATCCCAACTCGGCCCGAGATACCGCAACGCCCGTTCGAGATCCGTCAGGTCATCGCGCAGTTCGACCAGCGCGATGAGATCGAACTGGCCGAGAATTTCCGCGATGTAGTGGATGGCGGCGTCGGTGCGCGATTTCTTGCCGAACTCGCGGATGTTCCAGATCGCGACGTTGATCGACTCGTCGAGTTTCGAGGAGGGAATCTTCGCGGCGCGAATCCGTTTCTTGAGAGCCAGCAGGCCCTTCGCGATTTCTGGAGTGACCGGTCCGTGGTGCATGGCGAGTTCGTAGCGGCGGACGAAGGGGCGGTCAATGGTTGAATCACCGTACTGGCCAAGGCCCGGTCGGTGGTCAATACTCGCGCCTTGGAATGTCGCACCAGCCGAACAACATCTTCGCCGGGACCCAGGTCGTCTCGCTCGTGGAAGTGCGCGGCACAAACGATTCGCTCGTGCATCCGCGTGGTGCGGTCGGCGTCGTCACGCGTAAGCCCGCGGTGGAGGGTGAGAAGTTCCTCGTGCGCTTCCCGGACGGCTTCGAAGCCGCGCTCGCCCGCGACCAGCTCGATGTCCTGAAACACTTCAAGGACCGGCTTGGGGCGGCCCAGGCCCCTGCTGGGGTGGGGCGAAACTCCGTTGAGCCCTCGAACGAATCGACTTCTGATGTAGCAGCCGACGTGAGTCGGCTCACTTCACTTCCGACCGCCGATCAGAGCGGACTCACGTCCGCTGCTACATTCGACTTGGAATCCTTCATCATCTACCGCTGCGTCGTCGGCTCGCGCGCGTATGGACTCGATGCCGACGGCTCGGACACCGACCGCCGCGGCATCTACCTCGCGCCCGCCGATCTTCAATGGTCCCTCTTCGGCGCGCCCGAGCAGTTCGAGGACAACGCCGCGCAAAGCTGCTACTGGGAATTGCAGAAATTCCTCACCATGGCGCTCAAGGCCAACCCGAACATCCTCGAATGCCTCTACTCGCCGATGGTCGAGAAAGTCACGCCGCTCGGCGGGGAACTGCTGGCCATTCGCGACGCGTTTCTGAGCCAGATGATTTTCCAGACCTTCAACGGGTACGCGATGAGCCAGTTCAAAAAGATGGAGCAGGACCTGCGCACGCGCGGCGAAGTCCGTTGCAAACACGCCATGCACCTGCTGCGCCTGCTGCTGACCGGCGCGGCCACCTTGCGCGACGGCCAGGTGCCCGTGCGCGTGGAAGCTCATCGCGACCGCCTGCTCGCCGTCAAACGCGGCGACCTGCCGTGGGCCGAAGTGGACGCCTGGCGCAAGGAACTCCACCGCGACTTCGAACGCGCCCTCGCCGAAACCCAACTTCCCGAACGCCCCGACTACGAGGCGGCGAATCGGTTCTTGATCAAAGCCCGGCGGGAGATGGTGAATCACGAATGAACACCAACGGACACGAATCGCTGTCATCGCAGCCGAGGCAATGAGGCTCAAATCGAAAGGGCTGAAAGCCCGACAGATGATAGCCCAGGGCAAGCGAGACGAAGTCCGCGCCGCCCTGGGTTCGACGTCCAAAAACCTTCAAGCCCTGTAGGGGCGACAGAAATGTGCCTCGTGCGGACGCTGGGCACCAGCGGGGTGTGTTGAGTCGAGGTTTTGAATTGTGCCGCCCTTTCAGGGCTTGGAGATTTTGTGGACGGTTGACCCAGGGCGTCGCTCGCCGGCTCGCTTTGCCCTGGGCTATCATCTGTCGGGCTTTCAGCCCTTGGGGCCGTTGCATGTGTTGCTGACACGGCAGCACCCCTTGCTACCATCCCCGTGTGAGAACGAAGAAACGTTTGGGAGTTTACGCCGGGAGCTTTGACCCGTTGACCATCGGGCATCTCTGGATGGTGGAGCAGGGCGTTGCGCTCTTTGACAGCCTGGTCGTGGCGGTAGGCATCAATTCGGAGAAGCGTTACACCTTTCCGCTGGAGGTCAGGCTCGCGATGCTTCGAGAGTCGTTGAAGGGCATCCGGAATGTATCTATCGCTTCGTTCTCGAACCTTTACCTGATCGATTACGCGCAGCAGCTCGGCGCCACGCACATCCTCCGCGGCATTCGGTCTGGAAGCGATTACGAGTATGAGCGCACGATGCGGAACATCAATGGCGATCTCGACCCGGATATCTGCACGGTGTTCCTCATGCCGCCGCGCGACATCGCCGAGGTGAGCAGCAGCATGGTGAAGGGATTGGTCGGACCGAAGGGCTGGCAACGCGTGGCCAAGAAGTATGTGCCAGAGCCGGTCTATCGACATCTCATCAAGGCGCGCCCATGAATTGGCCCGGACAGGAGCGTTGGCTGCAATTGTGGCAGGCCTCCGGCCTCGATGGCGACGCGTCGCCGTGGTACGACCGGTTGACGCAGGCTTACGCCGAGCCGCAGCGGCATTATCACAACCAGCAGCACATTGCGGAATGTCTGGCGGAATTCGACGGTGCAAAGCATCTCGCCCAAGACCCGGCGGCCGTGGAGTTGGCGCTGTGGTTTCACGATGCGGTTTACGATCCCAAGGCCGGCGACAACGAGGAGCGCAGCGCCGCGATGGCGGTGAGTTGCCTCGAAGCGGGAGGGCAATCCAAGCTCGCCGCGACCGTGGGCAGCCTGGTGATGGCGACGAAAACGCACAGCACCGAGGCCGGCCCGGATGCCGGTCTGCTGGTGGATGTGGACCTGAGCATCCTTGGCAAGGACGAGCCGAGATTCTTGGAGTATGAAGCGCAGATTCGCGAGGAATACAGCTGGGTGCCCGCGCTGGTGTTCAAGCCCAAGCGTGCGGAGATTCTCGAGCGTTTCCTCGACCGGAAGCGCATCTACACGACGGATTTGTTCGCGGCGAAGTATGAGGACAGCGCGCGTCGCAATCTGACGGACTCTATCCGAAAGCTGAAACGGGTGTGGTGAGAGGTTGTGCCGCCCTTTCAGGGCTTAAGATGTTTGCTGAACGATGAACCCAGGGCGTCGCTCGCGGACTCGCTTTGCCCTGGGCTATTATCTTTCGGGCTTTCAGCCCTTCGATCAGAGCGGACTCACGTCCGCTGCTACGAAAATGAAGTGCGGAGCTTACTTCCGCGCCTCCGGCGTGACGGTGAGCGTGACGCGCTGGCCGTCGCGGAGGACGGTGACTTTCACGGGTTGACCAATCTTCACGGCGTCCATCGCGTAGGTGTAGTCGTAGATGTTTGCGATCTTCTTGCCGCCAAATTCCACGATGATGTCGCCGCCTTTCAGGCCGGCCTTTTCCGCCGGGGCGCCGCCGCGCACGCCGGAGAGTTTCACGCCGGGAACTTCCGTGGCGTAGTCGGGAATGGTGCCGAGGTAAGCGCGCAGATTCTCGCGACTGCCGCCGCCGGAATCAGTGCGGGCGACGGTGAGGTAATCAGGACGCTCCGGGCCTTTGGCGAGATCGGCGAGAAGGGCGCGGGCGAACTTCGTGATGCGTTCGAGGCCGTCGTAGTTGAGCGTGTCGGGCTTGTCGGTCGGGCGATGGTAATCCTCGTGGCTGCCGGTGAAGAAGTTCAGCACGGGCACGCGCTTCGAGTAGAACGGCGTGGTGTCGGTGGGCAGGTAAGGGTCTTCCTGGAGCGCGACGTTGAAGCCGGCGGCGACGTTGCGTTTCTCGATGAGCTTGCGCCACGCGCTCGAGGAGCCGACGCCTTGCAGGCTGAGCTTGTTGTCGCGCAGGCGGCCGACCATGTCGAAGTTCACATACGCGGCGATGTTCGACATTGCGACGGGCGGATGCTCGGCGAAGTGCGACGAGCCGATGAGGCCGATCTCTTCGCCGGACCAGAGCGCGAAGATGAGTCCGCGCGAAAAGTTCTCGGGCTTGGCGGCGCGTTCCCTGGCGAGCGCGGCGGCGAGTTCGAGAATGGCGGCGGTGCCGGAGGCGTTGTCGTCTGCGCCGTAATGAATGGCGTGCTCTTCACCAGCGCGTTGCATGGCGCCGCCGGATTCGCCGTGGCCGAGGTGATCGTAGTGCGCGCCGACGAGAATGTATTCGGCCGGCTTCGAGGTGTCGCCGGGCGGAATCATCGCCACGACGTTGCGGTCGGTCTTCTTGAGGTGTTCGACGGCGGTGGTGATCTTCACTTTCGTCTTCGCGAGCGTGAAGCCGCTTTCGGCGTGGGGATCTTCCTTGTCGAGCCGCGACTGGAGCGCCTTGAGATCCTTGCCCGATCCGGCGAAGAGCGCGGCGATGACATTGCTGCTGATGGACGCGGCGACGATGCCGGAGCCGGCGAGGCTGCTGTCGAAGTTCAGGCCCGCGAGTTCGCCAGGGTTCGGCGAGTTCGGTCCGGTGACGAAGAGCACGGCCTTCGCGCCGTGGTCGCGCGCGAGCATGGCCTTGTAGCGCAGGCCGGCGTAGCGATTGAGTTCCGCGCGGCGCTTGGCATCGACCTCCTCGGGCACGTAGCGGAGGACGAGCGCGATCTTGTTCGAGACGTTCACGCCGTCGTAGGAATCGTAGCCTTCGCCGAGCTTGCCCGGGACGGAGAGCCCGTAGCCGACGAAGACGACATCGCCCTCGGCTTCGGCGTTCGCGGTGAACGAGAGCGGACGGAAATCTTTCTGCACGCCGAAGACGGCAGCGAGGTTTTCGCCGGAGACGGTGAGCGTGTTCGCGTTCGTCACGACGCGGACGCCGGCGTTGAATTCGAACGGATGAAAGAAGCCACTGTTGCCGGGCGCGGGCTGGAGTCCGGCGGTCTTGAATTGGTCGGCGATGAAGTCGGCGGCGAGCTTCGCCCCTTCGCTGCCGGTGGCGCGGCCTTCGAGTTTCTCGGAAGCGAGGTAGGCAACCTGGGCGCGGAGATCGGCTTGCGAAATCTCCGGTGTCGCAGCCGACGTGAGGAGGCTCTGATCAGGCTGGGAGGTGGAAGAATGAGCGGATTCACGTCCGCTGCTACTGGCGATGGACGCACCGCCTTGCACTCGCGCGGGCGCGGCCTTGAGCGCGGCGAGGGCGGCGGTGTGATTCCAGTTGCCGAGGAAGAGTTGCGATTTGCCGTCGGCGGTGCGGCCGGAGGTCCAGCAGAGCTTGTTGCCATCGGGTGAGAAAACGGGCAGTCCATCGAAGCCGTCCGTGAACGTGATGCGCACCGGTTCCTTTGTGCCGTTCGCGTCGGTGAGGAAGAGCTCGAAGTTGGCGAAGCCGAGTTTGTTCGCCGTGAAGATCAGATACTCGCCGGACGGATGGAAATACGGCGCCCACGACATCGCTCCGAAATCCGTGATGCGACGCACGTCGGAGCCATCGAGCTTCATGGTGTAGACGTCGGCGTTCACGCCCTTGTCATCGAAGCGCCGCCAGACGATGCGCTGGCCGTCCGGCGTGAAGAACGGTCCGCCATCGTAGCCCGGTGAATGCGTGAGCCGGCGCGGATTCGAGCCGTCGGCGTTCATCACGTAGATTTCGCCGAACCACGCCGGGTCGGTTTCGAGGCGCTTGAGATCCTCAGCGGAAAGCTTGTTCGTCGGATACGCGTCGCGCAGCGAGCAGAAGACGATGAGCTTGCCGTCCGGCGAGTAATCACCCTCGGCGTCGTAGCCGGGCGTGGTGGTGAGGCGCTGGAGATTCGAGCCGTCGCGGCGCGCGGTGAAGATATCCATGTGCTCGTCGTAATCCCACGCGTAACGGCGCTGCTTCCCGGACGCGCGGAAGTCGAGTTCTGCCTTCTGCTTGGCCTTCGCTTCGGGATCGAGATGCGTGGAGGCGAAGAGCACTTCGTCCGCGCCTGGCTTGAAGAAGGCGCACGTTGTCTTGCCAGTGCCAGGCGAGACGCGATGGCTGTCGCCGCTTTCGAGATCGAGGAAGTAGATTTGGTAGAACGGATTCTCCGGCTCGCGTTCGCTCTGGAAGATGAGCGCATTGCCGTCTGGAGAGAAATAACCTTCGCCACTGCGTTTGCCTTCGAAGATGAGCTGGCGTGTGTTGGTGATGAACTGCGCTTCGAACGCGCCAGGTTTGTCTGCGGCGATGAGTGCGGTCGCGCTGAAGAGGGCGGCCGTCATGGCCAGGGCGAATTTTTCCAGAGTCAGCTTCATAAAGTCTCGATTGATGAACGGGCGAATGTTGGACGGTGCTGGTCGCAAGTGCAATTCAGCGCCTCGGAAACTCTGCGGCTACTCCCGTGCCTTGGTGTCGATGAGGATGGTCACTGGGCCGTCATTGACCAGCGCGACTTGCATGTCGGTGCCGAATTCACCGGAAGGAACGGGCTTGCCAAGCTCGGCGGCGAGTTTGTTAAGGAACATTTCGTAGAGCGGAATCGCGGTCTCCGGTCGCGCAGCACGGATGTAGGACGGGCGATTCCCTTTCTTCGTGCTGGCGTAGAGCGTGAACTGGCTGACCACGAGAATGTCGCCGCCGCTTTCCTGCACGGAACGATTCATCACGCGCTGTTCGTCGTTGAAGACGCGGAGGCGAGCTAGCTTCCCGCAGAGCCATTCGATGTCGTCCGCACCATCGCCTTCCTCAATGCCTAGAAGCACGAGAAGTCCCGAGCCGATGGAGGATTTGACTACGCCTGAAATGGTAACGGAGGCAGAACAGACACGTTGGATGACAGCGCGCATGGCTGGGAACGTAACGAGGCGGTCGTGCTGGTGGGAGAATTATCCGCGGCTCACGGTGGCGTTTTTACGCGATAGAAACGGGGCAGGGGAGCGATGGGGTCGTTGAGTTGAATGATGCCTCCCGTGCTGGAAAGCGTACCGGGCAGTGACGACCAGTTGGTGGCGAGAGCGTTGCTGGTCCACTGCACGCGGTATTGCGCGAGCGGCATGCCGGTGAAGCTCAGGCTGACTTGATCGTTGGTGACAGTCAGTGGATTCAGGCGGGTTGGGGCGAGGGCCTGTTTGATGGCTTGGAGCAGTGGGTCGCGCTGACCTTCGGGTTGCGTGCTGCGATAGCCAGTGCCGAGTTCCCAAATCATCACGCCACCGAGGCCGCGGTTGCGTGCATAGCTGACTTTTGATTGGCACGCCCGGACGTCGTCGTAGGAGATGAATTTGTCATTCGCGGAGCCGGCTTCTTCGATCGTGAGATACGCCGCCTGCGCGGCGGCGTCCCAACGGTAACGCTGTGGTTGAAAGTAGGACGACATGATCGTGTCGAACGGAATTGCCGTGGTGGTTGGCGGCGTGGTCCACGCTTGCCGCGGTTGGGCTGCGCCGCCGGTGGTTGTGCCGGTTCCAGCGCTCCAGACAACGCCGTAGAACGCAATGCCGACGCCCAACTTCGCTGGAGGCACACCGGCGGCGATGAAGTCGTTCACCATTCCGTCGGCGGAGGGCACTAGTCCGCCGGTGCTGGGAAATCGCGTGTTTCCGCCGTAAATCGGGGCATTGAACCAGGTGATCCAGCCCGACCATGGACCGGAGAGGTCGTAGGTCATGAGATTAATTTGGTCTAACTGATCCTTCAGAGACGCGAAGAGGGCGGGTTGGGACGCGGTGGCGGCGGTGAGGAGCGGGCGCGGCTGGATACTGTTCAAGGCCGAACGAAGCGAGCGAACGAAGTTGGTGAATTGTGGTGCGTCGGAGGCGTCCAGTGGTTCCCAGTCGATATCGATACCGTCGTAGCCGCGCGCTCTGGCGAATTGGACGAGGTTGCTGATGAAGAACGGCGCGGTTGTGGGAGTGGTTGCTGATTGAAATGCCGTTTGTGTGTCCGCGCCGCCTACGGAGATGAGGACTTTTCGTCCGGCGGCGTGGGCGCGGGTCAGCAAGTCGGCGCTATTCGCAGGGAAAAGGCTGTGGGTCGAGCTATCGAGGGAGCCGTTGGGATTTGGGAGGACGGAAAAGTGAATGATGTGGCTCAGCGCGGTGAAATCGACTCGCGACGCAGGAACTTGTCCCTGCATCCAGCCCGCATAATAAGCAGTGCTCCAGAGTTCTCCGCGAACGCAAGGCACGAGCGCAGTCAGTGCGAGTGCGAACGTCAAAATGTTCGCAAAACTGTGCTTAAACCACGCACGCATGCAGAGGAAAATAGCAGCACGGCGAAAAACTCCGAGGAAAGATTGAGCGATGGAAAGATTCGAGACCGATCGGGTCGGAATGGGCGGGCAGCCAGCAATCATGCGGGTTTTCTGACGTTGATTCTCATGCAAAACCGTCGAAACGGAGCGGGTTTTGGTTACTTCGATATCACCTAGTAAAAAAAATCTAAAAACTTGTTGCACCCTGAATTCTGTTTGCCTAACCTCTGCGCTCCCTTACCCCTACAGGGTAAAGGACAGCATAACAAATCGGTGTGACCGATAACTGACTTCCCGACTGGGAACAGGATTGATGGCCGCGCCGCTCCAAGCTGTGACTTGGTAACGCTTTTGACTTTATGCCAGTTAAGACATTTAGACCGCTTACGCCTTCGACGCGATACATAACGATCGCGTCGTATGACGAGATTACGAAGACGAAGCCGGAGAAGAGCCTGGTTACGATCCGCAAGAAGACCGGTGGACGCAATCATTACGGGCGCATGACTGCTCGCGGTATCGGTGGTGGTCATAAGCAGAAGCTGCGTCTCGTTGATTTCAAGCGCAACAAGCACGGGGTTGAAGCGACGGTTTCCGCGATCGAATACGATCCGGGTCCGTTCGGCTCGCCTGGCTCTCTTCAGTATGTGGATGGTGAGAAGCGCTACATTGTGGCCCCGGTGGGGTTGCAGGTGGGTGCCAAGGTGATGAGCGGCGAGGCTGCTGAGCCCAACTTGGGAAACTCACTCCCGCTGAAAACGATTCCGGTGGGCCTTCCGATTCACAACATTGAAATCTTTCCGGGTCGTGGTGCTCAGATGGTGCGCAGCGCTGGTTCGGCGGCGACATTGATGTCTCGCGACCAAGGTTATGCGCAGATTCGCCTGCCCTCGGGTGAAATTCGCAAGATCAATGAAAACTGCTTTGCGACGATCGGGCAGGTCGGAAACATCGAGCATGAGAATGTGATTCTCGGCAAGGCGGGTCGTTCCCGTCATCGCGGTATCCGCCCGATTAACCGCGGTGTTTCCAAGAACCCGGTTGATCATCCGAACGGTGGTGGTGCCGGTAAGTCGAAGTCTGGCGGCGGCTGGCAGCAGTTGATGTCGCCTTGGGGCAAGGTGGCCAAGGGTGGTAAAACCCGAAGCCGCACGAAGTTCTCGAACCGCTTCATTCTGGTTCGCCGCGACGGTCGCCCGATGAAACTTAAGTGATTTGAACTATGGGACGCTCGATTAAAAAAGGTCCGTTTGTAGATTTCCACCTGCTGGACAAGATCGCCAAAGCCAAGGAAACAAAGTCCAAGGCGCCGATCAAGACGTGGTCCCGCCGGTCGATGATTACGCCTGATTTCGTTGGTCTGACCTTTGCGGTTCACAACGGCAAAGTTTTCAACCCGGTGTTCGTGACGGAAAACATGGTTGGCCATCGTCTGGGTGAGTTCTCCCTGACGCGCACGTTCAAGAAACACGGCGCTCATACGGCCAAGGCGGAAGCGAAATAGTTTTATGCGAGTTCAAGCCATCTACAAAAATTTCCGGATGTCTCCGCAGAAGATGCGGGAGGTTGTCCGTCAGATTCAGGGATTGCCTGCGTTGCAGGCCCAGGCGGTGCTCGCGGTTGTTCCGCGCAAGTCGGCGCGAGCGGTGGCGAAGACGCTGAAGAGCGCCATCGCCAACGCGGAGAACAATAACAACGCGAAGGCGGAAAATCTCATCGTGCTCGAGGCGGTCGCTGGGGCGGCCACCACTTACAAGCGTTTTCAACCCAAGGCGCGCGGTTCGGCTGGTCCGATCCTGAAGCGCGGTTGCCACATCAGAATCGTGCTGACGGATGGCCAGGACGAGGAGAGCAATAATTAATTGATCTATGGGTCAAAAGACTAATCCAATTGGCCTTCGTATCGCCGTCAACCGTGACTGGCGTTCCAAGTGGTACTCCGACAAGAAAGATTTCGGCAAGCTTCTCGCCGAGGATCGCAAGATCCGCGAGATTCTGAAGAAGAAGCTCGAGTCGGCCAGTGTTCCCAAGATTTTGATCGAGCGCGCCGCGACTCGCTGCCGCATCACCATTCTCACGGCTCGTCCGGGCGTGGTCATCGGCCGCAAGGGTTCCGAAATCGACAAGCTCAAGGAAGAATTGAGCAAGTTGACCGGCAAGGAAATCTATGTCGACATCCTCGAGATCAAGCAGCCGGAAACGGATGCGCAGCTCGTGGCTGAAAACGTGGCCCTGCAGCTGGAGCGCCGTGTTTCCTTCCGTCGCGCCATGAAGAAGGCGATTCAGACGGCGATGGATTTCGGTGCGGAAGGCATCAAGATCCGCTGCGGTGGCCGTTTGGGTGGAGCTGAGCTGGCGCGTGTGGAGTCCTACCGTGAAGGTCGGGTGCCGCTGCACACTCTCCGTGCGAACATCGACTACGGCTTCGCTGAGGCGCTTACTGTTTACGGCAAGCTCGGAATCAAGTGCTGGATCTGCAAGGGTGAGAACAAGCCGACGAAGGCCAAGCCTCCTGAAGCCCAGGCGCCGGTGGCTGTGCAGAGCTGAGAAAACTCAACGAGAACTTTTTAGCCAATAGGAATTTGATATGCCGTTGATGCCGTCACGAGTTAAGTACCGCAAAATGCACCGCGGTAACCGCGCTGGTCTGGCCAGCCGTGGTAACACGGTTGCGTTTGGTGAGTACGGTCTGATGTCGCTGGAACGTTGCTGGCTGGATACGAAGCAAATTGAAGCGGCTCGTGTTGCGATTAACCGCAACATGAAGCGTCGCGGCAAAGTCTGGATTCGAATCTTCCCGCAGAAGAGCTTTACCAAAAAGCCTCTCGAAACGCGAATGGGCAAAGGCAAGGGTCCTCTCGAATCGTGGGTGGCGGTGATTCGTCCGGCGAACGTGTTGTTTGAAGTGGACGGTGTGCCGGAAGCGCTGGCGCGTGAATCGATGCGTCTGGCGGCGACCAAGCTCCCGATCAAGACGAAGTTCATTTCCCGTCACAAGATGGGCTGATCGGTGGAGAGAATGTTATGAAAATTGCGGAACTCAAAGATTTGACGCTGACCGAGCTTGCGGCCAAGGGCCGTGACCTGCGTCAGGAGATGTTCAACCTGCGCCTCCAGCAGGCCAGCAGCCAGCTGGAGAAACCCGCCCGCCTGCGCTCTCTGCGCCGGGATATCGCGCGGATTGAGACGCGGATGAGCCAGCTCCGGAACAAAGCGGCCTGATTGATTTCTTATGTCTGACACGAATACAGCCACTGCCACAGCTCCCGTCCGCGGCCATAAGAAGGAACGCGTGGGTGAAGTCATTTCCAACAAGATGACCAAGACCATCGTGGTGCGCGTCGAGCGCCGTTTCCCGCATCCCGAGTTCAAGAAGGTCATCACGCAGTACAACAAATTTTACGCGCACGATGAGAAGAGCGAAGCCAAGGTGGGCGATCGCGTGCGAATCCAGGAATGCCGTCCCCTCTCCAAGACCAAGCGCTGGCGCCTGGTGGAAGTGGTGGATCGCAACCCCGATGCTGCGGCTGTCTGATGCCCGGCGCTTAACCGAATAATTTTATGCTACAGATCCGTTCAATTTTGGATGTTGCCGACAATACCGGTGCCAAGCGCGCCGCGGCGATTGGCGTCATCGGAAAGAACCAGATGTATGCCCACGTTGGTGACGTGATCAAGGCTCACATCAAGGAAGCCGCGCCAGATGGCACGGTCAAGAAAGGCGAAGTAGTGGACGCAGTGATCGTTCGCACTCGGCACCCGATTCGCCGTAGCGACGGTTCCTACCTGCGCTTTGATGCGAATGCGATCGTCATCATCGACAAGGAACAGAATCCCCGCGGCACCCGCATCTTTGGTCCTGTGGCGCGCGAATTGCGCGAGAAGAAGTTCATGAAGATCATTTCGCTGGCCCCGGAGGTCATTTGAAGCTTATGCAGAAATTTCACGTGAAGAAGGGTGACGAAGTGGTCGTCATCGCCGGCACCGAGAAGGGCAAGCGCGGCAAAATCATCGAAGTCCTGCGCTCGAAAGAACGCGCGATTGTCGAAGGTGTGAAGATGATCAAGCGCCACACCCGCAAGAATCAGGCGAACCCGCAGGGTGCCATTGTGGAACGTGAAGGTTCGGTGCATATCTCGAACCTGATGCTTGCCGAGCGTTTCGACGCCAAGGCCAGCAAGCGTGGAACGCAACCCACGAAAGCCTGAAACCGTTAACGATTTAAGAGTTGAGCCAAGCGTCCCGGCAAAATCCGAGACCAGAACAAAATGAAACCGAGACTCTACGAGAAGTACGTCAATGAAGTCGCGCCGGCGCTGAAACAAAAGCGCGGCTACACCAACGTTCATCAGATTCCCCGACTGGAGAAGATCGTGGTCAACATGGGTGTGAGCGCTTCCTTGGAAAAGGGCGCCATTGACGATGCGGCGAAGGATCTGGCGGCCATCACAGGTCGCAAGCCAGCCATCAGCAAATCGCGCAAGAGCATTGCGAATTTCAAGCTGCGCGAAAACATGCCGATCGGCTGCCGCGTCACGCTGCGTCGCGAGGCGATGTATGAGTTCTTTGACCGCCTGGTGGCGGCGACGCTTCCTCGTATCCGTGATTTCCGTGGTATCTCGCCCCGCCGTTTTGACGGTCGCGGCAACTACACGTTCGGCATTCCAGATCAGACTGTGTTTCCGGAAATCGAACTGGAGAAAATCAAGCGGCAGCAGGGCATGGACATCACGATTGTGACCTCCGCCCCGACGGATGATGAAGCCTTTGACTTGTTGAAGTTGATGGGCATGCCGTTTTCAGAAACTGGAAAGTAATTGAGAAGAGTTTATGGCCAAAACAGCCTGGTTGGAACGTAATAAGAAAAAAGCGAACACGGTGAAGAAGTACGCCGCGTTGCGCGCTGAGCTGAAGAAGAAGAAGGACTACGTGGGTCTGACAAAGCTTCCGAAGAATGCCAGCCCGACCCGCGTGGTAAATCGCTGCTCGATGAGCGGCCGCCGCCATGGCTATCTCCGGAAGTTCGGATGCTCTCGTATGACGTTCCGTGAAGGCGCGCTGAACGGTTTGATTCCAGGCGTCACCAAAGCCAGCTGGTAAGCGCGGGCGACAGTTAACGATTTGATACGACTATGACGGACCCGATTTCAGACATGTTGACCCGCATTCGCAATGCACACCGTGCGTTGTTGCCGGCCATCGAATTGCCGCATTCCAAAGTCAAGGAAAGCATCGCCGGCATCCTCAAAAAGGAAGGCTACGTTGGCGACGTAAGCGTGGACGGCAAGACGATCAAGAAGCTGAAGATTCAGCTCAAGTATCAAGGCAAGAAGGGCGTGATCGAGGGACTTAAGCGGGTCAGCAGCCCTGGTCTTCGTCGTTATGTGGGCGCCACCGAAATCCCCCGCGTCCGCGGCGGTCTCGGCACGGCCATCGTCTCCACCTCGCAAGGCGTCATGAGCGGCACTCAGGCTCGCAAGAACAATCTGGGTGGCGAGCTGCTTTGCTACGTCTGGTAAACCTTTCAACGAATTTACGACGCTATGTCACGTATTGGAAAACAGCCCATCGCGATTCCCGCGAAGGTGAAGGTCGAAGTGAAGGGCCAGAACGTTCTGGTGGAAGGCCCCAAGGGCAAGTTGAACTGGGCGCTTCCATCCCGCACTTCCGTCAAGGTCGAAGGCACCACCATCAACGTCAGCCGGGCGGGCGAAGACGCTCAATCACGTGCGTTGCACGGATTGAGCCGTGCGTTGATCAATAACATGGTCAAGGGCGTGAGCGAGGGTTTCGTGAGGAAGCTCGAGATCAACGGCGTCGGCTTCAAGGCAGCGGTTGCCGGGAAAACGATCACGATGAATCTTGGCTATTCGCACCCGATCATTTACGGCATTCCTGACCAAATCAAAGTGACGGTGGACGAGAATACCAAGATTACTATCGAAGGTCCGGACAAGCAGATGGTCTGCAAGGTGGCCTCGGAACTGCGCAGCTATTACCCGCCTGAGCCTTACAAGGGCAAGGGTGTCAAATACTCGGACGAGAAGATTATCCGCAAGGAAGGCAAAACCGTCCAATAACCCCATTTTCGTCACGGCAAAATCCGTGGCGCAGCCAACATGCAGCACGCAAAAAAGAAACAGCTCCGGCAATTGCGCCAATGGCGCATCCGCAAAAAAGTCGTCGGCACCACCGAACGTCCGCGGATGTCCGTCATTTTCAGCAACGAACACATCTACGTTCAGTTCATCGACGACTCCAAGGGAGTCACGGTGGCCTCCGCTTCAACGCGGGCCAAGGCAACGCCGGATCGCGAGAAGCTTGCGGCCAACGTCGAGAGTGCCAAAAAAATCGGCACGCTCGCAGCCGAAGCCGCCAAAGGCAAAGGTGTCACCAAGGTGGTCTTTGACCGCCGTGGGGCCCGGTATCATGGCAAGGTCAAGGCGCTGGCTGATGCCGCGCGTGAAGCTGGTCTGCAATTTTAATTCAAACTGGAGAAATTATTGTGTCTGAGAATACCAACGAAAACCCAGCGGTAGAGACGAGCCAGCCGCAGCCACAGCCGGGTTTGGCTTCGGCGAGCGCTGGTGGTGGTCCGTCGGGTGGTGGTGGTGGTGGCGGTCGCTACGGCGGTGGTGGTGGTCGCGGTGGAAATCGCGGACCTCGTCGTCCACGTCCGTCCGAACAGGATGGATCCGATGGCAATGGCTTCGTCGAAAAGGTTGTCTTCATCAATCGCTCTTCCAAAGTAGTGAAGGGTGGTCGTCGTTTCAGCTTCAGCGCGCTCGTTGTCGTTGGCGACAAGAAGGGCCGCGTTGGACTCGGCCTCGGTAAGGGCGCGGAAGTTTCCGACGCCATCCGCAAAGGTGGCGAAATCGCCAAGAGCCGGATGTTGCCTGTCTCACTGAAGGACACGACGATCCCTCACGAAGTGGTTTCCCGCTACTGCGGCGCTCATATTCTCCTGCGTCCGGCCTCTCCTGGAACAGGCATTATTGCCGGCAAAACGGTCCGTGCTGTTCTTGAATCTGCTGGCGTGAAGGACGTTCTCAGCAAATCGCTTGGTTCGAAGAATGCGGCGAACGTGGTGAAGGCCACTCTTGCCGCTCTTCAACAGCTCCGGTTGCGCGAGCAGATTTATCTGGCGCGCGGCTTGTCGATTAAGAAGCCTGAGGCGGCACCTACACCTGCTTAATAATTTCTATGCGACTACATGATCTGAAGCCCCGTCCGGGCGCCAAACATCGCCGCAAGCGGCTTGGTCAGGGTGAATCCAGCGGTCACGGAAAAACTTCCGGCCGTGGTGGCAAAGGCCAGACGGCGCGCTCTGGTAGTTCCATTCGTATCGGCTTCGAGGGTGGACAGATGCCTCTTATCCGCCGCATGCCGAAGCGTGGTTTCAACAACGCACGTCATACCACGCGCTACGTGGGGGTGAATCTCGATTCTTTGAATCAGTTCGAGAACGGCGCAAAGGTCAATGTGGATGCGTTCCGCAAGGCGGGTCTGGCCAATGGCCCGGTCAAGTTGATCAAGGTTCTTGGTGACGGCGAGTTGACGAAGAAGCTCACCGTGATTGCTCATGCCTTCAGCGCCCGGCTCGTTCCAAGATTGAGGCGAAGGGTGGCACATGCGAAGTTATCGAAGTTAAGAAGGTGCCGGCGGCTGCCAAATAGCGTTCACTTCTTCTTCCTCACATGCTCGCCAACATTGTCAATACCTTCGCCAACTGCTTCAAGATTCCGGAGCTGAAGTCGAGGATCCTCTTCACCTTGATCGTTTTGGCGATTTGCCGAGTGGCTGCCATGATTCCGATCCCGGGGTTGGATGGCGCGAAACTGGCGGATTATTTCGACCAGCAGGCTGCATCCGGCGACGGCGGACTGCTCGGGATGTACAGCATGTTCACTGGCGGTGCCCTTGAGCGGTGCGCCATTGGTGCGTTGGGCATCATGCCCTACATCAGTGCAACGATTATTCTCCAGTTGTTGACGGCCGTTGTCCCACAGCTTTCCAAACTGGCTCGTGAAGAAGGTGGTCGCGCCAAGATTATCCAGTATGGTCGCTATATGACCGTGGTTCTTTGCCTCGGGCAGGGATTGGTGATGGCGATCGGTTGGGAGAATGCGGGTAATCTCTTCCCCGGGTTTCAAGGCAAATTGGTAATGTATG
The DNA here is from genome assembly GCA_016713365.1 of Verrucomicrobiota bacterium. Taxonomy (GTDB): domain Bacteria; phylum Verrucomicrobiota; class Verrucomicrobiia; order Limisphaerales; family JADJPG01; genus JADJPG01. The sequence goes on along the minus strand of JADJPG010000010.1, from coordinate 68,202 downwards.
ATGCCATTTGGTGGTATCGCATCCAGACGGTCATTATTCTTACCACGGGTACCTTGCTGTTGATGTGGCTGGGTGAACAGATCACTGAACGTGGTATCGGTAACGGCATCTCGCTGGTCATTAGTGTAGGCATTTTGGCCCGTCTCCCGCAAGCCGTGCAGGCTCTTGCTGATATGTTCCGCAGCATCGAAGGTGCGGACGCTCGATTCAATTTCTTCCACGCGATTGTGATGCTCTGCCTCCTTTTCGGAGTTATCGCTGGAGTCATTGCAGTCACCCAAGCCCAGCGTAAGGTAGCGGTCCAATACGCCCAGCGCGCAGTCGGACGGAAGATTGTTGCTGGTGGTTCCTCCTTCATGCCGCTTCGCGTGAACTACGCGGGTGTCATGCCCATCATCTTTGCTCAGGCGATCCTGATGTTCCCTCAAAAGATTCTTCAGTTTCTGGGAAGCAGCTATCAATTGCCGGTTCTGACCAGCTTGGCGAACATGCTTAATGAGGGAGCATTCCTCTACATGCTTCTCTATGCAGCCATGATCTTGTTCTTCTCCTACTTCTGGGTGGCGACCCAGTTCAACGAGATCCAGATCGCCGACGACTTGAAGAAACACGGTGGCTATATCCCTGGTGTACGACCTGGTCAAGCTACGAGCGACTTCCTGCACAATGCCATGAGCCGGATTACTCTGGCAGGCGCCATTTTCCTTACGGTGATTGCGACTATTCCGATTCTGCTCAATCGTGCCATTGCCATTCCGCCTGCGGTGGCGACGTTCTTTGGTGGCACCAGTATTTTGATTTTGGTCGGTGTGATGCTGGATACGATGCGCCAGATGGAATCGCACTTGTTGATGCGGCACTATGATGGCTTCCTCAAGAAGGGCCGCTTGCGCGGTCGCTTCTAGGAACTGTCGTGGGCTGGCTTAAGCCAACCATGGTTCTCAAGAACGAGCAGGATTTGGTGCTCATGCGCCCTGCCTGTCAGCTGGCGCAGACGGTGTTGGATGAAGTTTGCAGTTTCGTTCAGCCCGGCGTCACCACGAGGCAGATCGATGAGTATGCGGCGGGGCGGATACGTGGTTACGGGGCCAAGAGTGCGTTCTTGGGCTATCGAAAGTATCCCTGTCATCTTTGTCTCTCGGTGAACGAACAAGTGGTTCACGGTCTGGCTACGGATAATCGCCTGAAGTTTGGCGACATTATCAGTCTGGATGTTGGTGTGGTGTATAACGGATTTATCGGTGATACAGCGCGCACGGTAGCGGTTGGCGGATGCAGTGTCGAAGCGCAGCGCCTGATGGATGTGACTGAACAGTCGCTCTATTTGGGTATTGCTCAGGCGATACCAGGCAAGCGAGTTGTGGATATTTCGCGCGCGGTGCAGCGACACGTTGAGGGCAACGGGTTCAGTGTGGTGCGCGAGTTTGTCGGGCATGGGGTAGGGCGCTCGATGCACGAAGAACCGCAGGTGCCAAACTTCGACGATGGAAAAAGATCGCCGAAGCTGGTTCCAGGAATGACCATCGCCATTGAACCGATGGTGAACGCGGGAAGCCGCGATGTAAGAATTTTGAAAGACGGCTGGACAGTGGTGACTAAAGATGGTCAACTCTCCGCCCATTTTGAACACACGGTCTTGGTGACCGAGTCAGAGCCGGAAATTTTGACGTGCGGAACGAAGAAGCCATCCACGTCGAAGCCGTGATTGAGCTCAGGCTCGAAGATGCATTGTTCAGGGTTCGTTTGGTAAACGGACATGCGGTGATTGCTCATTGTCGGTTACGTGAGCAGGAAAAGTCGGCCGGTCTGAAGGCTGGCGATAGTGTGAGACTGGAAATGTCTCCCTTTGATATGTCAAAGGGGCGCATTTTGTTTTCGTAGACGAAGAAAGAATTTTAAAATGAAAGTTCGCGCATCAGTCAAAAAGCTTTGCGAGAATTGCAAAATCGTGAGGCGGAAGGGTGTCATTCGGGTCATCTGCTCGAACGCACGCCACAAACAACGTCAAGGCTAAGCAAATATGGCACGTATTATCGGTGTTGAAATTCCCGGCGAGAAGCGAATCGATATCGCTCTGCGCTACATCTACGGCATTGGGCCGGCCAACGCTAAGATCATTCTCGCCAACGCGGGTATTGATCCCAGCATTCGTGCCAAGGACTTGAACGAGCAACAGCTCTCTCAAATCGTTCACGCCATTCAGGAAGGCAAGTACGTGATCGAGGGTGACCTTCGCCGCGAACACGGACTGAACTTGAAGCGCCTGCAGGCGATCAAGTGCTACCGCGGTGTTCGTCATCTCCGCGGTCTGCCGGTTCGTGGTCAACGAACCAGCACCAACGCCCGCACTCGCAAGGGTCCGCGTAAGACCGTTGGCGTGCAACGCAACCCGAACGCGAAGACAGGTGTTCATTAATTGATTTGTTATGGCTGACGAAACGAAACCTAAGAAAACGGACGCAAAGAAAGAGGCGAAGCCCGCCGCGGAGAAACCCGCAAAGGCCGCGGCTGAGAAAGCCGCGAAACCCACTGACGCCGCTGCCGAAGCTGCGAAAGCCGGTGCGCCTGCTGCCCCCGCCGGGCCGGTGGCCGCTTCTGCTCCGACTGCAGCCGAGTTGTTGGGTGATGATCCTAATGCAAAGAAGATCATCAAGGCGAAGGGCTCAAAGAACATTGCGGTGGGCGTTGCCAACATTCTCGCCACCTTCAACAACACGCAGGTTGCTATCACGGACATGCAAGGCAACGTCCTTGGCTGGTCGAGCGCAGGTCGTGTTGGGTTCAAGGGTTCCCGGAAGAGTACCGCGTTTGCTGCCCAGCAGGTCGCTCAGGACGCTGCCCGTCAGGCGATGTCCCATGGCATGCGCGAGGTCGAAATCCGCGTGAAGGGTCCTGGATCGGGTCGCGAATCGGCGATTCGCGCGCTGCAGGCCATTGGCTTGGAGATTAGCGTCATCAAGGACGTGACTCCCGTACCACACAACGGCTGCCGCCCTCGGAAGAAGCGCCGCGTCTAGTCATCACCAACAGGCATCACGATAGAATTTTATGGCTCGTTATACAGGTCCCCGCGTTCGTATCAGCCGTCGCTTTGGTGTTCCGATTTTCGGACCCACCAAGTATCTCGAACGCCGCAACTACGGTCCCGGCGTGCATGGTCCGAAGTCCCGCCGCAAGTCCACGGAATACGGCCTTGGTTTGCTGGAAAAGCAGAAGCTTCGTTATTACTACGGCCTGATGGAACGTCAGTTCCGCGGGGTGTATGAGAAGGCGCTTCGTCGCCGTGGTGTCACCGGCGAACAAATGTTGCAGATTCTTGAGACCCGTCTCGACAACGTTGTTTTCCACTTGGGCTTCGGAACTACGCGTGCAGGCGCTCGCCAAATGGTCAGCCATGGTCATGTGAAGGTCAACGGCCGCAAGGTCAGCATTCCTTCCTACGCCTTGCGAGTGAATGACACGATTGAGATTCGTGACAACAGCCGCGCCCGGCAGATGGCGACAAAGAATCTTGAATCATCCACCAGTCGCGCCGTGCCGGATTGGTTGTCCCTGAACCGCGAAGCCTTCAAAGGTGTCGTGATGCGCATCCCGTCCCGTGACGAGATCCAGCCGATCGCCAACGAGCAGGCGGTTGTCGAATTTTATTCCCGCTAAACCTAATCTGCTTCCGGGTGGGAGCAGGAAGCAATTATACGGGCCGTTCCTCGCAGCGGGAATAAACTCCTGAGGGCAGGCCAGATTAAAATTGCGAAACTAAAAACTATGCCAGTACGTCTAGGTCGTTTTGAAATGCCGAAGCGGTTGCAGAAGGATGAATCCTCCGCGACCCCAACCTATGCCAAGTTCGTTGCCGAACCGTTTGAAACGGGTTACGGGCACACGATTGGCAATTCCTTGCGCCGAGTGCTTCTTTCGTCGCTCGAGGGCGCTGCCATCACGTCCGTCAAGATTGACGGCGCGATGCACGAGTTCACCACGATCGACGGCGTGGTCGAGGATGTCACCGACATCGTCCTGAACCTCAAGAAGGTTCTTTTCAAATGCCACGTTCGTGAGCCCCAGACTCTTCTGCTTTCGGCGAACAAGGAGGGTCAGGTGGTTGCCGGCGACATTCAGCTCAATCAAAACACTGAGCTGGTGAACCCGAAGCAGGTCATTTGCACCCTCGACAAGAAGAAGAAGTTTGAGATGGAGCTGGAAGTGAAAGTCGGCCGCGGCTTCTGCCCTGGCGATGAGAATAAGAAGGTGGATCAAGCCATCGGCGTGATTGCCATCGACTCGCTGTTCTCTCCGGTGACCCGTGTTCGCTACTTCGTTGAAAGCGCGCGCGTTGGTCAACGCACGGACTATGATCGTCTGGTTGTTGAATTGTGGACGGACGGTCGCATCTCTCCTGACGACGCGCTGACTCAGGCAAGCGCCATTCTGCAGCATCATCTCGATGTCTTTGTCGGTTACGACAAGAACGCGATTGAGTTCGAAGAAGCTGAGAACAAGCAGGATGACGACAAGTCGAAGATGAAGAAACTGCTCAATATGAGCGTGAATGAAATCGAGTTGAGCGTTCGTGCTGCGAACTGCTTGAACAACGCGAACATCACGACGGTTGGCCAGCTTGCGATGAAGACCGAGCAGGAGATGTTGAAGTACCGCAACTTCGGCAAAAAATCCCTGAACGAGATCAAAGAGAAACTTACTGCCTTGGGCCTCAGCCTGGGCATGACCTTCGAGGCGGAATTGCTCGAAGCTCCGAAAGAAGAAGCCAAGGCTGCCCTGTAAGGGACGCCAGATTGTTTTATGCGACACCTTAGAAGAACCGCCAAGCTCGGCCGTCAGTTTGAGCATCGTAATGCGATGCTGGCGAACATGGTCTGCAGCCTCATCAAGCACAAGCGCGTGACGACCACGCTGGCCAAGGCCAAAGTCGTACGGTCCGTCGCGGAGAAGATGGTGACCCTCGGCAAGAGCGGCACTCTTCACGACCGCCGCCTCGCAGCGGCTCGGTTGCGTCAACAGCCTCGTTCCTTGTTCAAGGGAACTCCGTCAAAAAAAGGTGCAGTAGCCCGAGCTGAGTGGCGCGAGAATGAAGACGTGGTGCATATCCTGTTCGACAAGATTGCGCCCTTGTTCAAGCAACGTGCCGGTGGTTACACCCGCATCATCCGCCTGAATCAGCGCCAGGGCGATGCTGCCCAGCGCGCGATTCTTGAGTGGGTTGAAATCCCGGCTGAAGCGGCGCCCGAGCCTGCGAAAACCGAGGACAAGAAACTCGAAGCCGCGAAGTAAGGTTCGATTCAATTTGCAGAAAAGCCCGTTCTTCGGAACGGGCTTTTTCTTTTCCATCGGACGAATTCGTCAGCTTTGGCTCTGCAAAACCTCAGTGGGTCATCGCATAGAACACGATGTTAATCCCCATCGGGTAGGCCTTTTTCTCGGAGAACTCCCGGAAGTAATACTCGTTTTCGCCTTCCCGTTCCCAGCCATCGCCGAGATCCGTGTTGTGGCAAATCATCACCATGATCCGTCCTTTGTCGTCGAGGATGGCCCGGTAATGCGCTTCCTCCGCGCCCGGATTGTGGCGCCGTTCGTAGGTGATGCCGGTGAATTCGCTGCGGATGCCCCAGTCCACGCCTGGCACTTGAGGTTTCTCCTTGATGTCGAAAACGCAGTGGAAGATCGGATGATCCATCGGAAGATCGATCGCCTTGCGGTCCGGAAACACCTTCGCTAGCTCTTCCGAGAAATTCTGCCAGTCATCGTCGCCCCAGAAGTCATCGCACATCAGAAATCCACCATTCAGCAGGTACCGCCGGAGAATGGGAACCTCCTCGGCGGTAAACGTCAGGCGCCCGGCCTCGACAATGTAGATGAACGGGTAATCGAACAGTTCTTTGTCGGTGATCGACAGAAACTTGCCTTCGGGATTCACCTTGATGGACGTGACCTGCTGGAGGCGGAAGGAAAAGTTGAGGTCGCTGTCCGGCGCGTCGATCCGCCAGCGGAGCTCGGGGTCTTTCCCGAGGCCGTGTGTGCCGTCCACGGAGTATTTGATTCGGGCGAAGGTAAAGACGTCCTTCTTGAACGGCTCTTCCACTTTCCAAGTCGGAGCAGTGCCTCCGGCTTCTTTGTCGAATTCCCGTGCGGACTGCTGCGTTAAACCGCGGAAGCAAAGGCCCAGGAGGGTGAGGACAGCGATGCTCAGCAGAATGCGTAGTTCCCAACGGACGACCTGCGGGCGGGGGACGGGCTGAGCTGAGGTTCTATGATTCGCTTCCACGCCGAGTTTTCTCAGACCGTATCGGGAATCATCTGGCGCGTCGAGGGGTTGTTCGTAAAACCGTTGCTGAAGTCCCGCGCCGTGGAAACGTGAAAGAGCGGCGACTGCAAACCAATCAATTCAGGGTTTCGGAGAACTCCACGCGCTCGGCACGCCGGAGGTATCTCAAGGCCTGTCGATAGTCCCCTCGTCGTTCGTAGTAGGCGCTCAGCTTCATATACGCGTCGGCGCTCGGAAACTCCGTGGCGTGACGGATCATCTCGCGGAGCTGACTTTCATCCGGTTCCCGCGCATTGACGGTCAACGGCTTGAAAATCGACTGACTCTGGGAATGGCCGACCATCATGAAGTGCTGCACCACGACGAGCAGAACGCCGCCGACGATGAACGCCTTGAGATTGGGCCTGACAAATACAGTGCTCTTCATAGTCCAAATTTCCCCCAGAGTCCCTGGTCGTTATTGACCTCAACCCCGGATTTGAATCCGTCTCTGGTTAACTCCACATCGGCACTGCTTTTTGGAAACTTGAAGTCCGCCCTCCTCAACTGACGATTGGTCCGCTGAAATCCCGGGCCGGAAGATTACTTGTCCGTCGCTTGATCGGACAGGTTCCGCAGATACTGCTCCACCAACGGCCCATACTCCTGCGGATATTTTTCAGTCTGTGACTGCTGAATCGCCGCCCGGTCCCGGCTCGGCAGGCGCGTGAAGGAACTGCTCCCCGTCACCGTGTTTCGTGAACCATCGCCACCTTCAGCCTCCCAATTCCCCTTGTTGCCGTTCCCCTGGGAATTTGGTTGCCCCTTGCCCTTTCCGGTCGCGTTCGCTTGAGATTCGCCGCGCCCGTCACCTTCAGCCTTGCCCTTGCCGCCGTCCTGGCCTTTGCCTTTGGCCTGACCCTCGCCTTTGCCTTCACCTGCCATCGCGGCTTCGGAGCCGACGCCAGCCTGCGCTAGCGCCAATGCCCCTTGAGCCTGCGCCAATGCCTGAGCCGCGGCCGTTGCGCTTTGTTGCGCCGGGGAATTCTGTTTCGCGGACGCCTGCGCGCTGCCCTGTGCCGTTGAACCTTGTGCTGCTTGCAGCGCCGCTTGTGCGCCGGCAGGCATTTGCCCCATCGCCCCGGCGGCGAGCGGGCCGATGGCCTTGTTCGCGTCCTTCAATGCATCCGACGCTGCCTTCATCGATTGCTCGGACGCTTTTTCCTGCGCAGCGAGCAAACCTTCGGCAGCCTGCTGCACCATCGCCTGTTTTTGATTCAGCTCGGCAAGGGCAGGGGACTGCTTGTCCGCAGGCGCGTTTGGCGCTTTCGGTTGGCGCGCCTGGTCGATGACCTTACGGGCGGACTTCATCGACTCCACCGCCCGCGGCAAATCACTCTGCTTCAGCTGCCGCGCCGCTTCGCTAGCGGCTTGTTCGGCCCGCGCGATGGACTGGGACTGCGGAGAATCCTCCCGCAGCTCGCGCAACGCCTCGGCGATCTCCTGCTGCTGTTTCTGCAATGCTTCCATCAAGCCTGGCGGCGCCTGCTGCAATTGCTGAAGCGCTTCGCTGACTTTCTTCTGTGCTTCCTCGATTCGTTGCTGCGCCTCGGCCAGCGTGTCCATGTCCTGCGCGGGCGGCAGGCCGAGTTTGTCTCGCAGTTCATTGATGCGGTTCTCGAACTCGTGCTTCGCCTGATAGAGCGAGACCATCGCTTCATCCTGCGCGGGCTGGGCGGCCGTTGGCTGTGCCTTTTCCAGATCGACCGATGCCGTCTGCATGGCTCTGGTGGCGCTCTCGAGATGTTGTGCCGCCTTGGGAACCAGTGCTTCGGAATCGCGTTGCAGCGCGGCTGTGTCCTTGCCGAGTTGATGCTGCGCCGTCGCCGCCTGCTTGAGCGGTTCCGGCTCGGGCTTCGGACGCAACGCCTGCTGGGTGGTGACGAATTGCACCGCCTGCTGATCGCTGATGATCAGGGCGAGCCGCTTGAGCATCTCCTCGATTTGCGCGAGGTCTTTCTCCGCCTGTTCCAATTCGGCGATGTTCTGCGCGAGCTGCTGTTCCGCGCGTTGCAAGGCATCGAGGGCCGCTTGTTGGGCCGGTTCATTGTTCTGCTCCTGCGCGAGTGAGTTCTGCGACTTCTGCATTTGCGCCGCCGCTTCGCCGATGGATTGCGCGGCTTCGGGTGAAGGTTTGGAAGCGCGGACTTGAAGATCCTGCGCAGCGTCCTTCAGCTCGCCTTGCTTGGGCGCTTTTCCGGGAAGCTGTTTTCGTTCGGCTGCGGCGGTCTCCTGCTTGTTGGATTCCTGCTTCGCCATCAGCTCGCGGACTTTTTTGCTGCAACTCCCGGAGCGCTGCCAGGTTGCTCTCGGGTTTCTCGTTGGCTTGTTCAGCGCGCGCCAGCTGATCTTCCAGGGCGCGACGGGCGTTCTGCATCTGCGTGATGGCTTCCTCCTGTTTCGGCACGGATTCCTGGACGCGCTTCTTCACGTCTTCATCGGCGCTCAAGCTGGACCGCGCTTCCTGCATCTTGTCGGTTGCGGTGCGGAGATACTCGGAGGCGATGGGCGCCAACGCATCAATGTCCCGGCGGATGAGATCGGTGTCGTCCACCACGGCGGCCTGATCGGTGACGTGCTTGGCGATTTGTTCTTCCTTGCGGGCTTTGGTTGTCTCCGTAGCGAGATTCTTTTGCGTATCGATGGCGCGATCAAGTTCGAGGATCGCCTGCTTGAGGGCGTCCGTCGTTTCGGGCGAGAGAATGAGCAGCCGGGCAACTTCGCGCATTTGGTCGCGCGCTTTCTTTTCGTTGCCGATGGCGGAAAGCAGCTTGAGCTTTTCCTCCTTCAACTCCTCGGCGGCGGTGGTGAGGGAGGTCATCAACCCTCCCTCCTTCGCTTGTTGCACGGCGGCCTTGGCTCGTTCGGCGGCTGCGCCATCCGTGATTTCCTTGGTGAGCCTCTCCAGCCGTCCGAGGATGGCGGCCGTTTCGTCCTTCAACGGATTCTGCTCTGACTGCTGGTAGCGCAGGCTGATGCGCTGGTTCTCGTCGAACGCGCCGAAGCTGGTTTTGGCCTCGGTGGCCTTAGCGAGCGCGACGCCCTGCCACATGTTGGCCGTTTGCCGCGTGGCAAGCTCCTTCAGGCGCAGGGAAATTTCGTAGAGCGCCTGTTGCCGCTGATATTCGAGCACGAGTTGCTGGAGCTGGACGACGATCGCCTTCTGGCCGGAGTAAGCCTCCGTCGCGCTGCGATTGGCAACGGCAGGATCGGCAGTGGCGCGTGATTGCTGGAGATATTCGATCACCGTCGCCATTTCCTTTTCCGACAGGCGGTCCAGCACGCTGCGAATGGCGCGGAGGACTTTCACGTCTTCGCCGGTGATGCCGTTGCGATCGAATTCGCCAATGACGCCTTCCAGTTGCTCGCCGACGCGTTTGGTGGTGGCTTTGATCTGCTGCTGCTTCGCGAGGTCTTGGGCCGAAATGGCGTCGGTACCCGTCGAAGGAGCGATGTCTGCGCCGCTCAGCGAGATGACGCCCCGGCTCAGGAAAGCCAGCAGGCAAATCAGCCACGCAAAACGACGGGTCATAGTCCTGCAAGAGTCAGGCACGGGGCGGGCTTGGGCAAATGAAAAGTCGGCGGCTGAGGAACGTTGCGTGGAAAAATTTCGGGAAGTGGAGCGGGCGATGGGAATCGAACCCACGTGGCCAGTTTGGAAGACTGGAACTCTACCATTGAGCTACGCCCGCGAACTGTGGCTGGACTATATCGAGCGAACTTGCCTTGTCAATTCGCGTCCGTGTAGGCTCCGCGCCGCATGAGTTCCTTGCTCCTTACCGGTGGCCGCGTGATCGACCCAGCCAAACGCCTTGATGCGACGGCTGATGTCCTGATTCGCGATGGTAAGATTGTCGCCGTCGGTGCTGATGCGGGCCGTCAAGCGGGTCAGGAAACTGAGCGGCGGGATTGTGCGGGGCTGGTGGTCTGCCCGGGATTGATCGATCTGCACGTTCATCTGCGTGAGCCGGGACAGTCGGCCAAGGAAACCATCGCCACCGGAACGAAAGCAGCCGCACGGGGTGGATTCACTTCGGTCGTCTGCATGCCGAACACATCTCCGTCCATCGACAACGCGGGCACGGTGGCGCTGATTCGCGACAAGGCTGAGCGCGATGGCGTGGTGAATGTCTTCGTGACGGGTGCGATTACCAAGGGCATTGCCGGCGAGGAAATGGCCCCCATCGGGTCGCTCAAGCAAGCCGGCGTGGTGGCCATCACGGACGACGGTCATTGCGTGCAGAACAACGAGCTCATGCGACGAGCACTGGAGTACGCGAAAATGTTCGATCTGCCGGTGATGGATCACTGCCAGGATTACGCCCTGGTGAGCGATGGCGTGATGCACGAAGGCTTCTGGAGCACATCGCTCGGCTTGCGTGGTTGGCCGGCGTCGGGCGAGGACATGATCGTCGCCCGCAACATCCTGCTCGCAGAATTGACCGGCGCGCACGTTCATTGCCAGCACTTGAGCACGGCGCGGAGCGTCGAGCTGATTCGCGCCGCGAAGAAGCGGGGTGTGAAGACGATTTCCGGCGAGGCTTGTCCGCACCACTTCACGTTGACCGATGCGGCGATCGCCGGCAGCGAGAAGTTTTGGGCGAAGGATGGCGACGGCGTGTTCTGGGCCGGGCCCGCCACCAGCGAGCGTCCGACGTGGCCGGTTTACGACACGAATTTCAAAATGAATCCTCCCCTGCGTTCGGCGCGGGATCGGGAAGCCATCTTGGAAGGCCTGGCGGACGGTACGATCGAGATTTTGTGCAGCGACCACGCGCCGCATTGTGATTACGAGAAGGAGGTCGAGTTCGACTATGCTCCGTTCGGCATCACGGGTTTTGAGACGGAACTGGCCTTGAGCTTGATGCAGCTGTACCACGCGAAGCGACTTTCGCTGCCGGACCTGCTCGCGAAGTTCACGATTGCTCCGGCCCGGCTGCTGCGGCTGGCGAAGGGCACGCTCAGTGTCGGCGCGGATGCGGATGTAACGGTGATTGATCCGGACCGCGAGTGGGTTTATTGCCGGGATGAATCGGCCAGCAAGTCGAAGAACTCCCCGTTCGACGGCTGGCGAATGAAGGGCAAACCCGTAGCCACCATCGTTCGTGGAGTCACGGTTTGGAGTGAAGAATCCGACCGTATCGGCGTCCAACTTCCTGCTTGAGCAAATTTTAATAACCACAATATCCCAGTTAATCTCATGAAATCCTTCGTTCTCGCCGCCTTCGCCTTTCTCGCGGCTGTTGTTCTCCAAGCCGCCGCCGCGGAATCCACTTGGACCACTGATTTCCCGGCCGCCCAAGCCCTGGCCAAGAAGGAGAACAAGCTGGTCGTCATGAATTTCACGGGCTCCGACTGGTGCAGCTGGTGCAAGAAGCTTCAGAAGGAAGTGTTCGGCACGAAGGAGTTTGGCGCCTACGCCAAGGAGAAGCTGGTGCTGGTGGAAGTTGATTTCCCGAATGGCAAGAAGCAGACCGAGGCCCTCAAGAAGGCCAACGATGCGTTGCAGGAAAAGTTCAAAGCCGAAGGCTTTCCGACCATTGTGGTCCTCAATGGTGACGGCAAGGTGGTCTGGCGTCAGGTGGGCTACATGCCCGGTGGACCTGAGGCGTGGATCAGCAAGCTGAAGTCGCTCAAGTAACCGCGGGCGGGTTCAGTCCGAGTCTCACTTTGAAGCGTGGTCGAAAGGCCACGCTTTCTCTTTTGCGGTGTTCGCCTGCCCGCTTATTTCTCCACCAGGAAAAAGTCCTTCTCCAGTTTCTCCAGGTCACGACTGAGTTTGCTCGTTTCCGCCTTCGGATGAACCAGGTAGGCGGTCCACGCCGAGCGATTGGCTGCCTTCTCCACGGCCGTTAACAACGCGCGAAATCCGTCCACACCCAGTCCGCAATCGAGCGCATTCCGCGCGCCCTTCAGGACGGCTTCGCGCCATTCCTTTTCGGAGACGCGTTCGGTGAAGGACGGGGGAGTGGTTGCGTCGGTGGCGTTCGCGGGGTGTTTCTTGAAATGCCCGAGGTAGTGATGTGCCATTTCGATCGCGACCATTGCGCCGACCATCTGATTGAAGAGGCTCACCTGATGATTCATCGTGTCGAAGTTCCACACCTGTTCAGCCGGTAGCGATTTGCCCATCGGCTCCTTGGCTGAACCATCCGGAGCGAGGCTCTGCACGTAGCGGTCGAAGTATCCGCTGGCAGATTCTTCCAGTGCGCGCGCGTGGGCCAGTCGATTGATCAAGTCCACCCAAGTCGCCGACAGCGTCACTTCACCCAGCTTGTCTGGGTTCAGATAAGGCGCGATGCAAGGCGCGGTGACTTCGGTGAGAAGCCGCGGTTCCGCACGCAATTGTTGACGCTTCTTCGCGTCGAGCGCCTGGTGTAGTTCGATGGAGATTTTCGTAATGGTCGCGACGGTGCCTTCGTAAGCGCGGGGCGCGGGTGATTCTCCGTGCGCGAGCGCCGCGGAGGCGAGCAACAGCAGGACGAGGACAAAGCACGGAAGCCACGGGAGGTTCAGTGGGCGATCGATTTGGGCGTTCTTGATGTTCAGCATGATTCACGAGACCGCGCCGGGGATGATGTCCGGCAGGGTCGTCCGGTGACGCCCCGCCTTGCAGGAGGCTTGCCAACGCGGCATTTCGAGCGGGTTGCCGGGTCTGCTGTTGCCTCACGGATGGGCGCGTGCGATAACCACCGCCCATGAAATACCGACGGTTTGGACGAACGGAGCTGGCCATGCCGGTCATCTCCTGCGGCGGCATGCGCTACCAATACAAGTGGCAGGATGTCCCGCCCCAAGACATCCCCGCCGAGAATCAGGACAATCTCGAAGCCACCATTCGTCGCGCGCTCGACCTCGGCATCAATCACATCGAAACCGCACGCGGCTATGGTTCGTCGGAAATGCAGCTCGGCCGGATTCTCCCCACGCTGCCGCGCGACAAGATGATCGTGCAGACCAAGGTCGCTCCTATGGCGACGCAGGCGGAATTCCTGAACACGTTCGACAAGTCGATGGACTACCTCCGTCTCGATCACGTCGAACTGCTCTCGCTCCACGGCATCAACAACCGGCAGCTCCTCGACTGGTCATTGCGTAAAGGCGGTTGTCTCGACGCCGCGCGCCGGTTGCAGAAGGAAGGGCGCGCCCGACACATTGGATTCTCTACGCACGCAACGCCGGACATCATCATGGAAACCATCGAGAGCGGCGGCTTCGACTACGTGAATCTGCACTGGTACTTCGTCAACGATCTGAACTGGCGTTGCGTCGAGGCTGCGCACGCGCGCGACATGGGCGTGTTCATCATCAGCCCGAACGACAAGGGTGGAAAACTTTACGATCCGCCGAAGAAGCTGGTCGAGCTCTGTGCACCGCTCACGCCGATGCAGTTCAACGACCTCTACTGCCTCGCGCGTCCAGAAGTTCACACGCTGAGCTGCGGCGCAGCGCGGCCGTCTGATTTCGACGAACACATCCGCGCGCTGGAACACTACGACAACGCCGCGAAAATCATCGCGCCGATCGAAGCTCGATTGCGTGCCGAGATGACGAGTGCGCTGGGCGATGACTGGTGCCGCCGGTGGTTCGAGGGCTTGCCGGAATACGTCGATGTGCCGGGCGAAATCAACATCGTCGAGATTCTCCGGCTCTGGACGTATGCGAAGTCGCTCGATCTCGTGGCATGGGGCAAGATGCGTTACAACCTGCTGGGGCAGGCGGATCACTGGTTCCCCGGCGAGAACGCCTCTAAGGTTGCGAATGCGGATCTCCAGCAGCAACTCGCGCGCAGTCCGTTCGCGGAACGCATCCCGCAGATTCTCGCGGAAGCGCACCAGATGCTGGCCGATGCGCCGAAACAACGCCTCAGCCAGAGCTGAAGGCGGAGCGTCCAGGAACGTCTGACGAAGTATGCAAGATAAACACCTGCTCCGGCTGTTTCTCGGCCTGAACGTCGCGCTGGCGGCGTGCTTCGTCGTTTATCTGATCCTTTCGTCGAACAACCAGCCCGCGTTCGTCGCCACTTCGTTCCCGATTCCCACGCCCACGACGAACGTCATCGTCAAGGTCGTGCCGGCTGAAGTCGTTCCGGCCGTCACCAACGCGCCAACGAATGCGGAGGTGGCCGAGGTGGCGACCGTGGTTACTTCCACGAATGTCGAACTGTCGAAGCCGGTGTTCGTCGACAAGCGCATCAGCTGGGAACAGCTGCAGGCGGATGAACAAAGCGGGACCAATGTTTACAAGACGTACTTGGAAAGCCTGCGCGCGGTGGGTTGTCCGGAGGAGAAGATTCGCTACATCGTCATGGCGGACATCAACGAGCTCTTTTCGAAGAAGCGTCTCAAGGAGGCCGTTGCGCACGACATGAAATGGTGGAGGTCTGAGTTGGAATACGCTGCCACGAGCGCGATGCCGGAGAAGGGACGCAGTCTCGAAGAAGAACGCCGGGTTTTAATCACCAAGTATCTCGGCGAAGAAGCCGCGCAGAAAGAGCAGGGCGAGGGAATGTTGTGGTCGAACGTCCAGCTGACCGGACCTGTGCTCGGCAATCTGCCGCCGGAGGTTCACAACGCCGTGCAGGAGATCAGCGCGAGATCCCGCGAACGCTCGGGCGGTCTCGACTGGGCGCGATTCAACGACGGGCAGGCGCCAAATGCAGTGGAGATGGCGAAGCTTCGCGAGCAAACCCGCTCGGAACTGCGTCGGGTGCTCAACGCGGAGGGCATGGAGGAGTTTCTCCTGCGCTATTCGCAGAACGCCAGTTTGCTGCGCGAGGAGTTGCGCGGGTTGGACGCGACGCCGGATGAGTTTCGCAAAATTCTCCGGGGCGTCGATCCCATTGATCACCAGATGCAGTTGGAATACGGCACACTCGACGCCTTGAGTCCGCAGCAACGCGAACGGCATCTGGCCTTGCGGGATGCGGCGATTCGCGACGCGCTCGGTCCGAAGCGGTATCAGGATTTTCTCGTGCTCAAGGAGCCGCTCTACTTGAAGGCGCGGCAGACGGCGACGCAGTTCGGCGGAACCGCGAAGGCCATCATGCCCATCTACCAACTGTTGAAGGCCAACGACGCGCGGCAGCAGAAGATTCTCGGCGACACCGCGCTTTCAAGTGAGGCGAAGGAGGAGGCGCAACGGGAGCTTCGTTCAGAGCAGATTACCGCGATTCAGCGCATCATCAGCGAAACGCGGATTCCGTAACGCGAACATCCAGAACATCAGTTGTCGATCCGCTGCGGCTGTGCTTAGCTTTCTGGGCGCACACGGAAACAGATTCGTCATCACCCGCTCATTTCCATGAAAACGATCGCAACACTGATGCTCGCTCTTGCCGCCGTGCTGAGCCTCTCCCCGAATGCCGCGCGCGCGCAGGACGGCAAACTGGTGTGGGATTCCATGTCCAAGGAATACACCGGCAAACCCGGCGAGCGCTACGCGGAGTTCAAGTTCTGGTTCACGAACAATTCACCGGAAGAAGTTTACATCATCCGCGCCCAGAGCAGTTGCTTCTGCACGGTCGCCCAGCTGCCACAAACGCCTTGGCGCATTCCGCCGGGAACGAATGGTTCCATCGATGTGAAGATGGACCTCGCGGGCAAGAACGGCATCGTGTCCAAAGGTGTGAACGTGGACACCACGGGCGGCCCGTACGCATTGTCGGTGAAGACCACGATTACGCCGGCGGCAGCGACTCCCGGAATGGCGGACGCGGATCGGTTGAAGAACATGCAAACCGCGCTGGCGGATCGGCAGGCGATTTTCAAGAAAGCGGAATGTGTCTCGTGCCACGCGGACCCGGCGAAGGGCGTGATGGACGGCGCGAAGCTTTACGCGGGCGTCTGCGGGGTCTGCCATGATTCCGAACACCGCGCCTCCACAGTGCCGGATTTGCGAAAGCTGAATCACCCGACCGACGCGACGCACTGGCGCCAGTGGATTATCCATGGGCGGGCAGGAACGATGATGCCGGCGTTTACGAAGGCGGAGGGCGGGCCGCTGGATGACCAGCAGATTGAAGCAATCGTCGCCCATCTCGTGCGGACGATTCCGAGTCGTGGGACGCCGATTCGGTGAACGCTCCGAGGTTCAATCCCCCTCTTCTGAAAGCTTCAGTGCTCGCTGGATGATGCTTTCCGCGCGGCGTTCCATCGCATTGCGGACGGTCCAGTAATAACGCCAGATGGCATTTGAAGGTTGATGGGAGCCGGGGTCGACGAGAATCACCGTGCGTTGCCAGTCCTCAATCAGTTCGCGATCGGAGAGGTGATCGATGTCAGCGAGCAGCTTCAGGTAAAGCTTGTCGGCTTGGTTGGTGTAGCCGCCGGTTTGCAGGAGAATCATCGCCTCGCGCAGCTCCACGTGACGCGATTCCTGTGCGTTCTTCCGGGCATCGAGCTGCCAGATGACCATGACGCTGCAGAAGACGAGCAGCGCGAGGAAGCTCAGGGCGAACTTGTGCTGGCGAACAAAGTGCATTGTCGTCTTTACGAAAGGGCCGCCCGGTTTTCAACGCGCGATTCGGCGCGGGCGCCCGGCGTTGGTGTTGCTGGGAGGCACTGACGCCGCGGCGAATCCGGGGCTTCGATAAATCTGCATCGTCTCCATGCGGGGGAGGCCGGATGTTTTGCGTTTTACGGCTCCCGCTTCCACTGCTACACCTCTGCGCGTGCCGGATCCTATCGCAACACTTTGGAAATCCTTGCAGTCATCACGTCGGCTGTTCGTCATTGCCGGGCCGTGCTCGATTGAAAGCGAAGCGCTCTGCCTGCAAGTGGCGCGCAGTTTGAAGAAAACCTGCGAGCGGCTCGGGCTCACTTACGTGTTCAAGGCGAGCTTCGACAAGGCGAACCGGACTTCCGGCAAATCGTTCCGCGGCGTGGGCCTGGATGCCGGGTTGGAGATTTTAGCGAACGTTCGGGCCAAGGTTGGCGTTCCACTCCTTACGGATGTTCATAACGAAAGTCAGGCGGAGATCGCCGGAGACATTGTGGACATCCTCCAGATCCCGGCGTTCCTTTGTCGCCAGACGGATCTGATCGAAGCCGCGGTGCTGACTGGAAAGATTGTGAACATCAAGAAGGGACAATTCCTCTCGCCGGCCGAGATGGGACAGGTCGTCAAAAAGGCGGCTGAGTTCGGCGGCAAACGGATTCTCGTGACGGAACGTGGCACGACTTTCGGCTACAACAATCTCGTCGCGGACATGCGGTCGATTCCGACGCTGCGGCGCTCGGGATTTCCGGTGGTGTTCGACGCGACGCATTCGGTGCAATTGCCCGGCGGCGGCGGCGACAAGTCCAGCGGCCAGCGGGAGTTCGCGCCGGTGCTCGCACGCTGCGCGGTGGTGGCGGGGGCGGACGGCGTGTTCATCGAGACGCATCCGAAGCCCGAGGAAGCCTTGAGCGACGGGCCGAACATGATTCCGCTGTCGGAGATGCCCGCCTTGCTGAAGAACCTTTCCGAGCTCCACGCGCTCGCGGTTCGCAATTGAATCATGGCCAAGCCCCTTCCCAAAGCTCTCGCGGCGAAAATGGCCCGGGTGAAAATCTTTCTGTGCGATGTCGACGGGGTGCTGACGAACGCGACGGTCTTCATCGGTGACGGCCGCGAGTTCAAGGAGTTTCACATTCGCGACGGTCTCGGTCTTCGCCTGCTCCAGCGCGCGGGCATCAAAGTCGGCTGGATCTCGAACCGTCCGTCGACTGCGACGCAACAACGCGCGGACGAGCTGAAGATTGATTTCCTCTACCAGGCCAAAGGCAGCAAGGTGGACGCGGTGGAAGCGATCTTGAAGCGCGCCGGTTTCGACTGGGATGACGTCTGCTACATGGGCGACGACGTGGTGGACCTTGGCGCGTTGAAGCGGGCTGGCGTCGCCGTGGGCGTGCCGAGCGCGATTGAGGAAGTGAAGACGCTCGCGGATTACGTGACGAAGGCGGAAGGCGGCCAGGGCGCCGTGCGCGAGGTGGTGGGCTTGATTCTCAAGGCGCAGAACAAGTGGCAGCGACTGGTGTTGGAATACTCCGAGTGAGGACACGACATCATCAACGACAGCTTTGCACACCGGCCTTGGCGCTGGTGGTCGTGATGACGACGCTGCTGGTGCTGCCGCTCTTCGCGCAGATTCGCTCCGGATTTCGCGGGAGCGGCTCGAAGTATCCCGAGTTTTATGTCCTGCCCCCGACCGGCGGTGCCCAGACCAATCGCCTCAAAGGCATGTTCATCGGGAACGAATGGCAGCATCTTTCGAACAAGGTCTTTCGCGTGAACGGCATGAAGATCGAGCACTACGATTGGAGCGGCGAGACGAACCTGGTCGCCATTGCGCCCGAATGTCTCTTCGATGCCGAGGCGCGCGTGGCGTGGTCCACGGGCCGGCTCGATATCGTGGGCATGAGCGGCGGCGTGACGATTCGCGGCGCGCGGGGTTTCTTCGCGCGCATGGGAGACTCGACCTTGATCATCTCGAACAAAGTGCGGACGACCATCCAACGTGAACTGATTGGCCCCATCACCCCATGAGAACTCTACTTATCGCCCTGGCTGGTGTCAGTCTGGTGGCCGCACTGTTCGCCGCGGAACCGCGTGCCGCGAAGCCCGTCGCCACCAGCAAACTCACCGTGTTGAACGAAGGCGGCGTGAACCTGGATTTGCCGGCTGGCCGCATTGTTTTTCGCGACGCCGTGAAGGTCTTTGAATCGGACCTCTACATGGAGTGCGAACTCCTGACGCTTTTCCAGCAGACCAACGCCGTGGCCAAGCCGGCGGCGACGGCGACTTCCACCAACCTCAGCATTCGTCCGGATGTGATCATTGCGGAGACCAATCTGATGATGATGGCGCGCGGGACGACCATCATTGGCGATCGGGCGGTTTATACCACCAGCAACGAAACCGTGGTGGTCACCGGCGACCTGGTGGTCATCGAACGTTCGAACGTGGTCTTCTTCTCGACCAACTTCGTGTTTAACCGGCTCACGTCCTCCGGCTACGCCGTGGGCTGGACGGCGACGGAGATTGAAGTCAGCGGCGGTTTCTCCGGCACGAACGCGCTCCGACCGGGATTTGGCCCGCCGCGGCGCCAGGCCCCACCTGCTGCACCCAAGCCCGACGGCGCCAAATAGTTTTTCCCAATTTGCCATGTCACTCCTGCGCACTGAACTACTCGCCAAGGCTTACCGCAAACGTCGGGTCGTGGACGGAGTTTCCATCAAGGTGGAGCCCGGCGAAATCGTCGGCTTGCTTGGCCCAAACGGCGCTGGAAAGACGACGACGTTCAACATGGTGGTCGGAGTCGTAAAGCCGGACGAGGGCGCGGTGCTTTTTGAAGATCAGCCTGTCACGCGCAAGCCGATGCACCAGCGCGCGCGTCTCGGCATGGGTTACCTGACGCAGGAGCCGAGCGTGTTTCGCAAGTTGACCGTCGAGCAAAACATCCTGGCCATCCTGGAGACCTGCAAGATGAAAGGCGCCGAGCGCAAGCTACGCCTGAAATATTTGCTCGAGGAGCTGGATCTCACGTCGCTGGCAAAAAGCTACGCCTACATGCTGAGCGGCGGCGAGAAACGGCGTTTGGAGATTACCCGGGCGCTGGTCACCAGCCCCAAGCTGCTGATGCTCGACGAGCCGTTCAGCGGCATCGATCCGATCGCGGTGTACGAGGTGCAGAAAATCATTCGCCGCCTGAAGGAACGCGGCCTTGGCGTGCTCATCACCGACCACAACGTCCGCGAGACGCTCAAGCTGATCGACCGCGGCTACATCATTCACAAGGGGCAGGTGCTGGTGGAAGGGAGCGCGGAGTTCCTCGCGAACGATCCCAAGGCGCGGGAGATTTACCTCGGTCCCGAGTTCAACATGTGAGTGATGTGATTGGTGATTCGTAATGCGTGATTCTGACAGGACGCCTGAATGAACTTCCGCGAATGGTTGATCACGGTGCCTGACGTCATCACTGGAGATGCGCTGTGGACTGTTGAGGCATACCGACTTGCCTTGTTCTCTGCTGACCTTGGTTGGTCTGACTGCACTAAACTGATGCAGGATCGCCGAACCCTCTCCCTTTCCGATCAGCTTTTCCGTGCGGTGGGTTCCATTGGGGCAAATATTTCTGAGGGCTACTCTCGTGGCAGTGGAAAGGATCGGGCGAGATTCTATGAGTATTCATTGGGTTCATCGCGCGAAAGCCGGCACTGGTATTACGAAGGACGGCATGTCTTGGGAGAATCGGTCACTGCGCACCGTCTCGCGCTTCTGACGCAGATAACCCGATTGCTCCTGACGATGATTCCGGATCAACGAGGGTTTGCACTCGGTGAAGAACCGGTTCCGTACGGCAAGTCTTCAGTCGATCTGTCTCCAGACTTGAACGAACTCCTCGACGAGGTTCCCCTTCCGTAGTCACGCATCACTAATCACGAATCACTTTACCATGCAACGCGACATCGTAACGGTTGAGAAGTTCTATACCGAGCAGGCCAGTGCTCTCGAACTCCGTCTCGTGGCTGGCGCCAGCGGACTCAAGCGGATCATCCGCGAGCCGACCGTGAACCGGCCGGGTCTGGCGCTGGCTGGCTTCACGAAGTATTTCGCGAGCAAACGCGTCCAGGTGATGGGCGCCGCGGAGTGTACCTTCCTGAAGTCCCTCACCGTCGAGGCGCGGGAGAAGCGTTACGCCGAGCTGTTCTCTTACAAGATCCCGTGCGTGGTCTTCAGCCGGAACCTCAAGCCGGACCGCGAGTTTCTCCGCGCCGCCGAGAAGGCCAACGTGCCGATTTTTCAATGCCCGCTCATCACGATGAAGTTCATCAACCTCGCGACGCTCGCGGTGGAGATGATGTTCGCCCCGCGCGGCACGGAGATGGGCAGCATGGTGGACATCCTGGGCGTGGGTGTGATCGTGAAAGGCGAGAGCGGTATCGGCAAGAGCGAGTGCGTGCTGGCGCTGATTGAGCGAGGCTACAGCCTCGTTGCGGATGACATTACCAAGGTCACGCTGCTGGACGGCCGCGACATCATGGGCACCAGCGCCGAGCTGACCCGCAACCACATGGAGGTGCGCGGCATTGGCATCATCAATGTCGCCGCGATGTTCGGCGTGAAATGCATCCGTCTGGAGAAACGCGTGGATCTTGTCGTCTCGCTGAAGTCGTGGGAACAGGTTCCTGATGTGGACCGCCTCGGGATAGACGAGCAGTTCATCGAGATTCTCGGCGTGAAGATTCCTCACATGATCATTCCGGTGCGACCGGGGCGCGATCTTGCGCGGTTGACCGAGGTGGCCGCCTTCCAGACAAAGCTGAAACTCTCCGGGTACAATCCCGCAAAGGAATTAAACGATCGTCTGCTCGCGAAAATGGCCGCCGCGAAGCCGTCCTGATCCAGCGCGCGGTCTCTTCTACTCCAGCCCGAGGATGCGTCGTCCCTCCGCAGTGATCATCGATTGATGCCACGGCGGATCCCAGACGATCTCCACAATCGCCTCATCGATTCCGTCGAGTGAAAGCAGCTTCTGCTGCGCATCGCCCGCGATGACGCCGCCCATTCCACAACCGGGTGCGGTTAACGTCATCTTCACGTCGACGCTGTGATTGCCCTCGGGAAGCTTCTTCATCTCCATGCTGTAAACCAGCCCGAGGTCCACGATGTTCACGGGAATTTCCGGATCGTAGCACGTGCGCAGCGTGTCCCAGATGCGTTGCTCGGTAACTTCGCCGCCGGTCGATTGCGGTTCGGTCGTCGCCTCGATGCCGAGCGCGTCCGCGTCCTTGGTCGCCACCCGGAAAAGCGCGCCCTGCGCGTGAACGGTGTAAGTGCCGCCGAGGGTTTGCGTGATGTCCACCGATGTTCCTTTCGGCAAAGTCGTCGTGGTCCCGTGCGGGATTTGGACGGCCTCAATGTCGCGGGTCAATTCCACCGAAGTCACGTTGTGCATATAATTCTCTCGTCGCTGCGTTTGCTGAATCCAATACCTGCAATCTATCCAGCGCACGTCCGCATCGCCAAAGGTTTTTCGGCGGAATCATCGGGTGGCCACTTTGAACTTTGAAGCGGCCGGCGTGAACTCTACCTTCGCCGCCGTGAGCGACGTGCTTCCATTCGTGACCATCATCATTCCGACGCGACCGGGACAGGCGGAAATTCCCGCCGTCACCGCCGCGCGCGCGCTTGATTATCCGAAGGACCGTCTCGAAATCATCGTCGCCCGCGGCAAACAGCCCGCCGTCCAACGCAATGCCGCCATCCGCGCCGCTCGTGGAGAACTGATCTACTTCCTCGATGACGACGCTGTCGCGCGCCCGGATGCCCTGCGCCGCGCGCTCGTTCATTTCAAAAAACCCGTCGGTGAAGATGCTTGGCGGTCCGAATCTTTGTCCGGCAGACGCGCCTTTGCTTGAGCAGGTCTTTGCGGTGGTGCTGAGTAGCTGGCTGGCGTTTGGGCCCAGCCGCGCGCGCTACGATTCGGTCGGCGTCGCGCGAGAGAGCGGTGAGAAGGAACTCATCCTCTGCAACATGATGGCGCGACGCGCGGATGTTCTGGAGCTCGGCGGCTTCGACGAATCACTCTACCCAAACGAGGAAAACGCGCTGATGGACGAGTTGCAAAAGCGCGGCGCGAAGCTCATCTACGATCCTGAATTCTTCGTGGAACGACGCCCGCGTCCCACGCTGTACGCCTTCTGCAAGATGCTCTTCACCTACGGTCGCGGTCGCGCTGAGCAATTCCGCCTTCATCCGACGCCTGGTTCTGCATTGAACTTCGTTCCGCCGCTATTCGTGGTTTACCTCGAGGCCTCACTCGTTACTGCGCGGTGGCTCGGCCCGGTGGTCTTCGCACCGCTCGGGTTGTATCTGCTGACCGTCGTCGTGCAGACACTCGTCTCGATGGCGAGTAAAGGAGTTGTGCGCAGCCTGCTCGCGATGCCGCTGGTCGTGGCCAGTCACATCTTTTACGGACTCGGTTTCTGGCGTGGCCTGTTCACGACGCTCAAGCCGGCCGGTCAGAAACCTGCCGTCGAGGTGCAGCTCGAAACAATTTCGCTGTAAGGAGCCCTGCCGCGCATGGCCATCGAACTCACCGAAGCCCTCTTCAGTAAAGCCGCGGGCTGGGAAGCCATGAAGCGCGCGCGCGCTTATCTGGTGCAGAATCAGGTGTTGAGCTCGAACTGGACAGAGCCTGTTTTGAAGGGCGTGGTGCAGGCGGGTGAACTGTCCTTCCGCGCCGGCCTGGTCATCAAGGGGCCGATCGACATCGAGAACATCTGCTCCTGCCGCGAGTCGCGCGAGTGGGGAACCATCTGCGCGCATTCGGTCGCGGTGGGACTGCATTGGGTGCAAGCCCAGAAAGGACCGAGCCTTAGCGCGCCTTCACGAATACGGTCTGTCGCGAGTGTGCCGCCCCCTCCGCCTTCTCGGAAATCCTCCGGGCTGTTGCGCGACGCCACGGGCGAACCGGCGGAACTCTTCATCATTCTCACGCCGAACTTCGAGCAAGCGGCCGCGCGCGGCAAAGTCGTGCTGGTGCTCGAAGCCAAGTGGGGCGGGGGACGTTGTCCGCTGAACGCGCTGCCGAAGCTGCGGCCCTTCGCCTTCTCCGAGCAGGACGCGAAACTCATCGATCAACTGGAAGTGCTTTCGAACGGCGAGACGCCCGGGATGATCCAGATCGAGACCAAGGATTTCGCTGCACTGCTGCCGGCGCTGTCTGATCATCCAAATGTCACGATCGGCAAGTCCACCGAAGTGACGGTGACGAAGACGCCACTCAGGCTCCCGCTGACCGCGACGTTGGAAGCGAACGGAGAGATTGTCCTGTCCCTGAAGGACAAGGTGGCGGCTCCTGTGCTGCTCGGCAACGGCTGGGTCTGGCGTGATCGCACGATTCAACCGCTCGGGATTCCACCGACGATGGGCGATGTCTTCCGCGGTCCGGTCCGTGTGACTCGGGCGCAAGTTCCGCAATTTCTCAGTCAGCAGTGGCCGCAGCTCCAGGCGGCGGGCGGCGTGGAGGCGAACTTCAAACTCGAAGATTTCACGCTGGAACCGCAGGCGCCGAAGTTCCTGCTCGATCTCAAGGGCGGGCTCGCCCAGCTCACCAGCTTGCTTCAATGCACTTACGGATCACGCATCATGACGGTGGGTGTGACGTCCGCGAATGAAGGCGTGTGGTTGCCCGACCCAGATGTGCCGACGCGTTACTCGACTCGTGACGCCAGTGCCGAGCGCGCTGCTCTCGCCCGCCTGCAGCGCTGCGGATTCAGCGTGCCGGATGCGGACGGCAAGCTGCAGCTTAACGGACAGAACGCCGTGCTGAACTTCTTCGCGCGCGAATATCCGAAGCTGGAGCGCGAATGGAGCGTGACGCTGGAGGAACGTCTCGAACGCAGCACGAAACAGAACATCGAGCGCATCGAACCGAAGTTCCAAATCACGCCGTCGGGTGTGCAGTGGTTCGATCTCGGCGTGGTCTTCGAGTCGAGCGGTGGCGAGAAGTTTTCTGCGGCGGACATCCAGCGCCTTGTTTTGTCCGGCCAGGGACACACGCGGCTACGGAACGGCAAGACGGCGGTCATCGACACCGGCGCGGTCGAGGAGCTTCAGGAAGTGCTGCTCGATTGCTCACCGCAACAGCATGGTCAGGGTTACCGCATCAGCAGCACGCAGGCGGGCTTTCTCGAATCAACGCTGAAACAGCACGCGGGCTGGAATGTTCAGGCGCCGGCGGCCTGGCGCGATCGCGCGGCGAAGCAAAGCGGCGAAGCGAAGCTGGAATGCCCGCCGCTCGGCGACTTGGAGAGCGTGCTGCGTCCGTATCAGAAGCACGGCGTGGCGTGGCTGCGTTTCCTGCGCGAGAACGCCTTTGGCGGGATTCTCGCGGACGAAATGGGTTTGGGCAAAACGCTGCAGACACTGGCTTTTCTAAGTAGCCGCCGACGTGAGGAGGCGGAGCCAGCCTGTGGAAGCTCGGACCGCCTCCTCACGTCGTCGGCTACCATGCCGACCTTGGTCGTTTGTCCGACAAGCCTCGTATTCAACTGGGTCGCTGAAGCGAAGAAGTTCACGCCGAACCTGCGCGTGCTCGCGTTGCACGGGCCGGATCGACACCGGCTCTTCGATCAGATTGCGGAGAGCGACATCGTGGTGACGAGCTACGCGCTCATCCGTCGTGACGCGGAGAGATATCGCGGGCTGGAGTTCGACACCGTGGTGCTGGACGAGGCGCAGCACATCAAGAATCGCCAGACGCAGAACGCGCAGGCGGTGAAGGCGGTGCGCACGAAGTATCGGCTCGTGCTCACCGGCACGCCGATGGAGAACTCGGTGCTGGATCTGTGGTCCATCTTAGATTTCCTCATGCCTGGTTACCTCGGCACGGCGCAGGATTTCCGCGAGCGCTACGAGCTGCCCATCACCCGCGACAAGAATTCCGATGCGGCCAGCCGACTCTCGCGACGATTGCGTCCGTTCATTCTGCGCCGCTTGAAGCGCGACGTGGCCGCCGATCTACCGGCAAAGCTGGAACAAGTTTCCTTCTGCGAAATGACTTCGGACCAGCGCGCGGTGTATCAGCAGGTCATTGAGGCGAGCCGCAAGGAAGTTCTCGATGCGGTCGGTGCGCAGGGACTCGCGAAGAGCCGCATGGTCGTCTTGAGCGCGCTGCTGCGGTTGCGTCAGGTTTGCTGCGACTTGCGGCTGCTGAAGCTGGATGGCGTGGAGCCGGCGAATGCTTCCGGCAAACTGGATCTGTTCGGCGAATTGCTGGAGGAAGTCATCGATGGCGGGCATCGCGTGCTCGTCTTCAGTCAGTTCGTCTCGATGCTCACGCTGCTCAAGGAGCGGCTCACGGCGGAAGGCATCGAATACTGTTACCTCGACGGCTCGACGACGAATCGCGGCGCGGTGGTGGAACGGTTTCAGAAGACGGCGACGATTCCCGTGTTCTTGATCAGTCTCAAGGCGGGCGGTGTCGGTCTCAATCTCACGGGCGCGGACACGGTGATTCACTTCGATCCATGGTGGAATCCGGCGGTGGAAGATCAGGCGACCGACCGCGCGCATCGTATCGGCCAGACGCGCGTCGTCACGAGCTACAAGCTGATCACGCGCGACACCATCGAGGAGAAGATTCTCCTGCTACAGCAGAAGAAGCGCGACATCATCAAGGCCACGCTCGGCAGCGAAGAGGAGCTGACGGACGCGCTGAGCTGGGAGGACATCCAGGAATTGTTGCAAGTATAAGACACGCATTTCACCAATTCCCACGAATGGTGATTTCCGTTTCGTGCCAATTCGTGGAATTCGTGTCTCGCCTGTGCCGTTACAAATCCCCCCGGAAATTATCCTTTTCGGTTTCGTGTTTCAGACGATGATTCCTGCAACCGAAACGAAAGGTTTAAATATGGGTCTGATGGATTATCTCAAAACGCAGTTCCTCGAAATCATCCAGTGGGAAGACGACTCCCGCGACACGCTCTCGTGGCGATTCCCGGACGAGGACAAGGAAGTCAAACGCGGCGCGCAGCTCATCGTGCGCGAGTCGCAGACGTGCCAGTTCATTTACCTCGGCCAGTTCGGCGATACCTTCGGGCCGGGCAAGCACACACTCCAGACGGACAACATCCCGATTCTCTCCACGCTCAAGGGCTGGAAATACGGCTTCGAATCTCCCTTCAAGGCGGACATCTACTTTGTCAACACGCGCACCTTCACCGGCAACAAATGGGGCACGAGCAACCCGGTGATGCTGCGCGACCCGGATTTCGGCATCGTGCGCGTGCGCGCCTTCGGCACGTATGACTTCAAGATTGTGGACGTGCGGACCTTCCTGAAGGAGGTGGCCGGAACGGACCATCAGTTCCGGCTCGATGAATTCGCCGACACCATGCGCTCGCGCATCGTGAGCGTGTTCACCGACGCGCTCGCGTCAGCCAAGGTGCCGGTGCTCGACGTGGCATCGCGCTACTCGGAACTGGGCGAGGCGCTGCTGCCGATCATCAATCCCGGCGCTCACCAGCAAGTATGGCCTCGAGATGTCGAGTTTCATCGTGGAGAACGTCTCCGTGCCGCCTGAAGTCGAGGGCGCGATCGACAAGCGTTCCAGCATGGCGGCGATTGGGAATCTGAACGACTACGTGAAGTTCCAGATGGCTGAGTCGATGGCCAAGGGCGGCGAAGGCGGCGGCATGGCGAACACCGCCGCACAACTCGGCGCCGGCCTCGCGATGGGCCAGCAGATGATGGCGGCAATGGGCGCTGCGCAGATAACCCCGGCCGCTGGAACGCCACCGCTGCTGCGGAGCGCCGCCGTTCCAGCTGCAGGTGGGGCTTGCCCGAACTGCTCGGCCCGGCCGATGCCGCGCGCGTGCTCGGCGTGGCGGAGAGCGACGTGATGGCGGCGCTCGCGGACGGTTCGCTCAAGGGAAAGAAGATCGGAACGGCGTGGCGAATTACGCGTCAGGCGATGGAGGAGTTCTTGAAGAGTTAAAAGTCTCATTGCCAATCGGACCGCATGTCGAGATTAGGAAAGAACGATTTCTCGCTTGAGCTGCCGGCCATCGGAATCGTCTCCTGGGCGCAATTGCGCGACAATCGAGTTTCAAATCCGGCAATCGATGAGTTCGTCGATCACATGTGGAGACTTTGCCATTCGTCTAGTCTGCCAGATTGGGACAAAGCGGCATCTCACCTAAAGATTACAGGCCTCGGAGATCCATTGCCGTCGGAGATAGTTACCCAATACCCGACCCAATCGACTCCGCTGTCCGAGGCGGTGGAGTGGCTGCGGGAGATCTTCCGAGGCAGATGACTTTGGAGAGTCGATCAGCTGCGTGAGCCTCTGAGCTGTCTCATGAGTTGATGCGAGTTACCGGCGCAATCTTAACGGACGAGGAAATTCAGGCCTTTGGCTTCTCGACTCCTAATAAAGACGGCTGGGGAGCATGTGTGAAAGAACCGTTGCTGAACCGTTGGAAAGCTATTGCTGAATCCTGACTAATCGTGTCTGACCAATCTCGCATTTCAAAACAAGCCACCGCTCAACATAAATTTTCCTGCCCGGCCTGCGGGGCCGAGGCACAGTGGAATCCGGGCAAGCAAGAGCTGGTTTGCCCTTACTGCGGCACAACTTCTCCGGCGCAGATCGAATTGAACGCGAGCGGCGAGGAGGTCATTCGAGAACTCGATCTCGCCACGGCAATCCGCAGCATTCCGGACGACCAGCGCGGCTGGCAGGCGAAGAAGACCTCCGTGCGCTGCCAGAGCTGCCAGGCCATCTCGGTCTTCGACGCCACGCGCGTGGCGCAACGCTGCGATTTCTGCGGTTCCTCCGCGCTCGTGCCGTATGAGGAGATCAAGGAGGCGTTCCGTCCGGAGAGCCTGCTGCCGATGAAGTTGGCTGAGCCGCAGGTGCGCGACGAGATTCGCAAGTGGTATGGCAGCCGGTTCTGGGCGCCGAACAAGCTCAAGTCAAAGGCGATGACCGATCAGGTTCATGGCCTCTACATCCCTTACTGGACGTTCGACGCGCAGGTTCATGCGACGTGGACGGCGGAGAGTGGCGATTACTACTGGGAGTCGGAATCCTACACCGATTCGCAAGGCAAGCGCCAGACCCGGCGAGTGCGAAAGGTGCGCTGGTATCCGAGCAGCGGGAGCCTCTCACACTTCTTCGATGACGAGCTGGTGCCGGCGTCGCGCGGGGTGAACGCGGAGTTGCTGCGCAAGGTCGAGCCGTTCCCCACGAAGGATCTCACGCCGTACAAGGCTGGTTTCCTTTCGGGCTGGGTGGTGGAGCGTTACCAAATCGATCTTCTCGCCGCCGCCAAGCACGCGCGTGCACAGATGGATTCCGAACTGCGCTTGATGTGTGCGTCGCAGGTGCCGGGCGACACGCATCGCAATCTCCAAGTGTATCCGAATTACTCGGGCCAGACCTTCAAGCACATCCTCGTGCCCGTGTGGCTGCTCAACTACGCGTTCCGGCGCAAGACGCTATCAGGTCGTCATCAACGGCTACACCGGCGCGATCGCGGGCAAGTATCCGTTGAGCTGGGTGAAGATTCTGATCGCGGTGATGCTCGGCCTGGGCGTGGCGGCGGGAGTGTATTTCCTGACGCAGCGGTAAAGAGACCGCCGTCGTTTAACCATTGCCCTGGTGCGGTTGAGATCGGCGAAAACGAGAAGGGGCCCCTTGCCAGAAGATTTAGGTGACTTGGGCAATGGAGTGACGAGTGCGCACAATCCCGCCCACTCCCAAAGGGACCAGCTTGCCCAGTCGGGCGACGACGAAGCGCGAATACCGACGATTAGGCATCACCCCGCCCTCCGGACTGGATGCTGCAGCCCGAATCACCGAGGCATTCATAAATGTCTTGAGCACTTTTTCCATAATCGCCAGTGGGTAGCCGCGAGATGTGTATGTCCGTCTGGAATAGCTCACGGTAGATACTCAGCGCAAGTCCGCTCTAAAGGGAACTTCAGACCTAACTATTGTCGCGAGCCATTACCGGGTTAAGTTCAGCGCCCAGCCAATCGCGTAGACGTTGTCGCTGTCCGCGTCGAGCGGGAGCTTGCCGGTGGCGTAGCTGAGGTTGAAGCGGTAGGGCAGGTCCATTCGCATCACGAAATACTCGGAGCGATCGAGGTCGGCGGCTTTGATGGCGCTGGAGGCGCTGAATTCCTGGAAGTAACGATACGCGGCGCTGAAGTAGAGCGGGCGTTCCTGCCATCGAAGCACGCGCGTCTTGAAGGCCAGTTCGGCCCGACCGCGCGGGAAGGCGTCGGTGTCCGGATCGATGGCGATGCGCGTGTCGTTGTCCGAGCCATCGACGAGATCGAGCCCGAGCACGACGGACGGAAACACGCGGCCGGAGGGTTGGAAATCCTCCTTCTCTACTAGCCAGCGAATCGCCGCGAACGGGTAATCAAACACGTTGAACCAGCCGGCGCGGGATTGCGCGCGCCAGTCGCGGAAGGCGAACGAGAGCTTGCCGCCGTAAGCCCATTGCTTGTCGTGGAATTGCTGGTCGGCTTCCAGCGTGGCGTGGCCGGCGAGATCCCAGAAAAACTGCGGCGCCATGTGCGCGGTCAGCTTGCGCGCCAACTCGCTGTAGGCTTTGCCGCGGCCAGCGGCGAATTCCTGGTCCTGCATGTTCTGCATGAGAGCTTGCTGAAACTCCGCGCCAGCTGCTTCTGAACTGGCGTAAGTCGGATCGATGCCGCCGATGCCCTGGAAGAGGTGAAGCTGCGCGCTCGTCTCCAGCAGGTTGTTCGGATTCTTCTTCGCTTCCACGGCGATGTCGCCCTGCGCTTCGAAGGCGAGCGAGATGCCCATCGGGTTTTTCCAGGAGTCATCGAACACCCGGTTGGCGATGGATTTCTGGAAGTGATATTCGAGACCGAGCACGGCGTCGTCCGAAGCACCGTCCGGGCGTGAAAGAATTTCGGGCGCAGGTTCCAGTCATTGATGAAGCCGAGCAGCGCGTTCGTGTGCGTGGTCTGGAGCACGCGCTGCATGAGCGGCTGGGCGAGCGCGTTGAAAGTATCCTGATCGCCGAGAGCGCTGAGAACCTTCGCCGGAACGCGGTTCAGCGGAATGCTGTTCGTGGTGGCTTGTGCCTGGACGGATGGCGCGAAGGCTCCGCTGGCGAGAATGGCCAGCGCGAAAGCGCAGGCGAGACGAGCGACAGGGGAAGGTGTGCGAGCATTCATGATTCAGCGTTCGGTGGTGAAGCAGTGGAGTTCGTCGACGACGGCGGCGAATTCGCACACCGTCTTCTTCGCGTCGGTGAGGATGAGGGTCATGGCGACGACGGCGGAGGCATAGTTCTGGCCGGTTTCGTAGCGCGCGCCGAGCATGTTGGTGAAGAGCTTGGTCATGATGTCGGCGAGGGCAGCGGCCTCGACTTCGCGATTGTCCGGGCCGGCGAGATCATTCCAGTAGGCGAGCTCGTTCATTTGGAGCGTCTCGGCGTCGTCGAACGAAGCGTCGAACTGGCCGAGTGTTTGGGCGCTCAGGCAGAACCAAGTGTTTACGCAGGCCGCATTGTTGTTGCTCCAGACGGCATTCTTGATCGTGGGCGGCGCGGCTGCGGCGTTGAGTGCGGCGGCAGCGGCTTTGGCGGGATTGAGCGTTGATTTCTTGGGCATGGCGGACTCCGGGTTTGAATGGTTCGGCAATGAGTGCATCGCGTCGCACAGGAAAATTCCCTGCGCCCTGAGCGTGCTCTCCGGGGCGAGTGATTACTGGGGGCGCGTGGAGGCGTCAAGGTTCTTCCTGATTCAATGGGCCGTGCGGGAACTTGCGCTGGGTTTCGCGCTGTCGTAGCCTCCCCGCCTATGTTCGACGTCATCCATACGCAGTTGTCCGCCGCCGGTGAAAAGATCTCCCAGTTGCGGAGGTTTCTTTGACGTCGCCAGCTTGAAAAAAAGGATGGGCGAGCTGGACTCGCTGATGGCCGCGGATTCCTTCTGGAACAACCGCGAGCAGGCCCAGAAGCTGATCGATGAAGGCGCCTCCATTCGCAAACGGATGGACCCGCTGATTGAAGGCGAGAAGAAGTTGGACGACCTCAATGTGATGGTCGAGCTCGCCCAGGCCGAGGCGGAGGAGTCCAAGTCGAAGATCGCCATCGAGGTGTCCGCCGACGCCACGAAGCTACTCAAGGAACTTGAAGCGCTCGAACTCCGCGTCCTGCTCAATGGTCCGCACGACAAGTGCAACTGCATCTTCACCATCAACGCCGGTGCCGGCGGCACTGAGGCGCAGGACTGGGCGGAAATGCTCTCGCGCATGTACGGTCGTTGGTTCGATTCACGCGGCTGGAAATGGGAAGTCACCGACGCGCTCGCCGGAGATTCTGCCGGACTGAAGAGTGTGACGTTTCGCGTCGAGGGCGACAACGCCTACGGCTTCTGCAAGGCCGAACGCGGCGTGCATCGTCTCGTGCGCATCTCGCCGTTCGACTCAAACAAGCGTCGTCACACGAGCTTCTCCAGCGTGGATACGATTGCCGAGCTGAGCGACCTGATGGAGACGGACATTGTGATTCCCAAGAGCGAACTCCAGCGCGACACGTATCGCTCCGGAGGCAAGGGCGGTCAGAACGTGAACAAGGTCGAAACCGCCGTGCGCCTCACGCATTTGCCGACCGGCCTCGTTGCTGCATCGCAGGCTCAACGCAGCCAGGCGCAGAACGAAGCCACCGCGTTGCAGATGCTCATCTCGAAGCTCTACGCGCTGCGACTCGATCAGGCGAAGGGCGAGATGGAACGGTTTTACGGCGAGAAGGGCAGCGTGAGCTGGGGCAATCAGATTCGCAGCTACGTCTTCCAGCCGTATCGCATGGTGAAGGATCTCCGCACCGGCGTGCAGACAAGCGACGTGCAGGGTGTGATGGATGGCGACCTCGATCCGTTCGTCAACGGCTGGCTCCGCGCTGGCTGCCCGCTCAAGCGCATACAGGGCGTGAAGGATGAGGAGGAGTAAACGATGAACATCCTCGACACCATCGTCGCCCAGAAACGAATCGAAGTCGCCGCGTTGCCGGAGCGCCGGATTGCGGCAGGCGATTTGTCGGATGCCATGCTGGAGCGCAATGAGCGGCGTGACTTTCTCGCCGCGTTGCGTTCGCCGCGACGTGGTGACGTGGCGCTCATCGCTGAAGTGAAGAAGGCGTCGCCGTCCAAGGGCGTGATTTGCAAGAACTTCGAGCCGGTGCGCATTGCGCGCGAATACGAAGCGGCGGGCGCGAGCTGCCTGTCCGTGCTGACGGACGAGAAGTTCTTCCAAGGCTCGCTCGATTATCTCCGGCAGATTCGCGAGGCGGTGAAGGTGCCGCTGCTGCGCAAGGATTTCATCATCGACGAGCGGCAGATCCTCGAAGCCATTGAATGGGGCGCGGACGCCATACTGCTCATTGTGGCGATCCTCGATGACCAGCAGCTCCGCGATTACCAGGCGCTGGCCTCGGCGGCGGGACTGGCGGCACTGGTGGAGGTTCACGACGAAGCGGAGCTCGACCGCGCTCTGGCGGCGAACGCCCAGCTCATTGGCGTGAATAACCGCGATCTGAAATCCTTCAAGGTGGACCTCGCCACGACTGAACGGCTCGCGCAGAAGCTTTGGGCGAGTCCGGGTGGTCGGGAAAAACTGCTCGTCGCCGAAAGTGGCATCTTCAGCCGCGCCGATGTGGAGCGCCTCAAAGCCTGCGGCTCGGGCGCGATCCTCGTCGGCGAATCCCTGATGCGCGGCGGGGAGATCGGGCCGAAGGTGCGCGAGTTGATCGGCGGTTGATGGTGGAATGAAAAGGCCGGGCAACGCCCGGCCTTGTGTCATTGAAGAGTAGGACCTGCCGGGCGACGCCCGCGCACAGTCAGATAATCCCCGCCAGTTCCTGCAGCGTGCGCCAGTTGTCGAGGCGTTCCTGCTTGGCGCGGAGGATGGTTTCGCTCGGGGTGCCGTCCTTGTCGAAGTGCTTCGAGAATCGGCCTTCGCTGCGGGCGAACATCACGAAGTCGAACAGCTCGCCCGTCTTCGGATCCTTGAACCAATCTTCCTTCGGCGAGGGATTACCCTGAAGGCTCAGGCGCTCCGCGATCTTCGAGCCCTTGCTCGGGTCATACATCAGCACGGGGAAGGTGCGCGTATCGACAGCCAGCTTGCTTTGCTGCGCGGCCATGTTGTCGCCGACGCCGTGCTCGGGCTGGCACGTGGTGTAGACGCTGACCACCGCCGGGCCGTCGAATTCGTTCGCGGCCATGATGGCTTTGTAGAAGTGGTTTGGCATCGCGCAACTGGTCTGCGCCACGAAGGTGTTCGGGTGCATCATGCAGATCTGGGCGAGCTCCTTGCGGCGCTCCACCTTGCCGGGGATGACCTTGCCGTGGACGGAGAACTTCGTGTTCTGGCCCATGAAGGTCGCGGTGGATGATTGGCCGCCGGTGTTCGAGTAAACCTGCGTGTCGAGCACGAGCACCTTGATGTTCATGCCGGACGCGAGCATGCGGCTGAGCGACTGGAAACCGATGTCGAGCATCGCGCCGTCGCCGCCGATGACCCAAAGCTTCTTGTCGTTCCAGCCCATCTGATCCCAGCGCGCGCGGATGCCCATCGCGTCGGCGGGCGCGTTCTCGAAGAGCGAATTCGTCCACGGCACGAGATACGGATTGTAAGGATACGTGGAGGCATAAACCGTCGAGCAACCCGTCGAGTTGACGATGCCGATGTTTTCCTTGCCGTAAACGAAGCCGGTCGCCGCGAGCATCATGCGGAGCGCGGTGCCTTCGCCGCAACCCATGCAGGAGCCGGCACCGCCGACGTAGAGCAGGGAACGTTCGGCGAGCATCATGTCGCTGAGCAGGCGTTCGTTGATGAATTCCTTCGGCGTCTCCGGCATGCGCTTGTAGAAGCCCCAGGTGCGCTGGAAGCGCTTGAGCGTGGGCTCGTCCTTCTTCAGCATTGAGAGCGCGCCGTGATTGCCGCACGCGTCCACGCACTCGGCGCAGCCCTTGCACTTCGTGGGGTCGATGAAGATGCCGAAGTAGCCGGGCTCCGCGCCCTTCTTCTCGTAGACGTTCCAATACTTCGTGGTCTTGCCGAACTGCTTGCGGTAATGCTCGCGTTCGGCGGGGTCGGAGATTTTTTCCAGCTCGGCCTCGAGCTTCGCCTTGGGCACGACCTTGCCGAGAATCGCGGTGTCCGGGCATTCGGTCACGCACTCCATGCAGCCGACGCAGTTCTCGCTGTTGAGCAGCGGAATCTCGGGCGCGATGTAGGAGAAGTCGCGCAACACGCCGGTGCCGGCGGGGATGAACGAGCGCAGGGTCGAGGTGTCGGCGGGCAGGCCAAGTTCAGCAGAGCCGTCGTTGTAGGCGCCGACGATGCGTTCGTTGAAGTCCTGCACGTCGAGGACATCGTTGGTGATCGGAACGCGGTTGACGCGTTGGGCCGTCGGAGTTTCAAGCGTAGGAGGCATAGTTTTTTGGTTCTCGCGGTTTCTCCGGAAATTACTTCGCAAACACCACTTCGTCCTTCGCCTTCGCCACCGGAGCGCCGTTGACGATGATTTCGTGGGGGATGCTCATTACGTTCTTCAGGCCTTCGCGCACGCACTTCAGGTTTTCCTGCACGACGTGTTCGCCGCGTTTGCCGAAGTATTTGCGGATGTATTTCTCGACGGATTCGAGCACCTGCTCGTCGCCCATGCGGGCGCGCGCGGCGAAGGGCGTGACTTTGATGAAGATGCCGACGAGGCAGACGCCTTGCATGCGCTGCTGGAGATCGGCATCGGTCGCGATCTCCTTCGCGATCTTCACGGTGTCGAGATAGTAAACTTTCAGCCGCTTGTTGCGGATGAGCTTCTGGCCGTAGGCCGGGATGTCACGCCAGACGTTCGCGGGATCCGTCTCCGGGCTCTGGATGAACACGCTGCCGTCGCTCGCGATGCCGTCGAGCGGGTTGCCGAGGTTGAAGGCGTTCACGTCGTTCAGTGGGATGAACTCGACGTAGTTCAACTCACTGTGCGTGCGGATGTGCGCGTCAGCGACGGTGAGATAATAAGTCGTGGGCAAACCCTTCTTTTCGGAGCCGTATTTCGGATACGCCTGCACGTGGAGGTTGAACAACTCGCCGACGAACCCGGCGATGAGCTTGTTCGTGGTGACGCTGCCGAAGCCGCCGACCGAATGGCCGCGCATGGAGAACGCGCCGTCTGGACGCAGGTCCGGGTCTTCACCGTCGGCGAGCGCGAGGGAGTGCTTCACGCCGAGCACGGAGAATTCGCGCGGCTGATCCGCGAGCATGTTCTTCACGAGCGAGATGAAGTGACCGCCGCGCACGTCGCGTGAACCAAGGCCGGCGGACGACGAATAAATCTTCGGGATGGACGTGATGGCCGGATACTTGAACTCGCCGTTGGAACCGCTGCTCAGGCCGATCAGCGCGTCGGCGAAGGCGGCCTTGATGCCTTGCACCAGCGGGTTGGATTGCGCGAGCGGATTATCCATGCGCTCGACGACGGTGAAGGCTTTTACGTCCTTCAGCGCGGCGACGAGTTGTGTGGACGGGAACGGTGCGAAGGACGTCACGTGAACGACGCCAACCTGCAGGCCCATCTCCTCCCGCATGTAATCGGCGGCAGCCTGCGCGGTTTCCATCATGCCGCCCATGCCCACGATGGCGAAGTCGGCGTCTTCCATCCGGTAGCAATCGACCATCTGATAACGGCGGCCGGTGTTCTTGTAGAACTCATCCATCGCCTCCTGCACGGCGGCTGGAACCTGGTCGTAGAAATGGCGCTGGGCGATCTTGCCCTTCATGTATGAATCCTGGTTCTGCACGACACCGGTCATGATGGGGTTCCGCGGATCGAAAAGGCAGCGGAGCTTGTCGATCGGGTCGCCCATGTAGGCTTTCATGAATTCCGGTTCGGGCAGCAAGACGTTCTCGATCGTGTGCGTGGTGAGGAAGCCGTCCTGCACGTTCATGAACGGCGTCTCGCACGTTTCCGCCGCGCGACGGGAAATCAGCGCGAGGTCGCAGGCTTCCTGGGCGTTGCGGCCGAAGAGGATTCCCCAGCCGCAATCCGCGACGCTCATGACGTCGTCGTGACCGCAGTGAACGTTCAGCGAATGCGACGTGAGCGCGCGCGCGCCGATGTGAAAGACGATGGGCAGGCGCTTACCGGAAATGGTGTAGAGCACCTCCTTCATCAGTACTAGGCCCTGGCCGGAGGTGAAGTTCGTCACGCGACCGCCCGCGAGCGCGAATCCTTCGCAGGTCGTGGCGGCGGA
Source organism: Verrucomicrobiota bacterium (assembly GCA_016713365.1). Taxonomy (GTDB): domain Bacteria; phylum Verrucomicrobiota; class Verrucomicrobiia; order Limisphaerales; family JADJPG01; genus JADJPG01. The sequence continues at coordinate 31,088 of JADJPG010000010.1, read as the reverse complement.
ATGCTCGGATTCCGGCTGCACGAAGGTGATGGTGTCGCCCCAGAGATTCTTTTTGCCATTGGACACCTCGGTCTCGTAGCCCGTGCCCATCGTCGTGGAAGACGTAATGGGATACGCGCACGCGCCGTGGGTGATGTGGGTGTCGACCCAAACGACGCCACCAGCGCCGTCGGAAGTAGTGGGGATGCCAGGGTAGGGGACTTGTTTAGCCTCGTTGCTCATAACGACTTTTGCGTGTTGCGCATAGAACCGTTTCAAGAGATCGGTCGTCGGAAAGGATGCTCCGAACACAACCGGTGATAACGGCATTCAAGCACTTCATCTGTTCGACGCAAGACATTTGCTGGTGAACCAGCAAGCTGACTGACGTTCTTCGCCCGGAGAAATGCACCCGGGAGTGATCGGGCAAAACGGGGATTCGTGGCTTGTCCTCTTTTACCGAACCCTGCTCCCTTTTGCCGGATTCGACGCTTGTCTTCGGCACGAAATTGGCTTGAATAGGGTCAGAAACAGCCCGGTCAAATTCTCCCGAGCCTCATGGCTTTACGACGCTTATGCTGACCATCTTCGGATCACAACCACAACGCTCCGGTTACTGCGACGGGGTTTCCCGCCGCAACTTCCTGAAGATTGGTGCGCTTAGCCTCGGCGGACTCTCTCTGCCGCAGATTCTTCAGGCCGAAGCGGCATCCGGCATCAAGCGGTCGCACAAGGCGGTCATCATGATTTTTCTGCCGGGTGGCCCGAGCCATCAGGACATGTTCGACCTGAAGATGGATGCGCCTTCGGAGGTTCGCGGCGAGTTCAAGCCCATCAGCACGAACGTTCCCGGCATCCAGATTTGCGAACATCTCCCGCTGCTGGCCAAGCAGATGGACAAGGCGACGATCATCCGCTCGATGGTCGGCGCATTCGATGATCACGATGCTTTCCAATGCCTGACCGGTCGACCGAATCGCAATCAACCGTCTGGCGGCTGGCCGTCGCTGGGCGCGGTGCTTTCCAAAGTGCAGGGGCCGGTCAACAACGCGCTCCCGCCGTTCGTCGGGCTCTCGCCAAAGATGGGCGAGATGCGTTGGCGCGCACGGGCGAACCCGGATTCCTCGGGCCGGCGCACAGTCCCTTTCAGCCGAACAAAGGCGGCGGCAAGGATGACATGGTGCTGAACGGCGTGACGCTCGATCGCCTCGCCGACCGTCGCAATCTGCTCACCAGCTTCGACCAGTTCCGCCGCGACATCGACGGCAGCGGCATGATGAGCGGCCTTGATGCGTTCAACGAACAGGCGTTCGGCATTCTGACTTCCAGCAAGCTCCTCGACGCGCTCGACATTGAGAAGGAAGACAAGCGCGTGCGCGAAAGCTACGGCAAAGGCGACCCGAAGAATCGCGACGACGGCGGTCCGAAGATGATGGAGCACATGCTCATCGCCCGGCGTCTCGTGGAGGCGGGTGCGCGCTGCGTGACGCTGGCTTTCAGCCGCTGGGATCATCACGGCGATAATTTCGGCGCGCTGCGTCAGGACTTGCCGCTGCTCGATCGTGGCGTGAGCGCGTTGATCGAAGACCTGCATCAGCGCGGTCTCGACAAGGACGTGAGTGTGATCGTCTGGGGTGAGTTCGGCCGGACGCCCACGATCAACAAAGACGGCGGACGCGATCACTGGCCGCGCGTCAGTTGCGCGATGCTCGCGGGCGGCGCCATGAAGCACGGGCAGGTTATCGGCGCGACGGATCGTCTCGGCGGCGAAGCGAACGAACGCCCGGTGCAGTTCGGCGAAGTTTTCGCGACGATGTATCACAACCTCGGCATCGACGTGAACAAGACGACCGTGACCGACCTGACCGGCCGCCCGCAGTTCCTCGTCGATCACGGCCTCCAGCCGATGCGGGAGTTGGTGGGCTAGCAACAAAGGCGCGAAGACACGAAGAGAGAGAAATCGAAGTGAACTTGCGACAGACATCGATTGCGAACGCCCGCTTGGTTTCGAACATCCAGGCCAATTCCCATCGCGCCTTTGCGCCTTCGTTGCCGACCCTATGCTGAAAATCCTCGCCAACTCGGGAAGTCACTTCTGCGACGGCGTGTCGCGGCGGAATTTCCTGAAGATTGGCGGGCTCGCGATGGGCGGCCTCGCGTTGCCGCAACTTCTCCATGCTGAAGCGGCGTCCGGCATCAAGCGCTCGCACAAGGCGGTCATCATGATCTTCCTGCCCGGCGGCCCGAGCCATCAGGACATGTTCGATCTCAAGACCGACGCGCCGAGCGAAGTGCGCGGTGAGTTCAAGGCGATTCCCACGAACGTTCCCGGCATTGAGATATGCGAACACCTGCCGCGTCTCGCGAAGGTGATGGACAAGTGCACGATCATCCGATCGATGGTCGGCATGGAGGATCGCCACGAGTCGTTCCAATGCTACACCGGTCACCTGAACCGCAATCAACCGTTGGGCGGCTGGCCGTCGATGGGGTCGATGCTCGCGAAGCTGCAAGGCTCCGGCGATCCGTCTATTCCGCCATTTGTCGGGCTCGCGCCGAAGATGGGTCACGTGCCGTGGTCGGACAACGGCGTGGCGGGATTTCTCGGTTCGGCCCACGCGCCATTCGAGATCAACAAGGGCGCTGGCAAGGACGACATGATTCTCAACGGCATCACGCTCGACCGCCTCGCGGATCGGCGTTCGCTGTTGTCGGCCATCGATGGTTTCCGGCGGGACGTGGATTCGAGCGGACAGATGTCCGGCCTCGATGCCTACACACAGCAGTCGTTTGGCATCCTGACTTCCAGCAAGCTCGTCACCGCGCTCGATCTGAAGAACGAGGATCCGAAGCTCGTGGAGCGTTATGGCAAGGGCGACCCGCGCAATCGCGACGATGGCGGCCCGAAGCTGATGGAACATTTCCTCATCGCCCGACGTCTCGTTGAAGCGGGGGCGCGCTGCGTGACGCTGGCGTTCAGCCGCTGGGATCATCACGGCGACAACTTCGGCGCGCTGCGTCAGGATCTGCCGTTGCTCGACCAGGGTTTGAGCGCGCTCATCACCGACCTGCACGAGCGTGGTTTGGATAAAGACGTGAGTGTTGTGGTCTGGGGCGAGTTCGGTCGCACACCGACGATCAACAAGGACGGTGGACGCGATCACTGGCCGCGCGTGAGCTGCGCGTTGCTCGCTGGCGGTGGGATGAAGCACGGCCAGGTCATCGGCTCGACCGATCGTCTCGGCGGCGAAGCAGCCTCACGTCCGGTGCTGTTCGGCGAAGTCTTCGCCACGCTCTATCACAGTCTCGGCATCGACGTGAACAAGACGACGGTTCCAGACCTGACTGGTCGCCCGCAGTTTCTCGTCGAGAACGGCCTTCAGCCGCTGCGGGAGTTGGTGGGGTAGCAACAAAGACGCTAAGGCGCGAACTGAAAGCGAATTGAAACTCGAACAGAACATCCTGAAGCAAGAACGACGCACGTGGTCCCGAGCGGAGACCTGCGGGCTGGCACGCTGCGTTCGAGGTACGCGGAGTTGGGGCCGGGATTGTTGGAGAGTGTTTACGAAGCCGCGATGACGCGAGAGCTGGAATCGTGGTTGCCCGAGCGGCAGGCCCCGGAACCGGCGGTCGCGGGCCTGGATTTCGCGCGGATATCATCATTGAAGGTCGGTTGTTAATCGAATTGAAAGCCGCGTGACTGCCGGCGGCAGAGCCGGTCACACCCCGAAGCCCCTCCCCCCCGCTGGCCCCCCAAACTTCAACTCCGAACTGATCAAACACGGCATTCAACGGGTGCTGAACACCCGATATCAAAGTCCTTAGCGCCTTCGTGCCTTTGCTGCCATTCGCATGCTCAAGATATTCAATACTTCTCAAGGTTCCCGGCGCTTCTGCGATGGTCTGTCGCGTCGCAACTTCATCAAGATCGGCGCTCTGGGTATGGGCGGGCTGGCGTTGCCGCAGTTGCTCCAGGCCGAATCGGCCGCGGGCATCCGCAAGTCGCACAAAGCGGTCATCATGATCTACCTGCCGGGCGGCCCGCCGCATCAGGACACCTTCGATCTCAAGCTCGACGCGCCGTCGGAGATTCGCGGCGAGTTTCGCCCCATCTCGACGAATCTTCCCGGTCTGCAAGTCTGCGAGCATCTCCCGAAGATCGCCACTGTCTGCGACAAGCTTGCGGTCATTCGCTCCATCTCGGACGCGGTGGATGATCACTCGGACTTCATGTGCATGACTGGTCGCCGGAAGAACAACCAGCCGCCCGGCGGTTGGCCGACCTTCGGTGCCGTCACGTCGAAGGTTCTCGGTCCGGCAAATCCCGGGGTGCCACCGTTCGTTGGTCTCGAACCACGTATGCAGCACCGGCCGTACAACGCGGCGACGCCCGGCTTCCTTGGCGTGGGCCATAATTCCTTCCGCCCGGCCGGCGAGGGCAAAGCGGACATGGTGCTCAACGGCGTGACCCTCGATCGTCTTGCCGACCGCAAGCATCTGCTCGAGAACTTCGACAAGTTCCGTCGCGACGTGGACGGCAGCGGTCTGATGGACGGAATGGACGCCTTCAACCAGCAGGCGTTTGGCGTGTTGACCTCCAGCAAGTTGCTCGAAGCCCTCGACGTGCAGCGCGAGGACAAGCGCATTATCGAAGCCTACGGCAAGGGCGACCACAAAGTTCACGGCGACGCGGCTCCGATGATGAACGAGCAGTTCCTCGTCGCCCGCCGTCTCGTCGAGGCCGGTGCGCGCGTGGTGACGGTCGCGTATGGCTTCTGGGATTATCACGGGAACAACTTCAAGCACGCGCGAGAGGATCTGCCCATGCTCGATCAAGGTGTCACCGCGTTGATCCAAGATCTGCACCAGCGCGGGTTGCAAAATGACGTGAGCGTCATCGTCTGGGGCGAGTTCGGTCGCTCCCCGACCATCAACAAAGACGGCGGACGTGATCACTGGCCGCGCGCCAGTTGCGCGGTGTTGGCCGGCGGTGGGATGAAGGTCGGCCAAGTCATCGGTGCCACGGACCGTCTCGGCGGCGAACCGAACGAGCGTCCGGTGACCTTTGGCGAAGTCTTCGCCACGCTGTATCACAATCTCGGCATCGACGTGAACAAGGTGACCGTCCCCGATCTGACGGGTCGCCCGAACTTCCTCGTGCCCGACGGCGCGCAACCGATTCGCGAACTCGTTGGTTGAAGCCGTGCCACACCCATTTTTGCTCCGTATGAATTTGAACCTGAATCTTGGAACCGCCCGCTTCGCGGCGCTGCTGACGGCCGCCGCGTTTTGCCTGTCGCCATTCACCGCGTTCGCAGCGACGGAAGCAAACGCAACGTCGCAACCAACGCAGCCATCCTTGTCCATCCACGCCCGCGCGGAAGCGGGTGCGGCGGAGACGTTGAAGCTGCGTGGGCCGGATGCCCGCCAGCAGTTGCTCGTGACGATGCACCAGCCGAACGGCTCGCTCCGCGACGTGACGCGCACGGTGACCTACGAAGCATCGCCGGCGAATGTCGTGAAGGTGGAGAAGGGCGGACTGGTTACTCCGATTGGCAACGGCGCAGCGATGGTCGTCGCAAAAACCGCCGATGGCCTGAACTCCTCCATCTCGATCACTGTCGAGAAGTTTGATCAGATGGTGCCGATCAATTTCCCGAACCAGATTACTCCGATCTTCACCAAGACCGGCTGCAACGGCGGCGGTTGCCACGGTAAATCTGCCGGACAAAACGGATTCCGGCTCTCGCTGCTGGGCTTCGAGCCCGCTGAGGATTACGAGCACCTCGTCAAGGAAGCGCGCGGTCGCCGCCTGTTTCCCGCCGCTCCGGATCGCAGTCTCCTGCTCCTGAAAGGCGCAGCGATTCTCCCGCATGGCGGCGGCAAGCGCATCGAGCCCGACTCGGATGACTACCGCATGTTGGTGCGCTGGATGGCGCAGGGCATGCCCTACGGCAGCACGAACGATCCTTCGGTGGACCGCGTGGAAGTGCTGCCGCGCGAACGCATCATGTCGCTTGGCGGCGAGCAGCAGCTCGTCGTGCTCGCGCACTACACGGATGGTTCCGTGGAAGACGTGACGCGCGGCGCGCTCTACGAGCCGAACGACAAGGACATGGCGCGCGCGGATGAAACTGGTTTCGTGAAGCTCTTCCAACAGCCCGGCGACGTCGCAGTGATGGTCCGCTATCAGGGCAAGGTCGCGACGTTCCGAGCGACGATTCCGCTGGGCGCGCCGGTGGAGAATCTGCCCATCGCCAGGAACTTCATCGACGAACAGGTCTTTAAAAAGCTCCGAACCGTCGGCATGCCGCCGAGCGAACTGAGCGATGATGCCACGTTCCTGCGCCGCGTGACGGTGGACATTGCGGGTCGTTTGCCGACGCCCGCCGAAACCCAGCGGTTCACTGCGGACAACGATCCGGCGAAGCGCGACAAGCTGATCGATGCGCTGATCGACAGTCCGGACTACGGTGAGTTGTTCGCGAACAAATGGGCGGCGCTCTTCCGCAACAAGCGCGGTGACGCCAGTCACGCACGCGGCACGTATGCTTTCCACGGCTGGCTGCGCGACAGCTTCATTGCCAACAAACCGTTCGATCAAATCGTGCGCGAGATCGTTGCGGCGTCCGGCGACATCGCGGAGAACCCGCCGGTCGCCTGGTATCGTCAGGTCAGCACCACGACGATGCAGATGGAAGATTCCGCGCAGTTGCTCCTCGGCCAGCGCCTGCAGTGCGCGCAGTGCCACCATCATCCCTACGAGAAGTGGAGCCAGGCGGATTACTACAGCTACGGCGCGTTCTTCAGCCGCGTCGGACGCAAGGGCGGTTCACAGCCGGGCGAGGAAATCATCTTCCACAAGCGCGGCAACGCGGAAGGCATCAACAAGAAGAATAAAGCTCCGGTGAAGCCGGCTGGCCTTGGCGCGCCGGTCGCGAAACTCGCTCCGGATGACGATCCACGTCTCGCGCTCGTCGATTGGATGACCAGCAAGGATAACCGTTACTTCGCGAAGTCGCTGGTGAATCGCTATTGGAAACATTTCCTCAATCGCGGTCTCGTAGAGCCTGAGGACGACCTGCGCGAGACGAATCCGCCGACGAATCCTGAGTTGCTCGACGCGCTGGCGAAGAGTTTCGTGGAAAGCGGCTACGACTTGAAGGCGCTCGTGCGGAACATCTGCCGTTCGCACACCTACCAGCTCAGCGCGGTGCCGAACCAGCACAACGCGATCGACAAGCAGAATTACTCCCGATACTACCCGAAGCGTCTGAACGCGGAGGTGCTCTACGATGCGGTGAATCTCGTGACCAAATCGGAAGCCAAGTGGGACGGTCTACCTGCCGGCACGCGCGCGGTTTGCCTCCCGGACAACAGCTTCAATGCGAACGCCTACTTCCTCCAGGTCTTCGGCCGCCCGGAATCTTCCAGCGCCTGCGAGTGCGAACGCAGCGCGGACGCGAGCCTTGCGCAGAGCCTGCATTTGCTAAACTCAAAGGATATCCAGGCGAAGGTCGCGGACGACAAAGGTCACGCCGCGGCGCTGGCCGCCGATCCGCGCAGCGACGAGGAGAAGTTGAACGAGCTCTACCGCTGGGCGTTTTCGCGTGATGCGCGCGCGCAGGAAATCCAGGCCGCGAAGGCGCACATTGAGAAGGGGCTGAACAAGAGCAGCGACGCGAACGGCAACCCCGTCAACGGCCGTCGCCAGGCCTACGAAGACATTGTCTGGGCGCTGCTCAACACGAAGGAATTTCTGTTCAACCACTGAGCGACGACTCGGTTCGCTCTGAAAAGAAAACATCCGAAGGCGCCGATGGCTGCCTTCGGATGTTTCGTTTTCGCAGAGCGCGCTTAGATGAACTTCGTCTGCCCGGGCATCGCGACCTTGGCTTCGGGCGCGGGCGAGTCCCACGTGAGATTGTCCGGCACGAGTTTCTCCTGCGAGTTGAGCGCTTGTTCGTAGGTGATCTCCTGTCCGGTGTAGGCGGCCATGCGGCCCATGATCCCGACCATCGTGCTGGTGGCCATGCGGTCGCCGTCGTTGATGTGCTTGCCGGAGCGAAGGGAGGCGAGAAACTCTGGCGTGCTCGACGTCATACATCAGCGGTTTCGGTCCGCTGTAACGCCAGTTGCGCTGGCCCTTCTCGTCGAGGGTCAACGAGCCGCCGAAGCCGAGGTCACGTCCGGTGCCCTTGGTCGCGAAGTAGGTGGCGGAGTTGTCATTCGCGCAACCGGCCTGCTGGCGGCAGAAGAGGAACCCGCGCACGCCGTTGGCGTATTCGTAAACAATTTCGAAGTGGTCGAAGATGTTGCCGTATTTCTCCGCCGTGCGCACCTGGCGTCCGCCATGCGCAACGCATTTCACGGGCACGACGTCCTTCATCGCCCATTGCATCCAGTCCACGGCGTGAATGGCCTGCTCGCAGATGTGATCGCCGGAGAGCCAGGTGTAATACATCCACATGCGAAGCTGCTTTTGGAGCGGGGTGACGTCCTTCGGACTGGAACGATCCCAGAGGAAGCCGGTGTTGTAGGTGCCATACATCGCAGTGATGTTGCCGATGTCGCCGTTGTGAATCTTCTCGTAGAGCGCACGCTGCGGCGAACTGTAGCGCCAGCAGAAGCCGGCGCAGACGGCGAGATTGCGCTTCTTCGCCTCGGTCACGCTTTCCATGATTGAACGAAGGCCTGGGGCGTCGGTGGCCATGGGCTTCTCGATGAACATGTGCTTGCCGGCAGCCACGGCGGCCTTCATGTGTTGCGGACGAAATCCGGGGGGCGTCGCGAGAATCACAACGTCGCAGCCGCTGTCGATGACGGCCTTGTAGGCGTCGAGACCGACAAACTTGTTCTTGTCCTCGACCTTCACGCGGGAACCGAGATCGGCGTCGCGTTTCATGTGGCCGAGCTTGGAGTCGACCTGCTCGGCGTAAATGTCGCCGACGGCGTGAATGGTGGCGTTCTTGTCACCGCGCAGGGCGTTCATCGCGGCTTCGCTGCCGCGGCCGCCGCAGCCAATGAGGCCGATGCGAATTTCGTCGCCGGGCGAGGCGGCGGAAGATTTCGTGCCGAGAATGGCGGGTGCGGCGATGACACTGCCGAGGGTGGCGGCGGTGGAGGTCTTCAGGAACTGGCGGCGCGTGGTCTGACTGGCTTCGTTTGAATGCATGTGTTTAGTGACGAAGCCGGGCGGGGTTCATTCAAGGCTAGAGGCGAATCGGAGAGATTTCGATTTGCGAATGTAAAAGGCCGGCGGAGTGAATCCGCCGGCCGTTGATGCTTCGAATCGGAAATGCAGTCCGCTACTGCTTCCGCAGCCGGAAGAACTGATTGCCGGCTCCGGGCGCGGTGGTGAAGACGTTCTGGCCGCTGACCGTGATGAGTGATCCAGAGGCCGGGGTCCAGCCGTTGGCGGGAGCGTCGATTGCCGGGGCGCTGTAAACCTGCCATCCCACGGCCGTCGAGGGCCAGCGGAGTTCGATGAGATCATCGGCGTAGAACACGACGAGGGCGGGCGGCGTCTCGGCGTCCTCGTAACCGCTGGCGACGAGTTCTAGGTTGAAGCCGAGATCTGAGCTGTCGGGCGCCTGCTGGTGAATTTCCACAGCGAGAATGTTGGTGCCGACGACGAGGTCGGTCGCTGGGAGCGTGGTGGCGAAAAAGGTTTGTTCATCCGCACCACCCACTGAAGAGGACGCCAGCGTCTGGTAGGTGATAGCGGTGGGTGCCTCGGGCAGGTTGCTGCGGAATTGCTCACGGCCATTCAGCCAGACCACCGCAGCGTCATCGCGCACGAGCTTGAAGGTGAGGTTGGTGTAGACGGCTCCCGGCTGCACTACAAAGGTGCGGCGGAAATACGTCGTGATGTGTTTGTTCGCGCTGCTGCCGCCGAAGCTGACGGCAGGCAGCGTCTCGCCGTCGCCGCCGTAGCCAAGGCGGGTCACGCCGGTTTTCCAGGCGCTATCAGGATAGATGAGGCGGGTCCAGTTCGTGCCGAGATTCGAGCCGGTATCGGAGTAGCGCCAAGTCGAGTTGCTCTGCACGAGCGTGGTGGTGACGGGCTCGCGGCCGATGGCGATCTCCATCGGGTCCGAGACGGTCGAGAATCCGAGCGCATCGCGGGAACGCGCGGTGAGCTGGAAGACGCCGAGCGGGGCGTTGCTCCAGCTGATCTTCCACGGCGCGCCGGTACGTTCGCCGAGCTTCACGCCGTTGGCGTAGAATTCGACGTTTGTCACGGCCGACGTCCCGGCTCCTTTGGCCATCGCCTCGATGTCCACGGTGGAGGAGCCGTTGAAGGTCGCTCCTTGCGCGGGCGTGGTGAGATAGATTCGCCCGGCGGAATTCCCGTAGGCGGTGAGCAGGAGATCGAAGCCGCCGTCGGAGCTCGTAGCGCTGCTCTGGTGAAGTTCCACGGCGAGAAGGTTCGTGCCTGTCACGATTCCGGAGCCAGCTGTGGCAATGACGCGCTCGAAGTAGGTGGTTTCGTCGGGCGTGTTCACGGAGTTCAGGGCGAGCGTGGAGGACGTGATGGGACCTTCGGGCATGTTGCTGCGGAAGATCTCGACGCCGTTGAGATAGACGACGGCACCGTCATCGCGAGCGAGCAGGAAGGCGAGTTCGGTGTAGAAGGCGGGAGTGGAGGGAGTGGCGAACCAGCGGCGGAAATAATGGGTGATCCGTCCGTCCGTGAGGGTGGTGTTCTCAGCGTCGAATCCCCAGCCGAAGCGCGCCGGGCCGGATTGCCAGGCGCTGTCATCGAAGCTGCGCGTTTGCCAGCCGGCGGTCACGGGGATGGCGTTGTCCCAGTAACGCCACGTCGCGTTCTGGCCAATCAACGAAGAGTTGACGGGAATGATCGTCGGCAGGGCGCGTTCGACGGTGACTTCGACCGGGGCCGAGGTGCTGGAGCCACCCGCTCGCGCCGCGACGGCGGTCAGGAGATGTGAGCCCACCGGGGCGTTGCTCCAAGTGAAGCTGTAAGGCGGCGTTGCTTGACCAGTGCCGACCAGTGATCCGTTGGCGTAGTATTGCACGGACTGCGGCATGCCGCCCTCGGTGCTGGTGTAGGACGCGAGCTGGATGTGAGCGGGTGTATTGAAGCGTGCGCCGGCGCCGGGTTGTGTCAGGTAAACGGGCTGGACTGGAATTGACGTTTCAAGACCGACGAGCGCGAGGTTGAAGCCGACGTCGCTGCTGTTGATTGCCGCCTGATGAACTTCGACCGCGAGCACGTTGGTGCCGGCGATTAGCAACGCCGGGTTGATCTGCGCTTCGACGGGTGTCGTTTCTCCCGCGGCGTCGATTGTTGTCGTGGCGAGGCTGTTCCAATTCACGAGTCCGGACGGGAGATTATCGCGCAGGACTTCGACGCCATTGAGGTAAACCACAGCGCCGTCATCGCGAATCAGCCGGAGGAGGACGCTGCTGTAGGCGGAGGGATTGGCGACGGTGAAGGCGCGCCGGAAGTAGGTGGTGATGTAACGCTGACTGGCGCTGGGGCCGAAGCTGACGGTGGTCACCTCGCCATCGCCGCCGTAGCCGAGCCGGCTCGGACCTGCAAACCAGCTGCGGTCATTGAAAGCAGGAGCGCGCCACGCGGTGCCGAGGTTGGATCCGTCATCGAGGTATTTCCAGGTGTCACCGAACGAGACGAGTTGGTCGCCGGCTGCCGGTTGAGTGAAGGTGATCGTGACGGGCGCGCTCGTCGCGGTGTTCCCGAGAGTGTCGGTGGCAATCGCGACAATCTGTTTCGGTCCGGGGGAAGACTCCGCGAGGGTCGCCGCGTAGGGCGCTGAGTTGTCCTGACCGACGGATGTTCCGTCGGCGAAAAACTGGACGGAGGACACCGGGGCGGGGCCGGCGGCGGCGTTTGCGGTGAGGCCGATGATCGCCGGGAGGTTGACGGTCTGGTCCACGTCGGGCGTCGTGAGTGCGACGCTCAGCGCGGGCGCGGCGTTGATGACGATGCGGGTCGGGGCGGAGGTGATCGTTGTGGTCCCAACCGTCGCGACGACGGTCAGTTGGTGCGTGCCGACGGTGGGAGAGTTCCAGCTGAACGAGAATGGCGACGTGGTGTCCTCGCCGATCTTCGCGCCGTTCACGAGGAACTCCGCACGCGTTACGGAGCCAGCCGTGCTCCGCGCGACGGCGGAGATGGCGACGCTGGCGGGGTTGGCGAAGGTCTGATTGGCCGAAGGCGCGGTGAGGTAGGCTACGCTGTAGTTGATTCCGCCGGGTTGAGTCACGCCGTCGAGCTTGAGGTCGAAGGCGATGTCGGAACTGGTTCGGTTCGCCTGATGAATCTCCGCGGCGATGATGTTTTCGCCGGCGACGAGGTTCGCGAGGGAAATGGTCTGTTCGACATAATCGCCGGCGTCCGTCGTGCTGCTGGCTTGCGTGAGGTAGGTGACCGCTCCGGCAGGCATGTTGTTGCGGTAGATTTCACTGCCGTTGAGGTAAACAACGATACCGTCATCGAACACGGTGCTGAGCCGCAGGCTGCTGAAGGCTGCGGGATTCGCGACGTTGAAGCTCTTCCTGAAATAGTAGGTGAGATGTTTGTTTTGGGAGTTCCCCCGTCGTCGAGATACCGCCACGAGGAATTGCCCGCGATGAGCGGAGTCAGATTCGGCGGAGGGTTGGTCGTGAGAATGAAGTCGATGTTCGTCGCGTCGGGTCCGACCGTGATCGGGTTGCTGAAGAATGGAGTGGCGAAGGTGAGCGCGTCAGCGACGGGATCCAGCGCCGTGACCGAATAACTGCCGGCGGCCAGGCGGCTGATGGTGTAGCTGCCGTCGCTTTCGCTGAAGGCGTAGCGGCTTCCGCTGGTGGAAACGCGGACGCCCGTGATGGGTTTGCCATCGTGATTCAGCACGCGACCGCTGATGGTGAAGGTGGTGGGGCTGGCGACATTGACAATCACGGAATCGCGCGCGACGCCGCCCTTCATGTCGCTGACGGTGACTTCCACGTAGTATTCGCCCGCTGCAGCGAAGCTGTGCGTGGTGGTGGCGGAATTGTCCACGCTGTAGTCGCCATCCCCGAAATCCCAGAAGTAAGCCAGCGTATCGCCGTTCGGGTCGGACGCCGTGGCGGTGAAGGTGATGCTCTGCGCCGTCGCTGCGGTGGCTGCGCTGGCGCTGGCGACCGCAATGGGAGGCTGGTTGGCGGGGAAGGGACCGAAGTTGATCGCGAGGTCCAGTGATTCGGGATAGGTGTTGCCTTTGCGCGTTGGCGTCACGTGGATGTTGTTCGCGAGATCGCTGAAGGTCCGGCCGATGGTGAGCGAATGGTCGTCCTTTCCGGCACTGGATCCCGGGGTCATGTCGAGCAGCTGCGAACTGCCGCTGGCCCAGCGGACGTTCACGCCGTTCATCAATCCCTTGTTCGAAGTCCAGAGTTGGCGGAACTCCAGCCAGTAAGGATTCCCGCTCGGGCGATTCAGGCGGATCGCTCTCACGCCAAATGGAGCCGCGGTGATGTCATGCGCGTGCAACCGATAAATGCCACTGCTGCTGACCGTGAGGGCGTCGGCAGCGGGAATCCAGTCCAGGCGGTTCTTCTGGCTGGCGCTGAAGTGCCGGCTGCCGCCGCCGCTGCCACCCATGGTGTCGAACGGATCACCGTATTCTTCGTTGTTGCCAGGTCCGATCGTGCTGCGGCCGCCGGAATCCCACCAGTTGGCGTGACCGAGACCGAGGTTGTGGCCGAGCTCATGCGCGCTGGTCCGGACGTCGAAGTAACTGTTCGCGAGGTGATATCCCACACCGCCCACGTAACCGAGCCCCGCGTAGTCGTAGGAGGGACGGCCACCGGTGCAGACGAAGAAGAAATCGTATTTGCTCAGGTCGTAACCGAAGACGTTTTGGGCCGCGGTCCGCGCTTCCGGGTAGAGGACGGACAAACCTTGGTTGTCGTAGGAAGCGACCGGATTCGACATGCGCATTACGGGCGTGATGTCGGAGCCTTTGCCGACTGGCGCGATGATGTGTTTGTTGTAGGAGATCGCCGCCAGGAAGTTGCTCATCTCCGTCATGTGGGAGAGCGCGTTGTTCGTCGGGAAGACATCGCCCGCGTAATCCGGGAAATCGACGCGCATGAGCAGGTAGCGCTTGCGGCCTTCGGTGTAAGTGGACTCCGCTGTCGGGAGATTGCCCGGCGTCACGGGCGTGTCGAAACCCGCATCGCTGCCATCGGTCGACGCGCTCATCGCCATCAGGAAAGTCGGGGCACGTCCAGTCGCGTCCGTCGGCGGACGCACGGCAGCCGTGATAGGAACGGCGATGCCGTTCATGGGCATCTCGGAACGCGTGAGATAATCCAGTGCACGGCCGAACGTGAAGACACGATGCACGACGCCATCCAGGGTCGCGTGTCGCACCAGCGGCGCGAGCGGGAATTTTCCGGGAGCTGGTGTCGGAGTGACGCACACCACTTCGTAACTGCCCGTCTGGCGAACCCAATTCTCCGTCAAGGCCGTCACGGCGGGCGGCAGCTGGCTGCGAACCGACTCTGGAACGGCGAGTGCGATGGCTTGCTCCGGCGCGTTCTGAATCAGCTCCGCCATTTTTTGGATGCGCACACCGGCAAGGGCGACGCCCTCCGCTTCCATCACGAGCTTGTCAGCTGCGGAGGCGGCTTGGAAGCGAGTCACCCAGTTTTGGAACGCGGCGAACTCTGGTTCCTTGGCCGGTTGAGCCCAGACGGCTTCTGGGGATTGAGCAATGGGCGCCCCGGGAGTCGCTGTCGCGGCAACCGTCTGGCTGGGCGCAGATGGCGCTGAGGTCGACGTTGCAGAAACCGATTGAGAGGTGCTCGTGGGTTCAGGGGCCTTCTGAGGATCCGTGGTGGGCGGAGTCTTGAAGGAGTGGAAGGTCAGGTAGGTGAGCGCCGACAATGCGGCTACGGACAATACGACTTTGAATCTCATGCGCTAAAGCGTTTCGGAGTGTGGATGTTTTACCTCAAAGAGCACCAAATCACAACCTGAAGATTGTGTCTTTCGGGTAAATAAACGGGCGGATCAGCAGCCGGATCGCCTATTGAACAGCGTTCCCGTGGATGACGCTGTTCCAGTTGATTGGCAGGTGCTTGGGTGGGGACGCCTTGGCGTCGCGGACCGGGCGGATCTGGCCGAACGTCCACGGGACGCCGGCGGGTGTAGACCAGTTGGGCCAGGACAATGCCGGCCAGGAAGACATCGATTGGTCTGCCTGCGAACGCGAAATGGCGACGATAAGGGCGGAATTCCCGACGGAATCCTCCCGTTCCAGCCCAGTCACAAAGCCGCTCGCGTTGCCGGCTGGAATGAGGGTTCGCAATTCCGTCGGCTGGGTGGCGCGGAGGATGGCGAGACAGTCGGCAATCCGACTGGCGCCGGTGCCTGCCGCTGCCAGTTTGGTCGCTGCATCCGCACGAGAAGGCCCTTCGTTGAACAGCAGCGAGCGCAATTGAACCATCGACGACTGGCCGTCTGGTCCCGGCTTGCTCGCGTCGCCCGCGAATTCCTTGCGGAAGTCCGCCTTCAAGTAATCACGACAAAAGCGCGCCACGTCGAAATCGATGAATCCACTCCATCGTTGCACGGCTGATGGTGTTCCTGCGCCCGCTGGCTTGGGCTCGCTGAACTGCCAGCCCCGCGCGTTGAGTTGGTAGCCGGTGGCCGTCACGTCCTCGGCGAGAACTTCCAACGAATGCCACGGTTGATGCTTGCGGGCGTATTCCCCGCTGCGTTGACGGGCGGCGAGAGCGGCCAGTTCCCGCGTGAACGCGAGACAGCCATAGTGGTAACCGTCCATGTCGCCGACCTTGTAAGCCATCCGGGCGAACGCCAGGCACACTGCCGCCGCTTCGCCAACGGCGCCGTCGCCGGCGCTGCCGATCCCGGCCCATGTCATCGTCTCCGGATTCTTGAACAGTTGCTTCAACTTGGCCCAGTGCCTGCGAATCAATTCCCAATCCCCACTGTTATGCGCGTAGGCCCACGCCGCCGGGATCAAGTTTGGCTCTATTATCTCGCCCGATGCGGCCAGGCGTTCGCCGAGGAAAGTTTGCAGTGCGGGAATGATATTCGAGCGCGTCGTTCCATCGAGATGCGGCAGCGCTCGGGCGTACCAAAAGGCACCGCGCGCGGTTCGCAGGCTGGGGTCCGGCATGGCGGCGATCTGGCGGAGCGCTGCCCGCGTCGAGGTCGCGACGGCGTTGGTGCCCGGATCCGTTTCTGAAATCGTCTCCATCTCGTTCACGTAACGCAACGTCGCGAAGGTCGTATCATATTCGTCGACGCCTTCGATGCCGAGGAGAGGGCCGAAAGGCGTCGGCAGTTCGAGGTCGAACCAGCGCTCGGAAAAGCGGCTCGGGAATGCGCCGTCCTTCGCGGCGAGGGCGAGGGCCGGGCTGATCGGCGACAGCTTCACGCGGCGCGACTTCCAGTCGTCGATGATCGCCCGCCGATGAATCTTCGAGCGCACGACGACCGTTCCTTTCTCGCGATCGACCCTGAAGCTTTCCTCGCAGTGGATCGGGAAATCGCGCGTTGCCGCGATCCAGTAACGGATGCGTGTGAGGGGATCGCGCGTGATCACCGTGGGCCATTCCCACGTCTTCACTTTCACCTTGGGCTCGGCCAGCTGGTTCGTGGCGCGAAAGTTAAAATTCTCCAGCGGCAGCTTTTCGTAGCCGTAGAGCGGCATCATCACCACGTCGCCCGCTTGCTTCGGGAAATCCAGGTGGAGGCCGTCCTCGTCGAGCGACATCCTGTCGGGCTTGTGCTGGAGGAACAGTGCCCACGGACAGTCCCAGTTCGTCCAACCTGCCGCGCCAGCCCACCAGACCAGCACCCAGCCTTCGGCCATCACGGACACATCGAGCTTGTCGCCGCGATTGAATGTCCTTGGTCCCTCGCGGGTGGGCCACGCCACATAACGCGGCGCACCGAGACCCGCATTCGTCATCCCGCCGAACACGGTCAGGTGCGGCGATGCCGAATGCACGAGCGTCGCCGGACTCAGCTCCGTTGAAAGCACAAAGAAGGCGTTCGTGTCCCAGCCTTCCGCATTGGTGGCGAACCTGGCCGAGCGCGCGATCTGGGTGGACGCCGTTCCGGTCGGCGCGCCGTAAAGGGCGGTGGTCGACGACCCGGAGTCCGTGGAATTCGTCTCCGGCCGGCATCCGGTAAAGAGGAGTGCGAGCGGCAGCACGAACCACGCGAAACAAACTGGCGACTGAAACCGGCGAAAAATCATCGCGGGAAGCGTAGGAGTTCGCGCGAACGAGTGACAAGCTTCATCGCGCCGGGCGAATCGCCGCCGTCAAAAGGCTTGTGCTGCGGAGGGACCTTTTCGGATGCTCGTCCCGTCGTGAGGAAAGTACGGGCCATTGGTCGAATTGCCGTGAACAAGCTGCTGCTCATTGCGTGGATGGTTTGCGCAGCCGCAATCGGCTCGCCTGCCGCGGAAACGCGCACTGCTTCCTCCAACACCCTCGCACAGCCGCTTCCGTCGACGCACGTCCACAATCTTTTCCGCGCGACGACCAACGTGTTCTCCGGCAACTCGCCGGACAGCGCTGCGGCGTTTGCCGAGATCGCGACACTGGGCGTGAAGACCATCATCAGCGTCGATGGCGCCCGTCCTGATGCCGAGGCCGCGCGCAAATACGGCATGCGTTATATCCATCTCCCGATTGGTTACGACGGCGTACCGTCGAACCGCGTCGTTGAATTGGTGAAAGCCGCGCAGACGGTGACCGGCCCGATCTACGTTCATTGTCACCACGGCAAACATCGCGGCCCGGCGGCCGTGGCGGTGATTTGCGAGGCCACGGCGGGCTGGACGACCAATCAAGCCGTCGCGTGGCTCACGGAAGCCGGCACGGCAACGGATTACTCCGGTCTCTACAAAAGCGCGATGGACTTTCGCCTGCCCGAAGCGGCGGCGCTGGGGAAGATTGTCGAGTTGCCTGAAGCGGCGAAGACGTCGTCGCTCGTGGACGCAATGGTGGCCATCGATGAAGAGATGGAGCGATTGAAGTCCGCGCAGAGAAATGGCTGGAAGGGGATTCCGAATCAACCTGATGTGGTGCCCGCGCACACGGCGACGATTCTCTGGGAACACCTTCGCGAACTGGCGCGCATCGACGATACCGCGAAGCGTCCCGAAGATTATCGCACGAAGCTCACTGCTTCCGAGAAAGCCGCGGGCCAGCTCCGATCTCTCTTGCGCGATGCCAATGCGGACACTGCAGCGCGCGACACTGCATTCAAATCCCTCGGCCAGACTTGCGCTGCCTGCCACAAGCCGTATCGGAATTGAACGGTCCTTCGCAGCGTCGCGGCGGTCATTTCTGCGGCCTTGGCTTACGCCCGAGGCATTCCTCCACGGATTCCGCGAGTGCCTGCACCATCTTCCGCACCTGCGCCGGCGTCGTGCAGTAGGGCGGCATGAGAGCGACGACGCTGCCAATCGGTCGTGTCAGCACGCCGCGCTTCGCCATCGCCTCGCACACACGAATGCCCGCGCGCTCGCGCAGTTCGAACGGTTCGCGCGTGCGCCAATCGCGAACCAGCTCGATGCCCGCGATGAGCCCGACCTGCCGAATATCGCCGACGTTGGGCAGCGCCCAAAGCGACTTTAGTTCGTCGTGCAACGCCCGCTGAAGTTTCGCGCGAGCGACAACGGATGCGCGGCTTTGCAGGATATCCAGGCTGGCCAGCGCAGCAGCAGAGCCGAGCTGATTGCCGGTGTAGCTGTGGCCGTGGAAGAAGGTTTTGAATTCCTCGTAGTCGCCGAGGAACGCATCGAACACGCGCTGCGAGGTCAACGTTGCGGCCATCGGGAGGTAGCCGCCGGTCAGTCCTTTCGCGAGGCAGAGAAAATCCACTGGAACACCGACACGTGTCGTCGCAAAGGCACGCGCGGCTTCAGGATGTTGACGAACGCGGGCCAGCGCGGTGTCGTCGACATGACAGGTCACGCCGGTGCGACCGAAGCCGGTCATCACTTCATCCGCGATGAGCAACGCGCCGTGCGCGCGGGCGAGATCGGTGGTCTGTCGTAGCCAGCCGGAAGGTTGCGGAATCATTCCCGCCGCGCCTTGCATCAAGGGCTCGAAGACGAATGCGGCGTAAGGTTCGCCACGCTTCTTCTGCTTCGTCAGCGCCTGATCGACCTTGGTCACGCATTCCCAATTGCACTTCCGATACTTCCTCGCGTCCTCGCGCTCGGGCTTCGCACGATTGAACGGACATCGGTAGCAATACGGCGCCATGACGCGGTCGGTCTTGAAGAGCAACCTCGAATAGGCGCCGTGAAAGAGGTCTATCTGGCCGAGGCTGACCGCGCCGATGGTGTCACCGTGATACGCACCCGCGAGGGAAAGGAAGCGAGGCTTGGATTTCGGTCCGCGCGTGCGGCGGGTGAATTCGTAGGCGAGCTTCAGCGCGACCTCGAGCGCGGTGGAACCGTCGTCGCTGAAGAAGACTTTGTCCAAATTACGATTTACGAATTCAGATCTACGATCAGCCGGCGACGAAGGTTGTGGCTTCGTAAATCGTAAATCGTAATTCGTAATTGCTGCAGCTTGAACCAAGCGCTCCGCCAGCACGCTCGCCGGTTCATTCGCCAGTCCAAGCGCCGAGCTGTGCGCGATCTTCTTCAACTGGCCGTTAATGGCGGCGTTGATCTTCGGATGCTGATGGCCGTGGAGATTGGTCCAGATGCTGGAGTTGCCATCGAGATACTCGCGCCCTTGAACATCGTGCAGCACCGCGCCTTTGCCCGACGTGATGAGGATCGGTTCGCGCTCCAGCCAGTCGCGCATCTGCGTGAACGGATGCCAGACGTGCGCGTGGTCGAGTTTGGCGAGCGGGTGCATGGGGGAAGTGATTCGTGACGAGTGATGCGTGATTTAGATGGGTGTGATAATCAGTTGGTCGCAGTTCTTTCTACTTCACGCATTACGATCACTCTTCACGCCTCCCAGCGCACGATGGAGCTCCGCAATATCCTCCCGCGTGTGCGCCGCGGTGACAGTGAGGCGCAAGCGGGATTCGCTCTTGGCGACCGTCGGATAACGAATCGCCGGAATGAACACGCCGCGTTCGCGGAGCGCTGTGGCCCTCTCCACAGCTTCGGCTTCGTCGCCGATCATCAGCGGGAGAATCGGGCTTTGCACGGGGCCGATAGAATGACCGGAATTGATCACGGCATTCTTCACGGCATCCACCTGTTGCCACAGAAGGGCGCGGCGAGCTTCGCCTTCAGCCGATTGCACGAAGCGAATCGCAGCAGTCGCCGCAGCCGCAGCGGCGGGGACGGGCGCGGTGGAGAAAATGAAGCTTCGGGCGCGATTGATGAGCAGGTCGATGAGCGGACGCGAGCCGCAGATGTAACCGCCCGCAGCGCCGAGAGCCTTGCCCAACGTGCCCATCTGAATTTCGACGCGGCCGGCAAGCTCGCAGGCTTCAGCGAGACCACGTCGATGCTCACCGAAGAGTCCGGTGGCGTGCGCTTCGTCGAGCATGAGCCACGCGCCGTAACGATCCTTTAGCTCCACGATGTCGCGGAGCGGAGCGAGATCGCCGTCCATGCTGAAGACGCTTTCGGTGACGACGATCGTTCGCTTGTTTCGCGTTCCGTGTTCCGCGTTCCGCGTTTGTTCAGCCGCCCACTTGAGCTTTCTCTCCAGATCGTTCGCGTTGTTGTGGGCGAAGACGCGGAGTTTGGCACCGCACAGGCGCGCGGCGTCGATGACGCAGGCGTGGACGAGCTTGTCGACGATGAGAATGTCGTCCTTGCCCATCAGCGCGGCGATCGTTCCGACCGCCGTCGCGTAACCCGTCGAGAAGCTCAGCGCGGCGTCCGTGCCTTTGGAGGCAGCAAGCGTTTCCTCGAGCTCATGATGCACGCGCAGGGAACCGCAGATGAGCCGCGACGCACCGGAGCCTGCACCGAAATCACGCGCGGCTTTCGCGCTGGCTTCGATCAACGCCGGCTCGTTCGCGAGTCCGAGGTAGTCGTTCGACGAAAAGTTCAGCAACGACTGTCCTCCAATCGTGATGCGCGCGCCTTGCGGCGAGCTGACTTCGCGCAACTCCCGGCGCAGCCCGGCGGCGCGGAGCTGGTCGAGTTCAGCGGACAGTTGTTCGTCGAACGGATTCATCGATGCGGAGGAATGCTTAGCGCAAAGCCTGTGTCGGGGCACACTGAAAATGCAAAAGGGACGCCTCGCGGCGTCCCTTGCTTGAAATCTTGTAGCGGAAGTTTACTTCGAGAACTTCTCGAAATCGGCCTGGTCGCCCTTGAAGGCTTTGGCCTTCTCGCCGACGCGAACGATCTTCAGCGTATTGATCTTGTCGCCTCCGGCGATCTTGTTCACGACATCCTGCCCTTCGACGACGTGGCCGAAGACGGTGTGTTTGCCGTCGAGCCACGGCGTGGCGACGTGGGTGATGAAGAACTGGCTGCCGTTGCTGACGGGACCGGCGTTCGCCATCGAGAGGATGCCGGGGCCGGAGTGCTTGAGCTCAGGGAGGCATTCGTCCTTGAACTTGTAGCCCGGGCCGCCATTGCCACGACCGAGCGGGCAACCGCCCTGAATCATGAAATTCGGGATCACGCGGTGGAAGGTCAGCCCGTCGTAGTAGGGCTTGTCCTGCTTCTTCGGCGCGCTGCCGTCTTTGGAGTAATTCTTCGTGCCTTCGGCGAGACCGACGAAGTTGGCGACGGTAAGCGGCGTCTTTTCGAATTCGAGCTGGCAGACGATCTTGCCCTTCGAGGTGTCGAACTCGGCGTAAAGTCCGTCAGCGAGTTTGGAATCAGCGGCGTTGGTTGACATGTTGGATATGGAGATGGTGATGACTGAAAGCGTTGTTGCAAACAAGGTTTTCATTTTCATAGCGGTGCGTATCCAAGGAAATTTCGGGCGGGAGCGGAAGTCTTTTTTCACACTAAAAAGAAAGCCCCCGGTGCGGGGGCATTGCGGAGATTGGATTGGTGCGGACTGGTAATTCCCATTCTACCGGCGCGATGAGAGCACGCCCGGCAGCTTCAGCGTCTCGCCTTCCTTCAAAACCGATCGCGTGCCGTCCGGGCGAATCACGTATCCGTCGCCGCTGACCTTGGTGCCGTCGGACATCGCCATCGTCTGTCCTCGGCGCAGATCAGTTTTTCCGCCGTCTTTGTAGAGAACAACCTTGCCGCCCACGAGTGAGACGGTGTCCGTGCTTGCCACCACATTGCCATCGAGGCGGAGCAGTTGACCGTCGAGCAGACGCTTCATCGAACCGCCCTGACGGAGCGTCCCGTCCGGCAGCACCTTCGCGCCGTTCGGCAGCGCGTATTCCCGGCTCAAGGTCTTAGCGTCGCCGTCGGTCACGATTTCCACGCGGCCTTTGCGCAGTGCGATGTGATCGAAGACGGGCACCACGGTTCCGTCCGGACTGCTGAGCATGCCTTGTGCGTCGATAACCTGACCTTCACGGAGCTGGCGCGCCTTGCCTTTGCCTACGTTGAAGACGCCGTTGGTCTTCACCACCACCTCGTTCGCCAGCGCCGTGTCAGCGATGGCCTCGGTGAGCTTGCCGTCCTGCGGCACGAGCACCTTGCCACCTTTGAAGGTGACGCGATCGACGGGTGCCTTGTCCTCGGCGACGAGGGATATTGTTCCGGCGAGAATCCACGCCGTCAGCAGTCCGATTTTCAGAATGTTCGTCTTCATAAAGTCATCTCTTGTTCGTTAACAAAAATTCATGGCGTGGACTTCAGTCCGGGCCGACGCATCCGGTCGCCTCGTATATCGGCAGTTCGATGCAGGAGCATAGGTCGGGATTCGCGTCGGCGCATCCGTACCATCCCAGCTTTCTTCTTGGCATCCATTTATGTCCGTCGCCACACTCGGCGCCATGGCGTGGCTCGAATCAATGGATTTATCGCTCTTCCGCTTCATCAATTTGAAGCTGAGCAATCCCGTGTTCGATGCCCTCATGCCGCAGTTCGCCGGCAACGCGTGGTTCGTTCCCGTTCTCGTTCTCATTGCCGCAGGGCTCCTGTGGAAGGGCGGGGCGCGGGGCCGCATCTTTCTCCTGATGCTCGCGCTGGTCATCGGGGCGGGCGACGCGCTCGTCATTAACAAGATCAAGAAGAGTGTGGACCGACCCCGCCCGTTCCATGCGGTTCCTGAGGCGAAGCTCCTCGTCGGCAAGGGCGGCAGTGGCGCGATGCCATCGTCGCATACCTCGACATGGGCGGCGGCGGCGTTCATTGCGTTCGTTTACTATCGGCGAAGCTGGCGAGTTCTGGTGCCACTCGCGGCGTGCGTCGGGTTCTCTCGCATTTACGTGGGCGTGCATCATCCGAGCGACGTGCTGGCCGGGGCGATTCTCGGCGCGGGCTACGCGGCGGCGGGATTGTGGGGCGTGGAATCGCTCTGGCGCTTCGCGGCGCGACGCTGGTTTCCGCTCTGGTGGAGCTGCTTGCCGTCCTTGATCGACGTGAACGCCCCGCCGCAATCGCTTCCGTCTGGAGTGTCACTCGCTACCGCTCCGGCTCAACAATGGCTGCGCCTCGGTTACCTCCTCATCGGCGCGCTGTTCATCTTCCGCGTGCTCTACATCAACAGCGGCGCCATCGAACTCAGCGAAGACGAGGCGTATCAATGGCTCTGGTCGAAGCACCTCGCGCTCTCCTACTACAGCAAGCCGCTCGGCATCGCCGTCGCGCAATTCATCGGCACGTCGATTTGGGGCGATCGCGAACTCGGCGTGCGCTTCCTCTCGCCAGTAATCTCGATGGTTCTCAGCGTGTTCCTGCTGCGCTTCATGGCGCGCGAGGTCAACGCCGCCGCCGGCTTTTGGACCGTTGTGCTTTGTAGCACGGCGCCGCTGTTGGCGGTTGGATCAACCTTGATGACCGTCGATCCGTTGCTCGTCCTGTTCTGGACCGCCGCCATGGTCGTCGGCTGGCGCGCGGTCCAACCGACCGGCACCACCGGTCAATGGCTCGCCACCGGCCTGCTGATGGGCCTTGGCTTCCTCAGCAAATACACCGCGGCGATCCAGATCGCTTCCTTCGCGCTGTTCTTCCTGCTGTGGAAACCGTCGCGCATTCAACTCCGCCGGGCCGGACCCTGGCTCGCGCTCGTCGTATTTGCGCTCTGCATGACGCCCGTGCTCGTCTGGAACGCCCAGCACGGGTGGATCACGGTCCACCACGTAGGCGAGAACGCGAAGCTCGACAAGCCGTGGAAACCCACGCTGGCCTACTTTTTCGAATTCGCCGGGTCCGAGGCTGGCTTAATGAACCCGGTCTATTTCGTTGCCGCGATCTGGGCGAGCATCGCGCTTTGGAAACAACGCGAGCGCAACCCTCTCCTCGTCTACTTCTTCGCGATGAGCGCGCCGGTCTTTTACGGTTACTGGCTCTACTCGCTGCACTCGCGGATTCTGCCAAACTGGATCGCCGCCGCAGTCGTCCCAATGTTTTGCCTGGCTGTCGTGTATTGGGACCAACGCTGGCGGGCGGGCGCACGGGCGGTTCCGCGCTGGCTGCTCGCTGGATTTGTTTTCGGAACCATCGGCGTGATTTTCTGTCACGACACCGGCATCGTCCATGAGATCTCCAAGCGCCGGCTTCCGCCGAAAGTCGACCCGCTCCGGCGTGTCGATGGCTGGCACGAGACGGCGCAGATCGTCGGTGAGGCGCGCAAGGGGCTGCTCGCGGAAGGCGGCAAGGAAGTGCTCATTCTCGGCTCGCACTACGGCGTCACGGGCCTGATGAGTTTCTACCTGCCCGAAGCACGCGCGGGTTTACCGGATAATCCGCTCGTTTACTTCCGTACCTCCGACAAGCCGAAGAACCAGTTCTATTTCTGGCCCGGTTACCGCGGACGGCACCAAGGCGCGAATGCCCTCTACGTCGACGAGGAATCGCTGCCCAAGTTTAAGAAAGGCTGGTTCTCGCTCTGGCTGGCTGGCCGCAAGGATCTCTACGTCGAGGATGACCGTGACCGCACCAAGGTGCCGAAGGAAGTGCTCGAGGAATTTGAGTCCGTGACCGATCTCGGCACGCGCGCTGTCGTCGTGCGCGGCCAGGTGCTGCGCCGCGTCCGGCTCTTCGCCTGCCGCAATCTCCTGCGTTGACATGAACGGCGGCGTTTTCCAGACACGCCTGCCGGTGCGCGACTACGATCTCGCGGCGACCGTGGACTGCGGCCAGGCCTTCCGCTGGCGCGAGACCGGTTCCGGCTGGGAAGGCGTCATTGGCGCGCGCTGGGTGCGCCTGAGTAAGGACGCCGACAGTATCGCTGCTGAAACCTCGGCCGAGCCCGGCGACTGGCGCTGGCTCGCAGATTATCTCCAGGCCGATCTCGATCTCGCGGCCGTGCTCGCCACCTTTCCGGACGACGAACCACTCCGCCAAAGCATCGCCGCGTGTCGCGGGCTCCGCCTGCTGCGACAGGAGCCGTGGGAATGTCTCGCGTCGTTCATCCTCTCCTCGACGAAGCAGATTGTGCAGATCCGGCAAATCGTCGAACTACTCTGCACTCGCTTCGGCACGCCGTTGGAAGTGCCGGTGGATGCCCGTTTCGCGCACGCGTTTCCCACGGCGGCCCGGCTGGCGCTCGCGAGCGAAGCGGACCTGCGTGCCTGCAAGATGGGTTTCCGCGCTCCGAACCTGCTCGCCGCCGCGCGTGCCGTGGATTCCGGGCAACTCGATCTTGCCGCGGTTGGGCAGGGGACCGTCGACGCTGCGCGCGAGCAACTGATGCAACTCCCCGGCGTGGGACCGAAGATCGCGAACTGCGTTCTGCTCTTCGCCTACGGTTACCAGCAGGCGTTCCCGGTGGATGTGTGGGTGATGAAAGCCCTGCGCCAGCTCTACTTCCCGAAGCGCCGCCCGAAGCCCGAGCGCCTGCGCCGTTTCGTGAGCAGCTACTTCGGTCCGAACGCTGGCTACGCGCAGCAGTATCTGTTTCATTACATGCGGACGAGGGAGTAGAGTTACGCAAACGTCAACCGGAGCATGCCAATGGCAGAAGCAGTAATTAAAATTCGCGAGTGTAGCTTGGATCTCGAGGTGAGCGAATTTGCCCTCGTGTTCGCCGTGTTTAATCGATTGTTGAATGGTGAGTGCCGACAGCTCACCACCTCCCGCGGAATCGAAAAGCTCGCAGCGGCGATTCGCCAACTCGATCTGGACCATGATTGGTACAGGGTCTTCAACCTCGATGAGTATCTTCTGGAGGAGAGCGATTACTCAGCTCTCCAGGAACTTGTCGCTTGCTCAATCGCGCTGATTCGAAACTCCGGCTATCCACATGGTGTGCCGACGTCATTTTACGACGGTTTTCCCGGTGCGAGATTTGCGCCGCCATTCCCTGACAAGACCAATTGGCGGGCAGTCGCGTGGCCTTTTGTTCAGGTGGTTATTGTTCCGATGCTTCGTCATCGGTTGGACAGCTCGTTACCGTTGCTGAAAGCATTGGGATGGTAATTTGATTTCGTGCTGCTGCGATGATGATGTTTCAGCTCCGGGATCAATCATCGACACCGCGCACATCGCTTCGTAATTTCTTGCTTCGACGTTTTACCGGTCATGACGCAGCCCAAGCTTGAAGTTGTATTGTCGCCCGCCGAGTTCGCCGCGCTGAACCAGCGCGACTTGAGCCAGGCGGTGTGTGTCGTCTTCGACATCCTCCGCGCCACGACCTCCATGATCACCGCGCTGGCCAATGGCGCCGAGGCGATCATTCCCGTGGCCGAGATTCCCGAGGCGGTCGCGCTCCGGCAGAAGAATCCGAACCTCCTGCTCGCCGGCGAACGCGAGGGCTTGCGCATCCGGGCGGACCTCACGGGCAGCATCGATTTCGACCTCGGTAATTCCCCGCGCGAATTCACTGCGGAGAAAGTCTCCGGCCGCACCATTGTGATGACGACGACGAACGGCACGCGGGCGCTGCGGGCCTGCGCCGGGGCGCGGATGATTCTCGTGTCGTCGTTCCTCAACCTGCGCGCGACCACGAACTGGCTGCTCGAACGCAAACCGCCCCACTTGATCCTGGTGTGCAGCGGCACGCACGAGGAACCGGCGCTGGAAGACATTCTTGCCGCCGGTGCGATGTGCGAAAAGATCTGGTCGAACTACGCGGGCGGTCAGGTGTCTGACGCGGCGGAGCTGGCGCGCCGGATTTATCCGCTGATGCAGAACGATCTCGTGGACGCGATGAAGAGCTCGCGGAACGGGCGTCGGCTGCTCGCGAATCCCGAGCTGCGCGAGGACGTGCGCCTGTGCATGCAGCGCGAGACGATTCCCTTCGCGGCTATGTTGATGCCGGGCGGCGCGGTGCGGAAGTTGGACTAGGCGGGCGTCCGGTCAGGGCAGGGTAGGCAGGTTTCCGTGAATCCGGTAATCAATGACTCTGCCGTCGTCCTCAAACGCCATCTGGATGGTTCTGCCCTTGATGTTCAGCCCGGAAGGTTCCTTTGCTACGGCGTACTGCCAGTCGTAGACAAATCGGCCTTGCAGATTGAGCCCTTTGGCGCTGGGGCGACCAAACCGCTTGGTGATTTCCGCGAAGGTGGTCACTCCCGGTTCGATGAATTTCAGATCATCGTCAGAGATATTCTGGCCCGTCCAGACCCGGTCTTCATCTGCTCGAATCCGGCGCTCGGTTTCGAAGTGGGTTTTCTTCAGCACGACGCCTTCGGTGTCGTAGAGGATGCTGACCGAACGCTCCCACACCGAGCCAATGACACGTGAGGTAGGCCCGATTGCTTCCGGCTGGGAACCCGGGTGGTAGCGGCCAAAGGCGTAGTCGACCAGCACCTTGCGGTCGGAACCTTGTAGTGTGGAACGCGGAGCGCCCAATATTTTTTCGACCTCCGCTCGCCGCGTGACCCCTTCCTGGATGCGGTCGACGACGTGGCGTTCAAGCCGGCCTCCGGCGGACACGCAACCCAGCGAGGTCACGACGAGCAGTGCGAGCAGGCTGTAAACCTTCTTCATGATGAACTTTGGGATACCAAATCGAACCGCTGTGGACAAGGCGCCAATGTTCACGCCGAAGGCGATTGGCTCTCGGCCATCTCAGCCGCGGAGAGCCACTCCTGCAATTGTGCCACTAACGGCGACGACTTCACCCTCTGCGCGTCGATTTCCGCGACAGGAACAATTCCCTGGCTGCCGTTCGTGAGGAAGACCGCGTCCGTGCTGAACAACGCGGATCGGGCGATCGATTCCTCCGCGGTGGTAACTTCGTGTGCGCGGCAAAGCTCCAGCACGACCTCGCGCGTGACTCCGGCGAGCGCACCCGCGCTGACAGGCGGCGTGCAAACTGCGCCATTCCGAATCCAAAACACATTGCTAGACGCGGCTTCCGCGACGTCGCCTTCGACGTTCAACAGAAGCGCTTCGTCCGCGCCGCGTTCCTCGGCTTCAGCTCGCGCGAGAATCTGCGGCAGCTTGTTTGCAGTCTTGATGGCACTGAGGGGATCGTGTGCAGGCACGCGGATGGTGGCGGTGGCGAGGCGAACGGACGGAGGCGGTGGACGCAGCGGATGAAGCGTCATGGCGACGGTCGGCGAGGCCGCGCCTTGAATCGAGTAACCGCGCGCGCCGCTGCCGCGACTGACGGTGAGCCGGAGGATGCAATCCGGCAGCGCGTTCGTGGCGATCAGTTCGCGGGCGAATCGGTGGAGCTCAGTGCCGGGCCACGGGAGCTTCAGTCGCAGAAGTTCCGTGCCGCGCTGGAATCGCGCGAGGTGGCGGCTCCACCAAAGCGGCGTGCTGTTCTGGACGCGGATGGTCTCGAACAAGCCGTCGCCATAAAGAAAGCCGCGGTCCGTAATCGGGACCACGGCTTCTGCTTCCGGGATGAACCGGCCGTTGAGAAACGTTTGCACGTTACCACTTCAACGCCTGAAGCCGCTGTGCGACTTCCTCGGCGTTGGCGCGGCTGTTGAAGGCGCTGATGCGGAAGTAGCCTTCGCCCTTCGAGCCGAACCCGCTGCCGGGCGTGATGACCACGTTGGCTTCGCCGAGAATTTTGTCGAACGCCTGCCAGCTTGTGACGCCTTTCGGGGTGCGTACCCAGAGGTAGGGCGCATTTTCGCCGCCAAAAACCTTCAGGCCGGCTTTCTTCGCGCCTTTGCGCAGCACTTCGGCATTGCCGAGATAGTGCTCGATGAGAGCCTTCACCTGGGCTTTGCCTTCCGGCGAGTAAAGCGCTTCGGCCGCGCGCTGAACGATATAGCTGACACCGTTGAACTTCGTGGTCATGCGACGTGCCCACAGTGGGTGCAGAGGCTTCGCTTCACCAGCTTTGGTGTAGGCGTTGAGCGATTTGGGAACGACGGTGAATGCGCAGCGCGTGCCGGTGAATCCGCCGTTCTTCGAGAAGCTGCGGAACTCGATGGCGCATTCACGGGCGCCGGGGATTTCGTAGATGGAATGCGGGATTGCCGGGTCGGTGATGTAGGCTTCGTAGGCGGCGTCAAAGAGAATGACCGACTTGTTTTCGAGCGCGTATTTCACCCAGGCCTCAAGCTGCGCGCGGGTGGCGACTGCGCCCGTGGGATTGTTTGGTGAACAGAGATAAATCACGTCGACGTGCTTCTTCGGGGGCTCGGGGATGAAGCCGTTGGCCGGTTTGCACGGGAGATAAACGATCTTCGCGTAAGCGCCCGCTTCGTTCGCTGGACCGGTGTGACCGGCCATCACGTTGGTGTCGACGTAGACCGGATAGACCGGATCGCTGATGGCGATTTTGTTTTTGTCGCCGAGGATGTCGAGGATGCTGCCGCAATCGCACTTCGAGCCGTCGCTGACAAAAATCTCGTCGTCGGCCACGTCGAGGCCGCGATCGCGGAAATCATTCTTCGCGATGGCGCTGCGCAGCAATTCGTAGCCCTGCTCCGGGCCATAACCTTTGAACGTGTCGCGACTAGCCATTTCATCGACGGACTTGTGCAAGGCGGCGACGACCGCGGGAGGCAGCGGCTCTGTCACGTCGCCGATGCCGCAGCGGATGAGGCGCTTGGCGGCTTCCGGATTCGCGTCGGTGAAAGCCTTTACGCGGCGGCCGATCTCGGGGAAGAGGTAGCCGGCTTTGAGCTTCAGGTAATTTTCGTTGAGATAAGCCATAATCAGTCGTCAGTAATCGATTCAGTGTTTGCGTCTCGGGCGCATCGGGCTCCGCGCCAAAATCAAGGCGCGGACGGTAGCGAGAGGAGTGGGCGGATGCAAGCAGCCGGGCGAGGGAGTTTGGCGCCTCGTTGCGTGTGGAGCGCGGAGCATTGCTCCGCTTGACTGTCGGTCCGAAGTGCGGAGCAATGCTCTGCGCTCCGCTGGCTTTTTCCTTTCCAAGCCGTGTGTTGCGGACAAATGTCGGCGCATGAAATCCGTAGCGTGGCTGGTTATGGCGATCACTCTTTCTTCACTTGCGGATGGTTTCACGAATGCCTCCGCGGCTGCCCTCGAACTGACGTTGCGCTCGCGCACGGCTGGCGGGACGGTGGCAAGCGTTTCTGATCCCGTCGCCGAAAAGAAGGCAACGTGGGATCCGAAGCGCACCGCAGTTATTATCTGCGATATGTGGGATGACCATTGGTGCAAATCCGCGGCGCGTCGCGTCGGCGAACTGGCCGGGCCGATGAACGACGTCATCAAGAAGGCGCGTGCCCAAGGCATGTTTGTCATTCATGCGCCGAGCAGCGTAGTGAATTTCTACAAGGACACGCCGCAGCGGAAACGCGCGCAGACGGCGAAGTTCGCAAAGGCGCCGATCGAACTCTCGACCTCGGACGCTCGTGGGGCACGGCGTGGTGCTGGCCGGACAAGTCCCGCGAGAACGCGCTGCCGATTGATGATTCCGACATGGGCTGCGATTGCCCGACCAAATGCACGATTCGCGAGGCGTGGACGCGGCAGATCTCAACCATCGACATCGCGGACGGCGACGCCATCACGGACAACGGCCAGGAAACGGTGAACCTGCTTGCCGAGCGCGGTATCGACAACGTGATTCTCATGGGCGTGCACTTGAACATGTGCGTGCTCGGACGGCCGTTCGCGATTCGTCAGATGGTAAAGGTGCTTGGCAGAACG
>JADJPG010000009.1 GCA_016713365.1 Verrucomicrobiota bacterium | reverse complement strand
TGACTCTTACCGTCGCTGACGTAATTGCGTCCTCTGCCGGATGCCTTCGCACCCAGTCGTCGAAGTCGAGCTTGCCGTCGAGTTTGACGTATTGCGGCCCAGCCGCCGACTTTCGCCGTAGATGCAGGGGAAGTCCGGTCTCGCCGCTGATCCGGGTGCGGAAGCCGGCGTTGAGGGTGTGACACCAGATATTCAGCTCCCAGAGTAAGGCGTGTCCACGGTCGAGATGAAATCGACGGTAAGCACCAGCTCCCGCCGGGTTTCGTCGGGAACCTCGTAGGTCACGTCGACGATGTATTCGTTCCGCCCCGATGCCGTCGAAGGGCGGCAATCTGGAAGCTCCGGGAGTTCCGTCCATCGCCCTTCAACTCCCAGCCCGAATGGGCGGGGCCGCCAGCGCCCTGCGCCTTCGCCCAGCGGAGGTGTTCGCCGAGCTCGGCCAGTGCGCTGGGAATCGCCGCCGGGAGTAAATCTGCTCCTTCAACCGGGCAGCACGAGGTGGCCGGACTGGTGCGAGCCGAAGCCGGAGACCTCGTTGTCGTACGGAGCAGGTAGGGAAAGGTCGAGACCTTGTCCTCGGTAGTCGAAGCACGGGCCCCAGGTTAGGTTCGCGCCGATCTTCAGGTCCTCGCCGAGGCAGTGCCGCATCATGTCCGGCGCGTGGACGCCCTCGGTCGGGTTCGTGTAATGCGCGCAGCCGGCGGCGTGGATGTGGTGGTCGCCGGGCCACCATTTGAGCTTCGACGGATCGATCCAGCGCTCGACCTTGAAGTTCGCTTCTGCCAGCTGCGGCGTGACGGCCATCTTGATGACCTGCGGGAGCTTAATTCAAACCCCGGGAAACTTGGCTTGTGTGTCTTAGCAGATGTCCCACGGTTCTTTGCAGCGATTTGCGGATAGAATGTAACGCGGTTGCACTTCTAGGATAAAATGCAACCTTTGCGCCAGAATGTGATGCTGGATCGGCTGCTGCACGGCGGCTCGTTGCAGTTCTCGTCCTTCACCCGAAAGACGATGGCGCGCGCAGGCTTGCAGCGGAAGAGCACGCCTACTTCGCTCCGATAACCGAGGTCCTGCGTGCCCTGGCCGACGTTGAACGTGAGCTTCGCTTCGCGTTGGCCGACGTCGCGGCTGTAGAGCGAGATGGGGCGATACTGACCTTCAGCCTCGCTCAACGTTTCGCGCAACGGTTGGCGATCATACATTTCACCGTCGATCCAGCGATTGGCCACATCGGCGGCGGGAGAGCCGTGGAGCCGGCGGAAGTTCGGGCTTTGCACGGCCAGCCGCGCGGTCGTGCCAGAATCGTTCTCCACCTTCACGAGAAACACGCGCCATCCTAAAACCATCAACTCGGCAGGCGCGGTGCCTTGCTGCACCTTCACGCGCATCTCGGATTGATGTTCGCCGAACAGACAGCGGACATCGAGAGCCTGCCGGAGACGAAAAAGGCGTCCCGTTGTCTACAGCGCAGCATTGATGTCGCGCGGAGTTCCAGCGCGGTGAACGGCGTGCCGAGGTAATCGAGCGCTTCGACGACGCAGTTTCACCTGCGCTGCAAACGGCCGCCACTCGACGTCCTAACGACCGGGCAGCGGCGCGGCGTGCGCCCTGATGGCGCTGAGGAAAACGAGCGAGCACGCGATGGCGAATCGCGAGAACGTGCTGAGGCGCTGAACGGACAAAGACATGAATTGACACTGCGACATGGCGAATCCTTTCGAGGTCTGGTGTTGACGGGATAGTAACAGGGATGATGCCCGTGCCCAGCGCGAAGTTGAGGAAACTTCGAACGCCGAACAGCCGTCCCGAGAACGCTCCGCCAACGCGGGAGGAATCAGCTCAGCTTGCGAAACTCCATGCGCAGCCCGTCGTCTTCGATGTGCAGTAGCGCAACGCTGCGTTCCAGCCGGAAGCGTGGTTTCCCCGCGTAGCCCGGATTCACGTAGAGCGTCCGGCCAATCACTTCGTTGTGCGGCTGATGGGAATGGCCGAACACGACAACGTCCGGCGTTTCTCGGTCGATGGCTTCGCGAATCACGCTGTGCGGCGCTCGCGGAACGAGAATGTGGTGAGCGAGAAATTTCTTCTCCGCGAGCGTGACCACTTCCGTTTCGCGGTAGGTCAGGCCGGCATCGTTGTTTCCGAGTACTGCGGTGACGGGGGCGATGGATTGCAGCTCGAAGATGATTTCGTCGTAGCCGATGTCGCCGCCGTGGAGGATGTGCGAGACGCCGGCAAAAATGTCGTGGACGCGCGGATCAAGATAACCGTGGGTGTCGGAGATCAGGCCGATCTTCATGCGGTGTGTTTGAGGCTGACGCGGGTCGAGAGGACTACGCCTTCGCTTCCTCGGGCGTCGGCGGTTCGGGCGCGTCGTTGGTCTCTTCGCGCGGTTCTGGCGCTTCCTTCTCGCGCTTGGATTCGCTGGAGGCGGTGAGCTTCATCGCGCCGACGAACAATCCCGGTGAAAAGCCCGCCGCTGGAGCAGCGTGTTGCGGAAGAATTCCCCACGTCTGTGTAGCCAGCGGTGCCTTTGGGACGCGATCAGCCAGCCGACGAACGTTTTTGTAAAATTCCGGGTTCTTGAACGGATTCAGGAACCACGCCGCCGTGTTGGTCACGAGGTAAAAGACGATGGCGCCGAGCACGCCGCCGCCGAGGAGCGTCGCGAACCGCGATTGCGCCTTGAGCTTTCGCCCGAGCAGGAAGAGCGCGATGTAACCGGCGTAGTTGCCCGCCATGTAGAGCAGCGTCGTGGAATTGAAGAGATCGAAGTCCGGCGATTGTTTCTGGTAGTAGACCGTCAACACGACGTCAGACAACACCATCGTGCGCAGAAGTGGCAAGCGTCCATTCGTAACGACCGCGGTTACAGGCCGGTGCAAACGCCATCGCGTAGACCGTACGCGCTGAAGTTGCTCGGCAGCAATCCCGGCCAGCGCGTCAGCGCCAGCAGGAGACATCAGCGCACGGCAAGCCCAGATATTCGACTTCTCTTTCACGTCGGCGAATGATACGTCGCGGAACTGCCTGACAAGCCCGTGGCAAGCGGCAGTGCCGAATTGGATGAACCCACTGTTCGAGTGATTCACGAAGATGCGGAGCTGTTGGTGATTAACAAGCCAGTGGACCTCGTCTGCCATCCCACCAAGGGCGACGTCTACTCCAGCCTGATCAGCCGGTGCCGTCTCCACCTCGGCACGGAAGGCGAGCCGCAGATGGTCAACCGCCTCGACCGCGAAACGAGCGGCGTGGTGCTGGTCGCAAAAACCCCGGAAGCCGCGCGCGCGCTGCGTCGATTGTGGGAGAACGGCTACGTCACGAAGCGTTATGTCGCGATCGTTCTGGGCGGCCGAACAGCTCGCCGCGTTGATCGATGCGCCGCTGGGACGCGATGAGACGAGTCCGGTGGCGATCAGGACAAGGTCCGTCCGGACGGCGCGGCGTCGCGCACGGAGTTCAGGGTGATCCGCAGCTTTGAGCGCGAGGGACGGGAGTTTTCGCTGTTATCTGTGCGGCCATTGAACGGGCGGAAGCATCGTGGGGCATTCGATTGTGGGCGACAAACTCTATGGCGGCGACGAGTTGAGCTACCTGAACTTCGTGGAAGGCCGTCTCTCGCCGGAGCAGGCGGCGCGGTTGATTCTCGCGAACCACGCCTTGCATGCGGGCGAAGTGAGCTTCGTCTGGCGCGATCAGCCCACGCGCTTTCGTGCGGCGCCCGAAAAGGAGTTTCGCGACTTCTGCGCCTGGGGGCCGGCGGACGAGGCCGAGTAACGGCCTCGTCCGATGCCATACCTGACCGAAGTTACTTCTCCGCGATGCAATAGAGGTAATCGTGGCCGCGGAGGAAGAGCTCGTTGCCGACGATGGCGGGCGAGGCGTCGAACTTCTCGTCGAGCTTGTTCGTCGCGAGCGTTTCGAATTTATCCGAATGCTTCAGCACCACGCTCGTGCCATTGCGGCCGGCGAGGTAGATGCGGCCGCTCGCGCCGACGGGCGACGCGTAGATGCCGGACAGGCCTTCGAGCCGTTGTTCGGTGAAAATCGCTTCGCCGGTCTTCGCGTTGAGGCAGGAGAGGATCGCGTTGTTAACGGAGTAGAAATAGATCTTGTCGCCGTAAAGCAGCGGCGACGGCACGTAGGGCGTGGCTTTGACATGTTTCCACGCGATGGCGTCGGTGTCGGTCAGGTCGCCGGTTTTGCCGAGCTTGATGGCGAGGAGTGATGAGCCGCGGAATCCGCTGATGGCATAGACCATTCCGAAGTCACTCACCGGTGTTGGGATTACGTTGCCCGTCATCCCGCCGCATTCCCAGAGCTGCTTGCCGGTGGCGAGATCGTAGCTGCGGATGCGTTGGGTGGCGGAGACGATGACCTGCGCCTTGCCGTCGTGCTCGACGATGAACGGCGTGGTCCAGGTGGTGCGTTCATCGCGCGGGTTGCGCCAGAGCTCCTTGCCGGTGGTTTTGTCGAGCGCGGCGATGAAGTCCTCGCCTTCGTGGTCCCAGTTCACGATCAGCGTGTTGCCGTGGAGCGCGGGGGAATTGCCTTCGCCGAAGGTGTTGGCGGTGCGGAGCTGGCCAAATTCCTTCTGCCATTTCAGCTCACCCTTGAGATCGTAGCAGTGCAGGCCGCGTGAGCCGAACCACGAGTAAACATGCTGGCCGTCGGTGATGGGCGAATGAGATGCGAACCCGTGGTCGCGATGATGACCTTCGTGCGGGACTTCTTCGCGAACAGTTTTCTGCCACTGGACCTTGCCGGTCGCGCGATCGACGGAGATCAGCACGAACTGGTGGAACTCGGTCGGTTTCTCGCCGCGACCGAATCCGCCTCCTCCTCCGCCCGGTCCGCCGGGTCCGCGACGGCGGCGCTGGCCGTCACCGGGCGGCGGCGCGTTGTTGCCGGGATTTTGCGCCTGTCCGAAAACTTGCGGCGAGTAGAGGCGCGCCTCCTTCTTTTCTTCCGCTGGTGGCTCAATTTTCTTGCCGGTGGCGATGGCGCTCTGGAGGAAGATTTGGTTGCCCCAGATGATCGGCGTGCTGAAACCCTTGCCGGGAATCTTGGCCTTCCATTTCACGTTATTCGTTTCGCTCCACGTGGTGGGCGGGTTGCCGGCTGGCGCGATGCCGTTGGCGAGTGGCCCGCGCCAATGCGGCCAGTTGGCTGAATCGGCGGGAGCGGCGGTGAGCGCGCTGACGGAGGCGAGACAGAGTCCCGCGATGAGCGAGCAGGTGGTGTTTCGAGGGGATTGGCTTTTCATGGGTCCGTGGTCGTTGAATTGAAATGTGTCGTTGAGATTGTCGATGCCGTGAGCTGGTGGAGAAATTACTCCTTCTCGTTGGTGATGATGCCGTTCATCAGTCCGACGTGATCACCACCGGACCAGGTGCCCGCATAGGTCTTGTCGTAAACGAGCACGCGCGCGGAGTAAGCCGTCTTGCCGCCGGGCATGGTCATGCCATCGACGGTGATCACCGGCGTGTCGCCGGCCCATTTCACCTGGATGGGCAGCGGGACGGTGAAATCCTTTTCGCCGTATTGAATACGCGTGTGAATGATCCACGTATCGCCGCCGAGCTTGTTCACGCTCACGATCGTGTATTTGTCCTCTTTCTCCGGCGTGAGCTTGCCGTCCTTGATGCCGCACCAGCGTCCGCTCAGGGTTGCCTTCGTCATGGTGGCTTTGAACTTCGCCTCCAAGGCTTCCTGCGAAAGCCTTGGTGGAGCTGGAGTCGTGTCGGCTGGCTTGGTTCCTTGCGCGGATAGGCCGAGCGCGACCGGGCCAAGCAAAGCCAGAAACAAGGCGACGAAACTTAACGCGCGTTTTGTCATAACGCTTCTTATGACTCGATTCGCGGGAATTGGTTTCGTCGGATTGCGACGATCGCTTTCGACGGTGGGAACGGAGGTGGTAAAATTCCGGTGACGCGACGGTGACGATTCGTGCGCTGGATGTGGTGTGGCACGCGATTTTAGGTCCATCGACTGGCGAGTTCCTGCCGGATGTAGGGCTCGGAGAGAAATCGAAATATTCCCCTATCCCCGAAGTTGGGTGCGTGTTATTTAGAAACGGTTCTCACTAGACCCAAATTCCGTGTTGCTCACTGTCACCAGAAGCACGCCGATGTTGTTCAAACTTCCAACGCTTGTTCCCATGCAAAGCCTTCAGAAATTCCATTGGCACGTCGCCGCACTCGTCTTCGCCTTGACCGCATCGCTGCGGGCCGCTGAACCCACCGTAATCGTCACCAGCCCGCCGCCGGACGCCACGGTGCGCGAGCTTCGCTTTGTGAGCGTGGTCTTCAGCGAGGGCGTCACCAATGTGGATGCGGCCGATCTGGTGATCAACAATTCCGCTGCGACGAATCTGCTCAGGTGTCGACGCTCGAGTATCAATTTAGCTTCCCGCAACCGCCCACCGGCGTGGTCTCCGTGGCGTGGGCAGCCGGCCACGGGATAACCGACCTCTCGGGGAGCCCGGTGCCGTTTGCGGGCGGGAACTGGATCTACACTCTGGACCCGAATGGCGGGCCTTCGACCTTGGTCGTCTCCGAGTTCATGGCCGACAATGAGAACGGTATTCAAGACGAGGACGGCACGCGTGCTGACTGGATCGAGATTTACAATCCCGGCCCGGCTGATGCGGACCTCGCGGGCTGGTTCCTCACCGACGTGTCCACCAACCGCACCAAATGGCGATTCCCGGCCGTCACCCTCGCGGCGAACAAATATCTCGTTGTCTGGGCCTCCGAGAAGAACAGGACCAACGCCCTCGCCCCGCTGCATACCAACTTCAAGATCAGCAAGAATGCCGGGAGCTATCTGGCGCTCGTCAATCCGGCCACCAGCGTAATCTCGGCGTTCAACGGCTACCCAGTGCAGTACGGGGACATCACCTACGGCCGGGACGCCGTTGATCCGGACATCCTCGGTTACTTCTTAACCGCATCGCCCGGCGCGCAGAATCCCACGACCGGCGTGGGCTTCTCGGCCGAGCCGGTTTTTTCCTGGGACAGCGGCATCTACACCAATAACTCTTTGACCCTGGAAATCTCGGCTCCGGTTGGCGCGACCATTCGCTACACGACGAATGGCACGCTGCCCTCGGCGACTTCGACGATTTACACCGGCCCGCTCACCCTCATTGGCAACGTGACGGTGAAAGCCCGTGTATTCCAGGCGGGCTTCTTCCCCGGACCGGTTCGTTCGCGTAACATCATCCTGCTCGATTCCACGACCCGCACCTTCAACTCCAACCTTCCCATCCTCATCCTGAGCAGCGAGGGCCGCACAATTGTTTCCGATCAGGTCAGCGGATCGACGAATCGCACCAAAGGCACGTTCGCGGTCTTCGACACCGTCCGTGGTCGCGCATCGTTCGAACACGCTCCGGACTTTCTCGGCAACGCGCAGTTCGAGGGCTTCGGCCAGACGAGCGCCGGCTGGGCCAAGCGACCCTACAACGTGGAGATCAACGATGATCTCCAGAATGACATCGACGTCTCCATCCTCGGCATGCCGGCTGAGGCGGATTGGAAACTTCGCAATCCATGGACGGACAAGTGCATGATGAACGACTTCCTTGCGTTCGAGTTGTTCGAGCAGATGGGTCATTACTCCGTGCGCCGCCGTTTGGTGGAGGTTTTCCGCGATGAAGGTGGCGCCAAGCTCTCGTACCCCGGCGATTACTACGGCGTGATGCTGTTGGTCGAGAAGATCGAGGCCGGCAAGGACCGCGTGGACATCACGAAGCTGACGCCATCGCACACCAACGAGCCGGCGATCACCGGCGGCTACATGTTCAAGAAGGACAAGGACAGCGCCGGCGACCTCAACTTCAGCACCACCGGTCACAATGGCTTCGCCGCTCAGGGCCTGAAACTTCACGAGCCCAAACCGCGTGAAGTGAACAACAACGTGAACCATCCTCAAGTCCAGTGGCTGCGCAGCTACCTCAACCGCCTGGAAACGAACCTCTATTCCCCCGACTGGCTGACGCGCACGGGCGCCAACCATTACTCCGCCTACATCGATGTCGATGCCTTCGTCGACCAGCACTGGATTGTCGAGTTCCCCAAGCAGATCGACGGTTACCGCCTGAGCAGCTATTACCGCAAGGACCGCAACGGCAAGGTGAAGCCGGAGCCGATCTGGGATTGGAACCTGAGCTTCGGCAACGCGGACTATCTCGAAGGCGGCAAGACCAATGGCTGGTATTGGGCGGTACAAAGTCAGGGCATGACTTCAGCCGAACACATCTGGCTGCGTCGCCTGATTTACGGCAACGCCACGGTCGTTCCCAGCGGCCACGCCAATGGTCCGGGTGATCCCGATTTCCGCCAGAAGATCGCTGATCGCTGGGGCGAGCTTCGAACCAATGTCTTCAACGGCCCGCGACTGCTCGCTCGCATTGATGAAGTCGCAAACCTGCTCACCGACAACGGCGCGCCCAGCAGCCCGGTGACGCGCAATTACTCCAAGTACAACACGCAACTGCTCGGTGTGTATCACTGGCCGAATCCGAACGGCCCTCCGAACTGGGACGTCGATTACGTGCGGCCCACCAACTACGCCGGCATCATCAGCGAGATGAAGAAGTGGGTGAACGGCCGTTACCACTGGATTGAAGGCCAGTTTGCGAAGAGCCCGACGCTCAG
Organism: Verrucomicrobiota bacterium; assembly: GCA_016713365.1. GTDB lineage: Bacteria > Verrucomicrobiota > Verrucomicrobiia > Limisphaerales > JADJPG01 > JADJPG01. The sequence goes on along the minus strand of JADJPG010000009.1, from coordinate 61,235 downwards.
CATTGCTTCGGGCCCGATTCTCGCGGGCACGAACCTCACCATCACCGCGCCGGCGGGCGTGATCTATTACACGCTGGATGGCACCGATCCCCGTGCTCCCGGCGGAGCCGTGGCGGCAAGTGCGGTTCAATACGCGGGCCCCATCCCGCTGACCGCGAACGCCCGGGTCTTCGCCCGTTCGTTTGTGGAGAACACCAATCTCTGGAGCAAGTGGAGCCCGCCGGCGATTGGCACCTACGTGGTGGAAACGCCGCGGCTCGTGATCACCGAGATCATGTATCACCCGCAGCCGCCCGGGCTCGGCAGCACGAACGTCGACGAGGATTTTGAGTTTGTGGAAGTGCGGAACGTCGGCTCGGCTCCGCTCAATGTGGGCGGCTTCACGATCAGTGGCGGAATCGATTTCACGTTCCCGAACCGCGTGTTGACTGTCGGTGAGCGCGTCGTCGTAGTGAAGAATCAGGCGGCGTTTAACGCGCGCTATCCCGGCGCGGTGGCTGCGGTCGCCGGAGTTTACACCGGGAACCTCGCCAACGACGCCAATCGTCTTGTGTTGAGGGGCCGTCTCCATGAACCGATCCTCGATTTCACTTACGAGGACGACTGGTATCCGGTGACGGATGGTTTTGGCTTCTCGCTGGTAGTTATCAATGACGCCGCCGCTGCGGATACGTGGCGCTTGGGCGCCAGCTGGCGACCGAGTGGCGCTTTGAATGGATCACCTGGTGCGGCGGACATTGCTCCGGCTCTCCCGCAGGTGGTGATCAATGAAGTGCTCACCCACAACACGACTCCGCCGCCGACGGACACGGTGGAGCTTCGCAACCTCGGCGGCACGGCGGCGGACATCAGCTACTGGTATCTCACCGACGATTTGGATACGCCGAAGAAGTATCGGATTCCCGCCGGAACGGTGATTCCCGCGAACGGTTATCTGACGTTCAACGAAGCACAGTTCAACACGCCGTCGAACGCACCGACGAGTTTCGCGTTCGGGTCGGCGGGCGATGAGGTTTATTTGTTCTCCGCGAATGCGGCGGGTGAATTGACTGGTTACCTGCATGGGTTCGATTTCGGCGCGGCGTGGAATGGTGTGACCTTCGGTCGGCACGTCACCAGCACCGGCAACGATCATCTGGTGGCTCAAGCCAGTGTGACGCTTGGCACGGCCAACTCCGGTCCTGCCGTGGGGCCGGTGGTGATCAGTGAAGTGATGTATCACCCGCCGGACGTGCTCGTGAACGGCGCTTACTGGGACAATGATGAGGACGAGTTCATCGAGCTGCAGAACATCAGCGGTGCGAGCGTGAGTTTGTTTGACCCGGCGTATCCGACCAACACCTGGGAATTGCGCGACGGAGTGGAGTTCCAGTTTCCCGGCGGCGTGATACTGCCGGCGGGAGGTTACTTGCTGGTGGTGGGATTCGACCCCGCGAACACGGCCGCCTTGGAGGCGTTCCGGGCGGCGAACAATGTGGCGCCGGGCACCCCGATCTACGGTCCATGGAAGGGCAAGCTGGACAATGACACCGCGAGCATCGAACTGACCCGCCCGCGGACCCCGGAGCCTGCGGGCACTGCGAACGCTGGCGAAGTCCGACGAGTGTTGGTCGACAAGGTGAAGTTCCAGGACGTCGCTCCTTGGCCGGTGGGACTGCCTGATGGCCTCGGCGCTTCGATTGGTCGCATCAATCTGGCGGCCTACGGGAATGACCCGGCCAATTGGCGAACGTCTCCGCGCACGCCTGGCGGACCGTTGCCCACCGGAGGTGTCGCTCCCGCCATCGTGACGCAACCGACGAACTACATCGCCATTGAGGGTCAGTCCGCCGTATTTAGTCTGACCGCAACCGGCTCGGGCCTCGGCTACATCTGGACCTTCAATGGCAAGCCGATCGCCGGAGCGTCCACGGCAATCCTCACGTTGAACAACTTGAATCTGAATCAGGCAGGTACCTATGCCTGCTTTGTGTTCAACGCGGTGGGGGATGTGCTGAGCAGCAACGTGAATCTGAGCATCCGAATGATTCCGCGCATCACGCAGCATCCGGTCAGTCGCGCCGTTTACATCAAGCCGGATCCGAAGGCCGCCAACCTGCCCAACGGCACAAACGTGACGTTCACGGTCGCCGCGACGAGCAGCGAGCCGCCGATCGCCTACCAGTGGCAGTTCAACGGCGTGAACATTCCGGGCGCCACCTCGGCGTCCTACACGGTTACCGATGTGCAGCTGAATGAGGAAGGTGATTATCGCTGCGGCCTCATCGATGGTACCGGGACTCTGTATTCGCAGCCGGCGCGGCTGGTTCCGTGGATTTCCCCGACGATCGTGCTGAAGCCGACCGATTTGACGGTAACGGCTGGCGGAGATTTCTCGGCGAGCATTGAAGTGACTGGGAATCCTGCGCCGTTTGCCTATAGCTGGCGGCGTAATCTCGGTTCCTTGGTCATCAACACCAACAGTGGTAATTACAAGACCAACTTCGTGACGTTGAATACCACCTCGTCACTCTTGCTGCTGACCAACAACATCCAGTCCTCGAACTTCGTGATGCGCATTGTCGTGTATAACGATGCGAACACGGCCCCAGGTGTCACCACCACGTTCAATATCACGGTGCTGGAGGATTCGGACCGGGATGGCATCCCGAACGTGGTGGAACAGGCGCTGGGGCTGGCGACGAACAATGCTGCCGACGCGGCAGGGGATTTGGATCTCGACGGCATGAGCAATCGCGCCGAGTACGTCGCCGGCACGGATCCGGCGGACAACCAAAGTTACCTGAAGATCGAGCAGAGCATTGGGCCGGGGGACTCGACGTTGCAGTTCGCCTCGGTGTCCAACCGCACCTACTCCATCCAGTTCACGGACGGGCTGGATCTGGGGAGCTGGCGGAAGCTGGCGGATATTTCGGCGCGTCCTACCAACGCGGTCTACGTGATCACAGACCCGGGGTGGACGACGAATCGATTTTACCGGGTGACCACGCCGCGGCAGCCCTAACGTTCCTGCCTTTAACCCTCTGCACAAACCGCCGATGACTCGTCATCGGCGGTTTTTGTTTGGGCGGAACCTGGGAATTCGTCGTCGGCAAGAACTTTGTGTTGTCCAGAATGTGTCAATTGTGCTACAAAAGCTGTAATCACCCTTTGCGGCGGAAGCCGTGTTGTTGCGTTTTATTTGTCGTGTAATGAAGCAGTCCGAGATGGATTCAGGATTCGGGTCGAGTTGTTCCCGTCAGCCAGCGGTGGTTGATGGCGCAGAATCAACTGAATCTGCCACGTCGAATCAAACCGGCAGCTCCCCGGGATTCGCCTCCGCGATCCCGTCTCTCAGTTCCGAAACCTCAACCCCCACGTTTGTATCCATGCAAACCCTATCAAGGTTCATTCGTCCCATATCCCTGGCGGCCGCCGTGGCTGCTTTGGCGGCGGTCTCCGTGCAGGCTGCTGAAATCATCCCGTTCCGCTCCGGCGGATGGAAATATGTTCTGGGCACCCAGGAGGCCTCCAACCCCACTGACGTCTGGCGGTTGCTTTCCTTTGAGGACTCCGCATGGCTTCCGGCCGGATCCACGGCGAGCGCGCCGGTTGGTTACCCGAGCGGTGGCGCCACCGGATTGGAAGCGGAGATTCAAACAACCCTGCCCACCAGCGCGGCCGGTGCCTATACCAGCGTCTTCCTGCGCAAGCAATTTGTCGTGGCCAACGCCGCCGAACTGACGGGCCTGACTTTGCAGGTGCAGTATGATGACGGCTTTGTGGCGTGGCTCAACGGAGTGGAAGTCGGCCGTGCGGGCGTGGCGGATCCATTGACGATCGCCACGCTGGCCTCCGATCACGAAGTGACCGTCGGCGAGGCGACGTTGACTCCTTCCACCGGCCTGCTGAACACCGGCACCAATGTGCTGGCGATTCAGTTGTTCAACAGCGGAACGACCAGCAGCGACATCTTTGCGGACGCACGCCTTTCGAGCACTGTGGACGACGCGCCGTTCGTGCTGGTGACGGAGCCGCCGCCGTCCGGCATTGTTCAGGATCTTAGTTTTGTCACGATTGCGTTCAGTGAAAATGTGAGCGGAGTGGACGCCGCCGATCTCCGGATCAATGGCGTGGGTGCGACCAATGTGGTGCAGAACAATCCGCGCGAATACACCTTCCAGTTCCCGGCGCCGCCGACTGGATCGGTGGCGGTGGCGTGGGCACCGAATCCGGGCATCAGCGATGTCGACGGTCTTTCCACGGCATTCGTCCCGGGCGCGGCGTGGTCTTATACGCTGGACCCCAATGCCATCGCCGAGGCGATCATCATTTCCGAGTTCATGGCAGACAACGAAAACGGAGTCAGTGACGAGGACGGTACGCGGTCGGACTGGATTGAGCTCTACAATCCCGGTCTCGTGGATGTGGGTTTGAACGGCTGGTATCTGACGGACACTGAAACCAACCTGACGAAGTGGCCGCTCCCCAATTTCATTCTCGGCGCCAACAAGTATCTCCGCATCTGGGCATCGGAGAAGGATCGTCGGAGTCCCGCCGCGCCGTTGCACACGAACTTTAAGTTGAGCAAAAGCGCCGGAAGCTTTCTCGCGCTGGTCGGTCCGGGTGCAACCATCATCTCCTCGTTCTCCGGAGCCACCTATCCGGCGCAGCAGGCGAATGTATCGTTCGGTCGCGACCGCGTGGACCCGAACATCCTTGGTTATTTTATCGTCCCGACTCCCGGAGCGCAGAACGCGACCAGCGGAACGGGATTTGCCCCGGCGCCCACCCTTTCGCTCGAGAGCGGTGTTTACACCAATACCTCGATGAGCCTCGTCATCACGGTCCCATCTGGAACCACGGTGCGGTACGACCGACGGCTCGGCCCCGACCAATACGTCGACGGCGTACGCCGGTCCGATTACGTTGCAGAACAACACGACCTTCAAAGCGCGGGCCTTCCCGAACGCAATCGGCCTTTTCCCGAGCGAGGTGCTCGTTCGCAACTTCATCTTCCTCGATGCGACGACGCGGGATTTCAATTCCAACCTGCCGATTCTGATCATGAGCACCGACGGTCGCGCGATGGTGGAAAGCGTGGCGGCTGGTTTCCCCCGCACGAAGGGCACGTTCGCCGTGTTTGACACCTTCCGCGGCCGCAGTTCATTTGGTCGCAAGCCGGACTACATCGGGCCTGCGGATTTCGAAGTCTTCGGCCAGACCTCGGCCGGCTTTGCGAAACGCCCGTACAACGTCGAGTTGCAAGATGCGCTGGGCAACGACAAGAAGGAATCAATCCTCGGCCTGCCGGCTGAAGCCGACTGGAAACTCCGCAATCCGTATGCGGACAAGTGCTTGATGAACGATTACCTCGCCTACGAGCTCTTCGAGCAGATGGGCAACTACTCCTGCCGGCGCCGTTTCGTGGAGGTGTTCGTAGACACTGGCGTGGGCCGCCTCTCCTATCCCGGCGACTACATCGGTGTGGAAGTTTTCCTCGAGAAGATCGAGCGCGGCAACGACCGCGTGGACATTGCCGAACTGACGCCGTCCCACACAAACGAGCCGTCCATCACGGGCGGTTTCATGTTCAAGAAAGACAAGGACAGCGGCGGCGACATCAACATGACGGCCGGCGGCGCGAGCATCAAGCTGCACGAGCCGAAGCCGAAGGAAATGCGCAGCTCGCTGACCTCCGCCATCACCACGTGGCCGGGACCCGGCTATACGCCGAGCGCGAGCAACCAGTTGACCTACCTGGTGAATTATCTGAACGCGTTCAACAACGCGATGAACGCGGCGGATTGGACCACGCGCACGGGCACCAACCACTACTCCCATTACATTGACGTGGATTCCTTCGTCGATTCGCACTGGATCGTGGAGTTCCCGAAGCAGATCGACGGTTACCGCATCAGCAACTTCTTCCACAAGGACCGGAACGGAAAGGTGAAGAACTCGCCGATCTGGGACTGGAACCTCTCCTTCGGTAACGCCGACTACCTCGACGGCGGCAACACGAACAACTGGTATTACACGCAGCTTGGTGCTGCGGATCACATCTGGCTGCGCCGTCTTGTCGGTGCGGCTGCCTTGCCGGCGAGTGGCGGTGATCCGGACTTCATCCAGAAGATCATCGATCGCTGGGGCACCCTGCGCACGAACGTCTTTAACGGCGAACGCCTCACCAACCGCATTGATGAAATTGCCCGCGAGCTCACCGAGGCTGCCGGACGTAACTTCACCAAGTATAATTACCTGAATACCTACCAGTGGCCGAACCCCCAGGGTCCGCCGACATGGCATGTGGATTACACTCAGCCGACGTATGCACTGATCATTTCGGAGATGAAGAAGTGGACCTACGGTCGCTATGTCTGGGTCGACAATCAGTTCCCGAAAGGCCCTACGCTCAGCCTGCCTGAAGGCGACATTACGGCCGGTTCATCGCTCGTCATGATCGCCCCGGCGGGAACGATCTACTACACGCTGGATGGCACCGATCCTCGCGCCAGCCAGGCCAACGGTGCGGTTGCGGCGGGTGCTCTCACCTACAACGCGCCGGTCAGCCTCGCGGACAACGCCCGGGTATTCGCCCGCGCCCGGGTTGGCAACGTCTGGAGCCCGCCGGCCATTGCCACCTACGTGGTGCAACGTCCGCGCCTCGTCATCACCGAGATCATGTATCATCCGCTTCCGCCTGCCGTCGGCAGCACGAACGTGGACGAAGACTTCGAGTACATCGAGCTGCGCAACGTGGGCTCCACTCCGCTCAACGTGAATGGCTACAAGCTCAGCGGTGGAATTGACTTCATCTTCCCGAACCGCGTGGTCGCAGCCGGTGAACGCATTCTCTTGGTGAACAACCAGGCGGCTTTCAACTCCCGCTACGCCGGACTCAGCGGCGCGGTGGTGGGCGAGTTCACGGGCAATCTGGCCAACGATGGCAATCGCCTGGAGCTAAAGGGCCGTTTGCGCGAGCCCATCCTAGACTTCAGCTACGACGACGATTGGTACCCGGTGACGGACGGCTTCGGATTCTCGCTCGTCATTGCCAATGATGGCGCCGCGGCGAACACCTGGGGTCTCGCCTCCAGCTGGCGCCCGAGCACCGCGCTCGGAGGCACTCCCGGCCAGGGCGATGCCGCCGCTCCGTCGATTGCGCAAGTGGTCATCAACGAGGCGCTCACGCACAGCGATCCAGCTCCGCCGACCGACACGATCGAGCTATACAATCCTGGCGCCACGCCTGCCGACGTCAGCGGTTGGTATCTAACGGATGACTTCCGCCGGCCGAACAAGTTCCGCATTCCCGCCGGCACGGTCATTCCGGCCAACGGCTATGTGACCTTCGACGAGTCAGCGTTCAACGCTGGAACTTCCGGAAACGTAGCCTTCTCGCTCAGTTCCTTTGGCGAGGAAGTTTACCTGTTCTCCGCCGATGGCGGCGGCGCGCTCTCCGGCTACATGCATCGATTCGAGTTCGGCGCGGCGCCGAGCGGTGTCACGTTTGGCCGCTACATTACGAGCGCCGGCGAGGAACGCTTCGTCGCCCAGGCCACTGCAACGCTGGGCGCGGCCAATTCCGGTCCGAAGGTCGGCCCGATCGTGATCAGCGAAATCATGTATCGTCCGCAGGACGTTCCGGCCAACGGCGCCTATTGGGACAACAACGAAGACGAGTACATCGAGCTCCGCAACATCACCGGTGCTCCGGTGAATCTCTTCGATCCTGCTCGTGCCACCAACCGCTGGAAGCTCGATAACGGCGTGCAGTTCACATTCCCGCCCAACACGATCATTCCGGCGAATGCCTACCTGTTGGTGGTGAACTTCAATCCGGCGACGGACACCGCCCAGCTCGCTGCCTTCCGGGCGAAGTACGGCATCAGCGCCGGCGTGGCCATTGTTGGTCCCTACTCGGGTAACCTGAATAATTCCGGCGAGAAGATCGGTCTCTACCTGCCCGACGCACCGGAAACGACTGGCGGCAACGCTGGCCAAGTGCCGTGGGTGCTCGTCGATGAGGTTGATTACTCTGACGATGCTCCATGGCCGACGGCGGCCGATGGTTTGGGCCAGTCCCTGCACCGGGTGAACGTCGCGGCTTACGGCGACGACGCGGTGAACTGGGCGGCAGGCGGACCGTCCCCGGGCGCTGGTTACACCGCTGGCTCTGCGCCGGTTATTTCCGCGCAGCCCAGCAACCAGCTGGTCGGCGACAGCGGAACCGAGTCAGCCACATTCACTGTGGGTGCGATCGGAGCCGGTCCGATTCGTTATCAATGGATGTTCAACGGTCAGGTCTTGAACGGTGCAACCAATAGCACGCTGGTCATCCCGAACGTGTTGCCCTCCCAGGCAGGCCAGTATTCAGCGTATGCGCTGAACCCGTTCGGCGCGGCGCTCAGTGCTTCGGCAAACCTTGTCGTCTTGATCGTGCCGAAGATTACTTCGCAACCCACGGCGCAACGCATTGCGGAAGGTGGATCCGCCGCCTTCACGGTCGTGGCCACGTCCCTCAATCCGCCGTTGACGTATCAGTGGATGAAGGACGGAAAGCCGATCCCCGGTGAGACAACATCCACGCTCGTCCTGAACAACGTCATCTCTGACGTTCACGATGGTGATTATCACGCCGTGCTGACCGACGGGAATGGCTTCACCGTCACCTCGACGGCCCGCCTGACCGTCCTTCTCGCGCCGCAGTTGATCAATCCGGTTCCCCGGTTGGATCTGACTGCGGTCGTCGGGCAGCCCGTCACCCTCGGCGCGGAAGTGCGCGGCACCAAACCCATCTGGCTCCAGTGGCGCAAATTCAGCCTCACGGGCGCGAATCAGGGTCTGATCCGCGGCAGCTTCATCAACACGAACCAGGACTACTTCACCACCAACATCGTGTCGACCAACGCCGTCGGCATCTACACGGTGCAGTTCACGAACATTGCGGGTGGCGGTCTCGGTTCGGGCACGCAACGCACCAACGCGATTCTCACCATTCTCGGCGACGTGAATGGCAATGCGATTCCCGACGCCTGGGAAACGGCCTACTTCGGTTCCGCCACCGGCGCGGATCGCGATGCGGATACCGATGGCGACGGCATGAAAAACTGGGAGGAATACATCGCGGGCACCAACCCGACCAATGCCGCCAGCTACCTCAAGGTCGAGACCGTGTCGCCGACTGGTGGCGCGGCGATCTCGTTCCTCGCCGTCTCCAATCGCACTTACACCGTCGAGTACAAAGACGGATTGGATACGCTCATCTGGACCCGTCTCGGAGACGTGGTGCCGAAGAATGTGAACTGGACGGCGACCATCACGGATCCGGCGCCCGGCACCAATCGCTATTACCGCCTCGCGACTCCGCGACGCCAGTAAGCGAAACCATTGCAGAAATTCACTCCCTCTCCTCTGCCAAAGGGGAGAGGGAATTTTTCTGTACCGACGGGAAGACGATCGCGACTATGCCGCTTTTGACAACGCATGGGCAGCACCTGTCGCCCGAGATGTGACCTCGGTTTCCGGAAGGCAGGCGTTCGCTTAAAGCGGCCGGTGATGGATATGGTTGTGACAGGCCGCGATGAATCCGCGGAAGAGCGGGTGCGGCTTGTTTGGCTTGCTGAGGAATTCCGGATGGAACTGGCTGGCCATGTAGAACGGATGATCCTTGAGCTCGACGATCTCGACGAGCTTCCCGTCGGGCGAGGTGCCGCTGAAGGTCAGCCCGGCGGCTTCGAACCTCTCGCGATACGCGTTGTTGAACTCGTAGCGATGGCGATGGCGTTCGTTGATTACGAACGCGCCGTAAAGCTGCTGCGCCTTGGTGCCCATCACGAGCTGGCAAGGCTGCGCGCCGAGGCGCATGGTGCCGCCCTTCTTGGCGACCTTGCGCTGCTCGTCGAGCAGGCAGATGACGGGTTGCGGTGTATTGGGGTCGAACTCGGTGGAGTGAGCTTTCTCCAGCTTCACCACGTTCCGCGCGAACTCGATGCAGGCGATCTGCATCCCCAGGCAAAGACCGAGGTAGGGCAGCTTGTGCTCGCGGCAGTAGCGCGCGGCCTGCACCTTGCCTTCGATGCCGCGTTCGCCGAATCCGCCGGGTACCAGCACGCCGCCGAGGCCTTTCAGCATCTTCTCCGCGCCGAATTTTTCGATCTCCTCGGACTCAATCTTCTCAATCTCCACGCCGCAATCGTTGGCCACGCCGCCGTGCATGGTGGCTTCGTAGACCGATTTGTAGGCGTCCTGCAGCTCGATGTATTTGCCGACGACACCGATGCGGACGCGGTGCTGCGGAGCGATGAGCTTGCGGATGATGTCCTGCCAGTGCGACATCTCGGCCTGCGGCGCGTCAAGATGGAGATACTTGCAGACCAGCTCGTCCATACGCTCACGCTGGAGCATGAGCGGCAGCTCGTAGATGGAATGTTCCACGTCCTTCACTTCGATGACGGCCTCGTAGGGGACGTTGCAGAACATCGAAATCTTCTGGCGCAGTTCCTTGTCGAGCGGGTGTTCGCAGCGGGCGCAGAGAATCTGCGGCGTGATACCAATCTCGCGCAGCTTCGCGACGGATTGCTGGGTCGGCTTGGTCTTCAGCTCGCCCGCGGCTTTGATGAAGGGCACGTAGGTGACGTGGATGAAGAGCACGTTGCCGACGCCGGCTTCGAGTGCGAATTCGCGGATGGCCTCGAGGAACGGCAACCCCTCGATGTCGCCCGTGGTGCCGCCGATCTCGGTGATCAGCACGTCGCACTTCGTCAGATCGGCGATGGCGTGAATGCGATTCTGAATCTCGTCCGTGACGTGTGGAATCACCTGAACGGTTTTGCCGAGATACTTTCCCTCGCGCTCGTTGTTCAGCACCGTCTGGTAAACCTGCCCGCTGGTCAGGTTGTTCATGCGGCTGAGCTTGGTGCTCGTGAAGCGCTCGTAGTGGCCGAGATCGAGATCCGTCTCCGCGCCGTCATCGAGCACGTAGACTTCGCCGTGCTGGAAGGGTGACATGGTGCCGGGATCGACGTTGAGGTAGGGGTCGAACTTCTGGATGGTCACCTTGAGTCCGCGATTCTCCAGCAACGTGCCGAGGGCGGCGGCAGTGAGGCCTTTGCCCAGCGAGCTGACCACGCCGCCGGTGACGAAGATGTATTTCATCGGTTTGGTGCTGTTCATCGTCGTGTCTTTCCCAGGTTGTTCGAGTGTGAAAGCGAGAAAGTGGGAACGGGTGTTGTTCCCACTTTCTTGCTCTCGCGATTGGTTGCCTGCGTTCTATTCCAGTTCACGCCTTCAAAAGTTTCTCCACCCGCTCGACGTCCCCGGGGACGTCCACGCCCACGCTGTCGTGCTGCACGGTCACCACGGCGATCTCGATTCCGTTGTCGAGCGCCCGCAACTGCTCGAGCTTTTCTGCGGCTTCCAGTGCGGACACCGGAAACTTCACCAGCTTCAACAACGCCTCGCGCCGGTAACCATAGATGCCGAGGTGCTTCAAAAAAGGAAACGCCGCCAACTGCTCCGCAATCGGGCGACTGGCGGCATCACGCACGAACGGGATCGTGCGACGCGAAAAATATAGGGCGCGGCCCGCGACGTTGACAACGACTTTTACGACGTTGGGGTTGTCATACTCGGCGATGTCCTTGATTCGCGTGGCGGCGGTGGACATGGGCGCGTTTTTCAGTGCTTCGGCGACGGTGTTGACGATGCTAGGATCGATGAGAGGCTCGTCCCCTGGATGTTCACGGCGGCATCGCCTTCGCAACGTTGCATGACCTCGGCAATGCGATCCGTGCCGCTGGGATGCTGGTCGGAGGTCATCTCCACGCGGCAGAACTTCTTCGCCACCTCGGCGATACGCGGGTCATCCGTCGCCACGATAATCTCGGCCAACGCCGACGCCTTCTGGCAGCGCTCCACCACATGCTGGATGAGCGGCTTGCCGGCGATGGGATGAAGCGGCTTGCCGGGAAACCGGGTCGAGGCGTAGCGGGCCGGGATGATGCCGAGGATATTCATTTTGGATTGGCAGGTGTCGCTGAATGCACGGGCCTTTCTATCAAGGCGTCGGGTCGGGATCAATTTTTGGCTGGGACTGGCATTTGCGATTGCGGATAAATGGGCTGAAACGTTCATACTGCCTGCGGTCGAGGTTCGACCTGAGTTCTTGTCGTTTGGTTCCGTTTGGAGGGATTAGGCAGCTGGCAGGGAGGCGCATTCGTGCTGTGGCCTCGAATGATGATTCGATCGTAAATGCGGTAAATGGTATTTTTGATGAGTGGAGTGCGCCATGCGTTCACTGTAGATGTTGAAGACTGGTATCACGGAATACCTGGTCGAGGAGAAAGCGATGTTTACCTTCCCCGACTTGAGCGGGGCTTGGAGGTATTGTTGCAATTGCTGGATCGCCGCTCCGTGAAGGCCACCTTTTTTTGGCTGGGGGAGCTGGTGGCCCGACACCCGGATTGGCTGCTTCGAATTGCGAGCTCGGGCCATGAAATCGGCTGCCACGGGTGGTCCCATGAGTTCATTTACAAGATGTCTCCCCAGCGGTTCCGTGAAGAAACTCTTCGTGCTCGGGACGCGATTGGAAATGTGATCGGCAGGGCTGTGGAGGGCTATCGCGCACCGTATTTTTCGATTACTAAGAACTCCTGGTGGGCGTTGGAGATTCTGTCCGAGCTCGGGTTCACCTATGATTCCAGCATCATGCCCATCAGGAACTGGCGGTACGGCTTGCCAGCTTTCGGTCAGCATCCACAGGCGGTCGAGACCAAGTCCGGACGTTTGTGGGAGATTCCAATCTCGGTCCGTCGATGTCTTGGCTTCAAAGTCCCGGTATCAGGAGGAGCCTATTTCCGGCTGTATCCATACGCTTTCACGCGTGCGAACATTCGTGCCCATGAAGGCGTCCTCGGTCCTGCGGTCTTTTACCTGCATCCTTGGGAGCTTGATCCGGAACAGCCGCGAGTCGGCTTTTCGTGGAAGGAATGGTGTACCCACTACGTCAACCTGAGTTCAACTCAACCGAAGCTCGAACGGTTGTTGGGTGATTTTGCTTTCGGAACACTCCGCGAGATGATCGCTTCCAGAACGGCGGTATAGGCGGTGAGAGACAGGCGTTGCGGGACGATAGCCTTGCCCCCTCCACCGACATGCCCAACAGCTAAGTCTTCTGGCTCAGAATCCACTCGGCGCCTGCAGAAAGATCGTCCACGACCAATGCCGGTTGAGGGCCTGAAATGCCGCGTTTCTCGACTTCCCTGCCGTATCCCGTGCGGACTAGGATGCTTTTCTTTACGCCGGCGTTCCAGCCGCATTCGAGGTCGATGATCTTGTCGCCGACCATGTAGCTGTGTGAGAGGTCGATGCCGAATTCATCGCGCGCGTCGAAGAGGAACTGGGGACTGGGTTTGCGGCCGCGGCTGGGCTCTTCGGGGGCTTCGGGGGCGTAGTAAATTTTCTCGAAACGAATCCCTTCGCGGGCCAGTTCCGCGCAGAGCTTTTCGTTCACTGCGTGCATGTCGGCCAGCGTGTAGTAACCGCGACCGATGCCGGACTGGTTCGTGACGATGAAGAGACGGTAACCAGCTTGCATGAGGCGGAGAAGCGCCGCGCTGGTGCCGGGAATGATGATCAGTTCAGCCGGGTTGCTGAGGTAGTTCTTGTCCACGTTCAGCGTCCCGTCGCGGTCCAGAAAGATGGCTCGATTCATCACAAGTTATGAAGGGCGAGTTTAGCCGGAGGACAGTCCGATTACCAAACAAAACACCCGGCCCACGATTGCTCGCAGGCCGGGCGTGGAGGAACGATTGGAAGAGTTACTTCACGAGCTGGAAGAAGGCGTTGCCGACGGATGCAGGCAGCGTGACCATGTCGCGATCGCCGATGCGTTCGACACCGGCATCGATGGGCAGCCAGTTCACGGGCTGATCCAGATTGAAGGCCTGACGGAGGCTGAATCCTTCGTCGGTGGCACTGGCCGGCCAAGAGATCTGCACGTTGTTTCCGGCGTGAGTGATGGTGAGGCGCGCGGCCGGGGTGAGGGTCACGACGTCCGCGAGGGTTGTGGCAATCTTGAGATTGTCGACGCGGAGGCTTCCGATGTTGGTGCTCTGGCGGAAGGCGAACGAAACGATCGCGGCGGGAGACGGATTATCGGTGGCGGTGGCGCTGGGCGAGGATTCGGAGGTGGGATTGACCCAGAGTGTGCTCACGCCGCTGGCGACGTCATAGCTGATGACGACCAAATGATCGACGTTCAAGGCGAGATCACCTTCGAGCGTCACGGCGTTGGTGATGTTCGCGTTGTTATTGGCGATGCCGAGGCGGAACGTGCCCGCTGTCGAGTTGGTGGTGCTGACAAAGACGCGACCGCGGAAGGCGCCGCCGACTTCGCGGAAGTGCGCGAAGTAATCGGCCGCTTCATTCGGCAGCCCGCTGAAGTTCACGACGAAACTTGCGTAGAGCGTGGTGCCGCTGCTGGTGGCGAAGGGGCTGCCAATCAGCCGGGCGTTGATGTCCTCCGTCTGGCTGGAGAGGAGGTTGAGCACGCCGCTGGAAATTTGGGATTGCCCGAAGATGCCGCTGTGCGTGTTCCACAGGTTTGCCGAGTTGGTGGTCACGGCGCCGTCTGCGTAATCGAACGGTTCATTGAAGACCACGCTGGCCGATGGAACGACCATTACGTGGAAGCTGCGGTTGGTGGTGAGGACCAGATCACTGACGGAAATGGTGATGACGGCGTTGCCAATCTGTCCGGAGGCGGGCGTGATGGTGACGGTGCGTTCGGCACCGGTGCCGCCGAGAACGATGTTCGCGTCCGGAATGACCGCCGGGTTCGACGAGGTCGCAAAGACTTCGAGTTCCTCCGGGAGATTCTCATTGTCACCAATGGTGAAGGTAATGGCTGCCAGCGCGACATCTTTCAGCGTGTGATAGTTGGTAAAGGAGTTGGACAGCGTGGGTGCCGTGTTCTCCGGCAGCACGTTCAACACGAAGGACGATGAGCTGGTTTTGCCGCCGCCGTCGGTCACGATGATGGTGATGGTGGCGGTGCCGGAGGCGAAGAACGTGGGTGTCAGGGAGAAGGTCCGGCTTTCGCCTTCGCCGCTGAAGCTGATGGCGTTGACTGGGACGAGGTCAGGATTGGAAGAACTCGCGGACAGCGTGAGGTCGCCGACGGGCGTTTCCGTGTCGCCAATGGTGATCGGCTGGTCGGTGATGCTGCCGTTCACGCGGATGGTTTGATTGGTGAGGCTGGAAATGGTCGGAGGCAGATTCCCGGTGGCGGTGGAGCCGGAGATGGTGACTAGGTCGTAGCGCAGCGTGCCGCCCGTTCCGTAGGATGATCCTGATTGGGCGGCTGCGTAGGAATCTGCGCCGGCTCCGGTCGCTGTGCTCTCGAACTCTGCGACAAGGCGAAATGCGAAGTTAGGGTTGTTCTCCACTCCGGAAAATGCCGCGAGGCTGGCGGATTGCGAAGACCATTGTCCTCCGCCGGTGGTGTGGGTGATCGCGGGGCCGTCGAGAAAGGTCGTGCCGTCGACCGAGTATTGGAGGCGGGTGTAGCGCGTCCCGGTGGCGCTGGTTCGTTGGTCCCAACTGATGACCAGTGTTTCGTAGCCGACCGTGCTCAGGCGAAATTCAACTCCCGCAGTCTTATTCCCGGTGCCTTGGCCAGGATACGCTGATGTACTCCAGGCGGAATTGTCGGTGCCGGCGCCGGCGTCCACGGTGGACCCTGCGACGTAGGATTGACTCACCCCGCCTACCAAGGCGGCACTTCCGCTCCCGACGGATGGCGTGTTGGTTCCCGTGCTCGAACTATTGTCGGGCACCGGGCTGTTAAAATTCCATTGCGCGATGATGTCGGCTGCCGACGCGCTGGCGGCGAGGGCGGAGAGAGCGAGCAGACTGAGCAAGGTTCGTTTCATAGGTATTATGGATATTTACTTCTGACGCTGTGACTGAAAATCGTCGGCGACTCGGGTCATCCGAGCTTTCCCTCCCTGCGGACCATGCACTCCTGTTCGCCTGTGCATGGAGGCGGGTCCAAAATGTTCTCCCTGATTGGTTGCTGAGGATGTACATCACGAACCGAATCTGGGTATTGTCTTACCGAAATCGCGTTGATTTACAACCTGTTTGTTGTTCGGAAAGCCCGGCGGCAGGTGAAATCTTTCTGACGGTTGGGTGCCGGTTGATGAACGATCCGGTCAGGCACCGTCCAATGGACTGTGGCGACCCGATTCAATCAAGGAGGTAGCCTGCCCGCCAACTCCTTCAGCGCCTGATGAATCAGCCCCGCGGCATCCGGCCCCACCGAGTTCACCTCGCCGTAGACGCCTTTCTTGGCGTTGTAGAGGTAGGGCGGCTTCTCGTCCCACTCGCTTTTAGGAATGATGTAGCCGATCTCGTCGTTCGCGAGACCGAAGACAAACTTCACCTTGCCGGGCATTAGATCGCGCAGCGGCGGAACTTCCACCGGATTGAGGTCAAAATCGCCTCCGGGAGCCTTCTCAATCCCCCCGTTAACGATTTCGGGGTAAATCTCACCAGGAATGCATGCGATGCTCACTTCGCCAATCGTGACCAGCGCCACTTCGGTCCGCAGCTGCATCCAGCGCGAGTGCCCACGGTCGATCAGTCCTAGCACCGGCGCGAGAAGAAAGCCGGTATTCTGCAACGGAAGCTCGATGGTCCGCGCCTGGACGTGAATCGCTGTTCGGTCCGTGGATGGCGCGTTCGTGTCTTCGAGGCGAGGGATGATTCGCGACGCGAGCTGGCGACCGAGCGCGCGGGTTTTGTCGTGGCTTGGTTCCTTGAAGTCCTGCTCCAGATACGGATCGCGCACGGTGACGCTGGGCGTGGTGCTCATCAGGCCGCCGACCGCGCCGTTCACAAAGAGATGAATCCCACCAACGCCCGCCTCGAGCAGATTCCCGTTCTGCTTCACGCCGTTCTCGAGGATGTCCCGCAAGGATCCCGGAAAGTCCGCCGTGATTTCGCGGTTCTTGGACCAGACGGTCTCCGGATGATTCGCCCAGCCCACGATGGAGCCGATGGTCGCTCCGTTCGTCGGTGAGGTGAAGTGCATCACGCGAATGTCCGGATCGTAAACCTCCGGCTTGCGCGTGTCCGTGAGCAAACCGGCGGGCTTCGTCGGAATCTCGTGAGGTGAGAGCCGCGCGGGTTGCAGGCTCTGCGTCGCTTTGCCGAATGCCTCAGCCGCCGCGGCGATGACTTGCTGACGGTAGCGATCATTGACGCCAGTCCGCAGGTAGTTCGGTCCCCACAAACCCATCAGGTCCGGCGTGGAATGATTGTGCGTCGAGCAGACGATGGCGTAGTCGATCTTCCAGTCGCGGTTCAGTTGCTCGCGGACGCGAATCACGTCGTCGTGGAAGAATCCGATCGCATCCAGTGCCACCACGCCGAGCCGCGTGTGGCCGTCATCGATGACGCATGCCACCGCCCACAAGCTGTCGTGGATGCTGGTGGCCGTGCGGTTCTGGCTGAAGCCGGCGATGTAGATTGGTTCGCTCGGATTCGACAGATCCGGATCGATCTTCACGCGGCCAAATCCCACGCGCAGCGGCCGCGGATTCGCAGCGGCTGCCTTTCCGTCGATCGCGAGGGCCACCTGATAACCCGGGCTGCGATCGCGAAATGAGTAGAGCACTCGCGCCGTGACGAGCGTGATGACTACCAGCAGGCTCACGGCGGCGAACTTCAGGAGACGCCGCCACCATCGGCGGCGCGGAGACGGGGCATTCATGTGATGAACCGGGAGGTAAACCGAGTTGAGGAGAAAACTCCAGCGCGCGTTCGCAGCGGGAGAAGACGACTTTCGGAAGGATGGGGTGACCGACGGGACTCGAACCCGCAACATCCAGAACCACAATCTGGGGCTCTACCATTGAGCTACGGCCACCACTCGCAGGGTCGGCAAATTAAAGTTCTGCCCTTGCCGCGTCAAGCGCGCTCTCTGGCGCTCTGGCTCGTTGAAGATGTCTCTGCGACAAAATCGTCACCAGATTTCGCCTTGAACAACCCTCTGCCTCGCCGCGATTCTCGGAGGCAGTTCATGAAGCCCTATCTACCACTCGCCCTGGGTTCGCTGTTGCTCGTCGGAAGTCTGGGAATCGTTGGATGCCGCTTTGGCTCACCTTCCGCAGCCTCGTTCGCCTCGAAGGAAAAAGTCGGCCGCGCCGGCGTCAATCGCTTCGTCACGCCGGCCAACCAGATTCTCACGCCGACGGGGTTTCAAGTGGAGCTGCCCGGCATGCGTCCGCAGGCGCTTGCGCTTAGTCCCGATGGCCGCATTCTGCTCGCCTCGGGCAAGACGGCGGAAATTGTTGTCATCGATCCGAACACCGGCGGCGTGATTCAACGCGTGGCCTTGCCTTCGGAGAAGGATGTCGACCCCGCGCCAGATGCCGTTTCGGGAAACATCCTCGAACCGGACAAGGACGGACAGGTCGGCTTCACGGGCCTGATCTTCTCGCCGCGCGGCGACCGCGTTTACCTCGCGAACGTCAACGGCAGCGTGAAGGTCTTCAGCGTCGACGCCCAACACAAGCTCGCGCCGCTCTTCACCATTCCCCTTCCTGAGGTGAAGGCTGTGGATCGCAAGGCGGAGATTCCGTCCGGCCTCACGCTGTCGCCGGATGGCCGCAAGCTCTACGTCGTGCTGAATCTCTCCAATCGCCTCGGCGAGTTTGATGCCGAGACGGGCAAGCTGCTGCGCACTTGGGATGTCGGCGTCGCGCCGTACGACGTCCTGATTCACGGCACGAAAGCGTTTGTGAGCAACTGGGGCGGTCGCCGTCCTGCCACCAACAGCATCACCGGCCCTGCCGGTCGCGGCACTCTGGTGCGCGTTGATCCGGTGCGCCACATCGCGAACGAAGGTTCCGTCAGCATCGTTGATCTCTCGGGCAAACAGCCGCAGAAGGAACTGCTCGTCGGACTGCATTCCTCCGCGATGACGCTCTCGCCGAATGGTCGCTACCTCGTCGTCGCCAACGCGGCGAGTGACACGCTGAGCGTCATCGATACTGGCTTGGAGAAGGTCGTGGAAACGATCTGGACCAAGCGCAACGCTGCCGAGCTCTTCGGTGCGGCCCCAAACGCGCTGGCCTTCGATCGCTCCGGCGAGAGGCTCTACGTCTGCAACGGTTCGCAGAACGCCGTGGCCGTGATTGACTTCGAGCCCGGCGAATCGCGACTCATCGGTCTCATCCCCGTGGGCTGGTATCCGGGCGCGATTGTCCATGATCGCACGCGTCATTCGCTCTACGTCGCGAACATCAAAGGCATCGGTTCCACCAAGAAGTTGGAAGCGGGGGAGCAGCCGAAGTTCAAGTCGGGCCAGTATTTCGGAACGCTCTCGTTGTTGCCGGTGCCGACGAAGAAGCAGCTTGTGAATCACACGCGCACCGCCCTGGTCAACATGCGCCACGGCGCGATTCGTGCGGCACGCATGCCGGCGCGTACGGGGCAACCGGCGCGTCCAGTGCCTGAGCGCACCGGTGAGCCGAGCGTGTTCAAGCACGTCGTCTACATCATCAAAGAGAACCGCACCTACGATCAGGTCTTCGGCGCGTTGAAGGAGGGCAACGGCGAGCCGTCGCTCTGCATCTTTGGCGAGGAGATCACGCCGAACCAGCACAAGATGGTGCGCGACTTCGTGCTGCTGGATAACACCTACTGCTCCGGCATTCTCAGCGCGGACGGACATCAATGGGCGGACGCGGGCATCACGACGGATTACATGGAGAAATCGTTTGCCGGTTTCCCGCGCAGTTATCCGGACGGGATGGAGGACAGCGACGTGGACGCCATCGCGTACTCACCGGCCGGCTTCATCTGGGACAACGTCCTCGCGCACGGCAAGACGATGCGCGATTACGGCGAGTTCGCCATCACCGAGAAATCGTGGAAGGACAAATCGAAGAAGGACAAGCTGACCTTCCTCGACCACTACCGTGAGTTCGTCGACGGCACCACGAACATCCACATCAGCAGCCGACCGGCGATCGAATCGCTGCGTGGTCACCTGAACACCAACACCGTGGGCTGGGACATGGACATCCCGGACGTGTTCCGAGCCGCGCAGTTCATCAAGGACCTCCGCGAGTTCGAGGCGAAGGGCGAGATGCCGAACTTCATCCTCATCTGTCTGCCCAACGATCACACCAGCGGCACGAAGGCCGGCGCACCCACGCCCGCCGCGCAGGTGGCGGACAACGATCTCGCCTTCGGCCAGATCGTCGAGGCGCTCAGCAAGAGCCGCTTCTGGAAGGAGACGTGCATCTTTGCCATCGAGGACGACCCGCAGGCGGGCTGGGATCACGTCAGCGGCTACCGCACGACTGGCTACGTCGTCAGCCCGTACACGAAGCGCGGCAAGGTGGTCAGCACGCAATACAATCAGACAAGCCTTCTGCGCACGATGGAACTGATCCTCGGCCTGCCGCCGATGAACCAGCTCGATGCCAGCGCCACGCCGATGTTCGACTGCTTTACCGACAAGCCGGACTTCACGCCGTTCACCGCGGTGACGAATAACGTGCCGCTCGACCAGATGAATCCCGACCCTAAAAAGATCTCCGACCTGCTCCTCCGCAAGAACGCCTACGCGTCAGCGCGCCTGCCGCTGGAACTGCCCGACAAGTGTCCCGAGGATCAGTTCAACCGCATCCTCTGGCACGCGATGAAAGGCTCCCAGGCGCCGTATCCCGAATGGGCGATCACCGTGCATGAGGACGAGGATGAAGATGAGGATTGAGCGCCGGCTTGCTAAACGCCCTCAAAACAGCCGATAATCTCACCATGGAAGCATCTGCGAAATCAGCTTCACTGACCGTTGAAGAGTATCTGGCGGGTGAACCTGCCAGCGAAGTGCGGCATGAGTATCTCGGGGGCACTGTGTATGCGATGGCTGGTGCGAGTGTGGATCACAATACGATCAGCTTGAATCTCGCGACGTCACTCCGGTCTCACCTCCGCGGCAAACCGTGTGGTGCTTTTATGGCCGACGTAAAGGTCCGCCTCAACCTCGCCAACGACGATATCTTTTACTATCCCGACGTGATGGTCGCCTGTGATCCGCGCGACACGGACAAGTTCTTCAAACGATTTCCAAAGGTGCTCATCGAGGTGATGTCCGAGTCCACCGAGCGCATCGATCGTCGTGAGAAGCGCTGGAGCTATCAGCAGATTGAAACGCTGGAGGAATATGTCCTCGTCGCGCAGGATCGGATGGAAGTCTCCGTGTTTCGCCGCGCCAATGGTTGGAAGCCCGAGGTCTTTAACAAGCTGGACCAGTCACTGGCACTTGCTTCACTGGAATTCTCCCTGCCGCTCAGTGGCGTGTACGAGGGTGTGAAGGTGTAGCCTCGCGGCGCTGCCAAGCGCTTCAGCGCGCGGCTTTGAAGTGCCGGTCGGCGAAGGTCATGAAGACTTCCCAGTCGTCGGCGGTCATGGAGTGTTTGCCTTCGCGGATGTAGTAGCCGAGGCGGCTGTCCACGAGCTGGCGTTGCGGCGGGAGTTGCTTCGCGGCGAGCCCTTCCACGCCGAGGAAGCGGTAGACCGGATCGGCGGCTTGGAGCACTTCGAATTGCTGGCTGGGGTTCGCCCATTGGTCGTCCTGCGCGTTGGAGAAAAGGACGGGGCGCGGCGCGCAGAGGGCGACGAGTTCGTGCTGGTCGAAGGGGAGCTTGTCCGGCGTGTCGTTGTATTTCTTGAACTCGCCATTGAACCAGTGAGGGAAGTTCCCGTTGATGACCTTGATGGTCTCGGCCGTGGGCCGGCCGTTCTTTTGCGGCGCGGCGAGCGCGGCGGAGACGCGATTAGGCGCGGTGCCGCCGCAACCGGCCTGATGTGGGATGGAGAGGGCAATGCGTTCGTCGTACGCGGCGGCGAGGAGTGCAGTCTTGCCGTTGCGTGAATGGCCGACGGCGGAGATGCGTTTCGCGTCGAGGTCACGATCGCTCACGAGGTAATCCACGCAGCGGCTGTAACCCCACGCCCACGCGGCGATGCTGCCTCTGTTCGTCGGATTGTTCTCCGCGGCGTCACCACCAGCGAGCCAGGCGTAGATGCCGTCGCTGATTTCCTTGCGGTCGGAATCAATGTCCGTGGTGCAAAAGCTTGCGAGCGCGTAGCCGCGTTCGACGAGGCGGGAGAGCGGCCAGTCCTGCGCCTGCCCGCCGCGAGCGGCTTCGGTGGCGACGTTGTTCGTGCAGCCTTTGCAACTGTTGTAGAGCCAGCCTTTGGTGAGCGGCACACGGGTGTCGGCGGTGAGCGCGTGGTTGCCGCAGAAGTTCATCGCGAGGAACACCGGCACGGGAGCGGGACGGTTGTTCGGCACCACGAGCATGAGGTCGATGGCCGGCCCGCCGTTCGGGGCTTCAAGGGAAACGATCTTCAGCGTGGCCTTGCCGTCGAGGAAGTCGCGATGGACGCCCTTCACGGTCTGCTTCATCGCGACAGGCGCGGGAATCTGCCCATACATGTAGTGCTGGAAGATCGCCTTGAGCTCGGGGCGGCGTTGTTGTTCCCATTGCGCGCGCGTGGAAATGCGGTCGCCGTTCAACATCACGAGCGGATCGCGCAGGCCGGGTTGCGCGGGGAGCGTGGAGAATTCAGGCAAGGTGCGGCTGCCAGTGGCGCAGCCGGCGAGTGCGACAGCGCAGCACGCTAGGAGTTTGCGGGCGTTGTTCATATTGTCAGTGAAGTTGTGTTACTCGCAGCCGAAGTCGCCAAAGAGTTTCCTCTAATTGACGTTCTTCAACTTTTTAACCAAGCCACAGTCTTTCATCAGGAGCTGTGCTTGTTTGGCATCGACTTGTCCGATGCTGCCATCGAATCGAAAGATTGGAGTCGTGCCGACTGTTCCAGCCCAGTTCATGCTGGAGCCGACGATGACGTAGTAGGTCTGACCGGCTTCCGCTTGCAGCTCGGTGGAGCCGTCTGGAACTCCACTGTTCCACGACCAGTCAGTGCGGATAGTGTGTCGTCCGGGTTTGAGTTCGAGGTCTACGTATCCTTTGTTCGTCAGCTTCGCGGTCACCACATCATTGACGAGTATCTTCGGCTTGAGCGCGACGGGCGGTGAATTGGGGCGGAAGATGTAAACCAATGCGGTGCCCGGTGACGGAGTAGCCACGGTGCTAAACTTGGGACCACTTGCGCAACCGGCGAGCACGACGGCGCAGCACGCGAGGAGTTTGAGGGCGTTGTTCATAATCGAATAGGAGCGCCGAACTCCGATTCGGCGCGTTGCTGATCAGAACGAAACTCGCCGGGTCGGAGACCGGCGCTCCGCGCTCAACCGCCAAGCGTGGTCGGATCAGTCACGTCGCCCTTGTTGAAGTCGACGTATTCCTCGGTGAGATCGGCGGCGTACATCACGGCGGCGGCTTTGCCGAGGTTCAGGCGGATGTGCAGGTCGAATTCATTCGGTGCAGCGGCGGCGCAGAGATCCTTGTAGGAAACATTCGTGGGCTGGCCGCGCTTGAGGCTCCAGAGAACTTTGCGGCTGCCGGGCGCGCTGTAGCCGATGTCCACTTTCTCCTCGACGATGGTCGCCGGGCTGTAGCCGAGCGCGTCGATGATGCGGCCCCAGTTCGGGTCGCCGCCGTGCCAGCTGGTCTTTACGAGCGAGCTGTTCGCCACGGCGCGCGCGGCGGCATCGGCGTCGGCGAAGTTCTTCGCGCCTTCGACGCGCACGGTGACGACGCGATGTACGCCTTCGCCATCGCGTACGATCATCTTCGCGAGCGAGAGACAGACGTGGGTGAGGGCGGCCTGGAAAGTCTTCAGTTCCGAGTTCTGGGTTTTGAGTTTTGGGTTGCCCGCGAGGCCGTTCGCCAAAACCAAAACCGTGTCGTTCGTGCTCATGTCGCCGTCCACGGTGATGCGGTTGAAGCTGTGCGCGACGGCCTCGCGCAACGCAGCCTGAAGCGCTTTTGCCTCGATGGCGGCGTCGGTCGTGATGAAGCAGAGCATCGTGGCGTGAAGACCTGCGTAGGCCGCAGGAGCCGCAGCGGGACGCGCTCCGGTGGCGCTCATGCCGGGTTGAATCATGCCCGCGCCCTTGCAGATGCCGCCGATGCGGACGGTCTTGCCACCGAGCTTGAACTCGATGGCGATCTGCTTCGGCTTGGTGTCGCTGGTCATGATCGCTTCGGCTGATTCGACGGCGTGCGACGGATCGTTTCCGAGAATCTGCGCGGCGTGGAGGATGCCGGCCTTTACGTTCGCCATCGGCATCGTGACGCCGATGCGGCCGGTGCTGCCGACGAGCACATGTTCGACCGGCATGTGAAATTGCTTCGCGACAACGGTCGTCATCTCCAGCGCGTCCTTCATGCCTTGCCGGCCGGTGCAGGCGTTGGCGTTGCCGGAGTTCACGACGATGGCCTGCGCGGTGCCCTTCTTCACGCGCGGCACGCAGACCTTCACGGGCGCGGCGCAAATCTGGTTCGTGGTGAACATGCCGGCGACGCTGGCGGGCACTTCGGAGACGATGAGCGTGAGGTCACGCTTCTTGCCTTTGGCGGAACCTTTGCCGGTGCCGAGCCGTTTGATGTCGCAGAACACGCCCGACGCGAGGAAGCCTTGCGGGGCGACGATGGAGCCTTCGATGGACTTGAACTTGTTACTCATGTTGACGCCGCTGTTTGTGCCACCAGCGGCGCGGGAGTAAATGATTATTTTGAGATTCGGGTCCCGGGACTGGACAGAAGGAAACGAAGGAAGCAAAGAGTTTTGAGGACGGAATCCGAGCGCTCGGATTCGATCCCAGAATGATTGAGTCCGAGCGGAGAAATTCCGAGGGGATGTCCGTCAGTGCGCGGCGGTGACGACGAGCGTTTGTTCGAGGGTCGAAATGCCTTCGCGCACTTTATCCAGCGCGACATCGCGGAGCGTGCGCATGCCCTGGCTGCGGGCGATCTTGCCGATCTCCATGGAGCTGGCGCGGGCGATGATGGCCTTGCGGATGTCGTCCGTGACGGTCATGGCTTCGAGGATCGCGGCGCGTCCGGAGTAGCCGGTGTTGTTGCAGCGATCGCAGCCGCGGCCGCGGTAGATGGTGGCGCCTTCGAAGAAGTTCTGGGTGATTCCCAGATCAAGGAACATCTTCTCCGGATAGGTGACGGGTTCCTTGCAGTGGGAGCAGATGCGGCGCATGAGGCGCTGGGCGCAGGCGAGCACGACAGAGGAGGAGATCAGGAACGGTGCGATGCTCATGTCGTCGAGGCGCGCGATGGCGCCTGGCGCGTCATTACAGTGCATCGTGCTGAGGACTTGATGGCCGGTGAGCGCGGCTTCGACGGCGATTTCCGCGGTTTCGGTATCGCGAATTTCACCGATCATCACGATGTCCGGGTCCTGGCGCAGAATGGAGCGGAGGGCACTGGCGAAGGTGAGGCCGATTTCCTTTTTCACCGGGACCTGGTTGATGCCGGGGATCTGGAATTCGACCGGGTCTTCGACGGTGACGATGTTGTATTCCGGATTGTTGAGCTCGTTGAGCGCGGAGTAGAGCGTGGTGGTTTTGCCGGAACCTGTCGGACCGGTGACGAGAAGCAAACCGTGCGGCGCGTCGACGGCGGCCTTGAAGCGGCGGAACGTGTCGGCGTCGAGGCCGAGCTTGTCCATGCTCGCGGAGAGGTTGCTTTTGTCGAGGACGCGGAGCACGACTTTCTCGCCGTGGACGGTGGGCAGAAAAGAAACGCGGAGGTCGAAGTCGCGCCCGGCGACTTTCACGCGCATGCGTCCGTCCTGGGGCAGTCGACGTTCGGCGATGTCGAGGCTGCTCATGATTTTGAGACGAGAGGAGAGCGCGATCTGAAGATTCTTCGGCGGCGGAACTTTGTCGAGGAGGGCGCCGTCCACGCGGTAGCGCAGGCGGACCATTTTTTCGAACGGCTCGATGTGAATATCGCTCGCTCGCTCTTTGATGGCTTGGACGAGGATCAGGTTCGCGAGCTTGATGACGGGGGCTTCTTCGGAGGAGGCAGCGAGCTGGTCCAGGTTGACCTGTTCAGCGGTTTCTTTGACCGTCTCCAGTCCTTCGGCCTCGGCAGCATCTTCGGCTTGTTTGGCGGCATCGATGATGTCGTCCATCGTGCCGACCTTGCCGCTGTCGAGATTGTGGAGCTTGTCGAGGATCGACTTCTCCGAGGCAATCATCGGAGAGACATCCATCTTGGTGATGCGGCGGACGTCGTCGATGGCGAGGACGTTCAACGGATCGGCCATCGCCAGGAACAATTTGTTCTCCAGGCGGGAGATGGGGAGGACTTTGTGGTTCTGGCAGACGTCGCGAGGGAGGAGTTCGGCGACTTCGAGTGAGATGCCACAGCGGGGCAGGTTGACGGGCGGGACGTTCAGGACGCGGCCCATGGAAACGGCCATGTCGGACTCGGTGACGAGTCCCTTGTCGGCGATCAACTTGATGAGGCGCGTGCCTTCCTTCTTTTGCTGTTCGAGCAGCTCCTCGACTTGCGCGGCCTTGAGCAGCCCGTCCTCGACGAGTGCGTCTGCGATGCGTTCACCGAAAGTTTTTACAGCGGCCATGTGCTTCTGAGTTAGCGGATGACTTTGCGGAGGGCTTTAATCAGGTCCTGGGGCGAAGTGAGATACCAGACGAGGCGTTGCTGGACGGATTCCTCGAGTTCCTGGGCGGCGCGTTTGTTGAAGGGGTTCGCGGTGGCGACCAGGATGGATTTGCTCATGCGGTCGAAGGGGAGGACGCACCAGCGCTGCAAGGTGGCCGCGGGCATGGAGCGGGCGAGCTCGACGTCGATGTCGTACCGTTCGAGCGGGAGATAGCCGCAGCGATGTTTGTCGGCGATGATTTTGAGCGACTTCTCCAGGGGGAGCACGCCTTTGTCGGCGAGGAGCTGGATGAAGGGTTCGTAGACCTTGCCGGGGGTCGCTGACATGTCGGGCTTCACCCAGCAGAGGTCGAAGTCGCCGGCCGAGATCACTTTGGAATCCACGAACAACTTGTGGAGCGTCTGGCGTCCGTCATCGATTTCACAGGCCGGCCCTTTTGGTTCGGCCGACCTCGCCCTGGAGGCGGTGGACTTCGTGAGAATCTTGGTGTTGTTGTCACCGGAGTCCGACGGCGCTGCCTGGGAGTTGAGAGTGTTCGCCTTGTTCTCGATCTCGCTCAAGGCGGCGAGAACCTCCGCGTCATCGGGGCAACGTTGGAGGACGCTTTCGTATTCCAGAATGGCGGAGGAGAGCTGGCCCATCATCACGTAGGCTTGGGCGATGCGTTTTGACGTGTTGGCCACGTCCTTGTCACGCCCGAGCTTTTGGTAGGCTTCCTTCAGGATCTCCAGTGACTGGTAATCCTGTGGCTGCGACTGTGTGATCACCTCAAACATCTCAATTGTTTGCTGCAATTGAGCTTCTTCGCTGGCGGTTAAAGTGGCGACCGTGGCCATCAGATCAGTTTGGTTTCCAAGTTATTCGCGGCGTAAACGCGCACCGCGTGATTCGCCACAGGTTCAGCATGGCCAAGGCCAACTGCGCCGGCTCACCGGCTCCCGGGGCTGTTTCCATGGCTTAATTCGGCAGAAACCGGCATCCCATTAGCCGCAAACGGAAAAGAAACCATTGGCATTCCCGAAGGTGCCGTGGTAGAAACCCCGTCCGCTTCGAATCGGGAAGCGGCAAGTTTTAGCCAGTGGGTCGTTTGTTACGTCAAAACTGCCGGCCGACCGGCGCACCGAAACAAATTTATGTCACAGCATCGCAGCCTGCGCACCGCCAGCACTCTGGGCGCAAAACGGAACGTCCTGAAGCGCTTTGAGCGCGTGGCCCTGCTCAAGAAGCGCAGCCAGTGGAAGGCGGGGGACCGCGTCACCGGCCTTCGCAAGACGAAGCCGGAAGCCTGAGCGAAATTTCGAGTTCCGAATGGCGACTCCCGCATGATACGGCCGCCCATCGGCCGTTTTCGTGTTTGTACTGGTCGGTTCGCAATTCGTAATTTCCATGCGCCTCCAAAAATTTCTTGCCGAATCCGGCGTGGCCTCCCGCCGCGCCAGTGAGGCGATCATCCTCGAAGGACGTGTCTCAGTTAACGGGCGCGTTGTCCAAACTCTCGGCACCAAGATCGAGCCCGGTCGGGACGTCGTGGAGCTGGATGGACGGCCCCTCAAGGCCCGCCGCAAGATCTACATCGCCCTCAACAAGCCGCCCGGGTTCCTCTGCACTCGCAAGGACGAGCTGAGCCGGAGCACCATTCTTGATCTGCTGCCGACGGAGTGGTCCCACTTGGTCCCCGTCGGCCGGCTCGATCGTGAAAGCGAAGGTCTCCTCTTCCTCACCAATGATGGGGACTTCGCACTGCGCCTCACTCATCCGCGCTATGGTGTCCGCAAAATTTACCGCGCGACGGTGGAGGGCAAAGTGGAGTCCAAAATGACCCGCCGGTTTCTGGAGGGCATCGAGGATGCCGGCGAAACTCTGAAAGCCGAGAAGGCGCGCATTATTTCTGCCAACAACAGCCACAGTGTCGTGGAGTTGGAACTCGCTGAGGGCCGCAATCGCGAAGTGCGCCGGCTATTCGCCTCCCAGGAACTTGAAGTCACCCGCCTCCAACGCATCCAGATTGGCCGCATAAAATTGGGCGAACTGCCTCTCGGTAAATGGCGGGCGTTGACAGAACCAGAGATAAAATCTCTACTTTCCCCTATATGAAACTGAAACATTGGATGTTTGCAGTCCTTTCGTTCAGCCTGCTTGCCGAAACGATTCTGGCGCAGGCTCCGGTGACTGCACCGCAGGACCCGCAACCTCCAGTTATTCCCGCTGGCGACACCCCCGCTCCGCTGGCCACAAAACCTGCTTCCAAGAGTGCGACGAAGAAGGCCGCTGCCAAGAAGGCGGTCGCCGAGAAGAAAGCCGCGCCCAAATCCGTCGAGCCCGTCAAATCAACCTCGCCGTTGACGCCGGGACCCGCCGTGGCCCGTGAAAAGAATGTCAATGTTCGTGGCCAGGCCGCCATCAACAGCGAGATCGTGACGCACCTGAAGCGCGGTGACATCGTCACTGTCCTCGATGAGATCACGCTCAAAAAATCCAAGACCGACGAGCCTGGACGTTGGGCCAAGATCGCGCTTCCAGCCGGCAGCGTGGTTTGGGTGAACAGCCAGTTCCTTAACGCCGACAAGGCTGTCGTTCCCAAGCGCCTCAATGTCCGCAGCGGTCCGGGAGAAAACTACAGCATCCTTGGTCGCATCGATCGCGGCGCTGTGGTCAAGACCGTCGAGACGAAGGGCGATTGGACCAAGATCGAGGCGCCTACCAATTCCTACGCGTTTGTTGCCGCCCATCTGCTCTCCACGGATCCGGCTGACCTCGGTCCGGCACTGGCCAAGGCCAATCCGCCTGCGCCCGCGGTCGTCCTTCCGCCGCCGACAGAAGTTGCGGTCGTGACATCGCCTGCGGTGGCAATTCCTCCGGCTGAAACCATCACGCCTCCGCCGACTGCGCCGGTCACGCCGCCGCCGGTGGTCATTCCTCCTCCTCCGCTTCCGACGGAAACCGAGGCAGTCCCCGCTCCGGTTACTCCTCCTCCGCCAGTGGTCGACGAGCCGCCGTTGAAACGCATCGTCACGCGCGAAGGCATCATCAAGGGTAGCGCGAGCATCCAGGCTCCGACCTATTTCGTCCTGCGCAGCCTCGATAACAACAAGACGATCAACTACCTCTTCAGTCCGAACACCAATATCACGGTGAAGTCGATGCAGCTGCAACGTGTCATCGTGACCGGTGAAGAAATCCTCGACGAACGCTGGCCGAACACGCCGGTGATCAACATCGATTCCATCGAAGTGGTGCCTCAGCAGTAATTGCAGTGCTGACGAACCTCATCGACGGACGGGCCATCGCGGAGCAACTCCACGCGGAAACCTACCAGCGCGTCGCTGCGCTTTTGTCACGCGGCGTCCAGCCCGGACTCGCGTTCGTTCGCGTGGGCGAGGATCCTGCGTCGAAGGTTTACGTCGGGATGAAGGAGAAGACGTGCAAGCGTCTCGGCTTTTTCTCGGAGACCTACGTCCTCCCGCAAGCGACCACCCAGGACGAACTGCTCGCGCTGCTGGCAAAGTTGAATGCGGATCCGCGCTTGCACGGCATTCTGGTTCAAGCGCCGCTTCCTCCGCACATCAATTCCGCGACGGTTTACTCCACCGTGCTGCCGACGAAGGACGTCGATGGCTTTCATCCCGTCAATGTCGGCAAGCTGATGCTGGGTGAGCCCAGTGGGTTTGCGCCCTGCACGCCGGCGGGCGTTCAGCAGCTGCTCATTCGCAGCGGCGTCGTAACCGACGGTGCTGAAGTGGCTGTGCTCGGTCGCGGCGATATTGTTGGCAAGCCGATGGCCGCGATGCTGTGCCAGAAATCGAAGCACGCCAACGCGACCGTGACTCTCTGTCATTCACGCACGCGCGGGGTTGCTGCGCACTGCCGTCGCGCGGACATTTTGATCGCGGCGATGGGCGTAGCGCATTTTGTGAAGGCCGAAATGGTGAAGCCCGGTGCGGTGGTCATCGACGTGGGCGTCAATCGCATCGCGGATCCCACGGCGAAGGATGGAAGCCGTCTGGTGGGCGATGTCGACTTAGCCAATGTGCAGCCGATCGCGGGCAAGATTACTCCGAACCCGGGCGGCGTCGGGCCGATGACGATCGCCATGCTGATGCAGAATACTGTCCGCGCCGCCGAACAGGCGATCCAGGCTTGAGCCGGGCGCTTCTCAGACCGATACCATCGAAAACTTGATATGACTCCAACTCGAATTCTCCCCGACCTCCAGTCCTCCCTGCTGTGCGAAGAAGTGCGCCAGGAAGCCAATGGCAACTTCTTCCTCATCGGCGTGATTGATTTCGTCCGCGTGCCGCAAGTCCCGATCACCGCCTCCAAACTGACGGTGTTCAATCGCTGGACGGCCGGCGTCGGCACGTTCACGGAAAGCGTCCGCCTCATCGCGCCGGACCAGAGCACCGTGCTGCGCAAGAGCGAGGTGAAGTTCCAGATGAACAATCCCGGCATCAACGCCACCACGGTGACGTTGTTCGGCAATATCGAGTTCACCACGCCCGGTGCCTACTTCCTCGAAGTGCTCGTCGATGACGTAATGAAGATCCGCTATCCCATCAACCTCGTCGTCGTGCAGCCCCCGAACCAGGGTCAGCAAACGCAGACCAAATGATCCGGCCGAATGTCAACGGACGAAAACAAGACGTCGTCTGACATTCCCGAATCTCCGCCCGAAGTTCGGGCTCCGTCCCTTGCCTGGCAGCCGATCACGCCCTCCGGCGTGGCCGCGTTTGCCACAGCCAGAATCGGCCGTCTGCTGTTCGTCCAGCTGATCGCAGCTGGGTTGATCGCTTGGTGTGTCCTCTGGTTCGTGACGGTGAACTGGTTTCCCATCGTTCGCGAGGCGATCTCCCAGCTCCCGGATCAGGGACACATCCTGAACCAGCAGCTCAGCACGCCGCACACCTCGACGCTACCGCTGGCGGAGAACCGCTTCCTCGCGATCGTCATCGACATTGATGGCGTCGGCACGCCGAGCGTTGCGACGGATCTGCGCGTTGAGTTTCATCGACGCAACGTCGCGTTCTGTTCCGTCTTCGGCTGCCTGAACTTTGATTACCCGAAGGATTCCACCATCCAGTTCAACCGGCCTGAACTGCAATCCCGCTGGGGCGCGTGGCAGCCGATGATTCTCTGGATGGCCGGCCTTGGCGTGGTGGCCTGGTTGTTCTTCAGCTGGTTCTCGCTGGCGACACTCTACTTTGCGTTCGTGCGCGTCTACGCGTTCTTCAAGGATCGTCGCCTGACGCTGTCGGGCAGTTGGAAGCTCTGCGCCGCGGCGTTGATCCCGGCGGGGTTGATCGCAGGAGGATCGATCCTCCTCTACGGATTGGGGATCATCGATATGCTTCGTTTCCTGTGGCTCTTCAGTCTCCACATTGTCGTGGGCTGGGCGTACCTCGTCGCCAGTCCGCTGCGGCTTACGCGAGCAAGCGATGCGATTCCGAAAGTCACACGCAATCCGTTCGGCGATGAAAAGCCGCCCGGGCCCGCGAATCCCTTCTCGTCCTGAACGCGTGAACATCAGCGACGCGGTTTTCCCCGCAGCGATTCTCATCCCCATTGCACCACTGCGAGCCTTCGTTTAGCGTGCGCCCATGTCGATCCGCCTGCGGTGCCCTGCACTGATGCTGATGCTTTGTCTCTGGATGTCCGGTTGCACACCAACTGCCGAAACCCAGCTCGACGAGCAGAGGAATCCCCATTACCTGGCGGGCAAGGAAAAGCTCGGCGCGCTCGACTACAAGGGAGCCATCGAATCCTTCGAGCGCGCGGTGGAGGACAATCCGCGTTCGGCCTTCGCACACTTTGAACTCGGCGTGCTCTACGAACAACGGGAGAGCGATTACGCCACGGCGCTTTACCACTACAACAAGGCTCTGAAGCTTCGGCCGAACGGACACCCGGCGGAGATCATTCGCCAACGGATCCCGGGCTGCAAACAAGAGCTCGTGAAAGCGGACTCGCTCGCGATCATCAATCCCAACGCCCTTCGCGAGACGGAGAATCTCCGGGCCCAGAATGCCGCGTTACGCAGCCAGGTGGAGCAGCTGCAGGCTCAATTGGCGAGTCGTCCCATCACCCCCATCACGGGCAATGCGACTCCGGTCAGCCGCGAAGTTCCATCGCCATCGGGTTCGTCAGCGCCTCCCACCGGATCTGAAACCAGTCTCGGAAACCGCACGCCGCCTTCATCGTCGACCACCGGTTCCTCAACAGGAACGAGCGCCAGCCGTGGTCGGACTCACGTCGTGCGGGCGGGAGAAACTGTCACGTCCATTGCCAGACGTTACTCCGTGAAGCCTGGCTCGTTGCTCGCGGCGAATCCCGGCCTGGACCCGCGCCGCATGAAAATTGGGCAGACTCTGAACGTCCCGGCGCAATAGCTCCCATGCGTTTCCGGATCATCTTCCTGATCGTCACCGCGTTCTTCGTCACGATGAACGTGATGTTGTGGCGATCCGAGTACGGTGCCCGCGGACAGTTCGGCGCGCCGGTCCCTGCCGAACTGGTGTGGGAGAAAGTTCTCACCTCGCCCGACAACTCCTACATGGAGATTCGCCATCGCGGTGTGAAGGTCGGACGCGCGCACTGGGCCGCCACCGTCGGCGATGCGGTGAGCACCGGCAAGGTCATCGACGAAATGCCGCCGGAAGGCATGATCAAGGCGCCCACTGGTTACACGATCGATTTTGACGGAACGATCTCGATGGATGACCTGAGCCGCCTGCGCTTCAGCTGCCACCTCGAGCTGAACACCAACCAGAACTGGCAGGAGTTCAGCGTCAAGCTCACCCTCAAACCGTTCTCGTGGGAGATCGTCGCGTCGAACGCAACGCGCAGCGTGAAATTTGTGGCGGATGATGGCGAGCGATTGACCGAGCGAACCTTCACCGAAGCGGACCTGCGCAATCCAGACAAGCTCGTGCGCGAGATCGGCGGCGGCGCTGCTCCCGCGATGCTGGCCGCGCTCGGCATTCCGCTGAAGCTGCCCGGTGCCGGCGCTGAGAGCTTCCGGTTGAATTGGGAAGCCTCCAGTGACCGTCTGAAAATCGGCAACAACCTCGTTCGCGTCTACCGCATCGAAACGCGATTGCTGGAGCGCCTGAAGATGGTGCTGTTCGTCAGCCCGGTGGGCGAGTTGTTACGCGTCGATCTGCCGGACGAAATTGTCCTGACCAACGAAGCACTGCTCAGCATTTAGCCCGACATGATCGAGCTCAAGAACATCGTGAAACGCTTCGGCGACCTCGTCGCCGTGAACGACATCAGCCTGTCCGTGGGACGTGGCGAGTTCTTCGCGGTGCTCGGTCCGAACGCCGCGGGCAAGACCACGACGATCAAGATTCTCACCGGTCTCATCAAGCCGACCTCGGGCACCGCGGTGGTTGCCGGCTACGACGTGCAGACGCAGCCGCTCGAAGTGCGCCGCCGTCTTGCCTACGTGCCGGATTTTCCGTTTCTCTACGACAAGCTCACGCCGTGGGAATTCATCCGCTTCACCGGCCAGATGTTTCGCATGGACGAGGCGACGCTTGAAGCGAAGGCGACCGGACTGGTCCAGCGCTTCAATCTCGAGTCCTACCTTCGCAAACCCATTGAAGGCCTTTCCCACGGCACCCGCCAGCGGGTCGCGATCGTCTCCGCGCTGTTGCACGATCCGGAAGTGTTCGTGATCGACGAACCGATGGTGGGGCTCGATCCGCATCATGCGCGCGTGGTGAAGGACGTATTGAAGGAACGCTCGCTCCAGGGCATGACGGTCTTTCTCTCGACGCATCAACTCAGCGTGGCGGAGGAGATGGCGGATCGCATCGGCATCATTCATCAAGGCCGGCTGGTGGCAGTGGGCAATCGTGACGAACTGCGCCGACAGAGTGGTTCGACCGGTGCGCTGGAGCAGACGTTTCTCGCGCTGACGGCGCAAGAGGCGAATCTCAAGGAAGAGATCTCCGCACTGCCGAAGTCCTGACAGACGCGAGAATGTTCAGGCGCTACGGCTTCTTCTCCGCTGAGTCGTAAAGGCGGGACAGTTCGAGGAGCATCACTTCCAACTTCTGATAATATTCCTCCTCGGAGAGCTTCGCTTTGGATGTGCGGAAATTGATGATCTCGCGTTCGAGTTCATCGCGGCGCGCCCGCACGCCGGCCGGGAGCTTCTGCTCCGCCGCGCTGCGCACGAGATGAAATTGATGTGCGCGAAAACCATCCAACGCCGCGCCGTCCTTGGCTGACTTCGAGGCGCGCACGCCGCGAAACCAGTCCGGCGGCGTGCCCAGCGCATCACCTGTGTCATCGAGCAGCGAATGCTCCGTCGCGAGCCGGCCTTCGATGTCATAGAACTCCTTCACCTGTCGCGACGCCATGAGGAACGCTTCCAGCAAAGACGTCTGGCCGTCCTTGTCGAGGTCCGCCGTCGTGTCGCCAATCGCGGTGGAAAGGTATTGGCCGAAACGCGCGAAGTTTACTTCACTGCCACTGCGCGTCGCAGTGATCACGACGCGATTGGTCGAGGAAAGTTTCTGGAGGAAGGGCGCGCTGGCGGATGCGGTGTTAATGACGGCGACGGGCCGGCGAAACGGCTGCAGCCAACCGAGCAGTTCAGTCGCGGCGACGTCGTTGCTGCGCAGGTTGAACTTCGCTTCCTTGCCATCGAATGTGCCGTGGCCGATGAGCACGAGCCAGAGCTCCGCGCGTTCCTTCGGTTCGGTGGCCAGCTGCTTCTGGAGCTGTTCGCGATCCGTGTTGGAACCGCCGCTCTCCA
This sequence comes from Verrucomicrobiota bacterium, assembly GCA_016713365.1. Classification (GTDB taxonomy): domain Bacteria; phylum Verrucomicrobiota; class Verrucomicrobiia; order Limisphaerales; family JADJPG01; genus JADJPG01. The sequence continues at coordinate 25,855 of JADJPG010000009.1, read as the reverse complement.
GTCCAATGACCGTGCATTGCGCGCCGCCTTGCTTGGCGGCTTTCTCCCAGCTTGCGGCCCATTGGGTGAAGCTGCGTCCATATTCTTCTTCACCCGGCGCGCCCACGACGACGATGACGGATTGCTGAGGGGCGGTCGGCTCGGCGGAGTGGAGCCGGGGCATCGCGAGAAGCAGCAGGACGAAAACAGGGATGACGTGGCGAAGGCGCGTCAACAGGGGCCCGATGTTGGCCGGCGTGAACATGGGCTGACTATAAGCGGCGCGGTGGAAGTCGCAACGAGGGATTGCGTAAAGGCGCTCCGGGCTGCGTCGCGTGGCAGCCGCGCGCTTACTTGGATTCGAATCGTTGCTGGAGCTTGCGCAAGCCTTCCTCGAAGTCCGGACCCATCATCCCGTCCATGAGCAGTCCAAAGATGCGTGAGACGGGATTCCAGCCAAGGCTGCCTTCGTTGAACCACGTTACTTTGAGCGTTTCGCCGTCGGGTTCGATGACGATGGCACCGGTGGAGACGTGCTTGCCGTTCTCGAAGTTCAATTCGTAGTCGAGACGTTTGCCCGGCTCCACGCGGATGAGTTTCAGCACGCCGCTGCCGGACGACTGGCCTTCCCAATGGTAGGTCGCGCCGACGCCGGATTCGGGTCCGGAGAAGGAATTCTTCATGTCGGGATATTTGTTGGTCGTCCACGCCGTCCAGTCCGGCCAGTGTTTCAACGTGCTGACGTGCGCGTAAACGGCGTCGGCCTTGGCGCGCATCACGACGGTGCGTTCGACGCGATACTTGGAAGGGAGAAACAGCGAGAGAATGATGATCGCGATCGGAATCACCATCACCGCGAGCAGCAATTTCTTCAGGAGCGTCATGGGGGAGAACGTGTGGTTCAGGTGGGCAACAGTGCGCCGATGTTGATGCTGTGCTTCAGGCAGTAGGCGGCGTTGTGAACGTATTTCTCCGCCCAATGTTTCAGGTCGCCACGCTCCTTCTCCGACATGATTCGCACCACCTTCGCGGGGGAACCGAGGACGAGCGCTCCGTCCGGAATTGTGGTGCCTGGTGTCACGAGGGCCTTCGCGCCGATGAGGCATTGCCGGCCGACTTCCGCGCCATCGAGCACCACCGCGCCCATGCCAATGAGAGTTTCGTCGCCAATCGTGCAGGCGTGAACGATCGCGGAGTGTCCGATTGTCACCCAGTTCCCGATGATGCACGGGAAGTCATCGGCCAGATGCACGACGGCATTGTCCTGAATGTTGGTGTGGTGACCGACGACGATGCGGTTGATGTCTCCGCGGAGGACGGCGTTGTACCAGACGCTCGATTCATCACCGAGCGTCACATCGCCAAGCACCACCGCGCCGCGGGCGAGGTAGACGCCCTTGCCGAGCGTCGGCGACTTGCGTAAGTAGGTGTCGAGCTGCGTCTGGAGCTGTGATGCGAGCGTGTTCACGAGAACTCTCTACCACGGTCCGCCGGCGCGGCGCGACAGACAAAAGCGGAGAATCTTCCGCTCAAGGGGTCGTCGCGGACTCCGATACCGGGTGGGTATGGGTGGCTTGCGGCACGGGGCTTTGGTGCGAACAGCGAGTGTGACCGGGGAGGATTGGTTCCTGCCGGACGCGTCGTTTGCACCCGTCTGTCTTCAGCGCACGCTCTCCATTCCTTCCCATGACCATTGATCCAACCACCATTGCCATGTTTGTCGGCGTCGTTGTTGTCACCGCCGTGAAGTGGCTTGTCTACATCGGCCTCCTCTGGGGCATGATTCGCATCCAGAAGCTGAACTACAACGTGCTTGGCCTGTTCGGCTCCTCTCTCGCCGCGACCCTCGTTGCGTTCATCCCCTACGTGGGCACTTATCTTTCCTATGCCGTGATCGTGCTGTGCATCTGGAAATGCACGGGTGCAGAGATCGCGCCCGACGTCCTCTTCACGGTCATCATCTCCAACGCCCTGATGTTTTGTTTCAACCTGTTCGTCATCGGCGCCTTGATGGGCGATATCCGTCCCGATCTCTCCGCCAACGCGCGCGACGACGCGTCCTTTGCCGATTTCGCTAATGCAGACGCGGGCAACGAAGGCGGGATGGAAGACGAAGATTCGGAGGACCTTGATGAGGTTCCGATTGCCACGAATGCCGCACCAGCCGTGGCGGCCGCTCCAAAGGTTGCTGCTGCCGGCCCTTTGCGCTTGAAAGGGATCACGCTGAACTCGCTGCGTCCGTCGGCGATGGTTTCGGACGGCACGCGCGTCTACACGATCTTCGCGGGCGATTCGTTCACGGCGGATATCGGCAATGGCCGTGCTCGATTCCGCTGCGAAGAGATCTCCAAGGCTGGCGTGGTCTTGTCCAACGGTGAGGGCGAACGCCTGCAACTCCGCCTGCCGTAGGCATTCGTCGCGCTGTCGGAAAACGGGACACAAAAGCTCCTGATCCTTCCGCCGCCGGCGCCATTCGAGGCGGCTGGGTGTGGGAGCAAATCACTCCTGAACTCCGACTAACCTGGCGTGATGAATCTAAGTTGCCATCCACACGTTGCGCTGGGCGACCCCTTGCGCCATAACTCCTCTGGACTGTTTCAATCGCGGCCACGGATGACCATGAAAGCACTGTTTCGAACTCTTCTCCCGGCACTCGCCCTTCTCCTTGTCATGAACAACCCGCTCCACGCCGCCACGCGCGTCGCCGAGTGGAAGGCCGTCGAGGACGCCGTCCAGAAGGGACTGCCGCGTACGGCCATCACCAACCTCAACCTCATCATTCCCGCCGCGCTCAAGGAGAAGGCCTACGGAGAAGTTGCGAAGGCGATCGCGCGGAAGATCGTGCTCGAAGGCAACATTGAGGGGAACAAGGCCGAGGAAAAAATCACGCGCATGGAGGCCGAGATCGCCAAGGCGCCCAAGAAATCGTGCCGCTGCTCGATGCCGTGGTGGCGAACTGGTACTGGCATTACTTTCAGAACAACCGCTGGCGTTTCATGCAACGCACGCAGACGGCTCAGGCGCCAGGCAAGGATTTCACGACGTGGGATCTACCGCGGCTCTTCGCCGAGATCGACAAGCAGTTCACCAAGGCTCTCGCCGGCGCGGACACGCTGAAGAAGACGCCCATCGCGACCTTCGATGATCTGCTGCAAAAGGGAACCGTGCCCGACAGCTATCGCCCGACGCTCTACGATTTCATCGCGCAGGAGGCGTTAAAGTTCTACACGAGCGGCGAACAAGCGGCGGCCAAACCGCAGGACGCCTTCGAGCTCTTCGCGGATAAACCTGTTTACGGCGTCGCGCCGCTTTTCGGCACGGCGGACGAGTTTCTCGCCGGCAAGATTGAGCGTCGCGCCGATGAATCGGCGACCGAGAAGGCGTTCTTTCTCTTCCGCGATTTGTTGATCTTCCATCGCGTCGACGCCGATCCGTCGGCGTTCGCCGATGCGGATCTCGCCCGGCTCGCGTGGGCCTACAACGCCGCGTTCGGTGAGGACAAGGCGACGCGCTACAAGGCCGCGCTCAAGACCTTCACCGACAAATGGGCGGACCACGCGCTCTCCGCGCTCGCGCTGCATCAATGGGCGCGGGTGATTCACGGCGAAGGCAACTTCGTAGAAGCGCGCACGCTGGCGTTGCGCGGTGCGAATGCCCATCGCGACAGCATGGGTGGGAAGATGTGCCGGAACCTGGTCGCGGAGATTGAAGCAAAGTCTGCGAGCATCAGCACCGAACGCGTGTGGAATGCTCCGTGGCCGAACATTGCCGTCAGCTATCGCAACGTGACGAATGTCTATTTCCGGGCCGTGGCCTGGGACTGGAACGCATTCCTCGACAAACGCCATCGACGTCCGGAGAACCTCAACGACGCTGAGCGTCGCGAGTTGCTCGCCAAAACACCGACGCTCGAATGGTCCGCCGCGCTTCCGGCCACGACGGATTTCAAGCAACGCACCGAGCTCGTTCCTGCGCCCACGACGCTCAAGCCGGGCTTCTATTTCATCATCGCGAGCCACGACAAGGACTTCTCCGAACGCGAAAACCAGATTACCTACGCGGACGTCTGGGTCAGCGAACTCGCCCTCGTCGTGCGCCCGCACAATCAGCGCATCGAGGGCTTCGTGCTAGTCGCTGGCTCTGGCGAACCAGTAAGCGGGGCGGAAGTGATGTCGTGGCATCTGGATGACCAGGGTAATCGTGTGCCGACTGCGCCCGCGATCAGCACGGACACGAATGGGTTCTTCTCATTTCCGTCGAAGGAATATCGCGGCAGCCTGCTCCGCGTGCGTGCAAAGATCGGAGACGTGCCGCATGAGCTCGGTTCGATGCAGGAATACAGCAGCTACCCGATGCACGAGCCGGACCCGCACGAGCAGACCATCTTCTTCACCGACCGCGCGCTCTATCGGCCTGGTCAGACGATTCAATACAAGGGCATCTGCCTGCGCGTGGATCAGCGCGGCGACAACTACGAACTGCTGCGCGGTCGCAAGGTGACGGTGGTATTTAGCGATCCGAACGGGAAGGAGATCGCGAAAGCCGAGCACGCGTGCAACGACTACGGCTCGTTCAGCGGCAGCTTCACCGCGCCGCGCGATCGCGTGATGGGCCGCATGACCATCAACGTGCCTGGCGGCCCGTTCGGTCAGGCGTCGTTCAACGTGGAGGAATACAAGCGGCCGAAGTTCCAGGTGACGCTCGACGCGCCGAAGACGGCGGCGAAGTTGAACGACAAGGTTTCGCTCACGGGCAAGGCCGAGAGCTACACCGGCGCGGCGGTCGACGGCGCGATGGTGAAGTATCGCATCGTGCGCGAAGTGCGTTGGCCGTGGTGGTGGGGCTCGTATGGCTGGCGCTCACCGCGCCCACAGGGCAGCCAGGAATTCGCCCACGGCACCGCGACCACCGGCGCGGACGGCGTGTTCACCATCGAGTTCAACGCGAAGCCGGACTCGAGTGTTTCCGAGAAGGACGAGGCGTCGTTCAGCTTCAGCATTTACGCGGATGTGACAGACACGACGGGCGAAACGCGTTCCGCACAACGCGTCGTGAATGTCGGGTTCGTCGCGCTGTCGGCGGTGATGTCGGCGGATGAATGGCAGACGGAAGCGAAGCCGGTTGTGTTGAAGCTTCGCGCGACGACGCTCGATGGTGAGCCGCAGGTCGTCGAGGGCAAAGTGAAGATTCATCGCTTGAAGGAGCCGGCGCAGGTCCAGCGCGCAAGCCTGGGCGGATATTATCGCGGCGATGAAGATGGCGATGGCAAACCGGACGCGGATCTATCGAACCCGAACAACTGGGAGCTGGGCGAGGTGGTCGCGGAGAAAGGGTTCACCACGGATGCCGAGGGCAACACGAAGCTGGAGTTCGCGCTCGGTGCCGGAGCGTTTCGCGCGATGTTGGAGACGCAGGATCGGTTCGGCAAAACGGTGACGGGACGAATGGGATTGCAGGTGTTGCAGCCGGAGGCGACGAAGCTGGCGATCAAGATTCCGCAGCTGCTGGCGGCGCCGAAGTGGACGCTGGAGCCGGGCGAAGAGCTCGCGGCGCTGTGGGGCACAGGCTATGACGCCGGACGCGCGTTCATCGAGATTGAGCACCGGCATCAGATGATCGAGCGTTATTGGACGCAGCCGGGTCGCACCCAACAGCAGCTCAAGCGCGCGGTGACGGAGGCGATGCGCGGCGGGTTCACGCTGCACGTCACGCAGGTGCGCGAGAACCGGGCTTATTTGGTTTCACGTCACGTGGATGTGCCGTGGAGCAACAAGCAGCTCGCGCTGAGCTGGGAGCATTTCACGTCGAAGCTCGGACCGAGCCAGAAGGAGACGTGGACGTTGGTGGTGTCGAATGCGGCGACTAAAGCAGGGAACGACGGAGTCACGCCCCACCGGGATGGAGCCGAACTGGTGGCGGCGCTTTATGACGCCTCGTTGGATCAGTTCGCGCCGCACAACTGGATGAATCAATTCGGCATTTTCCGTTACGACTATTCGCAACGCGGTGGGAATTTCGCCAATGTGATGAAGGGCTTTCAGCATCTGCGTGGGTCGTGGGGGCGCGGTTACGAGAGCGTGGATTTGCGCTACCGGCAGTTCCCGGCGGACTTGGTCGCGAACTTCTGGGGGTATCAATTTGGAAGAGGGGACCGGCTCTATCGCTTCCGCGGTGCGGTTCCCGAGATGTCGTTGGGTGTTGCGATGGATGCGGCAATGCCAGCGCCGGCGAGCGCTGCGCCGATGTTGGCGGAAGCGAACTTTTCGGTGGCGGGCGCTGCTGGCGAGGCCAAACAGAAAGCGGCGCGCAGCTCTCTCTCCGACGAAAGAAGCGAGGGCGATTCTGGCCGTGGGCAGGGCGGCTCCGCGCCGAAGCCCGATCTCTCCCAAGTCACCGCACGTCGCAACTTGAACGAGACGGCGTTCTTCTTTCCGCAGTTGCTCGCGGACAGCAATGGCGTGGTGAAGATGCAGTTCACGATGCCGGAGGCGCTGACGCAGTGGAAGTTCATGGGCTTCGCGCACGACCGGCAGTTGCGCTCCGGTTTCCTCGACGGCAAAACGGTGACGGCGAAAGACCTGATGGTGCAGCCAAACCCACCGCGTTTCCTGCGGGAGGGCGACACGCTGGAGTTCACGGTGAAGGTGTCGAACCAGACGGCAGCGCGCCAGCAGGGCCGTGTGCGTCTTTCGTTCAACGACGCGCAGAACGAACAGAGCGCGGACAAGCTGCTGGGCAACGCGAAGCCGGAGCTCGACTTCGACATCCCGGCGAAGGAATCACGCAGCTACTCATGGCGCATCAAGGTGCCAGATGGCGCGCCGTTCCTCACTTACAAGGCGGTGGCTTCGACAGGAAAAGTTTCCGACGGCGAGGAAGGTTATCTGCCCGTGCTTTCGCGGCGCATCTTCGTGACGGAGTCTTTGCCACTGCCGATTCGTGGCAAGGCGGGCGGCGCTGTGACGAAGAAGTTTGAGTTCGAGAAGCTGATGAAGTCCGGCAAGTCCGGCTCGCTCGTGCATCAGAACTACGTCGTGCAGATGGTCTCGAATCCGTCGTGGTACGCGGTGATGGCGTTGCCCTACCTCATGGAGTATCCGCACGAATGCACGGAGCAGACGTTCAACCGGCTTTACGCGAATGCGCTCGCGCGCTTCATCGCGAACAGCGACCCGAAGATTCGCCGCGTGTTCGATCAGTGGAAGGGAACGCCCGCGCTGGATTCGCAGCTGGAGAAGAACCAGGACTTGAAGAGCGTGATGGTCGAGGAGACGCCGTGGCTCCGGCAGGCGAACAACGAAAGCCAGGCGCGTCGGAACGTCGGCATTCTCTTCGACGCGAACCGGCTGGATAACGAAACGGAGCGGACGTTCGCGAAGCTGGCGGAGATGCAGCTCGGCGACGGCGCGTGGCCGTGGTTTCCTGGCGGCCTGGGCAACGATTACATCACGCTCTACATCACGACGGGCTTCGGACGCATGCGGCATCTCGGCGCGGAGCTGGATGTCGCGCCCGCGCTGCGTTCGCTCAACCGGCTCGACGGCTGGATGACGGAGCACTACGAGCGCATCCAGAAATGGCCCGAGCCGGAGAAGTATGTGCCGAGCGCGACGGATGCGTTGTATCTCTACGGGCGCAGCTTCTTCCTGAAGGACACGCCGGTCGCTCCGCCGCATCGCAAGGCGGTCGAGTTCTTCCTCACGCAGTCGCGCAAGCACTGGCTGAAGGTGGACAACCGCCAGTCGCAGGGACATCTCGCGCTGGCGTTGCTGCGGTTCAGCACGGCGAACAAGGCGGCCGACGCGACGCCGAAAGACATCATGCGCTCCATCAAGGAACGCAGCGTGACGAACGAGGAGATGGGAATGTTCTGGCGAGAGACGGAACTGAGTTGGTGGTGGTATCGCGCGCCCATCGAAACGCAGGCGCTGATGATCGAGGCTTTCGACGAGGTGATGGGCGACAAGGCGGCGGTCGAGGAATGCCGCGTGTGGTTGCTCAAACAAAAGCAGACGCAGGATTGGAAGACGACGAAGGCGACGGCGGATGCGGTATACGCGCTGCTGCTGCGCGGGAAGGATATTCTGGCGAGCGATGCGTTGGTGGAGGTGACGGTCGGCGGGGTGAATGTGACGCCGAAGCGCGGTGGAGCGCCGGATACCAAGCCTGCACGCGCCGGGTCGGAGACAGGCGCTCCGGTCGAGGCGGGAACTGGCTTCTACGAGAAACGTTTCGCGGCCTCGGAGATCAAGCCGAAGCTCGGCGAGATCACGGTCAAGAAGCTCGACGATGGCGTGGCGTGGGGCAGCGTGCATTGGCAATACCTGGAAGACATGAGCAAGGTCACGCCGCACACCGGCACACCGCTCAAGCTCAAGAAGTCGCTCTACACGAAAGTGAACACGAAGAAAGGTCCGACACTGGAGCCGGTGAAAGGCGCTGTGCAGGTCGGCGACGAACTCGTGGTGCGCATTGAACTGCGTGTGGACCGCGACATGGAATATGTTCATCTCAAGGACCAACGCGGCAGTGGCACGGAGCCTGTGAACGTCCTGAGCCGTTACAAATACCAGGACGGCCTCGGCTATTACGAATCGACCCGTGATACGGCGAGCCACTTCTTCATCGATTACCTACCGAAGGGCGTTTACGTGTTCGAGTATTCCACTCGCGTGCAACATCGGGGTCAGTATCAGACCGGCGTGGCGGAGATTCAGTGCATGTATGCCCCCGAGTTCAACAGTCACTCGGAGAGTTTGAGCCTTCTGGTCCGCTAAACCGTGGGTTTTGACCCGTGAATGAGCCCCAGTTTTTCTATTGCTTCCTAGGCTGGGGCCATTACCTTCCACGCTCTACTGGAAATTGAACTGAGAAAAACGTGAACAGCGAATTGTGCAAACAGGCGTTGGCGAAGGTCGGAAGCCCCAACACTCTCATTAACTTGGTCTCACGACGGGTGCGGCAGTTGAATGCCGGAGGCGGCGCGATGAGCCGTCCGCTCCTCAATGACACCACCGGCATGGGCGCGGCGGACATTGCGCTGGCTGAGATCATCGAAGACAAGATGGGCTGGGAATTCCCTGAGGAAGTGCCGCTTGTCGAACCGACTTCCAAGAAGAAGAAGCGCGGTTAAGCAGCTTTTTGAACCCGCCTAAACCGGGTTTCTCCCAGCCAGAAGGGCGACCTTCTGGCTGTTTTGTCTTATGGCCGACATCGTGACCAATCCAAAAGCCCGCCGGGATTATCACATCCTGGACACTTTTGAAGCGGGCATCGTGCTGCAGGGCACCGAGGTGAAGGCGCTTCGGGCGGGCAAGGGTCAGATCAACGACGCCTTCGCCCGGGTGGAGAACGATCAGGTGTTTCTCCACAACGCTCACATTGACGAATATTCCTTCGGCAACCTCCAGAACCACCAGCCCAAGGGCGTCCGCAAGCTTCTCCTGCACAAGTCGGAGATGCGGAAGCTGTTCGGGCTGGCGTCGGTCAAGGGCAACGCGATTCTGGCGCTTTCCCTCTATTGGAAGAACGGCAAGGTGAAGGTCCAGCTCGGCGTGGGGAAGGGCAAGGTGCAGTTCGACAAGCGGGAGGACATGAAGAAGCGGGATGCCGACCGCGAGACCAAGCGGGCGATCATGCACCGCTTCAAAGGGAAATAAAAAAGGCGGGGTGATTCACCCCGCCCTCTTCAAAAGTAATGGAGGTGAAAACTAGGCCTTGGCCTTGGTTTTCGCGTCTTCCTTCTTCCAAGTGCGCTTGGGAGCCTTGGTGACGAGACCCTTCTTCAAGGCGCTGGCGGTCACGCGCACATAGCGGACTTCGCCGTCGATGATCGCCTTCACGCGCTGCAAGTTCGGCATGAAACGGCGCTTGGTAATCGCGGTCACATGGGTACCGATACCGCCGGACTTCTTCGACTTACCACTGCGCCAGATCTTGCTGCCCTTGATCGGGGCCTTGCCAGTCAGTTCACAAATTCTACCCATACAATATCTTTCTTATTAAAGGAGCGGAGAAGGTATCAACCATTCCCCTTCTGGCAAGCACTTATTTTGAAGTGTTTGATTGTCTGACCCGGTTTCAGCGTGTCCAGCCGGTGCCTAGTCCAGCCCGCGTTCCTCCAGATCGATCTCGTCCAGCCCCAGATAATGACCCAGCTCGTGCAGGTAAGTGGTTCGAATCTCCTCCCGGAAAATCTCGGAGTCCTCCTCGGCAAAATCCCAGATGTTCTCGATAAACAGGATGATCTGCGGCGGGAGCGGGCAATCCTCGGCTTCCGCAATGGCAGAACCCACAAATAGTCCGAGGAGGTCCGAATCGTAACCGTCATCCAGAAGCCATTGCTGCGGCCGGGCATCATAGGTGACCGGCAGGCTCGCGGCCCGCTGGCGGACAGGAAGGGGCAGGGCGGCGAGGGTTTCCTCGACCACCGATTGGGCGTCGGCTTGCAGTTGTTCCAGATTCCGGCTCACGGGGCGGATAGGAAGTAGCGCGATTCGCGCCGGGATGCAATTCGGCCAGTTCCTAAAAATCGTAGCGGCCCGGCTCGCCGGTCGCGCTTCCCGCGAAGAGTTCGTGGATGGGGAACTGGAATCCCGGCAGCAACCCTTCGGTCAACAGCTCGCGTCCGGCCAGCACTCGTTTCAGCGAAAGACCGTACGGCGTACCGTGGTAAACCTCCACGTTGTCGTAACGCGGATCGATCATCCACAACCGCGGCAGCTTCAGTTCTTCGTAAATGGATTTCTTCTCCACCGTGTCGGCGTGATGGTCGTCCGAGCTGATCACCTCGGCCACCAGCCATACCTTCTCCGTCGCCGCCGTCACCAACGCGAGGTCGGGGCAAAAGGCATTCTCGGCCGAGAAGTTCAGACGAGTGCGCGGCGGCAACATCTTGGTCGTCACCAAACTCGCCGTGGCGCCGGCCACACGCTTGTGGAGACGTTCGAGAATCTCTTCATGCCGTGCGCGCGGCGGCAGCCGGAGCACGCGTTCACCGTTCACGATTTCCTCGTAAGGGTCGCTCATCGTTTCATCTGTTTTCGGAGGAAACCCCGCCGGGCAAAACCACTTTCTTCACCGACGGACTGCAGAATGAGCCGCTGGATCGAGTGCCCGCCACAGGTCCGCGACATGACGGACGTGGGTGAGGTGCGCCTGTGCATTCGTGCCGGCGTAGTTCCAAATGTGGAAACCGCCAAGGTCCGCACGGCGTTTCAACGGAAATTCTGGATCGTTCGCCGCCGGAACCGATCCCGGCAGAACGGCGAGGAACGTGGCTCCGACCGCCGCCGCCAGCGCATCACCACATTCCCGCGTGCTGGCGTAACGCGGCGTCGGCACGTCGGATGTCGTCAGGAGAAAAGTCTTCTCGCCCCGTGCCGCAGCCTGCGCGAACGGCACCCACGGCTCAACATGCTCCGGAGTCACCTTCCGCTGATTCGACGCTGCATTCGCGTCCACCAAACCACCGTAAAGCGAGTCGCACAGCACGATGCGCTGGATGACGTGGCGATTCGTTTCGAGCTTCACGATCTCGCGCACCGCGCCGTAGCCGGCGCTGAAACTTGATACATCGACGCGCGTGATTGGCTCAGCGGTCGCGCCGCGTTGGGCCAGTTCAGCCTCCACGATGCGCAGCCAGTCTTGAAAGCGCGACGGATCGAGGAACGGCTTGGCGTAAGTCGCCGAGCCTTCACCGAGCGCGAAGTTCAGCAGCGGCACCGATGAACCGCGCCGAACGTGTTCCTGAATCGTGAACCACGCGACGGTGTGGAAATGGACAACGAGCTCCGGTCCAGCCGCGCGAGATTCCTTCCAGCCAACCGGCAGAAACAACGTCGCGCGCACCTCGTGATTCGTGAGCTCGACCAAGACGGAACCTTCTGGAAAAGGCGTCGGGGCGATTTGCCGACGCGGCATCGCGGGCGGTTCAGGCAGGCGCGCTGATTCCTTTTTGCTGCTCGAAACGCAGCCAGCCAGCAGGACACCGCACAGCAGAATCGCGACTCTCATTTCGTCCTTAAAACACTACGCAGGAATTTTCCCGTGTGCGAACTGCGAACTTTCGCCACGTCTTCCGGGGTGCCCTCGGCGACGAGTTGACCGCCCTCTTCGCCGCCTTCGGGTCCGAGGTCGATGACCCAGTCCGCCTCAGCGATCAGGTCGAGATTGTGTTCAATGACGACCACGGAATGTCCCGCGTCGACGAGACGCTGAATGACTTGCACCAGCCGATGCACGTCCGACATGTGCAGGCCGATGGTCGGCTCTTCGAGGATGAACAAGTTGCGTTTCGCAGCGCCGGTCGATTGGCGGCCGGGCAGTTCGAGCATTTCCGGCCCTGGCTTCAATCCGCTAAGCAAATGCGTCACCAGCTTCACGCGTTGCGCCTCGCCGCCGCTCAACGTCGGGCTGGTCTGGCCAAGCTTGATGTAGTCGAGCCCGGTATCGTGCAACGCCTGGAGCGGTCGCAGAATCTTCTGGTGCGCCGCGAAGAACTGGATGGCTTCCTCCACGCTCATATCGAGCACCTGCGCGATGTTCTTGCCGGCGTATTGGATGTCGAGTGTCTCGCGGCTGAAGCGTTTACCATCGCACGTCTCGCACTTCACGAACGCCGGCGGCAGGAAGTTCATCTCCAGCTTGATCACACCGGAGCCTTCACATTCCGGGCAACGTCCCTGCGCGCTGTTGAAGCTGAACCGGCTCGCGGAATAGCCGCGCATCTTCGCCTCGGGCGTCACCGCAAAGAGCGCGCGAATCTCATCAAAGAAACCGACATAGGTCGCGGGCGTCGAACGCGGCGTACGTCCAATCGGCGACTGGTCCACTTCGTAAACCGCCTTCAGCGACTCGAAGCCCGTGACATGACATTCCTCCGCGGAGCGTCGAGCATTGCCCGCCTTGGCCTTGCCTGAACGCGGCTTTTTCGCAACCGCTCGTTCCGCCGCCGGCAACAGACATTCGCGAACCATCGTGCTCTTGCCCGAGCCGCTCACGCCGGTGACGACGACGAAGCGATTGAGCGGGAAGCGCACCTCGAGCTTCTTCAAGTTGTTCACCGAAGCGTGATGCAGCGTGAGCCAATCTGGGAAAAGGGGCAGAAGAGCAGAGTGGCCAGGGAGAGCCGACTTGCTGCTTCTCTGCCCCTTATCCCCTCCGTTCCTTTTCCCCTCTGCCTTGGCCGGCACAGCTGAAACCAGCCTGCGCTTCCCTCGCGTCGGATACGTCTTCGTCTCCAGCTCGTGCAATAGCCGCCCGGTAATCGACGCCTTGTTCCGCATCAGCTCCGGCAAGGTCCCGGACGCGACGACCGTTCCACCGTGCACACCTGCGCCGGGACCGAGGTCGATCACGTAATCCGCGCGCCGCATCGTCTCCTCATCATGCTCGACGACGACGAGCGAGTTGCCGCGTGACTGAAGCTGATGGAGCGCCGCGAGCAACTGTTCATTGTCGCGCGCGTGCAGACCGATGGTCGGTTCGTCGAGCACGTAGAGCACGCCGCTCAGATTCGACCCCAGCTGCGCCGCGAGCCGAATGCGCTGTGCCTCGCCGCCGCTAAGTGTGGTGACAGCGCGACCGAGCTGGAGATAACCCAGCCCCACTTCATCGAGGAACTTCAGGCGCTCGGCGATCTCAGGCAGAATGTCGCGTGCGATGGCGGCGTCGCGGCCCTTGAACTTCAGTTTGCGAAAGAAGTCGTGCGCGCCGGCGACCGCGAATTGCGAGAAGGTGTCGATGGTCGGCGACAGCGTTCCGGAGACAACAAGCCGCACGGCGCGCGATTCCGGTTTCAGCCGTGCGCCGTGGCAGTCGGGGCAGACCTCGCGCTCGTTCGCCCAGCTCCACCAGCTTTCCTCGATGGAATCCGCGTTCGCGCCGCGTTCCACTTCGGGAATGTAGAAGAGCTCGCCGAACCCGCGGCACTTTGGACACCAGCCTTGCGCGGAGTTGTAGGAGAAATTCTTCGGGTCCAGCGGCGAGAACGATCGGGCGCACTTCGGACAGGTGCGCTCGGTCGAATGAATGGTCACCTTGCCGTGATTATCGAGCGCGAAGAGCGTGCCCTTGCCGAGGTCGAGCGTCTCCTCGACGAGTTGCTGCGGCGTGCGCGCATCCGCGCCGGCCTTGCGCTTCTTGTCGAGGACGCCGACCACGATTTCCACGTCGTGTTCTTTGAAGCGATCGAGACGGAACGGCTTGCTCGTGTCGTAGAGTTTCCCGTCAGCGCGAATCTCCTTGTAGCCGTGACTCGCCGCCCATTCAGCGACGTCGGTGTGGAAACCTTTCCGGTTCCGCACGACGGGCGCGAGCAGCAGCAGGTCGCCGCGCTTCTTCAGATCCTTCTGTAATCCGGCGGCGAGTGCGTCCCGCGTCTGGGCTTCGACGGGCAACTGGCAGTCAGGACAGAACTGCGTGCCGAGCCGCGCGAAGAGCAGGCGGAAGAAGTGATACACTTCGGTGACTGTCGCGACAGTGCTCTTGCCGCCGCCGCGCGTGGTGCGTTGCTCGATGCTGACGGTCGGCGGCAGGCCGGTGATGAGATCGACATCCGGCCGCGCCATCTGCTCCACGAACTGGCGGGCGTATGTGTTCATCGAGTCGAGGAAACGCCGCTGGCCCTCCGCGAAGAGCAGGTCGAATGCGAGCGTGCTCTTGCCGCTGCCGCTCACACCGGTTACGACGACGAACTTCCCGCGCGGAATCTCGAGCGAGAGGTTCTTGAGATTGTGCTCGCGCGCGCCGTGGATGGCGATGGCGGTGGGCGACCGCAGAGGGGCTGAGGGGACAAGGGGAAAAGGAGCGTTAGCGGTTCGCGCGTCCCCTCTGCTCCCTCTCCCCTTTTCTCCTCTGCCTGGCTGCAGAACTTCACGAAGGAACGCCCCGGTGTGACTCCCCTCACACTCCGCCACATCCTCCGGCGTGCCGGCGATGACTAGTTCCCCACCGCGCTCGCCTGCGTCGGGCCCGAGGTCGATGACCCAGTCGGCGGACTTGATGACATCCAGATTGTGCTCGATGACAACAACGCTGTGACCGGCATCGACGATGCGTTGGAAAACTTGGAGCAGCACACGAACGTCATCGAAGTGCAGGCCCGTCGTCGGCTCGTCGAAGAGGAAGAGCGTGCGCTTAAGAGTTGGCGTGCTGGAGGATAACGATTGATTCTCTTCTGGCAATGACGATGGTGCGGGCGTCATTCCGCGCTTCTTCGCCAGCCAGTCCTTCACTTCAGCAATTGTGTTCTTCGCCGTGAGGTGGGCCTTCTCGTTCGCCGCCGAATCAGCCGCAGCGGTTTCCGCGAGGTGACTGACGAGCTTCAGCCGCTGGCTTTCGCCGCCGGAGAGCGTGTTGATCGGCTGGCCGAGTCGCAGGTAGCCGAGGCCGACGTCTTGCAGGAGCTTCAATCGCGCGAGCGCCCGTCGACCGGCAGGGACGTTGATGAAGTTCATCAGGAACGTCAGCGCGTCGTCGATGGTGGCGTCGAGCATGTCCGCGATGCTCCAGTTCTGCGTGCCGCTGCGCAGCTTCACTTCGAGGATGTGCTCGCGATAGCGGCGGCCGTTGCATTCCGGACAGCGGATGAAGATGTCGCTGAGGAACTGCATCTCGATCTTCTCGAAGCCCGCTCCACGACAGCGTTCGCACTGGCCGACGCCGCTGTTGAAGCTGAACGCGCTGCCGTTCAGGCCACGCTGCTTCGCGAGATCGGTTTGCGCGAAGAGATCGCGGACGTCATCGAAGGCGCCGATGTAAACGACCGGATTTGAGCGCGGCGTCTTGCCCAGCGGCGATTGATCGACGAGCACGACCTGTCCAAGCGATTCCCAGCCGGAGATTAGAGATGACGAACCTGCGCTGGCAGAATCTTCGGCGTCGCTGTCGTCGGAATCCATCCGATCCGAAGCTTTGGCGGCAAGGGCGGCTGCTGCACTGCCAAGCTTCGCTTGCAATGCAGGCATGAGAACTTCGCGCACGAGCGTGGTCTTGCCGGAACCGCTGACGCCCGTGAGCGCGACGAACCGCCCGAGCGGAATCTCGACGGAGAGTTTCTTGAGGTTGTGACGGGAGGCGTTGGAGATGCGGAGCCAGTGTTCAGTAATCAGTGAATCAGTGATCGGTTTGCCGACTGGTCGCCCGTTACCGTTGACGGGCGACATACTGAATACTTTTGCTCCGCCCCATACGGAACCGTTGCCCTTCAGCGCCAACTCCGCGGGAGATGAAGTGAGCCGACCCGCGTCGGTTGCTACATCCACGACAGGGCGACGGTTCGGCAGCTCGATTTGTTTGCGACCGCTCAAATACAGGCCGGTCAGCGAACTCGCGCTCGTCATCAGCTCATCGAGCGGACCGCAGAAGACGAGTTGGCCGCCTTTCTCGCCCTGGCCGGGGCCGAGGTCGACGATCTGATCCGCGGCGCGCATGACGCTGGCCTCATGTTCCACGACGACGACGGTGTTCCCGGTGTCGCGGAGCTGTTCGAGGATGCGGACAAGGCGTGCGGTGTCACGCGGATGGAGTCCAACGCTTGGTTCATCGAGCACGAAGAGCGTGTTGACGAGGCGCGTGCCGAGACAGGTCGTGAGGTTCACGCGCTCTGTCTCGCCGCCGGAGAGCGTGCGCGTAGGCCGGTCGAGCGTGAGGTAGCCAAGGCCGACTTCAACGAGGTAGCGGAGTCGCGCCTGGACTTCGCCCAGCGCGAGCGTGAGCGGATCGTTTGGCTGAGGAGAATGGTTCGCGGCGAGGCCGTCGACGAACGCGAGCGCGTGCTCAATGGAGAGGGAGTAAAAGTCGGGCAGCGTCAGCTGCGATTTACGATTTACGATTTCAGATTTACGAGCAGCACCCGAGTCAGCCGCATTCCTCGTAAATCGTAATTCGTCATTCGCAATTCGATACAGCAACGCCTCGGGCTTCAGCCGCTTGCCGTCGCACGTTTCGCACGTTGTGTAGGCGCGGTAGCGGCTGAGGAGCACCCGGACGTGCATCTTGTAGGACTTCGATTCCAGCCAGCGGAAGTAGCCCTTCACGCCGTACCATTTGCGCGGCCAGGAATTCGCCGGATCGTTCGAGTCGTAGTTCAGCTCGCCGTCGATAACGAAACGCTGGTGGGCTTCGGACATCTCCGCGAACGGCACGTCCATCGGCACTTTGTGCTTCTTGCACGCCTTCGCGAGGTCGATCTGGCACTCCTGTCCAGTGGCGGTCTGCCAGGGCTTCACTGCGCCGTCGCCAAGCGTCTTCGAGCGGTCGGGGATGGCGAGGTTGTAGTCGATGCTGATGATGCGTCCGAAGCCTTTGCAGGCCGGGCACGCGCCGACGGGATGATTGAAGCTGAAGAGCGCGGGCGTGGGCTCGGGGTATTCTAGATCGCAGGCGGCGCAGTGGAAGTGGCTCGAGAAGCGTTTCGGGTTTTGAGTTTCGGGCTTCGCACTTTCCTCGAGCGCAAAGAGGGTCAGGCGTCCCTTGCCGAAATGATACGCCTGCTCGCACGCCTCGGTGAAACGGGCGCGGTTGGCGGGCGCGAGCTTGAGTCGATCCTGAACAACAGTAATCAGTGAACAGTGATCAGTAATCAGTGGCGGAGCGTCTTCGAGGCGGACAATCTCGGAGCCGATCACCAGACGCTGGTAGCCCTGCTTCGCGACAAGGTCGAGCGAGTCTTTCAGAGAAAGCTTGTCGCTCAATGTGAGGTTGAACGTGACCAAGCACTCCGCCGAACCACTGTTTACTGAATACTGTTTACTGATTACTTCCCACACCACTGCGGGCGGTTCGGCGCGCACGAGCTGTCCGCATTGCTTGCAATGCAGCTGTGCCAGATGCGGCCAGAGCAGCTTCATGTAGTCGCACAGCTCGGTCATCGTGCCGACAGTCGAGCGCGTGGAGCGGACGGCATTGCGTTGCTCAATGGCGATGGCGGGCGGAATGCCCTCGATGCGATCGACCTGCGGCTTGTCCATCCGGTCGAAGAACTGCCGCGCGTAGGGCGAAAAGGTCTCGATGTAGCGGCGCTGGCCCTCGGCAAAGAGCGTGTCGAACGCGAGCGAGCTTTTACCAGAGCCGCTCAGGCCGGTGATGACGGTGAGCTTCCCGATCGGGATATCGAGGTCGAAATTCTTGAGATTATTGTGGCGCACCCCGCGCAAGCGGATGGCGTCATTAGTGGAACGGCTCTGCGTCATCAGGAGCGCAGTCTAGTCGTCCGTCGGCGGAGGGCAAGTGGTGGAGCGATCCGGAGCGCGAAGCATTGCTTCGCCTGCGTGGGAAGACTTGCGGAGCAATGCTCCGCGCTCCAGAAGAAGGTGCGCCGTCGGGCGAACCCTGATCGGCTGTAACTTCGTTACTTCAGCTCAATCCCCACCGGGCAATGATCCGAGCCCGTAATGTGCGGTTGGATGAAGGCGCGCTTGAGCTTCGGCTTGAGCGCGGTGCTGACGAGAAAGTAGTCCAGACGCCACCCGATGTTTCGGACTCGTGCCGTGCCCATTGGGCTCCACCAGGTAATGCCCGCCGCCTTTCTCGAACTCGCGGAACGTATCGACGAACCCGGCCTGCACGAAGGACGTGAACCCGGCGCGTTCTTCGGGCGTGAAGCCGTGGTTCTTCATGTTCGCCTTCGGGTTCGCCAGGTCGATCTCGGTGTGGGCGACATTGAGATCACCGCAGAAGATGACGGGTTTCTTCTTTTCAAGCGCCTTGAGGTAGGCGAGGAAATCGCGGTCCCACTGCTGCCGATACGGCAGCCGAGTCAGCTCGCGTTGAGAGTTCGGCACGTAAACGTTCACGAGGAAAAACCCGTCATACTCCGCGGTGACGACGCGACCCTCGCCGTCATGATGCTCGTGGCCGATGCCCGTGGTGAACTGAAGTGGGCGGGTTCTCGTGAAGATGACCGTGCCGGAGTAACCTTTCTTCTGCGCGCTGTTCCAATAGGTCGTGTAGCTCGCGGGCCAGAGTTGCTCGACTTGATCGGGGCTGGCCTTCGTCTCCTGCAGGCAGAGGATGTCCGGCTGTTCGGTGTCGAGATACTCGAGAAAATTCTTCTTCAACACGGCGCGCAGGCCGTTGACGTTCCACGAAATCAATTTCACAGCGTGAGCGTAGCGCGGAGATTTTTGGGTGACCAGTCGTCTTGCATCTTACCCGCCGATCGCGCCGACGCGTCGCAATTGTAGCACCGGTTCGCCGGTTGTCTTCGATGCGCCGAGGTCGACTTCGAACTCAATCATCCAGTCATTGTGCTCATCCGGATCGACCAGCACCTGCTGCACGCGCCAGGTCTTCTTGTCCTCGGCGGGCACCACGTAGGTGTGGCGGACGTTTCGCGCGTTCGGATCGAGGCAGAGCGCGCGCTGGAAGTTCGGATCGCGCATCTTCTCCCATTCGTCGAGCAAGCTGCTGTCGACCTGGCGAATCATCGTCGCGAGATACACTTCCATTTCGCGAACGGTGTCCGTCTTCGCGGAGTCGGGAACAGTCTGCGCAAGCACTTTGAACGTGCTGTTGATGTGGCGCAGCAACACGCCCTCGGCGCGCTGGAGTTCGTAATCCTTGATGTAATCCGCGAACGATCGGAACTGCTCGAACATCTCGCGCACGATCGATTTCGGCCGGATATTTTCCTGGCCGACCCACGGATGTTTGTCCGCGAAGGCGTTGAAGGTGTCGTAAACGAACTCGCGGCGCGGCTTCGGATATTCGAGCTTCTCCAGTTCCTCCATGCGCTGATCGTATTCGATGCCCTCCATCTTCATCTCGGCCATCTTCTGGTCCTTCACGCGATCGAGCTGTTTACGCAGGATGATGTCCGGGTTCTCGAGGATCGATTCGACGAGCGTGATGAGGTCCAGCGCGTAATCGGGCGCTTCAGGATCGAGCAGCGGGATCGTCTCGATGAGATAGAGCGAGAGCGTCTGATCCATCGAGAAGTCATCCTGCAACTCGACGTTCACGCGAAGCTTCCGTCCGGATTCGGAACGCGGGGCGAATTCCACAATCTTCCGATCCACCAGCGAGCGGAACAACTGCCAGCCGCGCTTGAGGTGCGCCAGCTTCTGCTTCGGCGAGTCGTGGCAATCGCGAACGAGCTTCTGCATCGCGCGACAGCCATCGCCGTCGCGACTGAGCACGTTCAACAGCATTGAGTGCGACACCTGGAACCGCGACGTGAGCCGTTCCGGCGGCGCGGCCATGAGGCGGAGAAACGTGTTCTTGTCCCAGTTCACGAAATTCTTCTCCGGCGGCTGGCGTTTCACGACCTTCTTGCCCTCGCGCGCGGACTTCTCGGCGAGCTTGAGATTCTCAATCACATGCTCGGGCGCCTGCGCCACCACCCAGCCGATGTTATCGAAACCCTTGCGCCCGGCGCGGCCGGAGATCTGATGAAAATCGCGCGCGCTCAGGATGCCCGTCTTCTGCCCGTCGAACTTGCAGAGCTTGGTGAAGAGCACGGTGCGGATCGGGACGTTGATGCCGACGCCAAGCGTGTCCGTGCCGCAGATGACCTTGAGCAATCCCTTCTGCGCGAGCTGCTCGACGAGGATGCGATACTTCGGCAGCAGCCCGGCGTGATGCAGCCCGATGCCGTGCCGCAGCCATTTCTTGATCTCCGGCCCGTAGGGACTGGCGAACTTGAAGCCTTCGATCGCGCTCGCAATGGCCGCCTTCTCGTCGCGCGTGCAGACGTTGATGCTCGTGAAATCCTGCGCGCTCTGTGCGGCTTCGAGCTGGGTGAAGTGGACGACGTAAACCGGCGTCTTCCCGTCCGCCGCGAGGCTTTCGAGCGTCTTCGCCAATGGCAGTTCCGAGTAGGCGAATTCCAGCGGCACCGGTCGGTGCGTGGACGAGACGGTGACCGTGGGCTTGCCGGTGAGTTTGGTCAGTTCGTCCTGGAAGAATGTCGTCTCGCCGAGCGTGGCGGACATGAGGAGGAATCGTGTCTGCGGCATTGAGAGCAGCGGCACCTGCCACGCCACCCCGCGTTCGCGGTCCGCGTAGTAATGAAACTCGTCCATGACGACGTCCTGCACATTCGCGAGAGCGCCTTCGCGCAACGCGATGTTCGCCAGAATCTCCGCCGTGCAGCAGAGGATGGGCGCGTCGCGATTCACCGAGGCGTCGCCGGTGCTGAGGCCGACGTTGTCCGGGCCGAACTCGCGACAGAGCGCGAGCCACTTCTCGTTCACGAGCGCCTTGATCGGGCACGTGTAGACAGAGCGTTTGCCTTGCGCGAGCGACTTGAAGTGCAACGCGGAAGCGACGAGCGATTTGCCGGAGCCCGTGGGCGTATTGAGAATGACGTTCTTCTCCTCGAACAGTTCGAGCACGGCGGATTCCTGCGCCTCGTAGAGCTGGAGCTTGCGGCTCTCAATGTATTCGAGGAAGCGCCCGAGCAACGCGTCGTTGCTCAGGCGTTCGTCGCGCGGGATGAAATCATACAGCGTGGAGGCCACAGTCCGGCCAGCGTAGCGATTGGAACGGAGGTTGAGAAGGTGCGATTCCGGACGCGATCATAAGGGCCAACAAAGGTCCGAACATAGCCAAGCATTGCGAAGACTGCGCTGTCCATGAGTCCGAGCGTGCATTGTAGAGCCAGTCAAACCTCAACCCGTAGGTGACGTCATGAAAACGACAACATCCCATATCGCGGACCATCCCTTCCTGAGCTCCTTCAGCCGCGAACATCTCAATCGAATCATCGAGAAGGCGGCGGAAGTGCAGTTCGAGCCGGGGGAGATTCTTTTCAAGGAAAACGATCCGGCCAACCGCTTCTACCTGCTGGAGTATGGAAAAGTCGCACTGGAAACCCATGTGCCGCGCGACGGCATGGTCACGGTGCAAACGCTCGAAGGCGGCGACGTGCTGGGCTGGTCCTGGTTGTTCCCGCCGTTCGTCTGGCACTTCCAGGCGCGGGCGATCGAGCCGACCAACGCGCTCGTAATCGACGGCGCGCATCTGCTCGTGCTGTGCGAGAACGATCATGAACTGGGCTACGAATTGATGAAGCGCATGACCCAGGTGGTCATCCAACGCCTGCAAGCGACGCGCCGTCAGTGGCTCGTTCGCGAAGGTGTCGCGATACCCGCGTGAGCCGGTGATCGGGTAACGTTCCGTGCCTGCCAGCGCGTCGGCCAGAATTCATGAGCCGGCGCGCAACAATTATTCGCCATCGCCAGGATGGCTCGCTACAACTGCGGCCACGAAAGGCAACAGGCTATGGCGAATCATCGGATCGGAATCATCGGCGGCAGCGGGTTGTATCACATCGAAGGCTTTACCCGGCAGAAATGGGTGAAAGTTAAAACGCCGTTTGGCGCCACATCGGATGATTTGCTGACCGGCAAGCTGTGCGGCCGCGATGTTGTCTTCCTCCCGCGGCACGGTCGCGGGCACCGGATTCTTCCAAGCGAGCTCAATCACCGCGCCAATCTTTGGGCGATGAAGAAGCTCGATGTTGCGTGGATCATCAGCGTCTCCGCCGTCGGCTCGCTGCAATCGAAGTATCGTCCGTGCGACATCGTGCTGCCGGACCAGTTCCTCGATCGCACCAAGCGCAGCTTTGAACACACCTTCTTCGGGCGCGGCATCGTGGCCCACGTGGCGTTCGCTGATCCGATTTGTGAAGAGCTACGCGTCCTGTTGCTGGAGAGCGCCAGCGCGTTGAACCGCCGGGTCCACAACGGCGGCACCTACGTGAACATGGAAGGCCCGGCCTTCAGCACCCGCGCAGAGTCCGTCGCGAACCACAAGGCGGGCTTTGATGTCATCGGCATGACGAACCTGGGCGAGGCCAAGTGCGCCCGCGAAGCCGAGATCGCCTACGCCACGATGGCGATGGTGACCGATTACGACTGCTGGAAGGGCGACGAGGCCCATGTGACGGTGGAAATGGTCATCGAAAACCTCCAGCGCAACGCCGCCCAGGCCAAGGCGATTATCGCGGACGTCATTCCGCAAATTCCGAAGGTGCCGACCTGGTCCTGCCATTCCGCGTTGAAGAATGCGATCATGACCGACCGGAAGTTCTGGCCGGCGAAGACGCTGAAGGAACTGGCGCCTTTGCTGGCGAAGTATCGTTGAGGGCTGGCTTCCCGGAGTTCCGGATGCGGGGTGGGAGCTGGCCGTCAGGTGGGACTCATGTTCGGCGCAATTGCTGCTGAACATCATCTGTGCTGAATTCTGGTGCTCAGATTGAGGTCTGGAAGAAGGGTCGCCGCCCTCGGGGCCGCAGCTCCTGCCGGTCAGACGGCAGGTATTGCGCGCATGACAGGGATGTAACGATGCGAACCTTGCCAAGCCTTTCGGCCAGTTCTACTGTGCGGACAACTAAATTTACGCTGTTATGAAACGACGCGTCTTCTACGGAATCCTGGTGGGGGTATTGGCGGCCAATCTCTTTGTTGGTGCTCAGGTTTATTTCTCCAATGTCCAGGCGGCCGAGAAGGACGACGCGCTGCCCAACATCCGGCTCTTCACCACCGTCCTCGACCGCGTCCGCCAGGAATACGTCGACGGCGAGAAGCTCAGTTACCAGGACCTCATCCACGGCGCGCTCAAGGGCATGCTCAGCACGCTGGATCCCCACAGCGAGTTCATGGAGCCGGTGAAGTACGATGACCTGAAGAAGGACACCCAGGGCGAGTTTGGCGGCGTTGGCATCGTCGTCTCGATGAAGGACAATTATCTCACCGTGGTCTCCCCGATGGAAGACACGCCTGGTTTCAAAGCGGGCATTCTGACCGGCGATCGCATCGTGAAGATCGATGGCAAAAGCACGGAGAAACTCGGCCTGAACGACGCGGTGAAGCGCCTGCGTGGCGCACCCGACACCGACGTGACGCTCACGACCTATCGCCCGTCCAGTGGACAGTTCAAGGACTACACCCTCACCCGCGCGAAGATCAAAGTCGACACCGTCAAGGACATCAACGGGCGCCGCGAGTTCCCGGTCGGCGACGACAAGGTCGGCTACGTCCGGCTGGTGCAATTCGGCGAAGCGACTGCCGGTGATTTGGAAGACGCCATGCGCAAGCTTGAGGCGAAGGGCATGGAATCCCTCATCCTCGACCTGCGCGACAACCCGGGTGGCCTCCTCGACCAAGCGGTTCAGGTTTGTGAAAAGTTTCTTCCGGCCGGCCAGCTCATCGTTTCCACGGAAGGCCGGGACTCGAAGACGAAATCGACTTATCACGGCAAAGGCCGCGGCCGCCACTCGGCCCTGCCCATCGTCGTCCTGGTGAACAACGGCAGCGCCAGCGCTTCCGAAATCGTCGCCGGCTGTTTGCAGGACTGCACGGCGCTCCGCGTCTGCAAGGCCATCGTGGTCGGCGAACAAACATTCGGCAAAGGCTCCGTGCAAAGCATCCTGCCGTTGCAGGACGGCTCCGCGCTGCGCCTGACGACGGCGAAGTATTACACGCCCAGCCACAAGGTCATTCACGAGAAGGGCATTACGCCGGACATCACGGTTACGATGAGCGACGAGGAGATGCGCGACGTGCTGCTCAAGCGCACGCCTGGCGGCATTGAGTCGCTGCCGGAGAAAGATCAGGAACGCGTGAAGAACGCGCGCGACCCGCAGCTCGAACGCGCACTCGACTTGCTGAAAGGCATCTCGCTCTACACGAAGCGCGGCCCGGTCCCGGCCAAGGAAGCGCCGAAGGCAACGGCGGAGAAGGTGGCTTCGAAGCAGACGAGTTTGGCGGAGTAGACGCTGATTCGAATTTGCACGCCGAGATTGCTCAGACCATATGGCGCCTGAAATCGCCGCGTTGCGAATGTCTGATCTTTTGCTACTGGCGGCGGTCTTCTCCTGCGTGGCGGTTTTGCCAGAAGCGAATCCCTCGTGGAGTGATCGGGAGCGTTTTCGGGAACTGATGCACGGCAGTTCGGGCTGGCTTCGTTGACCCATCCTGCGTTGGGCTGTGCGGCGTTACTCTACGGATTGATTGCCAGGCGCGTCGTTGGGCTTTGCTACGGAGCTGTTGGCGTTGTGTTGGTCGCGATTGACAGCGCCCACCGTTTTCCTCAAAACAGGTTGAGGTTCTTTGAATCTTGTCCTCAGCTTCGTCGCGTTCAGGCCATGCTCCCAACTTGAGTATTTCGGCTTCTGACGGCATGGTGGCGAAGGACTTTGAAGTGGACGCTTCGCATACGCGATCGGACTAGTCTTGAGCCTTCGGTCAGCTGACGGTTAGCCTTTCCCCCCGACCGGGTATAGTTGCTCACCCCTTTTCGTTCCTCGCCACAATCGCCTCGGACAACAGCCCCAGCGCTTCCGCTCGCGAAATGCTGCCAATGAGACGTCGCTCCGTCGCATTGTTCACCACCGGAATGTTCCGCAGCTCGCAGCTCAACAGCACCGGGAACACGTCCGCGAGACGTTGATCCGGCGTCACGCACGGCGGGGCTGGACGCATGATGTCTCCGGCGATCACGCTGGAAAGTTCCTGTTCCACGTTCAAGTGCTCCTTCAAGTCGTGCAGCGCCACCACGCCCATCAGCTGGCCGCGGTCGTTCACCACGGGCAGGAAATTGTTCGGCACTTTGAGGAACCGATCCGCGATGCTGCGAAAGGGAGCGTTCTCCGACAGTGGCTGAATCGGTTCCCGCATCAGGTCTGCCACCGTTCGCTCGGTCGCGGCGCCGGGCCGGATGTTTTCGCGATCCAGCGCGAGGCCCTTGCGGCGAAGCGGTTCCGTGTAGATTGAATCAGGATGCAGGCTGCGCGCGACGAGTGTGGAGACCGCGCACGTCAGCATCAGCGGCGGCATGAGAGAATAGTTCAGCGACAGCTCGAACAGCATGATCATGGCGAGCAACGGCGAATGTGTAGTGGCGGAGAGCGTGCCGCCCATCCCCACCA
>JADJPG010000008.1 GCA_016713365.1 Verrucomicrobiota bacterium | reverse complement strand
AGATGGCTGAGGAGATTCGTGATGGCCTCGTCGCCGACGCCCGCGCCGATGGTGGAGTTTGCCACGGCGAATTCGCCCAGGAACCCGCGGCGGTTGTGGGTGCGCAGCCATTGGGTGAAACCGGCGACGCGTTCAGCGCCGATGGTGGGACTGACAATCGTGGCGGAGGTGCCGGAGGCGTCGCTGTCGAGATACTGATGCACGTCGTAGGCATAGTTGTTCGCGGGATCGATGACGCCGAGCATGACCTGCGCGTTGGGCGTGCCGTACCAGTTCAACTGCCAGCTCCAGGCACCGGTCCAAGCGTTGCCGGGAACGAGAATCAGATTCGTGGCGCCGGCCTGTCGGATGGCGGCGATGGCGGCATTGGCCCCGGCCAGCCATTGTTCGGTGGGCATGGTGTTCGGCTCGTTCATCAGGTTGAAGAAGACGTGATCGTTCGTGCGATAAACGGAGGCGAGGCGCGACCAGAAGTCCGCGAAGGAGGCGTAGGAAATGCCGGAGCCGATCACCAACTCGGCGCCGTTCTGCTCGTAGCGCGCAAAGTTGTGCGGCTCGATCATGACGAACATTCCTTTCGCCGTGGTGGCGCTGATGAATCCGTGCAGGCGATTGAACTCGGCGGTGTTGAAGGCGGCGTTGGTGGTGCGTTGCAGGCGTTCCCACCGGAACGGCAGCCGGATGATGTTCATGCCGCGACGCTGGAAATAATCGACCTCCGTCTGGTTCGGATAGATGTAGTCGACGTTGTAGGTGCCGGGAATGGCCTGGCCGAATTCCGCTCCGCTGAGGTTCACGCCGGTGTAGCGAAGCGCCGCGTCGGCTCCGGTCGAGAAGAAGACAAGCCAGGCAACCAATCCCGCGCAGAGATAAACCTTCATACTCATCGTGTCAGGAGACATTCGGGGCCGCCGGAAGGCAACCTTCGAGTTTCACATCCCGTTGGCCGAGCAGTTCAGGCGGCGGCCTGCAAAGCCGCAGAGGCTGGTGCGATTCCAGCACGGGATTCCAGTTTGACGCGCGGAGAAAGGGATTGGTTGAACGAGCGCGTTATTCGCTCTCTCTTGGGGAGAGGATTGGGGTGAGGATGAACCAGTCTTTATTCTCCATCACCTCGCGGCGTAGCGCGCAACATCGCGAGCAGTTCCGGCAGGACGATTCCCGCGGGGCCGGCGAGGGCGAAGTGAGCGCGATCGGTGAACGGTGTGGGTTGTGGATTGATCTCCACCACGGTGGCGCCGGCATTCAACGCGGCGCCGGGTAATCCAGCAGCGGGATAAACGAGGCTGGAGGTGCCGACGGAGAGAAATACATCGCACGTGAGGCTGGCGTGGGTCGCTGCGTTGAGTTCCTTCTCCGGCAACGCTTCCTCGAACCACACGACGTCCGGGCGGAGCAGGCCGCCGCAGCGCGGGCATTTCGGGGGCACGTCGCCCGTGTCAGGCCAGTCGGTGACGACGGTGTTTTCCTGAAAGCATTTCGTGCGCGTGATGTTGCCGTGGAGTTCGATGACGTTCCGGCTGCCGGCGCGTTGGTGGAGTCCATCGACGTTCTGCGTGATGAGGGTGAACTCGGGAAAGAGTTTCTCCATCTCCACGAGCGCGAGGTGCGCGGGGTTTGGTTGGACGGTGGCAACGAGGCCGCGACGCCACGCATACCATTCCCAGACGAGTTTCGGATTGCGCAGGAACGCGCGCGGCGTGGCGAGGTCTTCGGGTTTGAAGTTCGCCCACAGACCGGTCTGCGCGTCGCGAAAGGTGGGCACGCCGCTTTCCGCCGAAACGCCCGCGCCCGTGAGCACGGTGAGGCGTCGAGTGGAGCGAAGTTTGTCGATGAGTGCGACGGGTGGTTTCACAAAGGCAGGTTGCCGGGCGACACGAGTTGAGGCGAGCGCAGAGATGTTCTGAACGACTTCAGCGGAACGCCGAATCGGAGTGCGACGATCCGACCAGACCAGATTTTTGCGGCAGTGATGTTGAACAGGAGCATGGCTGTCTTCCAAACAGATCGTCCGGGTGCAATTCCCGGCTGCCGCACCAATTTCAGTAAACAGTAGGTCAGTAATCAGTGAGCGAGCTTGTTGTCGTCGCACTGATTACTGTTTCACTGACCAACTGAATTACTGACATCGCGCAGTCGGGCCAGTGCCCAGGCGGGTTTCATAAGCCAGCCGGGTCCGGGGCGGCACCGGGGACTGCGACCATTGTTCCAACGCATCGCGAGCTCGAGCAGCAGAGCGGCGGCCTCTTAAGCCGCGCGGTCAGGGTGCGAGTCCCTGGCGATGCACGAATTTCAGAGGGAGGAACGGCAGATTGAAAAATAGTGGAGAGGTCCGACGCGCAGGATGCGCCGAGGGGCCTCTGCCTTCTGCGGCCTCCCTTTGTCTCTTTTGCAGGCGATGGAGCGCCGAACTCCGATTCGGCGCGTTCGTTGACTTGCTTCGCGCCGATTTGGAAATCGGCGCTCCATTTTGCTCCCGTAGCGCAATTACCAGAGCGCCGCGCTTCGAACGCGGAGGTTGCAGGTGGGAGTCCTGCCGGGAGCACCAGTTTGAAACGCGGAACGGGGAGTTCGGAACGGGGAATCAAGATGCGCGAACTCGCCGGGTTTCCATTTCCGCACTCCGCGTTTCGAGTTCCGCGTTTAGCTGCCGCGTTGGCCCAATTGGGAGAGGCGTTCCGCTCAGAACGGGAAGGTTGAAGGTTCGAATCCTTCACGCGGCACCATTTCTGGAAATTAATCAGTGAGTCAGTGTTCAGTAGGTCAGCAGGCGTGATGGAGCGCGACACTGAATACAGCCCCACTGATTACTGATTCACTGATCAAGGGAGCGTCAACCGGACGAGCGGGCCGGGCCTCGGTGCTAACGAGTGCGCGCCTCCGGGCGTGTGGTGCGAGTCCACGGCGCTCCGCCATTTGCATCGTAGGCGACGACGTGAGGAGGCTCACTTCAAAGTTGGTCGCACGAATTTTGATCAGAGCCTCGTTACCTCGTCTCCTACCCTGTTGAAGCGCGCGTACAATTTGATTTCACATCCCCGAGCGCGAAGCAGATCGAGCGACCTTCGTGACGTGACGCGTGATGCGTGTTGCGTGAAGTGCACGGAGGCAGTGAGCCGGTGGAAGAGACCGGCCGGGGATGTTCTTTTTTGGAGTCGAAGCCACAGCAGACCGGCACCCGGCTTTTACCCGGATATGGTGAGGTTGCAACTACCTCCGGCTCCACCAATTTCAGGTTGCTGGTTCGCAGGTGGAAGGTTGCAAGTTCGCCGTCAGGAACAAATGTCGCGAGCAACAGTTAACCTTCAACCTGCGACCTTCAACCACGACTGCCGATCAGTGTGGAAGTCGCACACCTGTCTTTGACACAGGAAGGGCTGGAGCATTACCAGCATCGGCAGCCAGTTTCCCAGCTGCGGGCACACGGCAACTTCGCGCCCGCAACTGCCCGCGCGGTCAGTCCTTCATCGCGGCGATGCCGGCGCGGCGGGCTTCGATGGCGAGGCGACGGGCTTCCTTGGCGCCGTACTTGAAGATCGAATAGCTCTTCTTCAAGACCACGCCGGGCTTGGGCCACCAGAGCGCTTCCCAGAAAGGATACTCGCGGTCGCCGTGGCGCTTGATGATGCGGCGCACGCCGGGAACGTTCGACCCGCCCGCCTTTTTCAACCGGCGTTCGGCGCGTTCGCGACGGGAGAGGAGCGGATATTTCTTCGCGAGCTCTTTCGCCCGTTTCTCGGCGGCCTTGCGGCAGACGAGCTGGTTGGCGAACTGGCTGAAGTTGAAGATTTCGTAGAATCGTTTGTCGAGCCGCTGCAGGCGGACGACGTAGCCCACCTGGCCGTGTTGCGGGTAGTTCACGCGAAACATGTGCGGAACGTTGGTCTTTTTGATGCCGGTCGTTTTTTTCTTTGTCATGGCGATGGCTTCTGGGAAGCCGGCGGGTCGATGAAGCGACTCTCGCTCTTCCCCGGATTTCGTTGCCACTCTGAAGAGCGTCCCACACACCCCGCATCGGACGCATTGGCAACTGTTTTTCTGTCTCGTCGTAGCGCCTTCGTGCTGCGCCACGCATTAGGAACCTGAACTGCGGACGCCTCAATGTGTGAAGAAACGATCCGCGAATCAAGCCCAAGGTAGCAAATGACACTCTTGAATAAAGCCACCGTTCTTGTCCTGAACCGGCACTGGCAGGCCATCAATGTGCGGACGCCGGCCGATTCCTTCTGCCAACTGGCCACCGGCGTGGCCACGGCACTCGACGTCGATGGCGACAATATCCGGCCCGTCACGTGGGAGGAATGGGTGCACCTGCCGGTTCGCACGCAGGACCAATCCGTGCAGACGGTGCGCGGCGCCGTTCGCATCCCGACCATCATCGTGGCGGTGAACTACACCCGCGTGCCGAAGCGCCGACCGCGCCTGAACGCCCGCAACATCCGCCAACGCGACGCGAACCGCTGCCAGTACACGGGACGCGAACTCGGCCCGGGCGAGGGCAACATCGATCACATCGTGCCGCGCTCCCGGGGCGGACGTGATTCGTGGGAGAACTGCGTGTGGGCCTGCAAGGAGATCAACAGCCGCAAGGGTAATCGCCTGCCAGAAGAGGCGGGGCTCACGCTGCTGCGTTCTCCCGCCGCGCCCCGCGAACTGCCGGCCACGGCGTTCATTCGCAACGCGCACGGGATCCCCGAATGGGATCTGTTTCTCTCGTAAGCCGCGTTGCGGAACCGTTCCAAAACACGCGCCCGGGGGTTCCCGGCCCGGGCGCACTTCGCTTTTTTGTTCCACCTCAAACCAAAGGAAAGACCATGCATATCACCCTGCGTTTCCAAAGCCAGCTGCTTTACCGCAAGAGCTACAAGCCCAGCCGCGTCCTTCGTATCCGATTTAGCGCGAAACCGGGTCTCACGTTCCGCCCGACCCGAGCCGGGCCGCTGCGAAAGCAGTCGTAGGCCAAAACTGTTTCATCCTGCGGCGACGTCGTCTTCGGACCGCGTCGCCGCGTTTCACCCATCGCTGTTCCTATCTCGATGTCACCTGACCATGAACTCCACTTCTCCCGCGCCGGCCGCTGATGCCGGCAACCAACCCGTAACCGACCGTGCCATCCCTCCGGCCGGCCCATCCACCGCGCCCAAACCCGATCCGAAACCCGTTCTTGAACTCGAAACGAACAGCCCACCCCAACCGCCCACGCTCGCCGAAACCAAGGCGCTCTGGGCGCTTGCCCGCTCTTGAAACTTCCGCCCGCCCATCTCAGCGAACCCCTGACGCGCTCACTGCGAGCGCCGTCGCGGACTTCGCTGCGGTTCGCGGGCCTACGACTTCCTCACCTATGAATACCATCACCGAAACCAACACCCGCCTGATCGCATCCTCGCGCAACTGGATCGAAGGCGAAGCCGTCCGGCAGCTCTGCGCCGCGGCCCGATTGCCCGGCGTCACGCTGGCCGTCGGACTCCCGGACTTGCATCCCGGCAAAGGTGGCCCGATCGGCGCGGCCTTTGTCACGCGCGATGTCATCTACCCGTATCTGATTGGCGGCGACATCGGCTGTGGCATGGCGCTGTTCTCCACGGGCCTGCTGCGCCGGAAGGCAAAGCTCGACCGATGGAGCGCGCTGCGCTTCGACCTCGAACATCCCTGGGAAGGCGACGCCCGCGAACGTCTCGCCCGCGCCGGACTGTGCACGACGCAGTTCGTGGATTCCTTCGGAACACTGGGCGGAGGCAATCACTTCGCCGAACTGCAGGCCGTCGAGAAGGTCGAGGACGCATCGGCCCTCGCTCAGCTCTGTCTCGCCAAGGACGAACTCGTGACGCTCGTTCACAGCGGATCGCGCGGACTCGGCCAGTCCGTGCTCGAAACCTACGTGGAGGAACACGGCGCCAGCGGAACGGACGTGTCATCCGAAGCGGCGACGAATTATCTCCTGCTGCACGATCACGCGGTGAACTGGGCGAAAGCCAGCCGCGCGACATTGGCGGAACGTTTCGTCGGCGCTCTCGGAG
Organism: Verrucomicrobiota bacterium; assembly: GCA_016713365.1. Taxonomy (GTDB): domain Bacteria; phylum Verrucomicrobiota; class Verrucomicrobiia; order Limisphaerales; family JADJPG01; genus JADJPG01. The sequence goes on along the minus strand of JADJPG010000008.1, from coordinate 200,738 downwards.
GCGAAAGCCGGCCCGTGGTCGACGCCTGCCACAACAGCATCGCCTGTCGCAACGTGGACGGCGAAACCGTGTGGCTTCATCGGAAAGGCGCGGCGCCTTCGGAAACCGGACCGATCGTGATTCCGGGTTCGCGAGGAACATTGAGCTACCTCGTGCAACCGCTCAGGGATGGCGCTGCGCACGCGTGGTCCCTCGCGCACGGGGCCGGTCGGAAGTGGACTCGGAGCGAGAGCCGACTGCGGGTGCGGGAACGGTTCCATCACCAGGAACTCGTCCAAACGCCGCTCGGCGGCCGCGTGATCTGCGAGGAACGCGACCTCCTCTACGAAGAAGCACCGATGGCCTATAAAAACATCGAGGTGGTGATCGGGGATCTCGTTGAGGCCGGGATCATCTCGGTGATCGCCACGTTGCGCCCGCTCCTGACCTACAAGACCCGGAAGGAAAAGCGGTAACCAAGGCCTCAGGTGTTCGAGACGGTCCTCTTCCGTCCAGTGATGGAGAAGGAACGTCGCGGACATCTGAGGCTGCGGTCCGGCGCAAGAAATGTTCACCCATTTCAAAGAAGAACAAACGCCTTTACGAACCTTGACCGGCGCAGCCTTGACACGCCCCTCCCGAATCGGTCACAACCTGTCCACCGGCAACCCCAACCTCGCCTCGGCGTCGCTGTTTGCCGGCTTTGATCGATGTGCGCGTATGGCATCACTGATTCCTCGGACACGTATGGGCACGGAAAGCCTGAATGAGAATTGCCGGTCCAGCGGTGGACAATCCGGGAGGAATTTGCTGTTCCATTATTCCCTTTGCGCGAATAACGCCGTGGCACTGTGTGACTCCGGAGAAGGACTGGACAACTCGTCATCAAATCGTCACAGTCACCCCTCGCAAATCACTCTGAACCCATTTAATTGATAAGGACACTACGATGACAGATTGGCTTGGATGGTTCATGCAAGGCGACTACGGGTCGGCTCCACCCAACTGGCCCGCCTATCTCCTGGGCTTGCTGCTCGCTTTCGCGGGTGGTCAGACCATTGCGTGGGTTTACATGATGACGCACTCGGGCCTCTCCTACTCCCGTTCGTTCGTCAACGCGCTGATCATCATGCCGCTGGTCACGTGCCTCGTCATGATGGTGCTCTCCAACAATCTCGTGACGGCGTTCGGCATGATGGCGGTTTTCGCGATCGTCCGTTTCCGTAACATTTTGCGGGACACGCTCGATACCTCCTACGTTCTCATCGTCATCGTTCTCGGCATGGCCACCGGCACGCAGAAATTCGCCAGCGCCATCCTCGGAACTCTCCTCTCTTCGCTCGCGCTGCTGTATCTCTGGTACACCTCCTTCGGCAGCCGTCATCGCTACGATTTGATCGTGAATCTCCACTGGTCCCGGTCGGTCAAGGAACTCCTCGACCTGCGCCGCGTCCTTGACCGCCACAGCTGGAAGGCCCATCTGGCCAGCCAGCGCTCGCACGAAGGCTACGAAGGCACGGACCTCTCCTATCGCCTGCTGCTGCGGGACTCGAATCGCGTGGAAGACCTCTTAACTGAACTTCGCCAAATCACGGGTGTTTCCCGTGTCACCAGCATGCTGGCCGAAGACGAATCTGAATTGTGACCATGGAAAAAGATAAACTTCCCCCGATTCCGACTCCTGCTTCCCAACGCTGGCGGGAGTTTCGCATCCAGTTCCTGCCCATCGTAGTCTTCGCCCTCATCCTGGCGGGCATCGTCTACCTGTGGCGCGGCTACGTGCAGCCCATCGGCGTCATTGGCTTCGCCGATACCAACGTGGTCAACGTCACCACCCTGCAAGACGGAATGATCTCCGAACTGCTGGTCGAACGTTTCCAATACGTGAAAGCCGGCCAGCCCATCGCCGTGGTGATGAACACGGATCCGGAGCTCGTGAAGGCCCAGATCGAAAGCGCTCAAGCCGAGGTCAAAATGATGCAGGCCCGGACCAAGGTGGACATCGATCGCACCGCACAGGCGTTTCAAGAATTCAAGCAGGACTACTTCAAGCAACGGATCGATCAGGCCACTGACCAAGTGGAGTGGATTAACGCCTCCAACCAGTTCCTCCGTGCCGAGACGCTCTACAAACAAGGGAGTGGTCCATTGGCTGACGTAGATTCCGCACGGGCCGAACGCGATGCCTACGCGGCGGCCATCGAAGAGCGTGGAAAGCAGATCGAAGAACTCGGAAAGTCACTCGCCATTTTGGAGAAGGATCGTAAGTCCGAAACCACGGAAGCCATCAATCCCTTCTTGGACGCCGTAGAAAAGAAGGCGAAGGAGCTGGAATTAATGCTCAAACCCAGCACTTTGAAGGCTCCGATTAGCGGCATGGTCAGCCTCGTTCACCACGTTGCTGGAGAACGCGTGCTGCGCGGAATGCCCGTAGTTTCGATCAGCGACCCCGAAACCCGCCGCATCATCGGCTACGTCCGTCAGCCAGTGACGGATATTCCCACGACGAATGATCACGTTCGCATCACCCGGAGCACGCAGCCGCGCATGTCCGGTGTTGGCCAGATCATTCACATTGGTGCTGCGTTGGAACCGATCAATCCTGCGTTGCTGTCAGTGGACACCACTCGCATGGAAGTCGGTTTGCCCATCGTCGTCTCCGTTCCGCCGGGCATCCAGCTGCTCCCCGGTGAATACGTGAGTCTCGTTATCGAGCGCAACCCGCAGAAGTAAACAGACCAGCAAGTTTTCGCAAAAGCGCCGGATTACTCCGGCGCTTTTTTATTTTGCCACGATGCCTTCAATGGCGAGTAGTCGACGCTTCCAGTCCAGTCCGCCAGAGAATCCGCCGAGGCGACCATTTGCCGCCAGCACGCGGTGACATGGAATGAGAACAGGAATTGGGTTGGCGCCGCACGCCCCACCCACCGCACGCGAAGCGAGCGGCTTGTTGAGCTCAACGGCAATCTCGCCATACGACTTTGTTGCCCCGGGCGGAATGCGAAGCATGGCCCGCCAGACGTTCTGCCGAAATTCCGTGTGCCCCGACCAATCGAGCGGCGGAAGCTCGCGCGGATTTTTCCCGGTCAGCACTGCGTCCAATGCGGCGCGAGTTTGCGTCAGCCAGAGACGCTGTTGGGTCGTCAGCAAATCCGCGGAAGGCGGGCACGGTTTCGACGCGTCGTCTCGAAAGGGGAACTCCAGTCGCCTCAAACCGCGGAGCGAAAATGAAACGATGAAAACTCCTTCCCGAGTTGGAATCTCCACCGGAATGCTCACTTCACTTTCCCTTCCAGAAGTAAACGGCGGCGAAAATTCCGATCACGACAATGACCGCACCCAACAGGGTGAGCAGAGGAATGCCGGAGGTTTGCATGGTTCACCGACGCCCGACAATGAACGCGATGAGGCCCCACAAAATCAGCACCAGAAACGTGGCGAAGAAGAGAAACCGGTTCCGCGCAACCCGCTTTTCATATCGCAGCGGACGCAATCCCTGGATGCTGCCCGCGGAGAGGTAGTGAACGAGCTTCGGATTGGAGGTCACCGGTCCGCGAAAGTGATTCTTCAATCGTTGCCAGGCCGATGTGAGATCATACTTCCGAACACCAAGGTCGTTGTAATGGGCGGGAGTCGTCGATTCAGCCTCGGATTGAATCCGACTCTGCCCGACTTCCTCGAAAATAGGTTCGTGCGTCGCCGGAGTAGCGGCAGGAACCGCTGCGTTCTGGGGAAGCGCCGTGGAACGAAGCCGGGGCTGCGGAGTTGCCGGTGCGGTTGAAACCGTCGGCGCGGAAGAGAATGGAGAGGAACTGCGCGTGGGGGCCGGCGGGGCAGGTGTTTCCTCCGCGCCCTGTTTGGCAGCGAGCTTCTGGATCTCGGATTCCAGAGCGGCAATCTGATTGTTTAACAGCTTGGCCCGCTCAGAAATGGGATCAGGTTTCTTTTTGAACAATCCCATGGAACACGCGCCTTAGTTGCGCAGGAGAAGAACCAGAACGATGACGACGCCGACCAGCGCCACTGGCCAGGTCAACGCCAGACCCATCTTGCAAAGTTCAGAGTAGCTGCGCTCACGCAGCACGTTCTGGGTAAAGGTATCCTGTGCAGGCGCGGCTCCGGCAACCTGAGCTTCCGTCGCGGTTTCTCCATTGAGAATCGCGAACTTCAGCCGCGCCGAATTCCATTCCATCCGCGCATTCTCAATCGCCGTCAACGCGCGGGTGAGCTCCGAGTTGAAGTTGTCGCGGGTCCACGCCTCTTCATGCACCGACTGCACCTTGACGAGAGCTTCACGCAGATCGAGAAGCGCCTTGGCCATTTGCTCCGCTTCCCGCCGGGCGGCGAACTCCGCCTCCTCCAGCAGGCCGATGCCGCGGGTCAGGTGTTGCTCCATTTCCTGACGGCCCTTGGTAAATTCGTTCTGGCGACGACGCGTCTCCTCGAGATCAGCCCGTTCGCGCTCCAGCTCCTGCTGGGCACGCTTCAGTTCCGCCAGCTTGTTGTGCATATCACCCACGCGCGCTTCCACTTCAGCGCGGGAAGGGGCGCGGTTGGGATCGGACAGCGTGGCGTACCCGAGGTCGCCACCGCCGCACCGGTGCGTTGCGTGGATTGAAAATCGCTGTCGACAAACTCCGAAGGATCATATTCCGAAGCCATGGGCGGACTGTAGACAGCACCCCTGTGGGTGTAAAGCGGAGTATCTGTCCGGAACAACACCGACCATTAGGGTCGGTCAAAAGTATGATCGCCTACAGCAACACCGCCATCTCATCCGCCAATTTGTAACCGGTTCCGTGGAATCTTCCCTTGTCACCGCAAATTGTCGGTCGTAGTTTTTTCGCGTGGTGAACAGCACAGTTTCGGCGATGTATCCGCCTCCACCTGAGGAGAAATCTCCTTCTCTCAGATCCACCCCATTCATTCCCCTGCCTGGCCCATGATTGAGCTCATTCAATTCCCGTGGAGTCCCTACTGCCTCGTCCAAAAGCGCATCCTCGAGTTCAGTGGCGTCGCGCATAAAGTGACGAACGTCCCTCCGTCCGATCGTTCCCTGATCTGGAAGCTCACCAAGCAACGTTACTACCAGGTCCCCACCATCAAGGATGGCCGGAACGTTCTCTTTGAGACGGACGAGAACTCCCAGGTCATCGCCAAGTATCTCGACGCAAAACTGAAGCTGGGGCTCTTCCCGAAACAGTGGGATGGATTACAGCGCATTCTCTGGCGCTACATCGACAACGACGTGGAGGGCGTGACGTTCCGCTTGAACGATTCCTACTTCAAGGAGTTCGTACCCGCTTCAGAGCAGCTGAACTACCTCCGCTTCAAGGAACGCAAGTTCGGGCGCGGCTGCATCGACCAATGGCGCGCTGACAGCAAACAGTGGCAGGCGCAACTGGCCTCGCTGCTCATTCCGTTCGAGCAGATGCTCGGCACCCGGAACTTCCTGCTCGACGACCAACCGCGATTCGTCGACTTCGATCTCTGGGGCATCCTCGCGAACTTTCATTACTCCGGCCACTATCGACTCCCCACCAATCTACCGAAGGTCAAGGTGTGGTATCGACGCATGAGCACCATCCGCGTTCCGAACTCTTAGACGTAACTGTGAAAAACTACATCCTCGACACCAACGTTCTCCTCCACGATCCCAACTCCATCCTCAGCTTCAAAGAGAACTTCGTCCTCATCCCGATCGAAGTCATTGAAGAGATCGACCGCTTCAAGCGCGAATCGAGCGAGCTCGGCCAGAACGCCCGCGCCGTCTCCCGCATGCTCGATGGCTTTCGCAACGACGGCAGCCTGAGCGAGGGCGTGGCGCTTTCGAACGGTGGCCGCCTGCGCATCATCTTCAACCAGACCAAGACCAAGCTCCGCAATGGCCAGTCCGCCATCGCCGGAAACAACAGCGTCGACAGCCGCATTGTCGCGCTCGCGCTCAGCGTTCAACGCAGCACGCCGAAGCTCCCGACCATTCTCGTCACCAAGGACATCAACCTGCGCATCAAAGCCGATGCCCTCGGGCTGCCGGCGGAGGACTACGAGAGCGATCGCATCAACATTTCGGAGCTCTACACCGGCGTGTTTGAGATGACCGTGCCGGCGGCGAAGATCACCGCCTTCCGCAACAGCGGCGAACTCGAACTCCCGTCAGGCCGCACTTATTTCCCGAACGAGTACTGCACGCTCATCGAGGAAGGAAACAGCAAGCGCACCGCCCTTGCAAAAGTCGACGCCACCGGCAAGAAGCTGATTCCCATCGTCGAGATCCGGGAGGGCATCTGGGGCATCAAGCCGCGGAACCGCGAACAGCATTTCGCCTTCGACGCACTGCTAGATGACCGCGTGAAGCTCGTCACGCTCATGGGCAAGGCCGGCACAGGAAAAACGCTGATGGCGATGGCAGCAGGTCTCAAGCGCACCGTTCACGACCGCGAATTTCGCCGTGTCGTGGTCGCGCGTCCCACGGTGGCGCTCGGACGCGAGATCGGGTTTCTTCCCGGCACGCTGGAGGAAAAGCTCGGCCCGTGGATGCAGCCCATTCACGATGCGCTGGAGATGTTGAGCGACCTCAACATGGGCCAGGAACACCGGCGCAGTGCGGACCTCATGAGATCGGGCGTCATCGTCGTCGAGGCGCTGAGCTACATCCGCGGTCGCAGCATCGCCAGCCAGTTCATGATCATCGACGAGTCGCAGAACCTCACGCCGCTGGAGGTAAAAACAATTGTCACCCGCGTCGGTCACGGGACGAAGATCATCTTCACGGGCGATCCGTACCAAATCGACAATCCCTACGTGGACACCTCCTCCAACGGCTTCAATTACATCATCAGCAAATTCCGCGAACAACCTCTCGCTGCTCACATCGAATTGCAGAAGGGCGAGCGCTCTGAGCTCGCAGAGCTGGCCGCGAACATCCTATAGGCACAGCTCAAGCGAACCGGAGCCAGACAGTTTTCAGATAGGCTGGCTCCGCTCGAGAAATCGGAAAATCCGGCGGTTGCGGCACGTAATGCTCCTGGAGTATGCGTCGTCCGGACGCACGCGCCGCATCAAGAATCATCTCTAAGAAACGCTCCGGCTCCAGCATCGCTGCATTGGTTGAGGCCAGCAGCACGCCATCGGGCTTCAACAGCCGAAGGGCTGCGTCGATCAACTTCCCGTAATCCTTCTCCGCGCGAAATGCGCCGTGTTCCTTGGACTGGGAGAACGTGGGAGGATCCAGCACGATCACTTCGTACATCCGTTGCTTTTTCGCGAGACGTCGGAACCAGTCGAAGACATCGCCAAAGATGAAATCATGCGCCGCCGGATCGAGGCCGTTGAGCGCGAAGTTGCGCCGGCCCCAGTCCAAGTACTTCTTCGACAAATCCAAACTGGTCGTCCGCGCGCCCGCCTTCGCCGCGCAGACGGAGAAGCCGCAGGTGTAGGCGAACGCGTTCAGTACTTCGGCACCCTCCAAACCCGACGCGAGAAGTGGAAAGCCCGCCGCGACATGGTTCACGAGGAAGCGTCGACGGTTGTCTCGTTGATCGAGAAAGAGACCAACGGAATAGCCTTCCTGAAAACTCATCTCGAACTGAACTCCGTTCTCGCGAATTGCAAATCGCTCCGGAGCCGCGTCGCCCGAAACCAGCTGTGGGCAGACATCCGTCACCGCGGTCCGCCGAACGTGACGGTTGAGGGTCTTGTGATAGACGCCGCGGACACCCGGGAACGACCGGAGATGCTCCAGCTGCCCTGGCGTCAGTGACGCTTCCGACTGGGAAAGAAGATACTCGCCCAAACGTTCGACATACCATCCTGGCCAGCCATCGCTCGCTCCGTGAACGACGCGAAACGCGTTGGTCTCTGCCGGATCGACAATGGCAGCCCGCAGGCTTTGCCGTGAATCACGCTCGAAACAAGCCGGCGCTTCGAAAGTCACCGTCTCGCCTGTCGCCGGATGCTGCAACGTGAGCGACGACGCGTGAAGGCACAGCCGGCTCCAGTCGCTGCCGCCGTAAAGCGTGTCTCCAAGAATTGGAAATCCGTGCTCCGCAGCGTGCACGCGAATTTGGTGCGTGCGCCCCGTCACCGGCACCGCCTCGACCAACGCAACTCCGTTCTCGCGACTCAAGACTTTGAAGTGCGTTTCCGCCCGATCGGCACCAGCGTGCAGCGGCCGGCTGAGATAGCGTTCCCCGGAGCGAACGATGGCTGACTCGGCGGTGAACGCGGAAGCCTTCACAGGCCGATCGGTGCGGAGCAGATAGCGCTTGCGAATGGTGTGTTCCGCGAACTGTTCGGTGAGCGATCGATTCGCCAGTGGCGTTTTGCCGAAGACCATGACGCCGGAGGTTTCCTTATCGAGACGATGGACGATGGCGAGCGATGCCCACCGCGGTTCCCGATGGCGGAGCCAGTCGTAGATACCTTCGCCGGCATGCGGCGCGGGCGAGTGTGTGTTCATTCCCGCCGGCTTCAGGACGACCAGCAGGTGCTCGTCTTCGGCGATGATCAAAGGATCGGTCAAGTTGGGTTCAACGCGCTTCATGACCCGGCGAGGCGGCAACTGGGCTCTAAAGTTGTTTGCAAAATTTGTCGTTAAGAAGCCACAGACTGAGCCTGCATGGAAGCAGGTTTGTAGATCGAACATCTGGGAACAGAATCGAAGGCTTGCCGGGCAAGGGCTGAGGCCGCGGTTCAGGGCAAACGGGCGGATGTCCCGATCGCTGTAAATCCAAACAGACCAGAAGTCATGTTGACTGCCGAACAGACAGGCCGCCGAACGAAGTTGGGATCCAATCCCTGGAGCCAGCATCCGTTCACAGCTAAGCGGCACAAGTGTTCCTCCCCACCAATCCCTGACGTAGCCCATGAAGCCTTGCCCCCAGTCGTCCCTCACGAGACTCATCACTGACGCCAGCGCCCTCCTCGTGGCGCTGACCTGCGCCCACACCGCGCTGAACGCCGCTCCGCCGCAGCCGGAATACCACCGCGACACCGCCAAAGGCGCTTTCAAACGTCCCACGTCAGTCCCGCATCCCAAGGACAACCCGCCCACGCCCGATCGCATCTCGCTGGGCAAGGCGCTGTTCTTCGATCCCCGGCTTTCGCGCGCGAACAACATCTCCTGTGGCTCCTGCCACAATCCCTCCTTCGCGTGGGGCGACGGTCTCCCGAAAGGTGTCGGCCACGGTTCGAAGGAAGTAGGCCGGCGCACGCCGACCATTCTGAACACGGCGTGGGCGGAGACATTGTTCTGGGACGGCCGCGCCAGTTCACTCGAAGAACAGGCGCTCGGCCCCATCGCCGCGCCCGGTGAAATGAACATGCCGCTCGACCAGGTGCTGGCCAAGTTGAAGTCCGTGCCCGGTTATCTTCCGTTGTTTGAGAAAGCCTACCCCGGCGAAGGCATCAGCGAGCAGACGATTGCCAAGGCCATCGCCGCCTTTGAACGCACCGTGATCTCCGGAACCGCGCCGTTCGATGAATGGATTGCCGGCAAGGAAAACGCCATCTCCGACACCGCCAAGCGCGGTTTCGATCTGTTCAACACCAAGGCCAACTGCGTGAAGTGCCACAGCGGCTGGAACTTCACCGACGACGGGTTTCACGACATCGGATTGGCGGACGCCGACATCGGTCGCGGCGCACACTTGAAGGAGCTCGAATCCATGCAGCACGCGTTCAAGACGCCAACCCTCCGCAACGTCGTGCAACGCGCGCCCTATGCACGACGGATCGGAACGAAACCTCAAGGAGGTCGTGCAGTTCTACAACCGCGGCGGCGCCGTGAAGCGACCCAGTCTTTCGCCCGAGATTGTTCCGTTGAACCTGACCGCCGCCGAAGTCGACGCGCTCATTCAGTTCATGGAAACCCTCACGAGCATCGATCCGCCCGTCGAACTGCCGATCCTTCCGACCGGTTTTCCCGACCCCGCTTTCCGTGACACCATTGCCAACATCGAGAATCAACAGCCATGAAACTGCGTAATCCATCCACCGCCCTCACCCTATCACTCCTGGCGCTGTTGCCGGCTCTGGCCGGCGAGCCGGGGGAACATACCGTCAACCAAAAGGACAAGGAGTTCTCCCAGACGGAGATCACGATCAAGCCCGGCGAAAAGATCGTCTTCCAGAACAGCGACGCCGTGACGCACAACGTCTTCTCCAACTCGAAGATCAATCCGTTCCACATCAAAATTCAGCAACCCGGCAGCTCCTCCACAGTGCAGTTCGCAAGCGAGGGTGTCACCGAGGTGCGCTGCGCGATCCATCCGAAGATGAAGCTGATGGTCACGGTGAAGAAGTAAGTCTGCTTCGCTTCCAGAATCCGCACCCGACCCGCACCGCCACTGCATGAAACTCTCGTTGTCGGCCAAGTTCCATCTCACCCTGATCCCACTCGTGGCAATGGGACTCGCCGTCGCCTGGCTGACCAAGACAAGCCTGCGCGACAACGCACACGATCTGATTCAGGCGCGGCAGGTGAAGGAGCTCGCCGTCACTTCGCTGGCGTTGTTGCTCACGCAGGACGATTCGTCGAAGGCGCTCATGCTCGACGGCTCGAACACCGACGCGAGCATGCGAAAGATTCAGGCGTATGACGAAGGCCAGGCCGTCTTCAAACAACTGCGGGAAATGGCGCACTCTCCGGCCATCGAGCGGCTCATCGAACAACTGAGCCAGATCGACGAGACCCAGCTTCGCCCGCTCGACACCAAGCTTCTCGAAACCATGTCCGGCGGGAAGGCGGAAGCCACGCTCAAGATGTTCGCCACCGAATACGAGCCCGTGCGCGCCAAATATGAAACGACTCTGCGGGAACTCGTGAAGGCCGCCGAGAACGAGGCGAACGCCGCCGCTCAAGGCATGCACACTCGGAACGCACAATCTTTTCAGCTCATCTGTGGTGCGCTCGTGGTTGGGGTCGCCATCGTCAGCACGATCCTCCTGCTTGTCACCCGCCGCGTCTCCAGCAGCCTTCGCGAAACGGCAGCCGCCCTCGAACGCGAAGCGGTGTCGTCCACGCGAACAAGCGAAACGTTTCGATCCGGCAGCAATGCGCTGGCGGAAGGCGCAAGCCAGCAGGCGGCTTCGTTGGAGGAGATCAGTGCGTCGCTGGAAGAGATGTCGAGCATGACCAAGCTCAACGCCGAGCACGCCTCCACCGCGAAGGAGCTTTCGGCCAAGACCAAGCAGGCGGCCGATTCCGGCGCCACCAACATGAAGGAAATGTGCGCCGCCATGGCGGCACTCAAGGAGTCCAGCGCCGGCATTTCCAAGATCATCAAAACGATCGACGAGATCGCCTTCCAGACCAACATTCTCGCGCTCAACGCCGCGGTGGAAGCCGCGCGCGCCGGAGAAGCGGGAATGGGGTTCGCCGTCGTGGCCGATGAAGTTCGCAATCTTGCCCAGCGCAGCGCGCTCGCCGCCCGCGAGACTTCGGAGAGAATTCAGGACTCCATCGACAAGAGTGATCGCGGCGCCCTGTTGAGCGATCGGGTTTCGGCCAGCTTTGAGGAGATCGTGAACAAGGCCAGCGGAGTCGACGAATTGATCGCGCAGATCGCCCGTTCCTCCTCCGAGCAGAACCAAGGCATTCAACAAATCTCGGGCGCGACCAGCCAGATGGATCTCGTCACGCAGAAGAACTCAACCACGGCCCAGGAAAGCGCCGAAGCCGCCGAGACCCTCACGGCGCAGGCCGGACGCGTCCGCGAAGCCGTTTCGCAACTCGCAGCGATTCTCGGCAATCATCGCGTATCCACGGCTACGGTCTCGAAGATCAGCGGCGCGCAGACTCCCGCAGCAACGACTTCCTCCCGGCCGTCATCGAAACCCGCCAGCCCGGTCCGTCGTCAAAACCAGCCGACACCTGCCGCAAAAAGCTCCAGCGAACTTTCGTTTTAGCGCTCCAGGACTGGCGCAAAGAACATGCGTCGATCCTCAACTCACGGCGCAACCGGGACTTTCACTTCTGGCAGATTGATGTCGTTGCCGACTCGGAACCAGTCGAGGTCCCGGCCCGGATTCACCGCACGCAACGCTTCCACCGTGATGCCATAACGCCGCACCACGCGAATGATGTGTTCGCCCGGCTGAACGCGGTGGCGCGCCGGCATGCGCGTGGTAACGAGCGTTCCCTCCAGTGATTCGCCAGTGACATCGTGGTAAAAACGCCACGGCTTGCCACGTTCACGGCTCATCATCCAATCCGTCTCTTCGGCGCTATTTCCCAGCAAGCCCTCCGGCAATTGAAGCCAGATGATCTTCTGCGGCGGCTTGCCCCGACCGGTGACCGGCGCTTGTTGGCCGGGCAACTGAGCCTGCCAGAAGTTGGTCGAGAATTGTGCCTGCACTCGCTCGCCCGAAGCCGCGGTGAACTGGACCACGTTCCGTCCATCGGCATGCAACGCGACCAGCAACTGACCGCGAATCTCGGCACTGTCCGCAGACGCCTTCCAAGCGACCTGCCCCTCGCGAATCACCCAGCCCGGTTCGGCAAGATTCATTGCCGGCTGGGGAGCCAGCGTTGAGCAACCGGTCACAAAAGAAAGAATGACGAGAGCGGTGAACAAGCTCCGGCGGACAGCGATGGCAATCAGGTTCATGCGAGTTGACCGAGTAAATGCCATCTCCGAGCCGCAGGTCTAGCACAACCCGAACGCGACATCTCCCGGCGACTGTGCTACTCGATTCCCATGCTCATTGTTCACGTCCACGTTCAGGTGAAACCAGAGTGCGTCGAAGCGTTCAAAGCGGCTTCACTCGACAACGCGCGTCTCAGCGTTCAGGAGCCCGGCATTGCGCGTTTCGATGTCATCCAGCAAGCCGATGACCCGACGCGCTTCGTGCTCGTCGAGGTCTACCGCAACGACGAAGCGCCCGCGGCGCACAAGGAAAAGGCGCATTACACCAAATGGCGCGACACGGTGGCGGACATGATGGCCGTGCCGCGCCAGAGCACGAAGTATCGCAACGTGTTCCCCGACGACGCCGGCTGGTAATTCCGCCCGTTGACCATGCGCTTCGAGTTCGCCACCGCCACCAGGATTCTCTTCGGCCCCGGCACGCTGAAGGAGATCGGTCCTTCGCTCGCCGAACTCGGTCAGCGCGCGCTCGTCGTCACCGGGGCGAATCCAGCTCGGGCCGAACCATTACGCCGACTGCTTTGGGACAACGGTCTGGCCGAATGGACGTGGAGCATCAACGGCGAACCGAAGATCGAAGAGGTTGTTGCGGGCGCGAGATTCGTCCGTGCGAACACCATCGATCTCGTCATCGGATTCGGCGGGGGTTCTGCGATCGACGCCGGCAAGGCCATCGCCGCTCTCGCCGACAATGACGGTGACGTGTTCGATTATCTCGAGGTCATCGGCCGGGGCCAGCCGCTGACTCATCGTCCCCTGCCGTTCATCGCCATTCCCACCACCGCCGGCACTGGCGCCGAGGTGACGCGCAATGCCGTGCTCGCCTCGCCCGAACATCGCGTGAAAGTCAGCCTGCGCAGCCCACTCATGCTGCCGAAGCTCGCCGTCGTCGATCCCGAACTCGCCCTCGGCCTGCCCGCTGCGCTTACCGCGAGCACCGGCATGGATGCCCTCACCCAGCTCATCGAGCCTTTCGTTTCCTGCCGCGCCAATCCATTGACCGACGGACTGTGTCGCGAAGGCATCGTCCGCGCCGCGCGTTCACTCCGCCGCGCGTGCAGTCATCCCGACGATCTCGCCGCGCGAGAAGACATGGCGGCGGCGAGTCTCTTCAGCGGTCTCGCGCTGGCGAATGCCGGGCTGGGTGTCGTCCACGGTTTCGCCGCCCCGATTGGTGGAATGTTTCCCGCGCCACACGGAGCCGTCTGCGCTGCGCTCCTGCCGCACGCGATGGAAGTCAATCTGCGCGCGCTCCGCGAACGTCAGCGGAACAGCGCGGTGCTTCAACGCTTCACCGAGATCGCGCACCTGCTCACCACCAACCCCGGCGCCACCGCCGACGACGGCGTTAGCTGGCTGCGGCAGCTCTGCGCGGACTTGAAGATTCCCGCGCTCGGCACCTACGGCATTTCGCCCAACGACGTCGCTGCTCTCTGCGACAAGGCCGCGCAAGCCAGCAGCATGAAGGGCAATCCACTTGCGCTGACGCCCGATGAGCTGCGCGAGATCCTCAACGGCTCCCGTTGAGTCGCTCCGCTTCCTTCGACTGCCAGAGGGTCCGAAGTCTCCGCCCCACTCCTCGCAGGCGTTAACAAAGTTTTAACACCTTCGCGCCGTCCTTTAACTACCCCCGACCGCTCCGCCGCTCCACCTTCAGGTCGTGAAAACGAACTGGTCCACGATCGGTAACGTATGAACGACCTCCTCTTCATCACCGTGTTGATCGTGTTCTTCGCGGGAGCCCGGGCCTACGCCGGCCTGTGCGGCAAACTCTAAGAACCGTATGGAAAACCTCGTCGCCGGCATTATCGCCCTCGCTCTCTTCCTCTACCTCTGCTTCGCCCTGCTGCGTCCGGAGAAATTCTAAGGATTCCCCATGAACACTTCTGGCTGGCTCCAGCTGGCCCTCTTCGTCGGCGCGCTCGCCCTCATCACCAAGCCGCTCGGCTCCACCTCTGCCAGGTGCTCGACGCGAACGGCCGCACTTGGTTCGACCCCGTGCTCAAGCCGCTCGAACGACTCACCTACCGCGTCATGGGCGTGGACGCCGCGAAGGAACACGACTGGAAGCAATACACCTTCGCCATGCTGCTCTTCAGCCTCGTGAGCTGCCTGTTCACATATACCATCCTGCGGCTGCAACATCTCCTGCCGCTGAACCCCCAGGGGCTCGGCCCGCTCTCGCCGCATCTCGCGTTCAACACCGCCGTCAGCTTCACCACCAACACCAACTGGCAGAGCTACGGCGGCGAAGGGACGATGTCTTACCTCTCACAGATGGTCGCGCTGACGCTGCACAACTTCGTCTCCGCGTCCGTCGGCATCGGCATCGCGGCGGCGCTCTCAGGGCATGGTCCAGAACTTCAGCCCCTACACCAAGGCCATCACGCTGGAAGGCGCGGAACAGACCATCGTCCAAGGTCCGATGGCGTCGCAGGTCGCCATCAAGATGCTCGGCACGAACGGCGGCGGCTACGCGAACGCCAACGCTGCCCATCCGTTCGAGAACCCGACGCCCCTCTCGAACCTGCTCCAGATGCTCTCGATCTTCGCCATTGGCAGCGGCCTCACCTACTACCTCGGCCGCATGACGAAGAACCAGGCGCACGGCTGGTCCGTCTGGGGCGCGATGATGACACTCTTCCTCGCCGGCGTGCTCGTCTGCTGGTGGGCCGAAGCGCGCGGCAATCCGATTCACCAGTCGCTCGGCCTCGCTTCGATTGATGGCAACATGGAGGGCAAGGAAGTCCGCTTCGGCATTTTCAACTCCGCGCTCTTCGCCGCCATCACCACCGCCGCGTCGTGCGGCGCGGTGAACTCCATGCACGACTCCTTCACCGCCGTCGGCGGACTGGTCCCGCTCTTCAACATCGAGCTGGGCGAAGTCGTCATCGGCGGCGTGGGCGCCGGGCTCTACGGCATGCTCGTCTTCGTCGTGCTCGCGGTGTTCATCGCCGGACTGATGGTGGGCCGCACGCCGGAGTATCTCGGCAAGAAGATCCAGTCCTTCGACGTGAAGATGGCCATGCTCTCGCTGCTGGTGCTGACGGTGCCCATCCTCGGTTTCACCGCGTGGGCCGCCGTCAGCCCGTGGGGCCAGGCCGGTTTGAACAACGCCGGCCCGCACGGCCTGAGCGAAATGCTCTACGCCTTCAGCTCGGCCACGGGCAACAACGGCAGCGCCTTCGCCGGTCTCACCGCGAACACGCCCTGGTATAACACCACGCTCGGCCTCGCCATGCTCATCGGCCGCTTCCTGATGGTCGTGCCGATCATGGCGCTGGCCGGTTCGCTCGTGCAGAAGAAGCTTTCGCCCGCCAGCGTCGGCACGTTCCCGGTGTCGGGCGGCACCTTCATCCTCCTGCTCATCGGCACCGTGCTGCTCATCGGCGCGCTGAATTTCCTGCCCGTGCTCGCCCTCGGACCCATCGTCGAGCACTTCATCACCGCGCAGGGGAAACTGTTCTGATCCCTCCCGGAGAATCTATGCCCCACAAAGCTCCCTCCCTCTTTCGACGGCAAGATCGCCGGGCCGGCGTTGGGCGACGCGTTCAAGAAGCTCGACCCGCGCCTGATGATCAGGAACCCCGTCATGTTCGTGACGCAGATCGGCGCGGCCCTGACCACCGTGGCCGTCTTCACTGCGACGACCGATCACGGTTTCATCGCCCAGCTCGCGGTGTGGCTCTGGTTCACCGTGCTGTTCGCCAACTTCGCCGAAGCCGTCGCCGAAGGCCGCGGCAAAGCCCAGGCCGACAGCCTGCGCAAGGCCCGCAAGGACACGATGGCCCGCCGCCTCAAGGATGGCCGCGAGGAAAAAGTTCCCGCGCCGGAATTGCAGAAAGGCGACCTCGTCGTCTGCGAGGCGGGCGACGTCATCCCCGCCGACGGCGAAGTCATCGAAGGCATCGCCAGCGTGGACGAAGCCGCCATCACCGGCGAATCCGCGCCCGTCATCCGCGAGAGCGGCGGCGACCGCAGCGCCGTCACCGGCGGCACGCGCGTCATCAGCGACCGCATCGTCATTCGCATCACCTCCGAGAAGGGCAACGCCTTCCTCGACCGCATGATCTCGATGGTGGAAGGCGCGAAACGCCAGAAGACACCCAACGAGATCGCGCTCACCATCCTGCTCTCCGCGATCACGCTCGTCTTCCTGCTGGTGACGGTGACGCTGAAGCCGTTCGGCATCTACTCGGCGACGAACTTCTCCGCCCGGTGCTGATCGCGCTGCTCGTCTGCCTCATCCCGACGACCATCGGCGGCCTGCTCAGCGCCATCGGCATCAGCGGCATTGACCGGCTCATCCGCCGCAACGTCATCGCCACCTCCGGCCGCGCCGTCGAGGCCGCCGGCGACATCGACGTGCTCCTGCTCGACAAGACCGGCACCATCACCTTCGGCAACCGCATGGCCAGCGACTTCATCCCCGCGCCCGGCGTCAAAGTGGAACGCCTCGCCGACGCCGCGCAACTCGCGTCGCTCGCCGACGAGACGCCCGAGGGCCGCAGCATCGTGGTGCTGGCGAAGGAGCGGTTCAAGCTGCGCGGACGTGAAGTCGCCGAGCCGCACGCGAAGTTCGTCCCCTTCACCGCGCAGACCCGCATGAGCGGCGTGGACTTCGCCGGCCCCGATGGACGTCCCGCTCGTTCGATCCGCAAAGGCGCGGCGGACTCGGTCAGGGTTACGTCCGCAACTCGGCGGCCCGTTCCCGAAGCCGTCGCGCAGGCCGTCGAAGAGGTTTCCCGACAGGGCGGCACACCGCTCGTCGTCGCCGATGGCAAGGAAGTGCTTGGCGTCATCCACCTGAAGGACGTCGTCAAGGGCGGCATCAAGGAACGCTTCGCCCAACTCCGCAAGATGGGCATCCGCACCGTGATGATCACCGGCGACAATCCGCTCACCGCCGCCGCCATCGCCGCCGAATCCGGCGTGGACGATTTCATGGCCCAGGCCACGCCCGAGATGAAGCTCCAGCGCATCCGCGACGAACAGGCCGCCGGCCATCTCGTCGCCATGACCGGCGACGGCACCAACGACGCGCCCGCGCTCGCCCAGGCCGATGTCGGCGTCGCGATGAACACCGGCACGCAGGCCGCGCGCGAGGCCGGCAACATGGTCGACCTCGACAGCAATCCCACGAAGCTCATCGAGATCGTCGAGATCGGGAAACAGCTCCTCATGACGCGCGGTTCGCTGACCACCTTCAGCATCGCCAACGACATCGCCAAATACTTCGCCATCATCCCGGCGATGCTCATGGTGACCTTCCCGGCCATCTCGCCGCTGAACATCATGGGCCTCCACAGTCCGAACAGCGCGATCCTCAGCGCCATCATCTTCAACGCGCTCATCATCGTCGCGCTGATTCCGCTGGCGTTGCGCGGCGTGGCCTACAAACCCATCGGCGCGCTCGCCATCCTCCAGCGCAACCTGCTCATCTACGGCCTCGGCGGCGTGATCATCCCGTTCATCGGCATCAAGCTCATCGACCTCCTCATCACCGCCTCGGTTCGTTTACTGTTTCTACCCTGGGCGACATTTCAAAGATCCATGAGGAGACACGGTCAATCCCATCTCGGCCCCCCCCCCGGGAGGAGCGCGCAGCGCGGGCGAAACCCCGTAGCCGAAGGGCGCCGGCGGCCTCTCCGCCCCCCCCCCCCGGAGGGGGGGCCGCCAGACGCCCCCGCGCCGCCCCGCCGCGGGCGAACTCAACGCGCCCGCGGCGCCCGCCGCCGCCCGCCCGCTCAAAGCAACCAGAACCCTCCCCGCGCCCCCGCGCTGACCCGACCTGCGGCCTCTACCCGCTCGTCGTCTGGGGCATCGCCCAAGCGGCCTTTCCCCATCAGGCCAATGGCAGCTTGATCGTGGACACGAACGGAACGGTCCGCGGCTCCGCGCCGCTCGCCCAAGGTTTCCGCAGCGACCGCTACTTCCATCCCCGTCCCAGTGCCGCCGGCGCCAACGGCTACGACGCCACCAGCTCCGGCGGCAGCAACCTCGGTCCGACCTCGCAGAAACTTCGCCACCAGCTCCACGAACGCACCACTGCCTACCGGACGAAGAACGGTCTGATGGAAACCGACCTCGTTCCCGCCGACGCCGTGACCGCCTCCGGCAGCGGCCTCGACCCGCACATCAGCCCGAGAAACGCCGAACTCCAGGCGCCCGCGTCGCCACGGTGCGCAACCTCGAAGCAGAGAAAGTCACCGCGCTCATGCGCGCTCATGTTGAACCAGGCAACTTCGGCGTTCTTGGCGAAAGTTGCGTCAACGTTTTGAAGCTGAATCTCGCGCTGGATGCGCTTAACTCCTCTCCGTGTCCGACGCTGACCGCCCCAATCCCGATGCGCTGCTGCGATCGATTCAGCGCGAGGAAACCGCCAGCACGCGCGGGAAGCTGAAGGTCTTTCTCGGCATGGCGCCCGGCGTGGGGAAGACCTACGCCATGCTGGAAGCCGCGCAGCGCGAACTGAAGGCGGGCCGCGATGTCGTCATCGGCTATGTCGAAACACACGGACGCAAGGAGACCGATTCGCTCACGCAAGGACTCCCGCTCATACCTCGTCGTTCAATCGATCATCGCGGCATCGTGCTGACCGAGCTCGATCTCGATGCCACCCTGGCGCGGCGTCCCCAGCTCGCCCTGGTGGACGAGCTCGCGCACACGAACGCCAACGGCTCGCGCCATCCCAAGCGTTATCAGGACGTGCTGGAGCTTCTCGATGCCGGCATTGATGTCTTCACGACGTTGAACGTCCAGCACGTCGAAAGTCGCGCGGAGATTGTCCGTGAAGTCACCGGCGCCACCATTCACGAAACCGTTCCCGACTCCGTGCTCGATCAGGCGGAGATCGAACTCGTCGACCTGCCACCGGGCGAACTGCTCCAACGGCTCGCG
Source organism: Verrucomicrobiota bacterium (assembly GCA_016713365.1). Classification (GTDB taxonomy): domain Bacteria; phylum Verrucomicrobiota; class Verrucomicrobiia; order Limisphaerales; family JADJPG01; genus JADJPG01. Next base: position 181,209 of record JADJPG010000008.1, on the reverse strand, counting down.
GCCGGAAAGGTCTACGTGCCGGACCGCGCACAAGCCGCCACGCAGAACTTCTTTCGCAACGGCAACCTGACCGCATTACGTGAGCTTGCTCTACGCGTCGCCGCGGAACATGTCGGCCAGAATGTCCGCGACTATTTGCAGGCGCGACAGATCGCCGGACCTTGGAAGACCGGCCAACGCCTGCTCGTAGCCATCAGCCCCAGCCCGCTCTCCGAGTCCATGTCCCGCTGGACTCGCCGCCTCGCAGACAATCTTCAGGCACCGTGGCTGGCGGTCTACGTCGATCGAGGTCGTCCACTTTCCGAAGAGGAACAAGCGCGGCTTCAGAAGAACCTGACGCTCGCCCGGGAACTCGGCGCAGAAGTGGTCACGACAACCGATCAAGATGTTGTGCGCGCGCTCTTGCGAATTGCCCGCCAGCACAACGTCACGCAGATCGTCGTCGGAAAACCCGCCGGATGGCGCGCGCTGGATCTGCTTCGTGGCGGTTCGATGTTGAGCCGGCTCATCCGCGAGAGCGGCGGCATTGATGTTTACTGTGTGCGCGCGGAGTCGACCGAGGTGTCACCGCATCCGGTGCAGTTCAGCCGCATTTCCAGTTCCAGTCCGCGGCAATATTGGAGCGCGCTCGGCGTGGTCGCGATGGCCACAGGGTTTAACCTGATTCTCGCGCAGTGGACGGGTTATCACGCGCTGTCGCTGTTCTACCTCCTCGGCGTGGTCGGATTGGGACTGTTCGTCGGGCGTGGCGCGGTCCTGCTGGGCGCAGCGAGCAGCGCACTGCTGTGGAACTTCCTGTTCGTCCCGCCTCGCTTCACCTTCCATATCGCCAGCCTCCACGATGCGCTGATGTGCGGCGTGCTCTTCGTCGTTGCCCTCGCGATGGGCCAGCTCACCGCACGCATCCGCGCCCAGCAGGCGGCGGAACGGGAACGCGAGGAACGCGCGACCGCGCTCTATCTGCTCACGCGCGAACTGGCCGAAGCGAAGGATCTCGCGCAGCTCCTCAGCGTCGTGGTCCGTCAGCTTGGAAACACGTTTCACGCGGAAGCGGCGTTGCTTCTGCCGGAGAACGATGGGAGGGAACCGCTGACACCGTATCCGTTCAGCACGTTCGACGTGACGGAGAAGGAGGAAAGCGTAGCGACCTGGGCCTACAAGAATCGCAAGCCCGCCGGTCGCGACACCGACACATTGCCTTCGTCGCAGGCGCTCTACCTGCCGCTGCTCACGAGCACCGGATGCGTGGGCGTCGTCGGTTTGAAGCCGCGTTCCGCGAATCGGTGGTCGCTGCAGGAGCGCAACTTGCTCGACAATTTCATCCGACAGATCGCGCTCGTCATCGATCGCCAGCGGCTGAGCGATGCCGAACAGGAGGCGAAGCTGATCGCCGAATCCGAACGGTTGGGCAAGGCGTTGCTCAACTCCGTTTCGCATGAGCTGCGCACGCCCATCGCCGCCATCACCACCGCCGCGACGAGCCTCGCCGATCTTTCAACGGATGTGACGACGCAGCTGCGCAGGGGACTGATCGATGAAGTGGTGGAGGCGAGCCAGCGATTGAACCGGCTCGTCGGAAACCTGCTGGACATCACGCGGCTCGAGTCCGGTCATGTGAAACCGAAGATGGAATGGTGCGATGCGGGCGATTTGATCCAGGTATCGCTTCAGCGAACCGCGCACCAGCTTCGCCAGCATCGCGTCAGTTCAAAGGTGGAAGCCCGCCTGCCGTTGGTTAGGATGGATTTCGTGCTGATGGAACAGGCGTTGAACAACCTGCTGTCGAACGCGGCCGTGCATACGCCCGTGGGAACCGCGATTGAAATCTCCGCCCGCGTCGACGGACCCGAGCTCGTTCTGTCGGTCGCCGACAACGGGCGCGGACTTCCAGCTGAGGGCGCGGAACGCATATTTGATAAATTCTTTCGCGGACCCGGCGCGCCCACGGGCGGAAGCGGTCTCGGACTTTCCATCGTGAAAGGCTTTGTCGAAGCACAAGGCGGAAAAATCTCAGCGCGGAATCGAGAGCAGGGCGGAGCGGAGTTTGTCATCCGCCTGCCCGTCGGCCAACCTCCACCGGTGGCCGACGAAGCCAGCCCTGAAATGTCATGAACGAAAACGCGCCAGCACGATCCAGCGTGGTGCTCGTGATCGATGACGAGATCCAGATTCGCCGTCTGCTGCGGCTCACGCTCGAGGGCGCGGGTTACAAGGTGTTCGATGCCGCGACGGGTCAGGACGGTCTTACCGAGGCAGCGCAGCGTCGGCCCGATGCGGTGATTCTCGATCTCGGCCTGCCGGACATGGACGGTCTGCAAGTGCTGAAGCGCTTGCGCGAATGGAGCCGCGTGCCGGTGCTTGTGCTTTCCGTGCGCGACGGCGAGGAGGATGTCATCGCCGCACTCGACCACGGCGCGGACGATTACATGACCAAGCCGTTCTCCGCCGGCGAATTGCTGGCTCGATTGCGGACCGCGCAACGCCATTCGCTCAAGGGCGAAGAGATGAAAGTGTTTCGCTCGAATCAATTGGAGGTCGATCTCGTGGCGCGCGTCGTCAAAGTGAACGGCACCGAGGTCCGTCTCTCGGCGACGGAGTATTCACTGCTGCGTTTGTTGGTGCAGCACGCGGGCAAGGTTCTCACGCACCGCCAGATCATGCGCGAGGTGTGGGGACCGAACGCCGTGGAGCAAACGCATTACCTCCGCGTTTACATGTCACACCTGCGCGAGAAGCTGGAGATCGATCCGGCCCAGGCAAAACTTTTTATCACGGAACCAGGCGTGGGCTATCGCCTGGCAGAGCATTGAACGGGCAATTTGTCTGCGCTTGAGAAAGTGCCGACCTGTTTCGCTCTTGCATTAGGGGTTTCGTTCAGGCGAAATGCTTTCGAAAATTTTCGCTGTATGGACCTCGGTGACATTTTAAGCCCCGAACAGATCTTGCCGGAAATGAAGGCTTCTAATCGCTGGGAAGCCATCGATGAGCTTATCAACCAGCTCGTCGCCTCCGGGAAGATCAAGGCTGAACACCGCGAGCCCATCACCGCCGTGGTGAAGAAACGCGAGACCTCGATGAGCACGGGGATCGGGTTCGGGATCGGAATCCCGCACGCCTCCACCGACCTGATTGGCGAGGTCGTCGGCGCGCTGGGCCGGTCGAAAAAAGGAATCAACTTCGACTCCCTCGACAACCAGCCCGTCACGCTCTCCGTTCTCTTTCTCGTTCCCCAAGGTCAGTTTCAGAAACATCTCCACACTCTCGCCAAGATCGCCAAGCTCCTTCACAAAAAGGAATTTCGCCAAGAGCTGGAAGCCTCTGCTGATGCCCAGTCGATGTACAGCATCATCAAGCGCGAGTCGGGCAAGTAAGCGGCGAAAGCGTCGCAATTGACCACTGCCCAAGGTCCAACGACCACGGAATGCCCTCCTGCCCCTCTGTAATTCGTCATTGATTGGTCATTGGTCATTGGCCATTAGTCATTCCTCATGCTTCACACGCTGCTCGAAAAACAGCTCCGCGCCGCCGTCACCGACGTGCTGCCGGACGCCGACACCACGTCGGTGCTGGTCCGCCCGTGTCCCGATCCGAAGTTCGGCGATTACCAGACGAACGCCCTGATGTCCGTCGCCAAGGCGCGGAAGATGAACCCGCGTCAGCTCGCCACCGATGTCGTGGCAAAGCTCGACGCCAGCCAGTGGTGCGACAAGGTCGAGATCGCTGGCGCTGGCTTCCTCAATTTCCGTCTCAAGACCGACGCCATCACGCAGACGCTCCAAGCAGCGTTCCGAGGTGAACACCTCTTCTTCGCCAAGACCGCCACGCCGCGCACCATCGTCATCGACTTCAGCTCGCCGAACGTCGCGAAGCCGATGCACGTCGGCCACATCCGTTCCACCGGCATTGGCGACGCGCTCCAGCGAGTGCTGCGGTTGCTCGGCCATCACGTCGTCACCGACAATCACATCGGCGACTGGGGAACGCAGTTCGGCAAATTGCTGCTCGGCTGGAAGCAGTCTCTCGACAAAGCTGCTCTTGAGCGTGATGCCATCGCCGAGCTCGAGCGGCTCTACAAAGTCATCAATGCCGAGTGCGACGCGAATCCCGCGCGCCTGGAAGAAGCCAAGCAGGAGCTGGTGAAACTTCAGGCTGGCGACGCGGACAATCTCGCGATCTGGAAGGAGATGATCCGCCTGTCGCAGGTGCAGTTCGACACGATCTACGGGCGGCTCGGCGTGAAGTTCGATCACACCCTTGGCGAAAGTTACTACAATCCCTGGCTCGGCAACGTCGTGAACGATCTGCTCCAGCGCGGCATCGCGAAGGAGAGTGAGGGCGCGGTGGGAGTGTTTAGCGACGGCTCGATGCCGCCCAAGGAAGATCCGTTCCTCGTGAATCGCGACGGCGAGTGGGTCGCCGATCCCGCGCTCGTGCGCAAGAGCGACGGTGGCTTCAACTACATGACGACTGATCTCGCGACCATCGAATATCGGTTGAAGACTTGGTCGCCGAATGAAATCATCTACGTCGTCGATGACCGCCAGGCGCCGCACTTCCGGAAGCTCTTTCTCACTTTCGGGCGCTGGCAGCCCGACGCTGCGAAGCGCGTGAAGTTGCGCCACGTCGGGTTCGGAAAAATCCTCGGCGACGACGGCAAGCCGTTCAAGACCCGCAGCGGCGACACGGTGAAGCTCGGCGATTTGCTCGATGAAGCCGTCGAACGCGCGCTGAAGGTCGTCTCGGAAAAGAACCCGGACTTGTCAGAAGCCCAGCAGCGCGAGATTGCGCGGGTGGTCGGCATCGGCGCGGTGAAATACGCGGACCTGCTGCCGAACCGCCAGAGTGACTACGTCTTTTCGTGGGACAAGATGCTCGCAATGAACGGCAACACCGCGCCGTATCTGCAATACGCCTACGCGCGCATTCGGAGCATTTTCCGAAAGGCGGACGAAGCCGGTGATTGGCGCGCAGCAATGAGCAGCATTCAGCTCAACGCTCCCGAGGAAATTGGAATGGCGCGCCATCTCCTGAACTTCGGTCTCGCGCTCGAAGCGGTCGGCGATGAATGCCGTCCGAACTTCCTCTGCAATTATCTCTACGAACTCGCCGGCTACTTCGCGACGTTCTACGAAGCCTGTCCCGTGCTGAAAGCGGAAGGCACCGAACGCGCGACCCGTTTGCTCCTTTGCGAGCTCACCGCCCGCGTACTGAAACAGGGCCTAGAAGCGCTCGGCATCGAGGTGCTGGAGCAGATGTAGCTCACTTCGCTGCGCGAGCGTCACACCCACGGCCATCACTCGCTGTCCGCCACCTGTCGCAGGTAATCGAAAGCGAACAGCCCCGTTCCGTGCCCATCCGCCCAGAGCGGCTGCACGGCGTAGCCACCCACCATCGCGAGACGAGTGAGTCGGAACGCATCGGGCGTCAACGGCTTGTCCGGGTTCTTGTAGAGATTGCCCATGATATCCATCTCGCCCTTGCAGCCGGCACACGGGCAGTGCCGCCGCAGTTTCTCCAACTTCACAAAACTCTCGCGTCCATCGTCCCACTTGATGGCCAGTTCATCTCCGATGGTCTGAATATCTGCAGGTCGCATCGCGCACGACCATGCCTCGGAGCGCCGTTCCGCGCGATACTTGTTTCGCGTCCACGTCGGGAAAGAGAACCGCCCAAGAACGCCTTATAGAACAAAGTTAGACAAGACTAATATTATTCCTTGCCTCGAATCCAGACGTGCCCCATGTTATCGGCCATGAACTGGAAATCGCTGTCGAATGCCGGGCCACTTCTCTCGGCGATGATATTGTTCTGCTCCTTATCGCTTTCAGGCGTCGCTGCGGAGACGCGTGTCATCAAGGTTACCACCACCACTTCGATGGTCACCGACCTCGTGAAAAGTGTCGGCGGCGAACGCGTGGCAGTGCAGGGATTGATGGGCGCCGGCGTGGATCCGCATCTCTACAAGGCGTCGGCCAGTGACATCACGAAGCTGCGGCGCGCCGAGGTGATCTTCTACAACGGGCTCCTCCTGGAAGGTAAACTTCAGGACGTGTTTTCCAAAATGGCGCGCGTGAAAAAGCATGTCTATCCGATCACCGAGAGCATTCCGGAGAAGGAGCTGCTCGAACCGGAATCTTTCGGTGGGCACTACGATCCGCACGTGTGGTTTGATCCGACACTGTGGTCGAAATGCGTCGAGACCATTGTGAACGGCTTGAGTGAGTTCGACCCGGGCAGCCGGGATTACTTCGAAAAGCGCGGCGCAACGGTGCGGAAGTCGATGTCCGATCTGCACCAATGGGCGTTGAAGAAGGCTGCCGAGCTGCCGCAGGAGAAGCGCATCCTCATCACCAGCCACGACGCGTTCAATTACTTCGGGCGCGCATATGGCTTCAAGGTCGTCGGCCTGCAGGGCATCTCGACGGTCGAGGAAGCCAGCCTGGCCTCAATGACCAAGCTTGTAGATTTCGTGAAGGAGCAGAAGGTGAAGGCGCTGTTTGTGGAATCCAGCGTGTCGCCGACGGCGATCAAGCGCATCAGCCAGGATGCCGGCGTGAAAGTCGGCGGCGAATTGTTCAGCGACGCGATGGGCACACCCGGACAGATCGAGAATGGTTACGATCTCGGAACCTACGAAGGCATGATCAAGCACAACTTGAACACCATCGTGGAAGCATTGAAATGATTCAGCGCACCAGCCTGCTCACTGCCCTGACCGCAGTCGGCATCACTCTTCCGGCGAAGCCCGCGGAGAACGCCGCGCCCATGGACGCTCCTACGAGCTCACGTGATGCGTTGATCGAAACCAGTTCCGAGCGAGAGCATCTGCTCGGTGATCCGGGTGGCTGGCGAAGCTGGGCCATCGACCACGGTGTTCATGTTCAGGCGGGCTACATTGGAGAGGTTTTCGGAAGCATCTCGGGCGGTATCGAACGCGGCGCGGCCTACGGAGGGCTGGGCGAAATCGCGATCGAGGTCGATTTAGAGAAATTCGCCTCCGCGTGGCCCGGCGCGCTGTTTCGTTCCAGTATTTTTTATCCGCACGGACGGAGCCCGTCGGGGCAGCTCGTCGGCGATATGCAAACTCTCAGCAACATCGACGCCTACGACAATCCGGGGCTTTTCGAACTTTGGTTCGAGCAACAGCTGTGGGACGACCGCTTCTCGCTGCGCGCCGGGCAACTCGCTGCCGACGCCGAGTTTGCAGGAACTGACTACGGCGCCACGCTGATCAACAGCTCGTTCGGCTGGCCCGCGTCCATCTCCGGAAACACGCTCAACACCGGCCCGGCCTACAATCGCGCCGCGCTCGGCGTGCGTCTTCGCTCTGCCATTGGTGAACACGGCTACGTCCAAGCCGGCGTCTTCGATGGCGATTCGTTCGACAGCGCTGCTGGCAATCCGCGCGTGAATCGCCACGGAGTTCGCTGGCATCTGAATTCCGAACAAGGTGCATTCGCCATTGCGGAAACCGGTTGGCGAATCAATCAAGGTACGAACGCCAGCGGCCTGCCGGGCACCTACAAGCTCGGCGCGTGGCTGCACACGGCGGACTTCACCGACTTGCGCGACGACTCTCGTTCGCACTCCGGCAACCATGGCTTCTACGTCGCCGCCGACCAGATGCTCTGGCGCGAAAACAACACCGAAGACGAACAAGGTCTCGGCCTGTTCTTCCGCGGTGGTTGCAGTCCCGAGGATCGCAGCGCGTTCGAGTTCACCGTCGATACCGGCCTGCACTATCGCGGACTTTTCCCGGGCCGCGACGACGATGCGTTCGCGCTCGGCTTCGCCTACGTGAACATCAGCGGCGACATCCGCCGCGCGGAGCGCACGGCTGGTGCGAGCGTCCTGTCCGACTACGAACTCGCCGTGGAGCTCACCTACCAGATCAATGTCACGCCGTGGCTCGGCCTTCAGCCAGACATTCAATGGATTCGGCACCCGGGTGGCAGCGGCGCTTTGGACGACGCGCTGGTCGTTGGACTCCGGACCCGCGTCACGTTCTGAACCCAACATGAGCACCGTCGAATCGAGCACATCCACCAAGTCCGCGGCCAGCGAACCCGCGCCGCTGGAGATTCACGACCTCACCGTCTCGTATCACAACAAGCCGGTGCTCTGGGGCATCGACCTCGTCGTGCCGCGCGGGAAGCTCATCGGCATCATCGGCCCGAACGGCGCCGGCAAATCCACGCTCATCAAGGCCGCGATGGGCCTGCTCCCGCTCAACAGCGGCTGGGTGAAAGCCTTCGGCGAACCGCTCAAGCAAAACCTCACGCGCATCGGCTACGTGCCGCAGCGCGAGTCGGTGGACTGGGATTTTCCCGTCAGCGTCATGGACGTCGTGCTCATGGGCCGCTACGGACGCCTTGGCCTCATCAAGCGCCCGACGAAACAGGACCGCGACATCGCCCGCGAGTGCCTCGACAAGGTGAAGATGCTGCCTTACGCGAATCGGCAGATCTCGAACCTCAGCGGCGGCCAGCAACAACGCGTGTTCCTCGCCCGCGCGCTCGCACAAGAGAGCGACCTCTACTTCATGGACGAACCGTTCGCCGGCGTCGACGCCGCGACCGAGGCCGCCATCGTCACGCTGCTCCAGGAACTCAAGAGCAAAGGTAAGACGCTAATGGTCGTCCACCACGACCTGCCCAGCGCGCGCGAATACTTCGACATGCTGCTATTGCTGAACATGCGCGTCGTCGCCTTCGGCCCGACGGAACAAGTCTTCAACGCGGAACTGTTGCAGAAAACGTACGGCGGCAGGCTGACGATTCTCTCTGAGGTCGCGGAAGCGGTGAGACAGAAGTCATGAAGCCATCGTGGCGAATCCAGTTCGCACTGTGTGCGCTGATTCTGGCGATGCCATCGGCGGCAAACGCGGCGAAGATCAGCGAACTCGGCGACACCAACCTCGTCACGCAAGCGATCCGGTTCTTCACCTTCCAAGACCCCGCCGTGCGTTACGCGCTGCTCGGCTCGATGCTGCTCGGTATCACGTGCGGATTGCTTGGCAGCTTTATTGTCGTGCGCAAGATGGCGCTCGTGGGCGACGCACTGTCGCACGCGGTGCTCCCGGGAGTCGCAATTGGTTTCCTATGGAACATGTCGAAGGACCCCGTCGCCATCTTCGTCGGCGCGACAGTGGCTGGACTTCTCGGTACCGTTGTCGTGCGGCTCATCACGCAGACGACGCATCTCAAGGAAGACACTGCGCTCGGCTTGGTGCTGGCCAGCTTCTTCGCCGTCGGCATCTGCCTGCTCACGATGATTCAGCGCATGCCCACCGGAAACAAAAGCGGCATCGACAAGTTTCTCTTCGGCCAGGCGGCGTCGATTGGGCCGGCGGACCTCAAGCTCATGGCCGTCGTCACGCTGCTTTCCGTCGTGGTCATTATCGTGTTTTACAAGGAATTCCTCCTCACGAGCTTTGACAGTGGATTCGCGCGCGCGGCCGGCTTCCCGGCGCAGTTGATCCATTACGCGCTGATGCTGCTGCTGGCGTTTGCCGTCGTCATCGCGCTGCAAGCTGTCGGCGTCGTGCTTGTCTCCGCCATGCTCATCACGCCTGCCGCCGCCGCCTATCTGCTCACGGATCGGATGAGCCGGATGCTCTGGCTGGCGGCGTTGTTCGGCATGATGGCCGGAGCGCTCGGCGCGTTCTGCAGTTTCCTCGGGCCAAACTTTCCCACCGGGCCGTTCATGGTGCTCTCGGCAAGCGCGGTGTTCGCTCTCGCCTTTCTCTTCGCACCGCGCCACGGCGTTGCGAATCGCTGGTGGCGCCAGCGTTCACGGGCGCAACGCGTCCAGCGCGAGAACACGCTCAAGTCCATCTATCACGTTCTCGAAGCCCGCGAGTCGAAGGGCGAAGGCGTCTCGCTGCGCGAGCTTGCGGAGCGCCGCCGCGAAACCGTCGAAGAAGCTGCGCGTCAGGCGGCCGACCTGCATCGCCACGAACTCGCGACGCTGCACGAGGAAGGGAATTTGATCTTCCTCACGCCCGCCGGCTGGCAGCTCGCGTGCGCCATCGTGCGCAATCACCGGCTCTGGGAGCTTTACCTGACGAACGCAGCGCAGATCGCTGCAGACCACGTTCACGAGGATGCGGAGAAGATCGAGCACGTGCTGGGCGATGAGGTGGTGCGAGAGCTGGAGCGTCGCCTGCAATACGCGACCATTGATCCGCACGGTCGCCCCATCCCGGGCTTCGCGGAAATGCAGCGCGGCGGCAATAGTCCGGACCAGCCGGGCGAATCGATCGGCTACGGGAAACGGTGATGAATACATTCATTCCTCCATTCGACTTTCACCGAGTCATCGTCTCGCCGTGGACGGCGGACCTCGCGAGCTACGGCTGGATCATGCTCATGGGATTCTTCGTCGCGACGGCGTGCGGGCTGGTCGGGAATTATCTCATGCTGCGACGCATGGCCTTGGTCGGCGACGCCATCAGCCACAGCGTCCTGCCCGGGCTTGTTATCGCGTATCTGCTCGCGGGCACGCGGCACTCGACGGTGATGTTCCTCGGTGCACTGGTGGCGGGCGTGCTGACGACCGTCCTGATCGAAGTCATCCACAAGAAGTCGCGAGTGAAACAGGACGCTGCGATCGGCATCACGTTCTCCAGCCTGTTCGCGATTGGCGTCATCCTCGTCAGCCAGTTCGCGAGCAAGATCGATCTCGATCAGGAATGCGTGCTCTACGGCGAGATCGGCAGCATCCCGCTCGACATGCCGTATGTGCAGCTCGGCTCGTTGGTGCTGGGGCCGCCGACGTTGGTCCGAATGGCTGTCGTCGCGCTGATCGTCGCGGCGTTGATTCTGATTTTCTACAAGGAACTTCTCGTCAGCTCGTTTGACCCGGGACTCGCCTTCGCGCTCGGCATCAACGCCACCTTCGTTCACTACAGCCTGATGAGCATGTTGTCCGTGGTGGTCGTGAGTGCGTTCGAGAGCGTGGGCGCAATTCTCGTCATTGCGATGCTGATTCTGCCGGGCGCGACCGCGTCACTGCTGTCGCGGCGACTGCCGGTGATCTTCCTGTTTACGGTCGTCCACGCGGCGCTGAGCTCCGTGATGGGCGTCCACTTTGCACTGTGGCTGGACTGCTCGATTGCCGGCGCAATGGTGGTGATGGGCACTGCGTTGTTCGTTCTCGCTTGGATCTTCAGTCCGACGCAGGGATTGCTGCGCCGGTGGTTCAGTCGCACGCAAGTTGAACCGGGAGAAACAGCCCTCCAACACGGAGAACAGAGAGCGGTTTCCTAAAGCAGTTCCAGCACTCTGCGAAGCTCGTCATCGGTATTGTAGAAGTGCGGCGAGAGGCGGATGTAACGCTGCCCGGCTCGGCTGGCGCGCAGGCTGGTAATGACGTTGGCTTCGGTGAGCTTCGCGTGCAGCGCAGACATGTCACCATCTGGCATATAGAACGTGACGATGCCGCTCGCGTTCTCCGGCGGCGCAGAACCGCCGAGCACGGCGTAGCCTTTGGCTTGCAGTTCAGGGACGAGCAACGCGCGCTTGCGGAGGAGTTCAGCGGCGATGTTTTCGATTCCGTAGGAGAGGAGTAGATCCATTCCCGCCTGCAAACCGGCAAGCCCGACGAGATTGGCGGAGCCCGCCTCGAAACGACGGCTGTCGGGCGGATGAACAATCTGTTCCTGCGCCACGAAATTGGCGCATCGGACATTGTGCCAGCCTAAGACGGAGGGCTTGAGCCTCTCTTGGAGTGCCTTGCGGACGTAGAGAATGCCAGCGGCGCAGGGGCCGAGCAGCCATTTGTGCGCGTCGGCTGCGAGGAAATCGACGTGCTCGACGGTGGTGGGAAACGCGCCGAGCGTCTGAATGCCATCGACACAGAACGGGATGTTGCGCGCGCGGAGTTGTTTGCCGATACCGGCGATATCGATGCGCCAGCCGGAGACGAAGTGGCACGATGCCAAGGCGACCAGACGGGTGTTCTCGTCGACCTGACCGATGACATCAATGTTCCGGATGCGTCCCAGCTCGCGGATATTCATCAGGCGGACTTGCACGCCTTTGTCAGCAAGCGCCATCCATGGATAAACGTTCGACGGGTAATCGTCGTGGTAGATGAGGATGTTGTCGCCTTTGCGGAAGGAGAGTCCCGCCGCCACCATGCTGAGGCCCAACGACGTGGGACCGACAAACGCGATTTCGTCGGGCTGGGCGTTGAGCAATTGAGCCGCCGTCTGGCGCACCTGCTGGATTCGTGTACCGGGAAACGCTTCTTCCTGATCGCCGAGAGCCCCGAGCAGGCTGTAGTCGGTCATGGCGTCGACCACCCGACGGGGCAGTGGACAGACGCCGGCGTGGGCCAGAAAGTTTTTGTGCTCAACGACGGGGAACTCGTGCCGCCGAAGCTCTTCGTTGGAATGAAGTTCAGCGATGGTCATGCGCAAATGCGGGCCATGGACGGGCGTTTGGTGATGTTCTGCATCGCGGGTTGTATAGCGGGAGAGACGGGTGGAGGCGACAAATTACCGCTCGCGAACCGGGGAAAATACGGATGAGCCGAGCAGGGAGTGCCACGCTTGACCCTTCACTCTCGCTTGGAGTAGGTTGCGCACACAGAACAAATAACAAACAAAACAAAAACATGACAGGATTCAACGCCACTGACGGCTTCCAAATGAGCGAGAGCACCCCCTACGTGATCGAGCAAACCGGACGCGGAGAACGGGGTTACGACATCTACTCGCGGTTGATGGTGGACCGCATCGTTTTCCTCGGTTCGCAGGTCAACGACTTCATCGCGAATCGCGTCATCGCCCAGCTCCTTTTCCTCCAGATGTCTGATCCGAAGAAGGACGTGCATCTCTACATCAATTCTCCCGGCGGCAGCGTGACGGCTGGTCTCGCGATTTATGACACGATGCAGTTCCTCACGTGCGACGTGAACACCTACTGCATCGGTTCCTGCGCGAGCATGGGCGCGGTGCTGCTCTGCGGCGGCACGAAGGGCAAGCGTTTCGCCCTGCCGAATTCTGACGTGATGATTCACCAGGTGCTCGGCGGCGCCGAAGGCCAGGCCAGCGACGTGGAAATTCGCGTCAAATACATGCTGCGCCTCAAGCACCGCCTCAATGGCATCATCTCCAAGCATACCGGCCAGACCATCGAAGTCGTCGAGAAAGCCTGTGACCGCGACAACTTCATGACCGCTCAGGAAGCGAAGGATTTCGGCCTCGTCGACGAGGTCGTCAAGTCGCGCAAAGAAGTGCCCGGCATGCCTGAGAAGACTTCAGAAATTCCGTAAACCCAACTCAACGATTCCGCTCACCAAACCAGAAATATGGCCCGACCCACGAATCTAACGCTGTGCAGCTTCTGCGGGAAATCTCACGCAGAAGTGAAAAAACTGATCCAAGGACCGGGCGTTTATATCTGCGATAACTGCGTGCTGCTCTGCAAGAGCGTGCTCGAAAAGGAGCTGGCTCCTGAACCGAAGAAATCGGCTTCGCCTCACACCGTTCCCAAGCCGCTCGAGATCAAGAAACATCTCGACCAGTATTGCGTCGGCCAGGAACACGCGAAGAAGACGCTCTCCGTGGCGGTGCACAACCACTACAAGCGCATCTTGACCGAACCGGCCGACAAGAAACCCGATGAGTGGTCAAACTCGAAGGATGTCGAACTGGAGAAGAGCAACATCCTGCTAATCGGCAACACCGGTTCCGGCAAGACGCTGCTGGCCCGCTCGCTGGCTCGCGTGCTGGATGTTCCCTTCGCCATCGCAGACGCCACCACGCTTACCGAGGCGGGTTACGTCGGTGAGGACGTGGAGAACATCATCCTTCGCCTGCTCCAAAATGCGGACTTCGATGTGAAGCGCGCGCAGAAGGGCATCATCTACATCGACGAGATCGACAAGATCGCGCGCAAGACGGAGAACGTTTCGCTGACGCGCGATGTGTCTGGCGAAGGCGTGCAGCAGGCGCTGCTGAAGATTCTTGAGGGCACGATCTGCAATGTCCCACCGCAAGGCGGACGCAAGCATCCGCAACAGGAGTACATCCGCGTGAACACGAGCGGCATCCTCTTCATCTGCGGCGGCGCATTCGTTGGACTCGAGAAAATGGTGCAACGCCGTCTTGGCAATCGTGTGATGGGTTTCGGCGCGGCGGAGAACGCGAAGAAATTCGCCGAGATCGATCGCCACGAGATCCTGCAATACGTCGAGCCGGAAGATCTGATTCAGTTCGGCTTCATCCCGGAATTCATCGGCCGCCTGCCGATGGTGACCGTGCTCGAACAACTCACTGAGGATCAGCTCGTCTCCATCCTCACCGAGCCGAAAAACGCGCTGACCAAGCAGTATTCCAAGCTGATGTCGATGGAAGGCGTGGAACTCGAATTCACACCCGAAGCGCTTCGCGAACTGGCCGGCATGGCCATCAAGAAGGGCACCGGCGCCCGTGCACTGCGAAGCATCCTGGAGAAGCTGATGCTCGACGTGATGTTCGATGTGCCGAACAGCGACATCGTGGCATGCAAGATTACCCGTCAGGTCGTGCTGGGTGAGAGCAAACCCGTCCTGCGCCGCAAGAACGACAAAGCCGCCGCGTAATCCAGAAAGTTTAAAGCGAAACAGACCGTGATGCTCGATGCGTCACGGTCTGTTTGCTTTCGAAAGAGTGATGCCTGGCTTCAGTGATGCCAGCAGCGGTAGATGAACGCCGGCGGGAGATTGCGCCAGACAATGGGCGTGACCTCGACTTTGGAGAAATGATTGAACAGGCGTTTCCGAAAACGAAGCGAGGTCGGCAACACCTGGGCGTGAACGTAGGCAAACGTCGTGAACAAACCGCCGGGCGCGAGTGAATCCACCACGGCATCGAAGATCTTGTTCTGCGTCGCCGGCAGCATGTTTCCCCAGGCAAGCCCGCTGACGATGCAGTCGGCTTTCCGGGTGGAGTGTTGCTTGAGATACTTGGGAAGTCGTTCCGCAGAATCCGCGTAGACTTGGAGCTTCGGGAAGCGCCGGCGCAGTTGCAGGACGTTCATCTGGTTCAGTTCCACTGCAAAAAATCGGCTCTTCGGATTCATCCGATCGAGAATCAGGCTCGTGAAGGCGCCCGTGCCAGGCCCGATCTCCACCACCATCTCGCGGTTTTCCAGCTGACAACCATCCACAATCTTCTGCGACAGCGCCGGTGAACTGGGCCAGAACGCGCCGACCTTCAGCGGCTCCCGAAGAAAGGCGCTGAAAAATTCCCATCGCCCGGAACTTGTCACCCGCGGCGCGGAACGTGGGTGGGCAGACCGCGCGCCCGCGTGGGTTCGCTTCTCGGGGCGTCCCTGAGCCAGGACGGCGCTTCTGTTACTCATAATCAGTTTATTATCCACGGGATGCGTCCGCGAAGCGCGGCGCCGGGGCTGGATCGAAACAGCCGCCACGGTGTTACCGATCCGGCCACCGAAAGTAAAGCGATGGTTCTGTCTTTGACCGGTCGGGACGGGGTCGTTTCACGCATGTAATCCGGCGACTACCAGCTTGAGCTTCGCCGGGATTTGACGATCCTCACCGGGTGCAGCTTATCCGAGATATTCATGCGTCGCGCCAGCCCGGCGGACGGCCCGTCGTTTCCTTCGAGTTCTTCCCGCCGAAGACCGACGAAGGTGACCGAACTTTGTTCGAAAAGACCCTGCCGGCGTTAAAGGCATTGAAGCCGGACTTTTGCTCCGTGACCTATGGCGCCGGAGGCAGCACGCGGGAAAAAACTCTCGGCATCACGGAGCGAATTCAGAAAGAGCACGGTCTGACCGCAATGGCGCATCTGACCTGCGTCAACGCCACCAAGGAACAGATTCGCGATGTCGCGCTAGATGCCCAGCGACGCGGGATTCGAAATATTCTCGCGCTGCGCGGTGATCCGCCCGGGGGCGGGGAATTCAAAAAGACTGAGGGCGGTTTTGAGTTCTCCTTCGAACTCGTGAAATTCCTAAAGGAACTGGGAGGATTCTCGATCGGCACAGCCGGCTTTCCCGAAGGCCATATCTCTTGCAAGGAAGGCAAGAAGGTCGACTGGGAGCGACTGAAGGCAAAGATCGATTGCGGCGCGGATTTTGTCGTCACTCAGCTTTTCTTTCACAACGAGGACTTCTTCGAGTTTCGCGACTACCTCAGCAAACTCGGAGTCCGGGTTCCGATTTGTCCCGGAATTCTCCCCTTAATCAGCGGCGCTCAGATTAAACGCTTCACTGCCCTGTGCGGCGCGAAGCTGTCGCCTGAACTCGTCGGCCAACTTGACCGGTTCGGCGACGACGAAGCCGCATCTACGGCATTTGGGATTGAGTATGCTACGAAGCAATGCGAGGAACTCTTCCGCGCGGGCGTGGAATCGTTCCACTTCTACACCTTGAACAAGGTGCATTCGACCACGCAGATTCTGAAAAACCTTCGTTGGGCTTAATCGAAGCTCGTATCGAAGCCACCAACACCTACAGGGTCAGTCAAAGGTATTTTTACAGATTGCGATTCTACTGCCTTTCGGCGATTCGATTCACCTTCCGCAGCTGCCTTTGAGAGATTCACATCTCGATTCAATCCGGCGTCGGAACGTCGGCTCCTCGCAGTCACAACTGAAAGCTTCTGTTTGACCGGCGATTTTGCGGAAGCTTTCGATTGTTCGATCGACTGATTCTCAGAATCCGCCCGCTGCTGCCAATACAGGAGGTGACTGAGGTGCGTCTTGGTCCCCATGTGAAGGCGATTCGCAATCCACTGTAACGTCATCGTGGTCTCTATCCGAAGCCGTCGCGCGATCTGTAGTTTATGAGGATCTCCCTTCTGCCGCAGCTTCAGTTCGGCTTCAGACCACAGCGCACGCCGCAGTTCCTCATCCAAAATTCGAGCGGCCTTCGCCTCCGACGCTTCATGGATCTCCTCCCCGAAGTGATGCCCGCGCGCTTCGCCTTCCACCTTCGCGAGCAAATCCGACCGGAACTGTTCGTCGCCGAAACACCATCCTCGCCGCACTCGTTCAAATTCGTCGTTGTTCTCAGCGCGTCGAGCCTCGGTGCGTTGCTCAAACTCCGCACGGCCGGCTTCATCCATACTTTGGATTCCCAATTCCCCAAACAGGCGATCGCCGCGCAGCCAGCTCGGGCGGGCTTCAGGTGCTGCCAGGTAAAGCGGGAAACTGCTCCAGCGATAGTCGCGGAGAGGCGATTCCGGAGCGATCAACTTTGCTCGCACCGGATTTAAGTGAACGTAGTCGCACACGGTTCGCAAGTAACCGCCCTGACCGCCGACCAGCAACGACTTGTAACGTCCCGCAAATACGTGTCCCGAAAGCCGGTGACGGCGGTTGAATCGCGCCGTGTAGGTGCCCAGAAACCATTTCATACCGGCGACCAGATTCGGCTGGGGCGTCTCGACGACGAGATGAAAGTGATTCGGCATCAGACAGAACGCGTGAACTTGCCAGCCAGTTTTCACGCATGCATCCGCGAGCGTTTGGAGAAAGGACTCGCGATCCACGTCGTCGCGGAAGATGTCTTCGCGTCGATCGCCTCGACTCATTACGTGATAAATCGCTCCGGGATATTGAAGGCGTAGCTTCCGTGCCATGCCAGAGGTTTAGCCGATGAACGATCCAAGTCAATCGCTCAATACGACTGACCGACCCCAATTTATTCCCGAGCTCGGTAGAACCGATTCGTCGCTCCGGATGCGCTTGTGTCGATGTACGGCATGAGACCGTTCGTGTAGGCGAGGGTTCCAAGGAAGGTCCAATTCGTCAGATTCAACGAGCTTTCGATGGTGTAGGTGCGGTTCGGTGCACCCAGAATGAACAGGCGAGCATGACCATTCGGCAACAACTCCGGCCCGCTCAGGGTTGGTTGGCCGAGTATGGAAAGAGTCGCCACCGCACTCGTCACCGACGCGCCGACATTCGACACCACGACGCGATAAGCGCCCGCGTTGGCAATCTGCGCGTTGGTCACCCTGTAGGTCGAGTTCGTGGCGCCTGGAATTCCGGCTCCCTCGAAAGACCATTGATAGCGAAGAGGCGCCGTCCCGCTGGCACCGACCGCAAACGTCGCGTTCACCCCGGCTTCGACTGAAAGGCTCTGCGGTTGATTGGTGATAGCGGGCGGTTCAACTACCAGAATCGCCGCCGTTGCCGAGGCGATTCCCGGAGTGAAGTTCCCTGAGTTCGTGATGATTACTCGATACGAACCAGAGTCGGTGAGCGTGAGGCTATTGATCGTGTACGAACTCGTGCGGTTCATGGAAACGATGTTCGTCAGAATCACCGCGCCCCGACGCCACTGGAAGCCCATCGGCACCGAACCGTTGACCACTATGGTCAACGTCACCGGGGAGCCGACCAAGTTCGTCGATCCTTTGAGTGGAACCGCTACCGTCGGCGGAACCTTGACCAGAAGTCGCGCCGGCTGACTCGAGACCGACGCAATGTCATCAGTCACGACAGCGAGGTAAGTCGCTTCATCCGCAAGCTGCGCGTTGTTGATCGTGAGCGCGGGTAGGGTGGCTCCGGGAATCTCAATACCGTCTTTCTTCCACTGATAACGAATCGCCCCGGTGCCGCTCGCAGCGACTGTAAACGTGACATTCGATCCGGGACTAACAACGAGCCCGATGGGCTGCACCATGATCTTCGGCGGCACCACGACCGTAACTTTCGCCGAAGAACTAATCGCGAATCCCGCGCCGTTCCATACCACCACGTTGTAGGTCGCGGAATCGAAACCGCTGACCGACGGCAAGGTGAGCGACGCATTGGTGGCGGCAGCGATAGGGAAACCATTCTTCCGCCATTGATACTGCAGAGGCGCCGAGCCATTCGCGACCAGCGTCAACGTGACATCCTGACCAGGAATCACCGTGGCATCGACTGGCTGCGTCACCAACGAAGGAGCGCTCAGGCCGCTGGCGGAAGAACTTAGATCCGTTCCATCGAGATATTCCTCGTAATTGCTGTGACCATCGCCGTCGCGATCCTGGCTGGCATCAGCGGCATTGGCGTCACTCAATGCATTTGCCTGCTCCCATTCCGCCGGCAATCCGTCCTGATCCAAATCCACAAACGTGCTGCCCGTGACATTCGCTCGACCCACCGAAGGCGACGCCGCCTTCCAACTGGCAGGATCATTTCCGTACGCATACGTGCGGCGACGTTGGAGCGATGAACCGGCGCCATCCGCCTCTGCGGGCCACGGGTATGAATCGCCGTAGCTCACGCGATCCACCACCACATACGGCACGTAACCCTGTTCTGGTCCGGCTCCCTGCGGCGCATCGGGCATCTCCACGATCACCTCATCACCGTCATTCGCCAGCCGCCCGGTAAAAGGCCCGTACAACGGAACGCTCGTCGCCACACCATACTTGGCGCGGAAGCCAACAGTCGCGGCCGGGTCCGACAGCGGATCGAAATGCACGAGCAACCCATAAGCACGCGGCGCGATTGAGACGCCGGTCGGAAATCGGAATGAAACGCCACCCGAGATCCTCCACGTGTTGGTCGCATGCGCCGGATCGAAGAGCGACACCGAAGCGCCGCTCACATTGTGCAGCTCGATGAACTCGTGTTCCGCCAGCTCGGCATTGGTGGAACCATCCGTCGGACGATACATTACCTCGCTAATCACGATCGGCCCCACCTTCGCAGCCCCGTTGTTAGCACCGACTCCCGTGCGGAACTCCGCGACATTCGCCGGATTGTTCACCCCAAAACTTCGCGCGACCAACGCCCCGAAATCATCCCCGACGCTGGTTCCGATCCGGCCAATCGACACTCCGTTCAACTGCGGTCCGAAACGGAACGTGGATCGATAACCGGTCAGATTCCCGCTCGCATCCGAACCGGACAAGTACACCGAACCGCCGCGTGAGGAGCTGAGCGCGAAACCACCGGCGCCGGTTCCAAACTGATTCTCGTAGAAGACCCGGAAACCTCCCGCGGCCACTGTCGTGCCGTCGGCGATGCGATACTTCTTCAGGTCCCGCCGGCTGTCGCTGAGGTAGAACCCACCGATGTCGATCGATTGCGCCGAACTGTTTATCAGCTCGATGGCGTCCTCCAGCGGCGGATCCGTGTGGCTCAGCACTTCGTTGATTGCCACGCCAGGCATCGGGAGGTGGTTGCCAGATCCAGGACTGGGTGTTGTATAGAAGACCACGGTGTTTCCCGAACCATCCGGCAATCGCCCAGCGCTGACGCCAGCCGGGAGCACAACTAGATCCGCGCTGTCGATCATCACCAAATTCGTTCCATACAACCGCAGCACATCGCCGTAGCGGTTCAGGTTGAAAGGAACATGATTCTTCCCACGGCCGACATCACCCGAAGCCTGCAGCTTCACAAAATCACCTGCACCGACAAACGAGAGCGGCGCGAGCTGATGCTTCGTCACGCCAGCGATGGACGGATCATCCGTCACATACAGGCCAGCCAACGACACAGGATCGGGAGCCGGGTTGTAGATCTCAAACCAATCGTCTCCCGAAATATCTTCCGACATCCATTCGTTCAAACGAACCGCCGAGGCCGCACCCAAAACCGCGGCAGTGGCGTTGGCGGCATTCGGTGTCGGCGTCGCAAGCAGACGCCAGGCATCGCCAACTCGGCCGATGCTCCGATCCGCGATTTGGAAACCGTACTCCACGGAATCAATGCGCACGCCAGCAGCATTGAAGAGGTACACTCCGCCGCTTTCAGCTGAGAGCGAGAAACCGGTGTTCAGGTCCAAGCCGGATGCGGTGGAAGGCACGCGGTCGCTGTCGCACCAGACGCGGACGAAGCCATTCGCAGGAATCGTCACACCGGACGGAATCACCCATTGGCCCGCTCCATTGGGCGAGTCCGAGAGGCTGAAGCCCGCGAGATTTAGTGGCGCAGCGGTCGGATTCGCCAGCTCGATCCAGTCTGAGTATTCAGCCCACGGGGAGAGCACCGATTCATTGCGCGCCAGCACTTCGTTCAAGACGGGACCGCCGACCGCAATGACGTAATTGCTCGCGCCTGGGGATGCGCTTCCGAGGAAGCTGACAATCGTCGCGCTGCCGTTGGGCAGTCGTCCCTGCGTGACCGCTTCGGGTTGCGCCCCGTAGTTCACGGATTCGATGAGCGTCGTTGCGCTGTCGAAGAGAGAAAGACTGCTGCCCGCAGCGGCGAGTTTGAAATCGACGTGGTTCGCACCACCGTCTTCATCAGCAAACAACTGCACAAATCCGCCCGGCGCGAGGAATGACAGCGATCGGATCTGGAAGATGGATCCGCCCGCGCCAAGATAGACTCCGCGCAACGCGACGGGCTCTGAGCTCGATCGATTGTAGAGCTCCACCCAGTCCGGCGATCCCGGAGCCGCGTTCGCGAGCCATTCGTTGATCGAGAGATTGGACTGCGCACCGAGTGTGGCGGCGGCATTGCCCGCGGACGGCGTCGGCGTGGTGAGCGCCCACGAAGAGCCGATGCGACCGATGGTGAGGTTCGGAACCTGATTGCCAAAGCTCACCGCATCGACGCGCTGCGTCTGCGCGTTGTAGAGGAAAACGTTGTCACCTTCGCGATCCAGCGCGAAGCCGGCGTGAATTCCAGGCGTCGTGTTCGTCGACGCATCGCACCAGATGACGAGGTAACCATTCGCCGAAATCGTGGTGCCGGCTGGGAAGACAAACTTCCGCGCGTTCCCATCGTCGCTCAGGCTCCAACCTTCGAGATTCACTGGCGTCGCCGTGGTGTTTCGCAACTCGATCCAGTCTGGGAAGGTCCCGGCATTCGGGACGGCGGAAGGATTATCCGCGGCGACTTCATTGATCACGATGGCGGTCGATGGCGCTGCAGGATTCGCCTGCCCAGGCGAACCGTTACCAACACTCGCCCGCCAGTTCGCGGGATCAGAACTGCCCGCCGTCACATCGACCATCTCGAGCGACGAACCACCGCCATCCGCAGCCGTTGGCCAGCCCGCCCCGTCGCGATACGAAACCGAGGTCAACGTGCGCCCGGCGGCATCAATGACCGCGATGCGCTCGCCGCCGTTGGCCAGCGAGCCCGAGAAGTTTCCAGCCACAATCACGCCCGGGTAACGCGCAGCGAACGCCGTGGGGTTCGCGTTGTTGGCGAGCACGAGGACGGCACCGGGGTTCAGCGTGGTGTTCGGCGCAAACACGTAGGTGACACCATCGAGATACGCTCCACCCAAGTCCACCGGCTGGTCACCGACGTTGCTGAGCTCGATGAATTCGTAAGCATCACCGCCCACAGGGTTGTAATTGATCTCGGTGATACGAAGCGGCGACGCGAGTTCCGCCACCGTGAACGTGGCTTCGTTGAGCGCGCTCCAGTTCGTTCCGGAGAGAACGCGGGCTTTCACCAACATCGAACTAGCCACGGAAACGGGCGCGCCCGAATAGATCTGCGCGTGTGGCGAAACCGCGCCCGAGCCGTAGAGGCGTGGGTCCGAGCCGTTGGTGGTGTAGTAGATTGTGCCAGCCGGGGCAGTGATGGTCAGATTGAAGCCCGATGCAACCTTGCCGCCATGTTGGTTGAACGACGGCGCGACAACAGACGGATACCAGCCGCGGTTGCGGAATTGCGTCAGCAAACCGCCGCTGCGTGTGGAGAACTTGAAGCTCGAATGGGATCCGGCGGTCGCCTTGTATCCCATGACCATGTCGCGCTCATCGTAAAACGAGACGTTACGCGTATGCGGATTGTTCTCGCGGCCCGGACCGACATCGCCCCAGCGGGCCGATTCGCAGACGATGGCCGTGTCGATCGTCTTGAGCATCTTCATGAACATGTCCGCGGCAGGATTGCGCGCCGGAAACGCGGGATCGTAGATAGGATTGACGGCGTCGACGTAGAAAATGCCGTCGTTGAAGAAGTGTTTGTGAATCCGGTCCGCGAGCAAGATCTTGAACTCGGCGTTCAACAGGAGGCGATTAAGGATCGCGGTCGGATTCGAACCGTTGTTGTCGCTCAGAACCGTAAAGTCACTGTCCACCATCGTGTGCTCGGAATCCCACGCGTGGAAGCGCCATTGACCACCTTTGCGATGTGACGCGTAGAGGTTCTTGTGATCCCAGTCGGTGTTGTTCGCCCAGAAGTTGATCAGCAGGTAATCAACAAGACCGGGCACATCGAGCTGGTTCTGCAGCGACTGATAGTTCGCGTTGTTGGCGAGACCGGCGTTGATCGTACTCCACATCGTGGTGTAGGATGCGCTGCTGCCATCCACCACCTGCCCGGAGTCGTGCTTGAACACATCGTAATCCGTGCTTTCGCCACCGTAGTAGGACGCCATGAAGTTCGCATCCGGACGCTCGTGAATGAAGTAGAGTCCCCAGTAAAGGCCGTTCAGGTAAACATGCACGAAACGCCCGTGGTGCGAACGACCACCGACAAGGTTTTGCAGGTTCGCCATGAACTGATCGCGCACGTAGAGCGCACGCGTCCGCTGCGTGTCGTTGTTGTTGTAGTTCCAGTAATTGTTGTGCCCGCCGGCGAGAAGCAGCGTGTCGAAGCTGTCGACGGGGGAATCTTCGAAGACCTTGTATTTAAGTTTCGTTGCGCCGAACTCGCCCTGGAAGAACAGTCGCAGGCCGAGCTTGAGCGATTTCCATCGGGTGGTGCCTGAATCATCCGGACTCGTTTGACCCTGCATTTCGAGTCCGCAATCAATCTGGAATCCCTCCGAACCATCCGCCGTGATGAACTCCGCGCTCACCGGCTTGCGGAGAAACGGTTCGCGCCGGACGTAAACTCCTTCCCCGGCGCTAAAGAGATAATTCACATCGGTAACAATGGAGACACTGGGAATCGACGTCAGACCCTGCAACGCGAGCGCCCGGTAATTGTTTGTGGTGTCATTCAAAACCTGCGGGTCCATCTCGTAGTCCGCAGGATTGATGTCGTTGCAATTGTTAAACCCGGTGCATGGTGAATCCCAAATCGAAGGAAACCCCGGTTGATTCGTGGATTGCGTGAGCACGTACTCGGGGAAGATGTAGGTCCGGGTAGTGACGGTTGAGGGAACCATTCCCGTCCTGAAGGAGGCCGCTCGAATAGTGGTCACACCCTTGTTGGGAAGCCCCGCCACCGCGATTGGCGCGGTGTAAAGCTCGCTTGAAGCAGTCGGAACTTTTCCATCCAAGGTGTACCTCACCTCTGCGCCTGGAGTCTCCGAGCTCAGCACCAGATTGAATGACTGATTGAAAAATCCGCTTTTCACCGAGGCATGGGGCGCTAGCGCGAATCCACTAACCGCACTTACCTCATTGTTCGCACTACCCGGCGTAAGCGTGGAGAAATGCGTCAGCGAACCGCCGGTCGTGCGCCCGTAAGAGATATCCGCCCGCTGGTCCGGGTAGTTTATCTCATTCACAGCAACCCTCGGGTATTGGGCGTTAAAGAGCCCAAGATAACCTCCGCCGGAAAGTGTGAGGCGAAAGTTCGTGTGATTTGTCGCGTTCGAGGCTGTCGTCTTCCGGTCTTTCCCAGACGCAAATACAATCAGATGCTGCCCCGCACCGAGCGTGAGATTTGGAAAAACCCACTTGGACGGCGTCGTCGGTTCATCACTGAGCGACCATCCATTTAGATTAATAGGCGCAGTTCCAGTGTTGCGGAGCTCAATCCAGTCCTGTTTCTCGCCTTCTGAGTCTTCCAAACTATTTAGATTCTCCGCGAGGAACTCATTAATCACCACCGTAGTCGGGACAGATGGATTGATGGTGTAGGACCACCCGACACCTGCGAATTGATTCTGAGCCGGAGAGACATCCCTGATTCCATGGTCTGCAGCCCAAGTTACCACCGCATTTCCGCTGAGGGGTGCAACAACGTTGAATCGATATCGATTCTCGCCAGTTGAGGTTAACGCACTCGCTGGAATGTTGTTCACCAGAAGGTCAATCGCCTCAACACGACTTACCTCCTCACTGAATTGAACCTCAATCGAAGAAAGACTAGATACTACCGAGTTTGAAGCAGGTTCGCTGAGGGCAACGACGGGGGCAATTGAATCCACAAGATTGTAAGTCCAAGCGCCTGCGGCGCCCATGGGATCAAACAGACCTCCCGAGGCGTCCGTAATTACAGCATCGGGATCGAAATTCACTGTGACCAATCCAGAGGCTGGTTGAGAAAAGTAGAACGTTACGACCGTGTTAGAAACGGTCATGAAACTGGCTGGCTGATCGTTTATCTCAAAATCCGACGCCTCAACTCTAACAATCGGGACGGAAAAAGTGATCGCGACTTGACTCAAGCCACTCACCGCAGAGTTCGGAGACGGGACGATACCCAAAATCGAAGGCGTGGAGCTTTTGGCCGGTGCAACGGAGAAAAATGTGGCTAGTAGTGTAGCGGCCGCAATCCAAGAATATCGCATAGACAAATGGGCAAGAGGGTTACCCTTTTTATACACATCCCTGTGGCTTTGGGTAGCTCTGCTTTTCCAAAGTTATCGTCGATCTTGATTTAAGGATAAGGCATCTCGGAGAGAGATTGAGGTGGGAGATAAAGCCCAGGTGGGCACCGAAGGATGGGGCAAAGAACGGTGGGAAAGAAAAAAGCCCGAGCTTAGCTCGGGCTTTTTATTGAAAGAATGGCGGCAACCTACTCTCGCGGAAGCTATAAAACCACTACCATCGGCAAGACTGCGTTTGACGGCCGTGTTCGGAATGGGAACGGGTCGGACCACAGCTTTATGGCCACCATAAAATTTTAAAGAACAGAGACTGTTCTCTGAAAACTACACATAGAAATTGAAAAGGGATTCTCAATTCGCGAGTCGAAATCGCATTTTTTTCTCAAAAGAGAAAGAAAAGCGATCAAGCCGCACGACCAATTAGTATCAGTCCACTAAACATCTCGCGACGCTTACATGCCTGACCTATCAACCGGGTAGTCTGCCCGGGGTCTTTAGGGACTTGCGTCCGGGAATCCATATCTTGGGATGGGCTTGGCACTTAGATGCTTTCAGCGCTTATCCCTTCCGCACGTGGCTACGCAGCGATGCCCCTGACGGAACAACTGCCACACCAGAAGTGCGTCATTCTCGGTCCTCTCGTACTAGAGAATGAACCCCTCAAGATTCCTCCGCCCACAGTGGATAAGGACCGAACTGTCTCACGACGTTCTGAACCCAGCTCGCGTACCGCTTTAACCGGCGAACAGCCGGACCCTTGGGACCTTCTCCAGCCCCAGGATGCGATGAGCCGACATCGAGGTGCCAAACCGGTTCGTCGATATGAACTCTTGGAACCGATCAGCCTGTTATCCCTAGCGTACCTTTTGTCCGTTGAGCGATGGCAATTCCACATTCAACCATCGGATCATTTGGGCCTACTTTCGTACCTGCTCGACTTGTAGGTCTCACAGTTAAGCACTCTTCTACCCATACGCTCGACGCACGGTTGCCAACCGTGCTGAGAGTACCTTCGCGCTCCTCCGTTACTCTTTGGGAGGAAACCGCCCCAGTCAAACTGACCCGCAAGCACTGTCCCCCGTCTGGTTGACAGAAATCGGGGTTAGAATCCTAATTAGCAAAGAGTGGTGTTTCACATTGCGACTCCACGAGCCCCGAAGGACTCGCTTCAAAGTCTCCCACCTACGCTACGCATTATTAATCAGAACACAATACCAGCTTACAGTAAAGGTGCATAGGGTCTTTCCGTCCTACTGCGGGCATGCGGCATCTTCACCGCAGTTACAGTTTCGCCGAGATCCTCTCCGAGACAGTCGTTCAGTCGTTACACGATTCGTGCAGGTCGGAACTTACCCGACAAGGAATTTCGCTACCTTAGGACCGTTATAGTTACGGCCGACATTCACGGGGACTTTGGCACCGAGCTTCGCCTTGCGGCTAACAAAATGCCTTGATCTTTCCGCATTGGTCACGTGTCACACCCTATACGTCGTCTTCACGACTTGGCAGAGTGCTGTGTTTTTGTTAAACAGTCGCTAAACGCAATTTACTGTGGCTCACCGAAGTGAGCACCTCTTTTCCCGAAGTTACGAGGCTAATGTGCCGAGTTCCTTAGAGAGGTCTCTCTCGCGCGCCTGAGTGCGCTTACACTCACCCACCTGTGTCGGTTTACGGTACGGGCAAGTAAGACATACTATGAATCTTTTCTAGGCACTTCACCCACCAACACGCTTCGGCACGAAGCCTAAGCAAGCTCTTTCAATGAGCCTGTTGATGTGAATCTGTGCGTCAATCCATAGCTAATTCTTACCCGGCGCAGGAATATTTAACCTGCTGTGCATCGATTACGCCTTACGGCCTCATCTTAGCTCCCGGCTAACCCTGGGAGGACGAACCTAGCCCAGGAAACCTTAGGTTTACGGCGAACAGGATTCTCACCTGTTTTATCGCTACTCGTGTCTGCATTCTCACTAATCAACGCTCCACTTTCCGTTTCCGTCCAGCTTCGCTGCGTTGATTACGCTCTCCTACCACTCAACTTTGACGAATCAGAGTTGAATCCGAAGCTTCGGTATATAGTTTAATCGCCAATCATTTTCGGCGCAACATCGCTCGATGAGTCAGCTATTACGCACTGTTTAAATGGTGGCTGCCTCTAAGCCAACATCCTCACTGTCTAAGCAACGTTACATCCTTTCCACTTAACTATATTTAGGCACCTTAGCTGTCGGTCTGGGCTGTTGCCCTCTCGGCTATGAAGCTTATCCCCCACAGCCTGATTGCTGAAATAATGGGATCTGAGTATTCGGAGTTTGATTGGTTTTGGCAGCCTGGTGGGGCCCCTAAGCCATTCAGTGCTCTACCTCTCAGAGTACTTTTTCAACACTCGCCCTCAAGCGATTTCGGAGAGAACCAGCTATCACGGGGTTTGATTAGTCTTTCGCTCCTACTCTCAAGTCATCTCAGGATTTTTCAACATCCACGAGTTCGGTCCTTCATCTGGTGTTACCCAGACTTCAACCTGCTCAAGAGTAGATCACCTCCGCTTCGGGTCTATTACCAGCGACTAGTCGCACTATTCGTACTCGCTTTCGCTGCGCCTGACTCTCAGAGAGAGTTAGGCAGGCCACTGATAATAACTCGCAGACTCATTATGCAAAAGGCAAGCTGTCACCACTTGCGTGGCTCCAACACATTGTAGGCTTATGGTTTCAGGTACTATTTCACTCCGCTAACAGCGGTTCTTTTCACCTTTCCCTCGCGGTACTAGTTCACTATCGGTTGCCAAGGAGTATTTAGCCTTATCCAGTGGTCTGGACAGATTCACACAGAGTTTCACGTGCACCGTGTTACTTGGGATACCTCTAGACGACTTCAAACTTTGCTTACCCGGCTGTCACGGTCTTTGGCTCAACTTTCCAGAAGATTAAGCTCGTCATTCATCTATCATGTCAAGGTCCCGCAACCCCGAGGAGACAAGTCTCCTCGGTTTAGGCTGTTCCGCTTTCGCTCGCCACTACTGACGGAATCACTTCGTTTTCTTTTCCTGGGGTTACTGAGATGTTTCACTTCACCCCGTTTCGCTTCGCCGGACTATGAATTCATCCGGTCGATAACTGGCGGTTAAACCAGTTGGGTTGTCCCATTCGGAGATCCACGGATCAACGCCTGTTTGCGGCTTCCCGTGGCTTATCGCAACTTACTACGTCCTTCATCGCCTCTTGGCACCAAGGCATTCACCATAAGCCCTTAGTAGCTTGATCACAAAGAAATCCATCATTTCTGATGGTAACTCAGCGAATTGTAATTTGCCCTAATCTAAAATCTATGTGTAGTTGTCAAAGAACTTTCGAAAAGAGGATTTAACGCCTTTTTTCAGAAATTTTTCAAGTGGTGGGCGTGACTGGAGTTGAACCAGTGACCCTGCGCTTATCAAGCGCATGCTCTAACCAACTGAGCTACACGCCCGTTTTCGAGGAAAACCTCGTAAAATCGGTTGGTGGAGCTGAGGAGATTCGAACTCCTGACCTATAGCTTGCAAAGCTACCGCTCTACCAACTGAGCTACAGCCCCACGCGAGTTCGTCGAATGTGTAATTTCGGCCCATTCGCGAGACGAAATTGGTCGAGTTCGATCTCTTCCACTTGATTATTCAAAGAGCTGTTGCCCTTGAAGATTGAATTGTGCGATAAGCAAGAACCAAATCCGACTCTTTCGAGTCGTTCGACCTCGGAAGTTTGATTTTTATCTCAAACCCGTGGTTTCTCCTTAGAAAGGAGGTGATCCAGCCGCAGGTTCCCCTACGGCTACCTTGTTACGACTTCATCCCAATCACCAGCCATACCTTCGGCACCTTTTAAGGGGCGACTTCGGGTACAACCGGCTTTCATGATGTGACGGGCGGTGTGTACAAGGCCTGGGAACGTATTCACGGCGCCGTAGCTGATGCGCCATTACTAGCGATTCCAGCTTCATGCTGTCGAGTTGCAGACAACAATCTGAACTGGGCCCGGTTTTCTGGGATTTGCTCCACCTCGCGGTCTTGCGTCCCTCTGTGCCGGGCATTGTAGTACGTGTGCAGCCCTGGCCGTAAGGGCCATACTGACTTGACGTCATCCCCACCTTCCTCCTCATTTAAATGAGGCAGTCCGTCCAAAGTGCTCCCAATTAAGGGGTGGCAACTGGACGCAGGGGTTGCGCTCGTTGCGGGACTTAACCCAACATCTCACGACACGAGCTGACGACAGCCATGCAGCACCTGTGCAAGCTGGTATTGCTACCTCGTCAGACTTTCATCCTTCTACTACTTGCATGTCAAGGCCAGGTAAGGTTCTTCGCGTTGCATCGAATTAAGCCACATACTCCACCGCTTGTGCAGGCCCCCGTCAATTTCTTTGAGTTTTAATCTTGCGACCGTACTTCCCAGGCGGCACATTTATCGCGTTAGCTTCGCCACAAAAGGGGTCGATTCCTTTTACAGCAAACGTGCACCGTTTACAGCTAGGACTACCAGGGTATCTAATCCTGTTTGCTCCCCTAGCTTTCGTGCCTCAGTGTCAGGAGTTGTCCAGGGACTCGCCTTCGCCACTGGTGTTCCACTTGATATCTACGCATTTCACTGCTACACCAAGTATTCCAGTCCCCCCTCCAACCCTCGAGTTGAATAGTATCCGATGCAGTTTCCGAGTTGAGCTCGGAGATTTCACATCAGACTTACCCAACCACCTACGCACCCTTTACGCCCAGTGAATCCGAACAACGCTTGGGACCTCTGTATTACCGCGGCTGCTGGCACAGAGTTAGCCGTCCCTTCCTCTTTCGCTACAATCAGCTCATCATCTTTTAAATGATAAGGTTTGTTCGCAAATGACAGGGGTTTACGGGCCGAAGCCATTCATCCCCCACGCGGCGTCGCTCCTTCAGGCTTTCGCCCATTGAGAAAAATTCTCGACTGCTGCCACCCGTAGGTGTCTGGACCGTGTCTCAGTTCCAGTGTGACTGGTCGTCCTCTCAGACCAGCTACCCGTCTTAGCCTTGGTGAGCCGTTACCTCACCAACTAGCTGATAGGCCGCGGGCTTATCGTGAAGTGCCAGGCCTTACGGTCCCCAGCTTTAAGAATCAGGAGATGCCTCCCAATAATCACATCCGGTATTAGCTCGCCTTTCAGCGAGTTATTCCGAGCTTCACGGCAAATTACCCACGTGTTACGCACCCTTGCGCCACTCCAACTACGAAATATTGCTACTCCGTAATTAGCGTTCGACTTGCATGTCTTATCCACGCCGCCAGCGTTCGTTCTGAGCCAGAATCAAACTCTCCGTAGAAAACGTTAGTTTGAAACTTGTCCGGTGGTTAATCCGGACGATTTACAATTTTAAAACTCTTCAATGTCAGCCTCTAACAGGCTTTCAATGAAGGGGCTCTAAACTTATCGCACAATTCAATTTTCAAAGAGCAGTGAGTGTTTCCACTCTAAATCTGCGTCCCATTTAGGGGACAAAAAACCCCAGAGCCAGTTGTATTTAGCAACTCGGCTTCTGAGTTACTCGTTTAATGCGCCGTCAGTTTTGCTTCCGACTGCATCGACTGTCAACGTTTTATTTTTCGTTTTTCAGTCTTTCGTTTCGCTGCTTTTCTCAGCGGTCCGAACAACGGGGCAGAAACTATCAGGACCGCAGATCTGCGCAAGAGTTTTTTGAAAGTTTTTTGATTCTCTAAGATTTGCCTCTTCCAATCTGGATTTTGACTTCCGATACGGAAGCTTAAAAACGCCAATGTTTATAGGGCATTCAGCGATCCAAACGGGATTTGATTTCGAAGAGGCGTCTGGATTTTTTGTTTCAAAAAAAACTACCTTCATTCTCCAAATTCTTCGCGAGCGGAGAGCTTCGAGCGTGAGAAGTGTATGATTTAGGGTTCCCAATTCGTTCTTAGAGACCACAATTACGTCGCAATCAAGCGCGGCGATCACGTCGGCCATCATGAGATGTTTCGTGATAGGCACCAATACGCCACCAGCTCCCTCGACAAGCAAACAATCGCATTTTTGGGATGCGGCCCTGATTACACGTAGAGTGCTACTGAGGCTTATTTGAGGTTTTCCGTCTCTTTTCGCGAGGGCGGGCGCCAAGGGTTCGGGGAAGTAGTAGGGATTCAAAAGCCTCTGGCTAAGCCCTTCTCCCTGAATTGTTTGGAATGCTTTAAGGTCATCTTTCCCACCCGAGCAGAATGGTTTCATTGCAAGCGCCTTGACGCCTGAATCGCGGAGATGCCGCAGTAGTAGGCACGTCAAAGTGGTTTTCCCTACACCCGTACCCGTTCCTGTGATGAAGATGATTCGACTCACTCGCCCGCTTGAGGATTTGCGGAATAGAAATTCAAAACTCGGGTGTCTTGAACCCGGCCCGCGGCGCCCATTCGGCGCAGAATTGCGATGTATTTGCGCTGAGCGCTCCCGACTTTTGCGGTGATTTCAGCCCGAAAGACCTGGCTTCTCGTCGCAAAAAATCGGGACAGAGTGCCCGGATCAACTGGCAACCCAGGGACGCGAATCATCAGTTCACCGGCGCTGGTAAATGGCGCGTCATCCATGGTTCCGTCCTGACCATCAGGTCCGGCCCGGGCTTGGATGATCGCTCCGGCAATGTTTTCATCGAAGGTGGGAACAAGCTGCAGAACCGTCGCCGACGCTGTGTTGATATTCACGGTTGGTCCGGACAGCGCCGTGAAAAGATTTACCATGCCCACCGCATAAGTCGGCTCTTCGAATTGACTCTGTTGGCCAGCACCGCGATTGACAATTCGCGGCAAGGAACCGCCGGAAGACCCCATGTAAATGCCGGGCGTGATGCCTCGAATTAGCAGCAACTCCGACATATCATCAATCGGTCCATCCTTCGCCATATACGGCGGATCCTGTTGTTCGTAGACCTCCGATTCAGCACCGCTCATACGAGGATTCTTGTCCAGATCCCGCCAGTCCAGAATCGAGTTCACAATCGTCGTCATCTGGCCCGCATCCACTCCGATTACCGTCAGTGCTTCCTTCAAAGTCATCTCATCGACGCGGTTGATGTTGAAGTAGCGATCGTTGTCCACGATCTTCCAAGAGAAGCTCCCGTTGCCGACGGCGACCTCCATCTCCACCGTTTCGTTGGTGCATTTGCCACCCGGCCCACCAGCCCAAAGCTGATTCAATGCATCGTAAGGTTCCTGCGGACACGCTTGAGAAAGCACCCACTGACAATAGCCAACCCCAGCGCGACCAATCCAATCGAGCTCCGTGTTGAACGACGCGTGCCTCGCCAGCGTCGTTTCCACGCGCATCGTATAGGCAAATCCACCCGCCAAGATCCCCAGAACGACGATGACAATCAGCACCACGATGAGCGCGATTCCCGAACGATTGGATTTAGGCCGAAGGTTCATCAACGAAACGTCTTGGGGAAACCACCCGGATTCTGTCCGGGAAACCCGCTATTCGGAGGCGGAGTGCCGGGCGGGACTGAGCCTGGTGGCAATGCACCCGGCGGCACACTGCCCGGCGGCATTCCCCCTTGAGGCATCCCAGGCGCGGCACCCTGCAAATCACCTCCCACCGCCTCGCTTGGCAGCGCCACGAGGCTGTAGACCAGCTCAGACGGCTTTCCGCTTGTTCCCGATTTTCCAAGCCCCAGCGAGATCTGCACAATCTTCGGAAGCACATTCGTCTTCGTCCACTCCTCCAGCCATTCGCCCTTTGTTGGGTCCAGGAACGCCAGCTGAAAATGCGTCACGTCCTTCGCCAAAGTGATGGTGTAAGGCTGATACGCCGACGCCGGATTCTCCGGCAAAAGTATCGGCACCTGAGTCATCAACAAATCGTAAGTTCCGTCCTTTCCGGGAGCCGTTTCAAACGTCACCCGTCGGACCTTCTGCTGCAGTTGTTGATACTGTTCGCTACCCAGAAAACCATCCGGCAACCGCGCCACCAAGCTCACCGACGCCATATCCCCGCTGGTATCCGCGAGGAACGCGTAACGCTTGAAATTGGCCGAAAAATACTCCGTCCCATTGAACGTGTCCTCCAACGCCCGCAACGCGACACGCGCCCGCTGCACCTCCGCCGCCGCTTTTTGTCCGGCCCGAGTGCCCTTCAGAATCGCGATCCAGATCGAGTAAATCGCCGTCAGAATCAGCGCGAAAATCCCGATGGACAACATTAACTCCAGGATGGTGAAACCAACCCTCGAAGAGCGAAACCGCACCGGAAAACGCAGGTTCACTTTAATCCTCCCACGCCGGATGCCGGCTTCGAATGCGGCGAGAAGAACATCGTCGACGCCGTCGATGGCCCGCGGCCCGACTTCGAGTCGCCGTAGCTCATCACCTCCACGATGAAGAGATGATCGTTTGTCTCCATGTAACGATGGGCGAAAAGCTCCCAGCGATAACCCTGATACATGCCTGGGGCGATGTCCTCGTAGTTGCCCGAGATGTTCATCTCCTCCCACGCCTTGTTCGTTGAGAACATCGCAAGTATGATTCCCGGGTCCGGCTCGCGCTTCTGAATCGCCCGCACCGCCACCAAACCCCGCGTCACCATCTCCAGAATCGCGAACGCAACCATGAAGAAGATCGCGGTCGCCACCATCACTTCCAGCAGCGTAAACGCGCCGCGAATCCGACCACCGCGGATGCCCGCCAACGTCAGAAAACTTCGGCGCGTGTTCACGATTCAGTGCAGCGTAAACTTTGTGGGGTCCGTCTCAATGTCCGTCAGGCCCGTGGTGATTTCGAGCCACACCTGACGGCGTTCGCCGCTCTCGGGATGATCGAGAATCACGTTGAACTCATCGCACGTTCCATCGGCGTAGAACCTCACTTCAGCGCTTTCCAGATCGGTCGCATCAATGCCGTTGGCGAGGATCGCCTTGATGCCGACACCGTCCGGAAGCTTCGCGGGATACTTGTGCCGCATCTCCACGCGCCCGCCGCTCATGCCCTTGCCGCCGGACACCGGCCGATCCGCCATGCGCCACTCTTCTCCCGCCAAATTGTGCGACTCCATCCGATCTTTCTGCCGCGAAGTTCCACCCTCCCGCACGTCGATGCTGCCATCTGCGGAAATCGTGAGCGTCGCCGTGGAATGCCGCAAAATCGCCAGCGCCCGCGCGTCCGCGCAGGCCTCCTGCATCAACCGCATTGCACCGTTGATTCCCTTGTTCCCCATGATGGCCGTATTCATGAACGGCACACTGATCGTCATCACGATTCCCATGATCGCCACGACGATGAGCAGCTCGAGAAGAGTGAAGGCGCCGTGATTCCGGATTCGGGATTCGTGACAGGTAGAAGGAACACCACATCGTCCGGCTGCCTTCACGCGGCACGCATCACGAATCACACGGCAGCCGGCCGCCCGCTCGAAGTTTTTCGCTTTCGCAAACATCATCGATTCAAGCTGCTCGTGATGGCGAACATCGCCGAGAGAATGCTGAACAACAGACCGCCCACGCCGATGGCCATCAGGATGATCATCGCGGGCTCGATGAGATTCGTCAGCACCCGCAATTGCACCCCCAGTTCGTTCTCGTAGGTGTCCGCAATGTTCTGCAACGCCCCGGGCACATCGCCCGTGTCCTCGCCGATCTTCAGCAAATCAATCATCAGCTGCGGAAACAACTTCGACTGCGCCAGCGGCTGCGCGATGGTTTTACCGTCTGTCACTTGCTCGCGCGTCCGCGCAATGGCTTCCTTGACCATCGTGTTCGGCACAATCGCCTCCGTGATTTTCAACGCCGTCAGCACCGGCACGCCGTTGACCAGCAGCGTGGAGAGCGTGCGCGCGAACTGGCCGAAGAGATTCAGTCGAACCACCTTGCCGACGATCGGTGCGTTCATCTTCCAGCTGTCAATTTTCCGCTTCCCGTCCGGAGTCGCCTTGAACCGCACCCACAACACGCCCAGCACGGCACCGACAAGCCCCATGATGATCCAGTTCGTCAGGCTCCCGAAGAACGTGCTGATCTTCATCAAAATCTGCGTCGCCAGCGGCAGCGGAACGCTCAGGCCGGTGAAGATCGACATAAACTTCGGCAGCATGAAGGTCATGAAGAAGATGATGATCACCACGCCCACGCTCGCGACCACGCACGGGTAAATCAGCGCCGACATGAAGCGCGACTGCACTTCCGCAAACCGCTCGAAATGGTCGGCCAACCGCTTCAAAACCTCCGTCAAAGCGCCCGATTGCTCGCCCGCCTGCACCATGTTTCGGTAGAGGTCCGAAAAGATGTGCGGCTGCTTGCCCATCGCGTCCGACAAGCTGCGACCCTCCATCACTTCCTGGCGCAATTCCTTGCTGACGTCTGAAGGAATGCCCTTCGATTCGAGATGCGACATGCTCTGCAAGGCGACCGTCAACGGCATGCCGCACTTGAGCAGATTGGAAAGCTGCGTGGTAAAGGTGGCGAGCTCCTGAAGCTTGGGTTTGCGCTGACGACGCTTGCCGAAAATGGCCGGCAATTGCACCGCCTTGGACTTCGGCGAGGCGTCCTTCGACTTTGCCTTTTCGGCCTTTTCCACCGCGGCCAGGCTGCCTTTGGAGGCATCCACCATCACAGGGAACAGCCCCAGCCGCTCGATCT
Source organism: Verrucomicrobiota bacterium (assembly GCA_016713365.1). Classification (GTDB taxonomy): domain Bacteria; phylum Verrucomicrobiota; class Verrucomicrobiia; order Limisphaerales; family JADJPG01; genus JADJPG01. Next base: position 145,147 of record JADJPG010000008.1, on the reverse strand, counting down.
GTGACAGCGCCGCCGCGCGATCCGCCACGTCCAGAACACCCTGCACCATCTCTCCCGTGCGTCGTTTCGCTTTGTAGGCAAACTGTGGCATAAACTGTTTTGCTTCTCTTACTTAACCGTTAACGGCGGAAAGTTCCGGGTTCTTCACCGGAGATTTGTCGTCGCGACCCTCTCAAATCGTCTTCGAAGGGACCCGTTCCGCCGTCGGCGCCCGAAACCCGATCGGTGAAGCCTCGTTCAAACTCCCGCGGCGGTAACCCGCCAGATCAAGCGTCACGTGTGCGTAGCCAATCTTCCGCAGCGCGGCCGAAATCTGCCCCGGCAAATCACCTTCGAGAAACTTCTTCATCTCGCCCGGCCCGACTTCGATTCGCGCGAGATGCTGAATGGATTGAGAGTTCGCAGCCAGAGGGGAATTTCCCGGAGCACCGATCCCAACCGCCGACACTCTCAGCTCGTGATGCCTGACCCGCAGGTCAAAGAACCCCAAATCACGCAGCACCACTTCGCCTTCCTCGATCATGCGCAGTTTCTCCGGTGTTACTGCTTCGCCGTAGGGAATGCGTGAGCTCAAGCACGCCATCTGCGGCTTGTCGGCTGTCGGCAGCCCCAGCTGCGCGGACAATTCGCGAATCTCTGCCTTGGTCAAGCCCACCTCTTTCAGCGGCGCGCGGACCTGAAACTCTTTGGCCGCCTGCGCTCCCGGTCGGAAATCACCCACATCACTCGCATTCTCGCCGTAAGCGATGACTGCAAATCCCTCCGCCTTCGCCAGCGGCTCCAGCTCCGTGAACAGCTCGTGCTTGCAGAAGTAGCAACGGTTTGTGGGGTTCGCGAGATACTCCGTGTTGTTGAACTCATCCGTCTTCACCACGCGCACGGGAATCTGAAACTGCTCCGCAATCTCCAGCGCCTCCGCCAGTTCGCGGCGCGGCAGGCTCGCGGAATCCGCAATCACCGCCAGAGATTTCTCCCCCAACACGTCACGAGCAACACGTGCAAGGAACACGGAATCCACGCCGCCCGAGTAGGCGACCACACACGATCCAAACGAGCGAATCAACTCGCGGAGTTGTTCCAATTTGCTGACGGACACGCCGAAACCCTGCCACCCGAACGTGGCCTTGTCGAGATGAGCCATCGCACGGAACTCGCGGCCGGCCGAGGCACGCCAAGGCTTCGCACGTCGCCTCAACGTCACCAGCTTCTCCTTGAAATCCCTCGTTCCGCTTCCCAGACTGCGACAATGCAAAAGGACATGCCAACGCGTCCTTCGCTCCTCCTCCGCGTGCGCGATGCCCGCGACGAGGAGGCTTGGTCGCAATTCGTTGGCATCTACACCCCGCTCATCTTCGGCTTCTGTCGCGGGCGCGGCCTGAACGAAACCGACGCCTCGGACGTCGCTCAGGACACGCTCAAAGCCATCGCGCTCGCCCTGCCCAAATTCGAGTACGATCCTGCACGCAGCTCGTTCCGGAACTGGCTCTTCACCGTCGTCCGCAGCAAGCTCAACAACCATTTCACCGCGCAAGCCCGCCGCCCACAGCCCGCCGGTGAAACCACCATCCAGCACTTCGCCGAAGTCACACCTGATTCCGCCGCCGAGGACGCGTGGCGCCGTGAGTATCAATCCCATCTCGTCCGCTGGGCTGCCGACCAGATTCGTCGCGAGTTCAAGGAAGCCACGTGGGACGCCTTCTGGCGCACTGCGGTTCTCGGCGAGGACGCTGACGCGGTGGCGCGCGAACTCGGCGTGAGCATCAACGCGCTCTACATCGCCCGCTCCCGCGTGACCGGCCGGCTTAAGCAGAAGATCGACGAGCTCGGCGATCCGCTCGAACTGGCGGAGGCGATCCGGCATGGCTGAACCCTGTCCACACCGGACTTCTCTCCGCGCCTTCGCCGCCGGCACCCTGTCCGATGCCGAGACGCGCGCCACGGAAGATCATCTCGCCACGTGCCTCGATTGCGCCCGTCAGCTCGACACCATCACGCGTGAACAACTCGCTGAACTCGGCCCCGTTCCGCGCGCCGCAGTTTCCGAACCCGCTTCGCCCTTGCTCGTAAAGCTGATGGAGACCGCCGTCGAAGGCTTCTCCTCCAGTTCGCGGCGAAGCGCCGAAGACGCCGTCCTTGCCGCGTTCGATCCTCCTCAACGCGAAGGTTCACCCGGCCGCTTCGCGGGATACGACGTGCTGGAAATCGCCGGCAGCGGCGGCATGGGAGTCGTGTTGAAAGCGCACGATCCGACACTGCACCGCGACGTCGCGCTGAAGATTCTCTCGCCGAACCGCGCCTGGAACGACACGGATGCCGAACGCTTTCTCCACGAAGCGCGAACCATCGCCTCGCTGCAACACGATCACGTCGTGGCCATCTTCTCTGCTGGGCGCGAGAAGGGCCTGCCGTATCTCGTCATGCCGTTTCACGCCGAAGGCACACTTGAACGTCAGCTTCAGCTGACACCGACGCTGGCCGCGAATGACGTTGCCCGCATCGGCCTGCAACTCGCCCACGCGCTCGAAGCCACGCACGCGAAGGGCATCCTCCATCGCGACATCAAGCCGTCGAACGTGCTGCTCGAAGGCGGCCTTGAGCGCGTGCGCCTCGCGGACTTCGGACTTGCTGAACCGGTACGCACCGACGACACCGGCCGAACAAAAACCATCGCTGGCACGCCGCACTACATGTCGCCAGAACAAGCACGCGGCGAAGCCATCGACGCTCGCAGCGATCTCTTCGGGCTCGGCGCGCTGCTGTATCAACTCTCCACTGGCCGCCCGCTGTACGATGGAGCAGATGCCGCGAACGTCCTGGCCCAAGCCTCGCGCGGCGAAGCGAAAAGTGTGCGCGTGATCAACGCCGCCCTTCCGCGCGCGCTCGCCAACATCATCGATCGGATGATCGCGCCCCGGCCGAAGGATCGCTTCGCATCCGCCCGAGAAGTCGTCGAAGCGCTGGATCGCCTCGCGAATCGCGCCGGGCGACGCTCGCGCTTGCTCCGCAAACTTGTCGTCAGCGCGTTGGCGGCGTGTCTGATCGTGAGTGCGACGATTCTGCTTCTCGACCTCAGCGGCCGCACCGCGATCATCAATTCGCTACTCTGCCAGCGCACGGGCGACACCTATTATCTGCGCGGTCGCTTCGGAACATTCTCTCGCTTGCCGGAAGCCGTCGCTGCCGGGCGTCCGCACGACGTCATCGAGGCCCGTTTCTCCAACGAGCAGGTGATCGATTCCTTCCGCATCGGCGGCAAGCCGCTGACCATTCGCGCCGCGCCGGGCTTCACGCCAATTCTTGTCGCCACCAACAACGCGCAGCCGTTCATCCTCGCCGACGCGCCGCTCACGCTCGAAGGGCTGACGCTCTGGCGCCGCACGCCGCGGGTAAACAACACCGCCCTGATCTCGGTCGAGAAAGCGCCGCTGTTTCTGCTGAACTGCCGCATCGCACGCAGCCGGTTTCAAGGTCAGGACGTTCTCGTCTGGGGCAGGCTGCGGACCGTAGCGCTGAACGAGGCGCAGCCCCAGCAGTTGTTTCGCGCTCTGGTCGCCTTCCAACAAGGCAGCGAAGGGTTCATCGAGAACTGTGTGTTTGCCACCACGCAGGCGGCGGCGATTGGCCTGCGCGCATCGACAAACGAACCGGCCCGACTGACCTTCGAGAACAATTTAATCGTCGCCGACCGGACGGTATTCATGCGGCCCGAAGCCGTGACCAGCGCGAATCTTCGCTTTTCGCGCAATGCGATCGTCACTGCCGGCCTGCTCGAGCTGGATGAAACCGAACCCGTGCGCGGCTTGTCGCTCGCGTTTGATGATTGCGTCATTGACCACACGGGCGGCGCCCTGCTGCGTGTCAATCAAGGTCACGGCGGCGAACTTGTGGCAGCACTGCAATGGACCGAAACGAACGTGCTCTACGCCGGCGGCGGCTCATACGTGATGAACCGCCGCCGGCGCCAGCTCGATTCCGAGGACCAGTGGAACGAATGGGTGCGGCTTGATTCCTCCAATCACAAGCTCGTGAGCCGGCAGATCTTTCCAGAGACAACCGTCCGTTCAGCCCTGACGCTCAACGCAAGTGACTTGAACGTCGAGGCCCTCCAGTTGCGCACCGGCGTGCGCTTCGAATTCAATGCGGGGATCGTCGGCGAAGGAAAAACCTACGAGGCCTTTCGCAGGAGTGCCGATTACAGGAAATGGCGAAGCGCCGTCCGCGCGCGCACCACGGAGTGGGAGCGACAGACGGCGCCACGCCGCGCGAACACGCCTAGCGTTGCAGAAGAACGCTAAGGCCGTTGAGCAAGTCGGGCTTGCCGTCGCCATTAAAGTCCGCCACACCCTGAGCACCAGCGGCTCCGATGTAGATGGGCTGAGCCGGATGGAATCCGCCGCCGGGCTTTGCGAGATAGATCGTGTTGAAGGCCGCGACATCGAGCAACCCGTCACCGTTCAGATCGGCGAGTCGCGCGAAGGTCGAGAACTCCGTTTCCGCTTCGACTACCTGCTCCGCACCGAATCCCGCCGGACCACCCGGATAGATTCGCAGCGAGCCACCAAAGCCCGTTCCCACCCGCTGCGACACGACGAGATCCGGATAGCTGTCGCCGTTCACCAACGCCAACTGCTGCGACCACACCACGTTCGTCGCGACCAGCGTTTGCCGATTCGTCCAGCCGCCGCTCGCGTCGAGGGCGAACACTTCGAGGAAGTTCACCGATGTGCTGCCCACGATCCTTGACCCGCGCAGGAACAACTCCGTGCGCGCATCCGTTTCGGCGTTCACCGGCAGAAATGCCGACAGCGTGCTGCCCACCACCGTCGGTGTGCCGGTTTGGAACACACCCGCACCGTTGTTGAGGAGCGAGACGATCCGGCTGCCGCCCACCAACGTGCCACCGCCAAGATTGGCCGCGAGATCGAGGTCCCCGTCGCCGTCGAAGTCCGCCGTGACGACGCTGTTGGGACTCCAATCGAGCGGGTAATGCCCCGCGTCCTGGAAGACGAAGTTGCCGGCGTTGGTCAGCACCGCCACCTGATTGCTCCCGCGCACGCCGAACGAATTCGTCTGAGTCGTCACCGCAAGATCGATCCGGCCGTCGCCATTGAAATCGCCGGGGACGTAGCCCGTGACGCGCGTTCCCACCACGAACGAGGCGAGCAGACGGTTCGTGCCGGTGACCGCAGCGTGTTCCCACACATCCACGGAGTTGAGCTGTGTTTGCAGGCCGACGAGTTCAAGTTTGCCGTCGCCATTCAGATCGACGGCAGTGACCTGCGTGGGCGGAGTGTTCGTGGGAACGATCTGCAGGCGCGTGTCAAACGTGCCGTCGCCATTGCCGAGAATGATCAAGCCGCCGGAACTACTGACGGTGCCAACGAGGTCGAGCTTGCCGTCGCTGTTCCAATCGTGAATGGCGGCGAGTGATGTGCCAGTGCCAACCGTGTAGCTCGATCCGAACGCGCCGTTGCCCGCGCCGGGCAGGATGACCTGGTAATCTGCGCTGGCGAATGTGACGACGGCGTCGAGCGGACCGTTGGCGCGGAGCCGGGCCAGTCGCACCTGCCGCGGATTATCGCCGATCGGATGGCGCACCTCCGGCAGGAAAACTCCCGGCGCGGAGGCGATGAGCACGGAGACATCATCAGTGCTCGCGTTGGCCGCGACGAGGTCGAGACGTCCGTCATTGTTCAAATCGCCAGCGGCAACAGATGATGGAAACGATCCGACAGGATACGCCTGCGCGAGGCCGTACGTGCCGTTCGGCTGGGTGAGGAAGACTGCGACGTTGAAGGCGTAGCCGACAATGATGTCGTCACGCGAATCGTTGTTCAGGTCCGCCATGGCGAAACTATTTCCAGAGCCGTAAGCATTGGTGGTGACAGTCGTCAGGCGGGTGAGCGTTCCGTCGCCATTGTTGAGGTGCAAATCCACTCCGCGACCGTTCTGGCTGAAGATGGCGATGTCTTGAAGCGCATCGCCGTTGAGATTGCAGAGCGCGATCGAGTTCGGACTGTTGATCGCCAGATCGATGTTGAGCGGAACAAACGTGCCGTCGCCCACGCCGCGGAAGGTGAAAACACGATTCGTCAATTGATCAACGATTACCGCATCCGGAAACGCGTCTCCATCCAGCTTCACATAGGCGGTGGCCGACACGATGCGGACACCGGGACGGGGCGAGGTGACTTGGGTGTCAAACGTTCCGCCGAGATGAGCCAGCGAGATGCTCATGGCCGGTCCTGCCGAATCGAGCAACCCATCATTGTTGATGTCGATCAACTCACCACCGTCGTAAGTCGGAACGAGCAGTCCGGGGAAATTCAGCGTGGGACTTGTAGGTGGCGAATCGGGCGTCTGCGGATCCGTTCCCTGCTGATACTCTTCGAGATTGGACCGCCCGTCGCCGTCGGAATCGACGAATGCATCCTCGTCGTTCAGCGGATTAAGAATTCCGGGCCGGCGCAGTTCGTAGACATCGTCGATGCCGTCGCCGTCGAAATCGAGCGGCTGGTTGATGGGCTGATTCTCCAGCGTGTAATCGTCCTCGGTCGGTTCCGCCAAAACGGGATTCGGATCCGTCATCGTGTCATCGCCATCAACGCCGAGTTTCATGGCGAGCGGTGGAACGTCCGTGTTGGCATTCGCCCCTTGGTAGAGCCGGTAGTAAAAGTTGGTCTTCGAGAGATAGGTGAGAACGACCGGCGGCTGGCCGGCGGCCTGGATAATTCCTGCGCGCGCGGAAGGTGCGGAGCGCGAGATGCCCTTCTTGAGCGGCAGATCGCCGAAGCGGCCGTAGTTCATGCGGAAACCGCTCTTGTATACAAGCGGGTCGCCCAGGCGGGCGAGGGCACCATTGTCTCCCGCGGCTCCGGCCTCGACCCGCGTGTTCAGGCGGACGCGAAGCTCGAAGGCGTGACCGTCGGGAATTCCGTCCAGATTGATGCGCGTCCTCTCGCCCTCTTGCTCGTAGGTCGCCTTCTGACTCCCCTCCACGTCCAACGGCTTCGGCGGAAAGTCTCCTTCCTCACCGACAATGCGGAACGTGTGCGGCTGACCACCAGTAGCGGCTCTCCCGGCGATTTCAGCCCGATGGAAAAACACCGGTTCCCACGCCGGCGAACGATCGTAGGCACGAATCTCGAGCATAAACTCCGCGAACGCGCTGAGCTCATTGGTGGTCGCGCCGAAGCCGAGCAATTCCAGTTTCAGGGACTCGAGGAAGAACCGCGGATCGCGGAGGCTGCTATCCTTGGTGAAGCTGCGTTGCCAGCGAACGGCACCGGAGAAGGTGGTGTTTGTGGAGGGATTATCCGGCAACTGGCCCAGTGAGTCCGCGTTCGCCATCGAGTGCAGCGTTCCATCTTCATCGGCGCTGCTCCGCACTCCGCGCGTCGGTGCATTGGTGGAATCGGCGCTCGTGCCCAAGTAGGCCTCCACACGATTGGTATCCGGTGTGGAATCAATGTCGCGCAACCGAGGATTGAACGTGTCGGCCACGACGGTCATCTCGCGCAAGGTGAGATCGACGACGTAGTCCGCACCGCGCTGATTGGTGGCGATAATCACCGTTCCTTCCGTCCGGATTTGCACGTTGGTGCCACCGCCCATTGGGATAGGTTCGCTGGCCAGATAGTACTGCCCGCCGACGGGAACGGTCAGCACGCCAAGCGGATTGTCCCGGGAGAGGCAAACGTCCCCGCTGGACAACCTGGCGCGCGTAGCGGCGTGGTAAGCCGCGACCTTTGCTTCGCTGGTGAAAGCGCCTTCCTTGTAAAACACGTTCGTGGCCGAGACATGAAAATCCGCCGAGTCAATGAGGCCGGGCAGTTCGAGCACATGGGGGAAGCATTCGTCTTCCCAAAGGCCGCTCAACGTCAGCACCTGCAAATCGGTGAGCGAAAGATTGAGCAGCCATCCAGGCACCGGGTGCCTCAGCGCTTTGTCGATCACCCCGTCGCCGTTAAAATCGCCGCGCGGATAAAGCTGTGAGTCCTCGTAAGGATGGACCGTGCCGTCGGCGTTGGCGTCGAGCTTGAGGTGATCTGCCGATCCATTCAGCGCATGGCGTCCTTCCCCGTGAAGCAGCCAGTCGCGCCAGCGCCGAAAGTCAGCCATGTCGATCTGGTCGTCGCCGGGGAACAGGCTCTGGTTCTCGAAATCCGCGCCGGTAACCAACTCGAAGGCACGGTCACGTCCCAGTGACGCGCCCGGCACCCGGACCCGCTGGCTGCCATCGAGGCTGCCGTCGTCGATGTCGAGCAGCATCTTGAGCACCTCGCGGTCGTGCGTGATCTGGCGGCTGGGGAGCCGGTCGATTTCCAGCAGGCTCGTGTAGGCGTCCACGTTCGGCTGGCTCTTTTGAATGAGCGTGATGACCTCCGCCGGCGTCAGCGAAGGAGCCGTGGCGAGCAGGAATCCGGCGACGCCCGTGACGAACGGCGTGGCCATGGAGGTGCCTTGCAGCACCGAATAGTTCGTGGCGTTGGTGGCACTAGCGGAAAGGATGGCTTCTCCCGGAGCGGCCACGTGCCCGCCCGGGTTGGAAAACAGACTGAGCAAACCGCTCTGATTATGCGAACGGACGACCAGAATGTTGGGCGCGCCAAACGTGAGCGCGGCCGCACACATCGGGCTGGCCACCCGGGTGTCAACCAAGCCGCTGTCGTTGCCCGCAGCGCAAACGATCAGCACGGAGCCGGCGCTGGCGGCGACGTTGCGCGTCACGAGCCCATGTTGGAAAGCGACGGACTCGATCCTGGCCAGTTGGGTGGACGGAAACGGGCTGCTGAAGGTCGGGCGGTTGGCGTTGGTGTACTGATACCAATTGTACCCAAGGCTCATGTTGACGATGCGCGTGGTGGGAAACCGCCGGAGGGCGTCGCGGAGATCCTGCACCAGGTTGTAGCCGTTCAGGCGGCTGTATTCGTAACCCACCAGGGACGCCAACGGGTTGATGCCATCGATGCCCATTCGATTCCCATAAGTCGCGCCCACGGTTCCAGCCACGTGATTGCCGTGATCGCCGGGCCGCAGAATGTCGGAGAGCTGGACGGTGTCGGCGGGTTTGACGAAGGCGAAGGACAGGTCCAAGTGCGGCGAGAAGCGATCGTCGATGATGCAGGTCTGCACGGTCGGTGAGCCTTTCTTAAGCAACGCGCCATAGACGTTCCACATTTGCGGCACGCGCGCCCTCTCGAGGCCCCAGTTGCCGCCGGACGGCGTGGTGAACGGATCCCAGCTCCAGGTGGCGGCGGCTCCGGTATTGTCCGGGAGCGCGTTCAAGCCAAGCACAGTATCCGGAGCGGCTGCCTCGATGATTGGCTCGTTGGTGAGCGACTGCGTGATGTCGAACAATGCCTGCGCGCTCGTCGTGGGAAACCGCGTCATCAACACCGCGTTGGGCAACGTCGCGTCCGCCGGACTGCTGGCTACAATCGATGCACCGCGCGCCGCGAGCAACGCGTTGAGCTGACCCACCGTGGCGTTGGTCTTGAGCATCAGCATCGCGTGGCGGGTCGAGACCGCGCCGGGAATATTCGGATCGTTCACCACCAAATCGCTGGCATCCGAGTTGTAGGGGAGATGCGGTATCAGCTCCGCGACGCTGCCCAGCGGATTCGCCGTCACCTGCGTCAGCGAGGGCATGCCGAGAATCGTGCTGAGATCGATCGCACTGAGATCGAAGCCCGTTAGGTCCACGTCTTGAAGATTCGCGCCCGCGAACGTCGCGCCCGCCAGATTCGCGCCGGACACATTCGCTCCACCGAGCAGTGCGCCGTCCAGCTTCGTTCCCGCGAGATTCGCCCCCGCGAGATTGGCGCCGCGCAAGTCCGCACCGCTCAGGTCCAGTCCGCTCAAATTCGCCCCAGGCATGTTCAGGCGATAGTTCAGCCGCACAAAGCCCTGCGTGTTGGTCTTCGGCAGCACGAAGCTGCGCGGAACGGATGCGCTGCCGAGGAATCCGCCCGGCACCACTGTCGCATTGCGCCACGAGTTCAGGTCAGCGCTGTACTCGACTTGGAACTCGTAATGCACAAACGGTGCGACCGGTGTGAGCGACGGCGAAGTCCACGTCACGGCGAGACCGCTGGGGGTATTGGTGGTCGCGAGGCGGATGACCGATTCCGCAGCGGAAGCGTTCCCGCCCAGCAGCGCGGCGGCGAACAGCACGAGCCATCGCGCCGGCTTGCGGCTGCAACAGGAACGGACAATGGCGTTCAATGAGGTTGGAAATGTCGGGTACATAACTCAGCGAAAGTTCTGCGTGTGCAAATAGGGAAACCGGACCGGCGCGAAAACCTTTCACAGAATTTTCCCGCTCCGCCAAAAAAGTTCGGGTGACGGGAGCAGGGCTGCCCACGTCACCCGGTTGCACACACAGTCCGACGTTATCGGCTGTGAGAAAGGAGGAAGTCGATCACTTGCACGTTCGCGTTGAACGGCGGCCCATCCGGCCAGGCATGACCGAGGGCGTCGACGCGAACGAGCGTCGTTTCCGTCGTGCCCGCACAGGCCGCGTATTGCCAGCGCATCACACCCGCCGCACTGGTCACCACCGGAGCGCCGGCGCACAAGTTTCCGCTAGTCCAGTAAGCCACGTCGTCATTCGCCGAGTGACACTGGACGCCGTCGATGTTCAGTCCGCCGTTGAAGGGACGTTTCGGATCCAATCCACCGCGCACCATCAACACCGCGATCGGTTCGAGCGGCGCCGGCGGGACCACGATTGGGCCGCTGGCGTCAGGCTCGTTCCAACCGGTCTGCGCGCACACGGGCGCGATGGCCGCAAGGTATCCGGGCGTCGTGGCCGCCAGCCAGTTGCAGAATTCGCCACCGCTGGAGAACCCCGTTCCGTACACGCGGAGACGGTCGACGTTCAATGCGGCATCGAGATGTTCGAGCAGGTTCGTGAAGAAGGATCGATCGTCCACCACCACATCGAACGGACGATCGCCCCACAACGTGTCGCGCGTCTGCGGATGGATCGTCGCCTGCGGCAGCACGAGCAGCATGTTCTCGGCGTTCGCCTTGGCGAACAATCCCGGGTGCAAGGCGCTGAACGAGGCGACCGTCTGGCCGCCGCCGTGGAAGACAAACGCCAGCGGAGCGGCCACCGCGGGATTGTATCCCGCTGGCACCTGCAAGCGGACGAGACGGCTGTAGCCTTGGTCGCAGAAGCGGAATTCGTACTGGCCCGGCGCGGTTGGAATCTCGAGCGCCGCATCCGCGACGTCGCAGCGGCAGTGGCGCAGGAAGAATTCGAGAACTTCGCGGCTCGCATCGAAGCCAACGTTGTCAGCGGCTTCCACCCACGCGTGGCCGCCGTCCGTAAGCGTGATGAACTGCACCTCCGCGCCCGGCGCACAGCCGAGCTGGTAATGTTCGCGGATGACGAGATTTGTCTTCGGCGCATTGAACGGCGGATAGGGCGCGCCGCAGCTGGCGAACACGCGGTTGATGTGATTCGTGACCACGACGTTCGTGCTGAGAATCGGCGCGCCCACGCAGGCATTGCCGTTCGTCCAATGCGTCACCGAATCGCGCGCGGCCGGTTGCAGCGTTCCTTCGTCGTTTACGCCGCCCCAGAACGGACGTTTGCAGTCGTTGGTGGCGTTCACGATCATCACCGGGCTCGGCTGCAGCGGCGGGTCTTGATACACCAGCGCGCCCGTCCCGAACGTGCTCGCCACGGCGGAACCGATGGCCGCATACGCGGCGAAGACGTTCGTGGTGGTGGCGGCGAGGCGATGACACATCTGACCGCCATTCGAGAATCCGCCAGCGTAAATGCGTTTGCGATCGATGTTCAGCGACTCGTCGAGCTCATCAATGAGCGCAAGCAGAAAGCCGACGTCGTCGACGGGATTCTCCGGCGTTGGCGGAAGGATGTTCCAGCCCGTGCCGTTCGCGTCGTCGGTGCCGTTGGGGTAAACGAGAATCACGCCAGCTTCGTTCGCGTAAGTCGCCAGCGCGGGGGTGTTTCCCGCGAACGAATCGGCGGTCATGTTGTGTCCGTGCAACGCCAGCATGAGGGGAGCGGGCTGGCCATTGGTGATGCTCAGCGGAATGTTCAGCCGATAACTCCGCGCGATGCCGCCATGCACCAGGGTGCGCGCCGGATAAATGCCGCCATTCGTCGGCACTGCGGAATCCACGAGCGGCCGCACGATGAGCTGGAAGAAATGGTGCGGCAGTGAGGTCGGCGTGGTCCACGTCATCACACTGTTGCTCGGCGGCGCGGCCAGCGGCGGCGTGAGCATCTCCCAGCGATTGAAGTTCGTCGTCCATGCTACTTGGTAGAAGTTCGAAGGGCAGCTCGGCCAGCGCAGGATGACTTCGTTGGTGAGTTAGCGGATGGAGAGGATCGGTTCCGGGCACGGCGGAGGCGGAGGCAAGAGGCGGCGCAGCACCACGTCATTGCCGTCACCACCGAGATAAGTGATCTCAAAACGAACGCCGCCGTTCGTGAGCACGGCGCCTTCCGGCAGATTCAAGAAAGTGCCGAACACCTCGTCCTGACCGCGATTGTCGATAATCGTGAAGCGATCCGTTTCCGTCGGAATGTAGCTCCGCGTCAGACGCAGCGGGGCATCCACGAGGGTCACGACGCCTTCGAGCTGAAGTTGATCGTAGCCAGTTCCCGGAGCAGCTCCGTTGATCTCCACGTCGAAGAAAGTCGCTGCTTCCATCCGCACATCGTCGGCGCGGAGGCGTCCCGGACTGGAGCCCGGACTCACAATACCGCTCAAGCCGCGCACACCGCCCGCGTATCCGCTGCCACCGAGCAAGCCGCCATCGAGCGTGATGACGCTGTTCGAATGGAAACCGTGAACGAACAGCGCCCCGGCCTGCACCGCCGCCTTGCCGGAGAACGGCTGCGGACCTCGGGTCGTCATCCGGCCCACGCCGGTCTTCACGAAACCGCCCGTGCCGGAGAGTGGACTGGTGACCACCAATTCCGATCCTGCTTCCACCCGGATGGTGACGTTGGTTTCGAGCAACGTCGCGCCACCGCTCAGCTCGTTCGTGCCGAGATCGCTGATCAGCGCACCGCCCAGTCGCAGCGGTTCGATGAGGTTCACGCCGCCCAGCACCCGCATCACGGCATTCGAGGTGAGCAGCGTATCTGCGGTGGGAAGGCCGAGGGCGTGGGCGTGGTTCACAATGAGAACGCCATTGCTCACCAACGTCAGGCCGCCGTAGCTGTTGCTGTTGGAGAGCGCGAGCGTGGCCGCGCCGAGCTTGATCAAGTTTCCGGTTCCTTCAATGCGACCCGCGGCCTCGCTAAAGCCGGCACCCGCGAACGTGAGATCGTTGCCGCCGATGTCGAGCTGGCCGGTCAGCTCGAGCAACGAGGAAGCGCCGAGGCGGATTCCTTGATCGCGCAGCAAGGTCAGCGGGCACGCAAAGACGTTCGTTCCGCGCGCCGGCGAATTGGTCAGGCCAGCGCCGAGGACGATCTCGCTCCCAGTGATGACGTAGTTGCTGCCGGAGAAGTGAATCGAGTTGAACGACCAGCCGGGGGAGAAGTTGTTCGCGTTCGTGTAACGCGCCACTCCAGCCGGGAACACCAAATCGTCGCCTTGAACCGGCGCGATGTTGCCGACCCAGTTCGCAGTAGTGCTCCAGTTGTTGTTCGTGCCGGCACCGCTCCACGTTTTCGCCACGCCAGTGGGTGGAACGTTCACCACGGTCAGGACCACGGAGTTGCTGTGTTCACCACCTTGATAGGTGATCTCGAAGGTGAATCCATCCTCCGTGAATCGGCTGCCTTCGGGATGACCGGCGAATCGCCCGGTGATACTGGAGCCGGCGTTTTGGGTATCAACGATGGTGAAGGTTTCTCCGATCTCGACCGTCGGCTCGACCGCCAGATCCAGCTGGCAGCCACCGAGGGTCAGTGTGGTTGGCGTGGTCAGACTGAGCCCTAGATAGTCATGGTCATACCGGCTCGCCAGCCGAAGCTGAAACGTGGTGGTCGCATCAAAGACAACGGAGTCGAACACCCGAATCGAGCCGTAGTCCTCCGTACCGGGCGCAACGATCCCGCCATTGGAGTCGATACTGTCGAGATGCTCGAACGGCCCGCCCCGCAGTGTCCCGCCGCTGTTGACCACCACATCGACCGTCATCGTCGTGAGCAGCCAGACGCTTCCGTCGTCGATCGTGATCGGGGCGGCCATGAAGATGGACCGGTCTGGGTCCAGGTTCAGTCGCCCGGTGCCGGTCTTTCGGAAATCCGCGGAAGCCTCCATGTCCATCTCGCCCACGATGGTGATCTCGCCGGAGCCCGTCACCGTCACGTCGGAGGCGCCGCCGAACAAGTTACTGACGACGAGCGACGGATTGAATCCGGTTGCGTTCAGCGTCATCGCAGCCGCAGGCGTCAGGTCCGCGAGAATCGTCGTCGTGCCCGCAATGTGCGAAGCGTTGATACTCGCGGGCGACAGCGCGTTGCCCGTCACAACGTAGCCGCCGCGTTGAAACGTGATGGAACCGAACGCTGTGCCCGCTGGAAAATTGTTAACGTTGGTCATCCGCGCCGCGCCCAGGGGAAAGACGAGATTATCGCCCGCCACCGGCGCCACGCCGCCAGACCAGTTGGCGGCGATCGTCCAGTTGTTGAGCAACGGCGCGCCACCGGACCACGTCCGCGTGGCTGCGCGGGCGGGTGCCGCCAGAGTGAGCAGGGTCGCCACCACCCATAGCAAAACGATGGTGGAAAACGGCGGACCGCTTTGGCGGCAGGTGATGTTCGAGGTCATAACTTCTGAATGAATGCGTTTTGGATCACCAAATAAGAGAAGTTTTGGAACACTTCTTATTACAGGGCACGGCAATGAATTGCCGTTCATCGTGGTTTTCATCGTACGAAGACAGGGAATACCTGTGTGTGCATCCAAGGAAACCCGCCTCCACCGAAAACCTTTCACGAAATCTTCACACTGTCGCCGCCGGACCGGAAACGCTCGAAAAAGCGTCCCTTTCCGCCGCAATTCACCACCAGGCAATGCAAGCGACCTCAGCCTCAATCGGCCTCTACTGAAACCGCGCCGTGACGTCGATCGAGCCGCCGGGCAGGCCCTCGTATTTCACCGTCACACTTTTCCCCCGCGGCGCAGGCATGGCCTTGATCGAGCCGAGGCTGATCAAGTCGCCAGGACGAAGCTTTATTCCGGCTTCACGCAGCTCCTCCATGAGCCACAGGACGGCGTTGAGCGGATGATCGAGAATCGCCCGGCCGCGCTCGCGCCCCAGCACTGCGCCGGTCTGGTCCGTCACCGTCACCCGCATGTCCGCCAGCGCCTGCACGAAGTCCGCCGTGCCCTTCAACGGCAACCGCCGGCCCATCACGCCGAGGCGCGCGCCGACATTCCCCGCCGTCAACAACGCGCCAGTCGGAGGTGGATTCGTCGGAATGAACGCGTCCGGCAATTCTATGAACGCCACCACGTCGCTGATGTGTTCCGCCACTTCGAGCACGGATTGTGCGTCATTGATGTCTTTGTCCTTCACCACCACGATCAAATCCGCCTCAAGCATCGGTCGCACGGCGAAGTTCGTCGGAATCACCGCGTCGTTCTGGAGAATCATCTTCTCCAGCAACACGCCGCGCACCGGCGCCTCCACGCCAAATCGCTCCTGCATCTCACGCGAGACCAGGCCCACTTTGTATCCGACCTGCTTGCCGAGCGTCGGTTGCAGCTTGCGCACGAAACTTTGCTGCACGCCCAGCGCCTCGCGCATCGTCAGGTTGCGGTTGAACCCGCGAGCTTCGCGGACGGACAGGTAATCTTCGGCGAACGCATCAATGGCCTTGGCCGACGGCAACGCGGCACGCAGACCATGAGCGCTGGAGACGAGGAAGCAGACCATTGCAGCGAGGAAGGCGAGGCGATTCCGTGAAATCATAATGTTGGCGGCGCCAGCGATTCGCCAGAGCCATGCGAGTCTTGCTACCGGAACACCGCCGCGGAAGCGAATGAAATCCCTCGCGCCAGCTCGTGGAACGCCGATCTACGAATCGGCGTGTTTGGAAAGGATATGTTTCGCGGCGATTCGGAGATTGGCGCGCTCCAGCCGGCGTTCCTCAACCGTCGCCAGTTTCGTATTGCCAGCACCGCCGCCCATCGGGCATCTATCTACATGGCAATTTCGCGAGAGATTTCAGACATCGACACCCGCTTCTACAAAGCCGCCGACCCGTTCTTCGCCGCGCACCTCGACCAGGCGCTGACCTACGACGACGTCACGCTGGCCACGCTTTACTCGGACATCCTCCCGCGCGACACGCAGCTCGATACCGTCCTTGCGGACAGCCTGAGCCTGAACATCCCCGTCATCTCGGCGGACATGGACACAGTGACGGAATCGCGCATGGCGATCGCCATGGCGCTGAACGGCGCGCTCGGGCTCATTCACTACAACATGGAGGAGCGGAAACAGCTCTCCGAAGTCAGCCGTGTGAAGAACCACGTTCACGGCCTGATCCAAGACCCCATCAAGGTCGCGCCCGAGCAGCTGATCGGCGATGTGCTGAAGATGGTCGAGGAACGAAAGTTCGAGTTCCGCACGTTCCCCGTGGTCGATGACTCGGGCAAGCTGCTCGGCCTGCTCCCCGGCCATGTCGTGAAACAGCGCTACGCCAAGCGCAAGGTCATCGAGTCGCTCACACCGCGCGACCAGATTCACACCATCCGCAAAAAAGAGATCGCGAAGGATCCCATCGCGCGCGCCGACAAGTTTTTCACGGACCATCCTGGCATCCACAAGCTCCTCGTCGTGGATGACGACGACAAGCTGCACGGTCTCTTCACGATGAGCGACGTGGAGCGCATCACCCAGGAGAAGAAGGCGCAGTTCAAGCCTGCACGCGACTCGAAGTTCCGGCTCATCTGCGGCGCTGCCGTCTCCGCGACGCGCAACATGTTCGGCGAGCTAGACCGAGACCGCATCGTCACCCACGTCGGTGCACTCGTGGAACGCGGCGTCGATGTCGTGGCCGTTTCGACGGCGCACGGCTTCAGCAAGGGCGTGGGTGAAACGGTGGCGATGATTCGAGATGCGTTTCCGAAGCTGCCAATCATCGCCGGCAACGTCACCAGCGCGGCGGGCGTGGAATTCCTCGCGAACGCCGGCGCGAACGCGATCAAGGTCGGCCAGGGACCGGGCTCCATCTGCACAACGCGTGTCGTCGCAGGCGTGGGCATTCCGCAGCTCACGGCGCTTTACATCACCTCACGCGCCGCAGCGGCCAAGAAGGTCAGCATCATCGCGGACGGCGGCATCACCAAGTCCGGCGACATCGTGAAGGCGCTGACGCTGGCGCACGCGGTAATTTGCGGCGGCATGTTCGCGGGCAGCCCGGAAGCGCCGGGACAAATCCTCGAAATCAACGGCAAGCTCTACAAGCAATACCGCGGCATGGGCAGCCTCGCCGCGATGAAAGCCGGCTCCGCCGCGCGCTACGGTCACTCGACCAGCGCACCGGCAAAGGTCGCGCCCGAAGGCGTGGAAGCGTTGAAGGAGGCGACCGGCCCCGTGGACTCAATTCTCACGCCGCTCATCGGCGGCATCCAATCCGGCATGGGCTACCTCGGCGCGGTGAACCTCGCGCAGCTCCGCGAGAAGGCGCGCTACATCCGCGTGAGCCCCGCCGGCATCCGCGAAGCTGGCACGCACGACATCGTGGAAGTGAAGACGGGACGCGGGGACGGCGGGCAGTGACAGCAAGTAACTAATGCCAGCACCCTTCCACACTCGCTTAGGGAAAACTACGTAGACGCTGCAACGAGCGGAATGGCCTAAACAATTGAAAAGAACGAAAAGGCGAATTCTATGACACGAGAGACTTCGTTTGAGCGCACTCTCTTTCCACCGCATATCATCCGGGAAGCGCTAGGAATTCTCTTTACGAAGGAGAGCATGGCGAAAGACTGCAGTCATCTCTTGATTCTTCAAGTTGGCAAGGACAGGTGGACATACGATTCAATCGAACAATTTCTGGCCGATTATCCAAGGCAAACAGGCTACGCTGTTGCCAATGTTTCTCATGGTAAGCAGAAGATCGTAATTGGCTTTCACTTGAAGAACACCAAGATCGAAGTTCAAGCCCCAACACACGGTCCGATTAATGAGACATTCGCAGTGTTTGAGCGTGAGGAAAAGAACTGCAAACTCCCTCTTCCTCCCCAACCGGCTAAGCCTCCGCCGCCGATAAAACCACCTCCCGTCGTTTTCGTCGGTCACGGGCGCAGTGCGCTATGGCGAGACCTTAAAGATCATCTTGCCGAGAAGCATGGCTATCGTGTCGAGGCGTATGAAGTTGGCGCTCGGGCAGGACATACAATCAGGGACATCTTGGCAGACATGCTTGGAAAATCGTCCTTCGCATGCTTGGTGTTGACCGCCGAGGATGAGATGGCGGATGGAACAATGAGAGCCCGTCAGAATGTCATTCACGAAACTGGATTGTTTCAAGGGCGATTGGGTTTCAACAAGGCAATCGTGCTGCTTGAGGACGGTACTGAGGAGTTCTCCAACATCCAAGGCATCCAACAAATCCGATTCACGAAAGGGAGCATCAAAGAAACTTTCGGGGAAGTGCTCGCCACGCTCCGCCGTGAATTCAGTCCGCCCAGCCATTCGTGAACGAACTGCACGCGAGCACGGTGCGCGCGGATTCAGACTTCCGCGCCACATCGTTCAAGGCGATGATTTCCAACGTAGAACAATTGGGCATCTACACGATGCTCATCGTCTGGCAGGAAGCAAACCGCGCTGTCTACATCAAGTTCGATCCCGAACCGGCGGGTGTCTTCGAGGTCATCCCGGCCTTGAAGCGTTCCCTGCACATCAATGTGGAGCTGGCCGCGCCATCGGACTTCCTGCCGCCGCTCGACCAATGGCGCGAGCGCAGCCGTTTCATCGACAAGTTCGGGCAACTGGAGGTGTTCCATTACGATTTCCTTTCGCAGGCGCTGTCCAAACTGGAGCGCGGGCACGCGAAGGATCTGCTGGACGTGACGGAAATGGTCCGGCGAAAACTGGTAACCCCGGAATCTCTTCTGGCCCAATCCGAGGCCATTCGCCCCGGACTCATCCGGTATCCCGGCGTGGACGAGGACTCGTTCATTCGACGGGTAAAGGAATTCGTAGGAGGGCTGAAGCATGTATGACCACCTGCCGGGCGGGGAGATTCTCCGGGACGGTCTCCGCGATTTGGATTCCGGCAAACACAGCGTCGCGGCGATGCTGGTGCTCATCGCCCGGCCGAGGCTCGCAGGCCACGGCATCCAGGTGCCTGATGGCGGAGCAATGCCCCATTGTCCCGAGCACGAATTGTATCGCCTGCTGGTGGTCGAGCACGGCACGGAGGCGTACCGCCATTACCGCTCGCTGCTGCGCCGGCTGGTGAGCCTGGAGAACGCGCTGGATGTGCAGGCGGCTGCCTGAACAGCCGCCAGCCGCACACCGCAAATACCCTAAAACTTAATCGCCTCGTTCAGCGTGCCGCATTGCTGGCAGCGGGAGCGGTCCACGTCGGGGTCGTCGGTGTAGACGTAGGCGCATTTCACGCAGCGGAACACACGGTCATCGCTCGGACGCGAACCGAACCAACGGCGGCGCCGTTCGGAATACAGCGCCACGATGGACACCGACACGAGGAGGATGACCGCGTAGCCAAGGATGAGCTTGTCCGGTGTCATGTCAGGGCGTGAGGGTGGCGAGATTGGTCGCGGGCACCGGCAGTGTGTGCCATTGGAAGATCCACCGGCCCCAGGTCAACACGCGGGTTGGCTCGCTCGTGGCGGGCATTTCCCGGAGCGGACGAAAGCGCGCGTTCAAGACTTCCGTGAGCGCATGGCGGTCCGCGTTCGGCGAGCCGCTGCTCGACAGGAGCGTCGCCGAGAAGGTGAAGCCCGAGGCGTCCACTGCGGCCTGCACGACGGTGTTCGAAAGGATCTCAGCGGCGGGCCACGACTTCAGCTCGATCGCGGAGAGCAGTTTGCGGCCGGACAATTCGCCATCGACGCGGGCGATCGATTGCGTCGGCAACAGCTCGGGCGGGAAGTTCGGCTCGTAGCGTTGCAGCGGCGGCAGGGGCTTGTCCGCGATGAGCAGCGGTGTGATGACGTTGGTGGTGACGTATTGGGAGAACGTGCCGGAGAGCGATTGCGTTTCGAGCGGCAACCAGTGGGGCGGCTCCACCCATTCGGCGGGCTTGTAGTCGAGCGTGGCGAACTTGAGCCACGCCGCGCCGGAAAAACCCCGGAGGCTCGGCAGCGCGAGCAACGTCGGGTCGTCGAGCCCGGGGAGCGACGCGATGCTGCGGATGGCGTCGTCATCCGCGGCGAGCTGGATAGAGGTTCGAAAGAGCGGGCGCTCTGGCGGCCGCTGCACCGGTTGCGCGAGGAAGTAAATCAACGTCAATTGCAGCAATACGACTCCGGCGACCGCGTACACCCAGTGCCGTCGCGACCACGGCGGAGCGTCGTGGGCAATCGTGTTCATGGGGTCTCGATGCCCGTGGTGGGCGCGGCAGGTGAGGGCGTTGTCGAGGGAGTTATCGGCGCGGCGATCACCGGTGGACGAACCGCGAGCAGCACGTCGCGAATGCCGAGCGAACGCGCGAGCAGGCCGAGCTTCGTCAGCACTTCAGTGCGCGCGGCCTTGTCCGCCTGCACGACGAGAGTGATGGGTTGCTGGCTGCGGCTCACCGCGTCCTGCAAGCGCTGGCGCAGGCGGTCTTCGTCGCAGAGCTGGTTCTCGAAATAGTAATGGCCTCCTTCATCCACGGCGACGGCGGCAGTGGCCTTGTCGGGACCGGGCAGGTTCACGCCTTCCGGGAGCGAGATCGGGACGCCGGGGGTGAAGACGAACGTGGAGTTCAGCAACAGGAAGATGATCAGCAGGAAGAAGACGCCAAGAAACGGCGCCGCGTCTAGCTGACCGCGGAAGATCTTCGCGTTGTGGGGAAATCTCATGCGCCTTTGCGACCGTTGGAATCGGCGAGGATGTTGGTGATCTCCGTCGCGGCCTTCTCCATGTCGAGCACGATGGCGTTCACGCGGCTGACGAGATAGTTGTAGGCCGCGTAGGCGGGGATGGAAACCGCGAGGCCCGCGGCGGTGCAGATGAGCGCCTGCCAGACGCCACCGGACAAATCCTGCATCGTCGGAATGGTCGTCTTGGTCTGGAGCGCCGAGAAGATCTGGATGAAGCCGAGCACGGTGCCGAGCAGGCCCATGAGCGGGGCGATCTGGGCGATCGTCGCGAGGAGGTTCAGCTTGTCCTCGAGCGGAGGCACTTCGACAAGACCCGCTTCCTCCAGCGATTCACGCACGCCGTCGCGGCCTTTGTCGCGATTCAGAATCGCAACCTTGACGAGGCGGGCAACGGGACCGGGGGTGGCATCGCAGATGGAGATGGCTTCGACGACGTTTTCGCGCCGGAGGACGTTGCGCACGCCGTTGAGAAACTCGACGGAGTTGATCTGCGCGCGGTGGAAGTGCAGCACGCGTTCGATGAACACGACCACGCCCACGGCGCTGGCGAGCAGGATGACCCAAATCATCGGCCCGCCCTGGGAAAGGAACGTCGGCAACATGCGGATGGTTATAGGCGGGGCAGAAGCGAACTTCAAAGTTCAAAGTAACCGCGAAACGCCGATGGATCTGCGACCGCGCGAGCCGAAGTTGGTGCTCGTCAGCCGCCCGGCCCGATGGCAGGGTGGCTGCGCGTGCAACGGACTCAAAACGGTCGATGGACTGCCCGCTCATGAATTCGCGCAGCGTCAACTTGCTCCTGGTGGCCACCAACATTGGCCTGCTCGGCGTTCTCGCCTGGCTCATGCTTCGTCCGCAGACCAAGCCTTCCACGGTGCCGGTCGAGACCGAGACCGCCGTTGTCACCAACACCGTCACCCAGATCGCCGTTCGCAAAATCAATTCCACGAACAACCTGTTCGCTTCGCTGGCGGGCCGGCCCCTGAGCTGGCGCGCGCTGGAATCCACGAACTACTTCGTTTTCATCGACAACCTCCGCGCGTTCTCCTGCCCGGAGGAAACCATCCGCGACATCATCATCACCGACGTCGCGAAACTGTACGGCCGGCGGCGCTCCGAGCTTCGCATGCAATATCCCCCGCCGAAGTTCTGGGAACCGTTCGATCCGCTCGGCGGCTCCGCGGAACCGGTGGAACTGCAGCAGAAGATTCGCGCGCTGGATCGCGAGCAGCGGCAGTTGATTCGCGATTTGCTGGGCGTGGACCTGCGCTGGGAACTGGCGAAGTATTCCGGCGAAGCGGAGAGCCTCGAGCGCAACTACAGTTTCCTCTCCACCGACAAGCAGGCGCAGGTGCGGGCGTGGTCGGAGCATTTCGACGAGCTGGAGCAGGACCTCTACGTGCGTTCACGCGGCTGGATGTTGGATGAGGATCTCGCCACGCTCCGACAGTTGCAGCGCCAGCGACGCGAACAGCTCGCCTCCATGCTCAACCCGGAGGAACTCGAAGAATACGAGCTGCGCTTCTCCGATACGGCGAACAGCATGCGCAGCCAGATGACGGGCTTCCGGCCGAACGAAGACGAATTCCGCCGCATCTTCCGGCTGCAACGGACGTTCGATGAGCAATATGATCAGGCGTATGACGCCGACGACAATGCGCAGGCCGCCCGCGCCCGCAGTCAGGAGCTGGCGCAGGACAAGTTGAGCGCGGAGATCCAACAAGTGCTCGGCCCGCAACGCTTCGCCGAATACCAACGCGCGCAGGACGGCGATTACCGCGCCTTGCTCCAGCTGGGCGCACGACTGCAAATGCCCGAGGACGTCGCCAATCGCGTCTACAACATGAAGCAGGCGGCGGAACGCGTGAAGTATCAGGTGGAATCGAACCCCAATCTCACCGACGACCAGCGCCTCCAATCTGTCGCCGCACTGGCCCGCGAAACGGCGCGCTCCGTGCGGATCACGATGGGAGATGACGTTTACAAGACCTACCAGCAGCACGGCGGTCAGTGGCTGGGGAACCTCCAGATGGTGGATGAAAGCGTCGTTCCCGCCCGGCCCCAGACCGGCACAACGGTGCCTTACGACATCAACCAGCTGCCGGCTGACCTGCGCGAATACATCCTGAACCCGTCCCTGTTCATCCGGCCGGAATTCCGCCCGCCGAATTAAAGCCGGACACCTTTGAACACGGTGACTTCGGAACCCTCCGCCAGAAACGCCGAAGCCGGCGGTTGGGTCAGCGCTGACGCGAATTGCGGACCGTAAAGTTTCTCCACGTCACATTCGAATTTGGCTTCCGCCACGCGCGCCACCTTCCAGCGCGGGTGTTCCACCTGATACTCCACGCAGCCGCCATCCTTCTGCGCCGCGTAGCCCCAGTAATGTTCCGTGATGAATTCCTCCAGTGAAGCCGGAGCGGTTTCCTGCAGCGGACCTGACACTGTCCCTGCCATGCGATTCCACCGGCCGTCGATCTCCCAATCGTAACTGACCGCCGCGAGATCGCCGCCCGGCGACGGTTGCAGCGTGTGACGCATGGGAAGCGCGACGTAGTTCTCATTGTAAACCACGCGCGCCACCAGCGCGATGGCTGGCTTCGGCACAATCTCCTTCACGAACACGACACCGCGGCGCCAGTCCTCGCCCGAAAAGCGGCGGACATAGAAGCGGAGGTTCACTTCCTCGAAATCTTGATGGAACGGCACGGGCACGCCGAGCAGCCGCGTCTTCAAAAACAGGAAGCCGACCATGCTGACATAGGCCCGGCCTTTGTAAGTATCGAGCGTCGTTCCGGCCGGCACCAATGGCTCCAGCACTTCGCGCTCGACGGGATAATTCAGCATCAGCAAATGACGCCACTCGGCTGTCAGGAAACGCTGGCGCGGCTCAGGCAGATTGGTCATGCGATTGAGGTGAATCGTGAAACGGTTTTTCCCTTTCGGCAACGTCGCAGTCGACTAGCATGACCGCATGATTCGGATCAGGCGCTGGTTGCTCGCGGCGTTGGTGCTGGCTGGAACTTCAGCTCACGCCCAGCATTTCGACGTGATCATTCGCGGTGGACGCATTGCTGATGGCACCGGGAATCCCGCCTACTTCGCCGACATCGGCATCAAAGACGGACGTATTGCCGGCGTCGGAACGATCACCAAGGCCGCCGCGGAAGTCATCGATGCCTCCGGCCTGATCGTCGCGCCAGGGTTCATCGACGTCCATACCCATGCGGAGGACATCGATGAGCTGCCGCTGGCGGAGAATTTCGCGCGCATGGGCGTGACGACAGTGATCATGGGCAACTGCGGTTCGTCGACCTTGAACGTCGGCGATTACTTCCGGCGACTCGAAGCCACCAACATCTCCATCAACGTCGCCACGCTGATCGGCCACGGCACCGTGCGGGGAAAGGCGATGGGAGGATCGTTCATGCGCCCACCGACAGCCGCGGAGCTCGATGAGATGCGATCCATGGTGGAGCAGGCGATGCGCGACGGCGCGGTCGGGCTTTCCACCGGCCTGATTTATCTGCCAGGTACGTTTGCAAAGACGGAGGAAATCATCGAGCTGGCCAGAGTTGCATCGAAGTACGGCGGGATTTATGCGAGCCACATGCGCAGCGAGAGCAGTGAAATTTTCGATGCACTGGATGAGGTGTTCCGCATCGCCCGCGAGGCGAAGATTCGCGCGGAGATTTCTCACGTGAAGCTGTCCGGCAAATCGAACTGGGGCCAGACGCAGCGGGTGATTGAAGCCATCGAACGCGCGCGAGCCGATGGGCTCGACATCACGCAGGACCAATACGTTTACACCGCCTCAAGCACAGGCATCAGTCAGCTCGTGCCGGAGAAGTATCGCGAAGGCGGCAAGTTCACCAATCACCTCGCCGATCCGGTAATGAAGGCTGAAATGATCTCCGCGATGAAGCAGACGCTGAAGAAGGGCGGGCGCGAGGATTACTCGTACGCCGTCATCGCGAGCTGTCCTCACGATCCGTCGCTGAACGGGCTGAACATTGTGCAGGCAGCACAAAAGAAACGCGGGGCGGTGGCGCTGGACGACCAGATCGAAACGATCCTCGCCATTCAAGCCAACGGCGGCGCGAGCGGTGTGTTTCACGGCATTGCCGAGGAGGACTTGCAGCAGTTTCTCCAGCATCCGAACACGACGTTCGCGGCCGACAGCGGAGTGCGAAAGTTCAAGGAAGGCGTGCCGCATCCGCGCGGATACGGGAACAACGCACGGCTGCTGGCGCGATACGTCCGCGAGCTCCAGCTGCTGCGACTAGAGGACGCCGTTCGCCGGATGACTTCGCTGCCGGCCACGACATTTCGACTGAAGGACCGCGGAACAATTCGCGAGGGCGCGTGGGCCGACCTGGTCATCTTCGATCCGGCGAAGGTGCGGGATCACGCGGCGTTCAATGACCCGCATCACTACGCCTCAGGCTTCTCGCGGGTAATGGTCAATGGGATCGCGGTAGTCGCGAACGATGTTCACACCGGAGCTCGCCCGGGAAAAACCGTGCGCCGGACGGAGGCCTTTCAGCCCCCGCCCGGCAAGTAAATGGGTCGAACGACGAAGCCCGCTCAGCGGCGGACGAGTCGGAAGAATTGCTTCGGCAGCCCGCCACCCAGAAGCGGGTCTGAAGAGAAGGTGTAGGAGTAGACCGGATTCCCGTCACTGGGCGGAATGATGTTGTCAGTGACATCCGTCCAGTCAGCCGCGTTCCCCGTCATGGCGGTTGCCGTCTGGAGAACAAACTGGGACGCCTCGGCCGGCCAGGACAGCATCCAGTCGCCAAAACTTTGGCTGGTCATGCGGAGCACGGGCGGCTCGATGTCCGCTTCAAAATAGTTGTCGAATGTGGCGTCGGCGCTGGAGTCCGCCGTATCGCTGTTGTCATAAACGAGCAATCCGTTGACTCCACTGGTATAGGGTTCCGTGTCCGTGCCGGAAATTTCGACAAGGGGATTCACGAGATCGGAGAGGTCGTAAACTCGCGCGGTGAGCAACGCGCCTTTTCCCATGAAGACGAACCGGTAGCTCTTGCCCAGCTCCAAGGTGATGTCGCCCTCGCCATTCTGTCGGACGCTTCGTTCCGCTGCTTCTCCGGTGACGCGTGTGATATCAATGTCCTTGCTGCCCACCTGATACGTCATCACGTATCCTTTCGTGGTGCCGAGACCGATATCCGTCAGGCGCGCGAAGGGACCGAACGATTGATCAATGGTGTCGTTCCAGTTCAACACGTCGACGGCGACATAAAAGTCCGTATAAACCTGCGAGCGAAGGCTGCCAATGCGCGCGGGCCCCACAGCGCTGGGCGCGGGCGAAGCGGCGGCCTGCATCCGGTAGCCGCCACTGGGAAACGTCCACGTTCCCTGATCCGGGAATGCGGGATGGCTTCCGATGGTATCGTAACGGTCCCAACCCGTATCGTTGCCGTCGTTGAAATTGTCGGTAAAGACCTGCGACAGCGCGTTGGAAACGCTGCCAGCCATCAGGATGCCGGCCACCAGCGCCAGCCTGTGTGTGCAGAAGTTGCTCTTGGATTTCATAGTCTGATTGATTGCTGCGTTTGCGCCACGGAGGGATTGCCTCGTGCCGGTTGTCGACTGTCTGGGTTCGCGTTATTTGTCGCTCATTGTGGCTCAAAAGTCGAGCCGATTATCGTGATTTCACAGGCTAATCCCGCGGTTTCTACGCCTCCGCCGCTCCCACTTCCACCAACTCGCCACGGTCACTCGAAACTTGCGGTGTCCCGCCTTTACCATACCGTCTACGCCATGTTCAAACCGACGGACCTCTTTGACCTCAGCAAGACCGAACACGCTGCGTTGTTCGACGGTTGCGAGAACGCGTGGGACGCCTTGAAGCGCATCAAGGACTACCTCAAGGCCAATGTCCGTCGCGAGCTGCACAACCGATGCGATGGTCAGGTCCACATCGGCGACGACGTTTTCATCGGCGAAGGCACGGTGGTGGAGGACGGTGTGATGATCAAAGGCCCGGCCATCATCGGACGCAACTGCCAGATCCGTCACAACGCCTACTTCCGCGAGGACGTCATCGTTGGCGACGGCTGCGTGGTCTGCAATTCGTGCGAGCTGAAGAACGCAATGCTCTTCAACAACTGCGAAGTGCCGCACTTCAATTACGTCGGGGACTCCATCCTCGGCTACAAGGCGCACCTCGGCGCCGGCGTCGTGCTCTCCAATGTGAAGGTCATCAAAGGCAACGTCGCGGTGGAATGGAACGGTGAACGGATCGACACCGGCTTGCGCAAGTTCGGGGCGCTGATTGGCGACCACGGCCAGATCGGCTGCAACGCCGTGCTCAATCCCGGCAGCATTATCGGCCGCAACGCCGTGATCTATCCCTGCACGAACTGGCGCGGCGTGCTGCCGGCCGATAGCGTGGCCAAGAACAAGGCCACCGTGGAAGTTTCCGTCCGACGGAGCTGATCAAGACCCGCGATGATCAGCAACATCGAGCCAACGGATTCCGCCGCGGACATCGTCGCGCAGGTCGAGGAGATCTTTTCCGAGACCGGCGTGTTTTCGAAGGCGCGCAACTTCGAGTATCGCCCGGAACAACAGCAGATGGCCGTTGCCGTCGCGAAGGCTCTGGAAGGACGCGAAAGCCTGCTGGTGGAAGCAGGCACGGGCGTCGGAAAAAGTTTCGCCTATCTCGTGCCCGCCATCCTTTTCGCCGCGAGCCGGAAGAAGAAGGCCGTCATCTGCACACACACGATCAACTTGCAGGAACAGCTCGTGGAGAAAGATCTCCCGGTGCTGAAGCAGGTGCTGCCAGTCGAGTTCAGCTACACGATGCTGAAAGGACGGCAGAATTATCTCTGCACTCGTCGGCTGCAAAAGGCGATGGCGCAAGCGGACGGCCTGTTCACTTCGCCCGAGCAGGCCGAACTGCAGCGCATCTACGAATGGTCGAAGGAAACGAAGGACGGAAGCCTGTCCGACTTCGACACCGAGCCGGACCCGAAGGTCTGGTCGCACGTCTGCTCCGAGCGCGGACTCTGCACGCCGAAGATTTGCGGGCACCAATCGGACTTCGCCAAGAGCAGCGGCATCTGTTTCTTCCAGCGCGCGCGGAGCAAGATTCTTTCGTCCGATGTGCTCGTCTTGAACCACACGTTGTTCTTCACCTTGCTCGGCAGTGTCGATGAGGAACCGGAGGGCGGCATCCTGTTCAAGAACGACTTCGTGATCTTCGACGAGGCACACACCGTGGAACAGGTCGCGGCGCGCCACATCGGCGTCAGCGTTTCGAGCGGGCAGATTCGTTACTCACTCCAGCGCCTCTGGAATCCGCGCACGGAGAAAGGCCTGCTCGCGGTGCTGCGCAAGGGCGAGCCGGTGAAACTCGTCGCGGATGTGCTGAAGCAGAGCGACGACTTCTTCACCCTGGTGGAAAGCGTCTGCGAGGAACTCGCCGGTAGCCAGCCCAAGAAGCCGGGCGGCGGACCCTCCCGCGCTTGGACCGAGCTGCGCATCCGGCGTCCGGATCTCGTGCAGGACAACATGACGTTGCCGATCCAGCGCCTGCGCGAGGCGGTCAGCGATTTGATCAAGCTCTCCGAGGACAAGGAAACCGGACAGGAGCTGACCGAGTGCAACCGGCGCCTGATGGAGCTGCGCGAAGCGATCGCGACTTTCCTGAGCCAGAGCGCGGATGACTACGTTTACTGGGTGGAACGCACCGGCAAGGCGCAGAAGAACCTCGCGCTGAACGCGGCGCCGATCGACGTTGCGGAATTCCTGCGCTACCGGCTTTTCGGAACGGACACGTCCGTGATCATGACCAGCGCGACGCTGGCGACGCAGAACGTGATGGGTGATACGTCATCCGTGACTGACGACGCACCGGCTAAAACCATATCACGCGTCACGCGTCACGCATCGGGCGTGAGCGCGGTGGCGAGCGCGCCGAGAAACTTCAGGTCGGATCGCCGTTTGACTATGAGCGGCAGATGAAGATTTTCGTCGCGAACAAAATGCCGGACCCGCGCGAGGCCGGCTACCGCGACGCGTTAATCCACTGGATCGAGCACTTCGTCACGATGACGCACGGCAAGGCTTTCGTGCTCTTCACGAACTTCAAGCTGATGCTGGAAGTGGGCGAACGCATGCAACCGTTCTTCGATCGCCTCGGGCTGCAAGTCTTCATCCAGGGCACCGGAACGCCGCGGTCGGCGATGCTGGAGAAGTTCAAGGAAGACGTGGACTCGGTGCTCTTCGGCACGGACAGCTTCTGGCAGGGCGTCGATGTGCCAGGCGAAGCGCTGTCGAACGTCATCATCACGCGGCTGCCGTTCGCCGTGCCGGACCATCCGCTCATCGAGGCACGCATCGAAGCCATCGAAGCGCACGGTGGAAATTCGTTTGGAGACTTTTCGCTCCCGGAGGCGATCCTGAAGTTTCGCCAGGGCGTCGGACGGCTCATCCGCACGAAGAGCGATTCAGGCATCGTGGTGGTGCTGGATAATCGCGTCCTCACGAAGCGCTACGGGCAGGCGTTCCTCGACGCCATTCCGAAGTGTCCGGTGGAAGTGGTCTGACGCCCGCGCGACTACGAAATGCGCCCCATCAACTGGTCGAGCTTCTCACGATAACTACGGCTCAGCGTGAGCTTGGCACCATTGCGGAGGATGACCGCGTACTCGCCATGGAAGAGGGGCTGCAGCTCCTTGATGCGATCCATGTTCACGATGGTGGACCGGCTGATGCGCATGAATTTATCGGGCGACAGCTGGCCTTCCAGCGACGACATCGTTTCGCGATGAAGATGGTTCTCCGCGCCAACGTGGAGGTTCACGTAGTTGTCGGCGGCCTCGATCCAATCAATCTCGTCCACCTTCACAAACACGACGCGCCCGCTGGATTTCACCGCGATGCGATCCACCGACTTGGGCCGCGCTTGTTCCGGCCGGACATCCGCCAGCAACGCCGTCAACCTTTGGCTGAGCTCACCGGCCTGCTGCCGTTTTACCTGCTCAATGGCGCGGTTGATCGCCGTGACGAAACGCTCCTTGTCAAAGGGCTTGAGCAGGTAGTCGACCGCGTGGACTTCAAACGCCTTCAACGCAAAGCGATCATACGCGGTCACGAAAATCACCGCCGGCATCCGGCCGCCGGACAGTTCCGAAATGACGCCGAAGCCATCGAGCTCCGGCATCTGGACATCGAGCAGCACGATGTCCGGTGCGTCCTTGCGAATCGCGGCGACCGCTGAAGCGCCATCCGCGCATTCGCCCACACACTCGATGTCGGGCAGCGTCTCCAGCAACGAGCGGGTGCGCTCGCGGGCCAGCGGTTCGTCATCGACGATAAGGACTCGGGTCTTCACGGGGGAAAATGAGCGCTCAACCGTGCGCGCGGCGCAAGCCATAAAGGCGCAGCATCTCAACGACAACATCGTCCAGCGCGCCCTTGGTCAGGCGAAAGGCAATCGCGATCTCAGACATGAGCCTGGCGTCCGACGGTTCGGAGTAAAACGCCACGATGTCCTTGTCGCTCCAAGCATCAATGCGTTTGCCCAATAGCAAAATGGCGAGGAGCTGCTTGGCTTCCTCCGACTCTACGCCCGAGAGAGTTTGCGCGTGGTGATGTTGGATCGCGTCGGCGTAGAACGCCGGAAACTTCAGCGCACGGACAATGGCGGCTCCCACCGTGCAGTGGTCCGTCTGGTTGCACTCCAATTCAATCTGGACTGATCCCGGTGAGAACCCGAGGGCATCCTCCACGAGGTAGGCGTAGTCCACCACATTCCTGGCCATCAACGGCACAGCGCAATCGCGGAACAGCCCGGCGAAGAAAGCCGCGTCGACCAGCCCCGGATTCAACTGCTGCGCGGTCATTTCACAGACGTGCGCGATGGTTTCCGATTCCTGCCACCAAAGGCTGTTCTCCTCGCCATCACCCAGATGATAACGCAACGCGGCGGCGACGGAGGCCTTGTAGAAATCCGTGGTCCCCAGCCGGCCAAAGGCCTCGGCGACCTTGTTAACTTTGATATTGCCTCCGAACCAAGCGGAGTTCGCCAGATAGATTACGCGCTTGGCCAGTGGTTCATCCGCCTGGATGGCTGCAATCACCTGCTGGAACGTACTTTGGTCGTTCGATTTCTCGGCGTTAAGGTCGACAATGATCCGGGCCGGTTGAAGCACGCCGGACTGCTGAAGGAGCTGCATCGCGACCACCTGCGCGCCCGAGGGATTGGCGGAGGATTCGTTCATGATATGAAACCAAGGCGCCTCCGCGCGAGCCGCGCAGGTGCCCCATTTTGAGATTAATCCGTGCGCTGTGAGATGCCGGTAAGATCCTCTTCCCAGCAAGAAAGTAAAGCGCGGAGGCTTTCCGGATTTGCGACAGACTCGATCTAACCAGACCCGGCGGAACGAAACGGAATTTCAATGCGCACCATCAACCCTCCGCTCGGGCTGGAAACGAAATCCAAACGCTGGCTTGCGCCGTAGAGTTGTTGAAGGCGTGCCCGGGTGTTGGAAAGCCCGATGCCTTCGGAAGGCTTCATACCGCTCTTCAATCCCACCCCGTTGTCCTCCACTTCGAGAACCAACCGTCCATCACGCCGAAACGCGCGCAGGACGATTTCGCCGGACCGCGCCTGAGGTTCTAGACCGTGTTCGATGGCATTCTCAACCAGAGGCTGAAGAATCAGATTCGGAACACGCGCCTCCTTCGCCGCATCTTCCACCTCGTGTTTAATGGTGAGGCGTTCGCCAAAGCGCGCGCGCTGAATGTCGAGATAGCGCCCGAGAAAATCGAGTTCCTGGCGCAGCGGAACCTCCTGTTCATTGGTGCTGTCGAGCGCGTACCGCAGCAGCTCGCTGAGGCGGACGATCATGCGATCCGCCGCATCGACGTCCTTGTGCATGAGGGATGCAATCGCGTTGAGCGTGTTGAAGAGAAAGTGCGGATTGAGCTGCATTTGCAGCGCCTGAAGTCGCGCCTCGGTGAGCCGCGTTTCCAGCGCGGCCGCGTGCAGCTCGCGTTCGTGAAATTTCCAGTAGTAAGTGAACGCGTTCTGACCGGCGACGATGCCCCAGTACACAAGAAGATTGAAAAAGAACGTGGCGCCGAGAGCCTGACTGAAGGCGGCGCTGAAGGTCACTGGATCTTCGGCGCCTCGCGTGCGCCATTCCTCGAATCCGGCCCGTAGACACATCCATCCGATGGAAAACGCCGCGCTGACGAGGAGATGAACCGCGAGCGCCTGCGGCCAGCGCGGTCCGGCCGCCGGGAACCGTCGACCCAACCACAATGCCGGAACCGAAAGCAACGCGAACACATACCAGTCGGCCAACGCCCGGCCCATGGCGAGATTCCACGAAACCGGGGTGCCAAACTTGGAACGGGAAAGATAGTGTTGCCCGGCAAAGGCGAGACCCAGCACGGTCCAGAAGAGGAACAACAAGATCCACTTCGACCACGTCTTTTGGAGTAAAGCCGGCCCGGTCATGCGTCGCAGGAGCTTCGGCGGAATGGCGACGAATTACAGGAATAATTTCTCGGGCACTCCCGGGTCGCGCAACGTTGAGTCTTGCCAAAGAGATTGAATTCTTGGGCGTCAGCCGGAATGCTGGCCGCACCACAGGCATGAATTCTTCGTCACCGCAGCACACGGATCCCGCCCCGGATTCCCGGGACGACGCCCGCATTGGCCGGGCCTTCCGGTGGTCTGCGACCGCTTGGGGGATCCTCGCTGTCACCGCCGTTCTGGTGATTTGGTGGATGAACCGCCCCGGACCACAGCAACCCACCCGGCAAACTCCATTGACCGCCCCTCAAGCCTCCGCGCCTGCGCAGGTGGAGGTGCCGCTGGTGAAGTTCACGGATGTTACCGCCGGCAGTGGCATCACCTTTTCCCACTTCAACGGAGCGTATGGAGACAAGCTGCTGCCGGAAACGATGGGCGGTGGGGTGGCGTTTTTTGATTTCGATGCGGATGGCGATCAGGATTTGCTGTTCGTGAACGGAACTGAGTGGCCTTGGCGGGGAGCCGCCGGCCGCACCGCGGCATTGTATCGCAATGACGGACGCGGGCGCTTCGAGGACGTCACCGCCGGCTCGGGACTCGGCGTCAGCTTGTTCGGTATGGGGGTGGCGGTGGGTGACTACGACAACGACGGGCTGGTCGATGTTTTCCTGACCGGAGTGAATGAGAACCGCCTGTTCCACAACGAAGGTCGAGGCCGATTCGTCGACGTGACAACCACGGCTGGCGTCGGTGGATCCACGAACGACTGGAGCACGAGCGCGGCCTGGATTGACGTGGACAATGACGGCGATCTCGACCTCTTCGTGTGCCATTATGTGCGCTGGTCCAAGGCCATCGATCTGGAGGTCGGCTACAAGATCGACGGCGTCACGCGCGCTTACGGGCCGCCGATGAATTTCGAAGGCACATATCCTTCTCTCTATCGCAACGAGGGAAACGGGCGCTTCATCGATATCTCGGCCGCCAGCGGCATTCAGGTGAAGAATCCTTCCACCGGCCGGCCCATGGGAAAATCCCTCGCCGTCGCGCCCGTGGATGTCGATAACGACGGCTGGATCGACATCGTGGTGGCGAACGATACGGTGCAAAACTTTCTGTTCCGCAATCGCCGTGACGGAACGTTCGAGGAAATCGGGTCCCGCTCCGGCATCGCGTTCGACGCTTATGGAATGGCGCGCGGCGCGATGGGGATCGACGCGGCCCGGTTTCGCAACGACGACGCGCTGGGCATTGCGATCGGCAATTTCGCCAACGAAATGAACGCTCTCTACGTCTCGCAGCGGGACGCGTTGATGTTTGCGGATGAAGCGATCACGGAGGGTGTCGGCCCCGCGAGCCGGCTGCTCCTGAAGTTTGGGCTGTTCTTCTTTGACTACGACCTGGATGGAAGACAGGACGTGCTCACAGCCAACGGCCATTTGGAGGAGGAGATTCAGAAGTTCCAGGCCAGCCAGCGGTATCGTCAACCAGCGCAGTTATTCTGGAACCGAGGCGCCAGCCAGGGAATGGGTTTCGTGCCGGTGGCCGCTGAGAAATGCGGTGAGGATTTGCTCAAGCCTGTCGTCGGCCGCGGCTCGGCTTTCGCGGATATCGATGGGGACGGCGATCTGGACGTAGTGATTACACAGATTGGCGGACCACCATTGCTTCTGCGCAACGACCAGTCGCTGAACCATCAATGGCTGAGGTTCAAACTCACCGGAGCGAGGAGTAACCGGGACGGGATCGGCGCCTGGATCAAGGTTCGCGCAGGGAATCAGGTGTTGTCGCGCCAGGTCATGGGGGCCAGAAGTTACCTGTCGCAGTCCGAACTGCCCGTCACGATCGGGCTTGGGACGTCGACTCAGGTGGACGAAGTGACCGTCGTCTGGCCTGGCAAGCAGGTGCAAAAGATTACGGACTGGAAATTGAAGTCGGTGAACCAAATCACCCAGCCTTAAACGAAGCGGGGTGAGGGACAGGACTTGGGTAGGCGAGGAGCTTCCGCGGGCATTTCCCCACGGAGGCAAACCAAGCTGCTTCGACCGAAGGACTACGGCGCAACCGTCATAGAATGGAGCCGAGCCTGGGCTTGCTTGGACAGGCTGGTGAAGAGGAGAGAAACCACGTAACCGGCATGACGATTGCCACTGCACGCCACGACGACTCCGGTGAAGTTCACCTTTCGCGAGTCCGTGGGGG
Source organism: Verrucomicrobiota bacterium (assembly GCA_016713365.1). Classification (GTDB taxonomy): domain Bacteria; phylum Verrucomicrobiota; class Verrucomicrobiia; order Limisphaerales; family JADJPG01; genus JADJPG01. Next base: position 110,413 of record JADJPG010000008.1, on the reverse strand, counting down.
TCTGCATCGCCACTGTCATCTCGGTCCAGACCGGGATGGCGCTATCGGCGCGGAACTCGATTCCATTCTTGCGGATGCGCACGGAGTTGGCAGGAAGATCCAACCGGGTGGTTTGGGCCTGGATCGAAACGGGTTGTAGCAACGCCGAGTTGTCAATTTTACGTGCGCTCATAATTACGTAGGGAGAGTAACATACGAACTTTGAAGGTCAACAGGTCCACTCGGCAAAATCTTACCACTCGACTTTGAGCTCGTCCGGCCTCGCGATTTCTCGCTGGCTTCAGAAGATTCTGAGAAAAATATTTCCGCTCCCTCGCGAAGCGTCGGATTACTTCATCTCTTGTCGGTTTCGCGAGCTCTGGTATCTTCAAGCGGTGCCTGATTCCGACAGCAAAGATCGAAAACCCCTTCGCATGGCCGAGTGTGGTGCGTGCCACGCCAAGCATTGGCTCTCGAGCGATCTAGCCCCGCTGGAGCCGGTGTCCTGCAATAAATGCGGCCATCCAGTCATCGTTCCCACCCTCATCCGGAATTTCGAAGTCCGCGAAGTTGTCGCCTCCGGCGGCATGGGCACGGTTTATCGCGCCTTTGATGTCAGTCTGGAACGCACCGTCGCCCTCAAGATGCTCAAGCGCGAAATGGCGGACGACAAGCAGGTGATGGACAGCTTCTATCGCGAAGCCCGCGCCACCGCGTCCCTCAACCACACGAACATCATCCACGTCTATTCGTTCGATGAACATCAGGGCAGTCCCTATATCGTGATGGAACTGGCCGACCATGGCAGCGTGGACAACCTTATCATTCGCGATGGGTTCGTAAACGAGCTGACCGTTCTCGATGTCGGGATCAAGGTCGCCTCCGCCTTGGAAAGCGCGCTTCAGCACAACCTTCTGCATCGCGATATCAAGCCGGGCAACATCCTCTTCAACGAATACGGAGAGCCGAAGCTGGTGGATTTCGGCCTAGCCCGTCAGGCCGAAGAAGGCGCCGAATACGAATCGACCATTTGGGGTACGCCCTACTATGTCGCTCCTGAGAAAATTCAGCGCCAAGGCGAGACGTTTCATTCGGACATGTACAGCCTCGGCGGCACCCTCTATCACGCCCTGACCGGTCACGTGCCATTCGAAGCCGAAACCGTCGAGCAAGTCGTCGCCGGTCACGTTCACACGCCGCTGACTCCGCCCAACGAAGTGCGGACGGACATTTCACAACTCACCAGCGACGCCATCGCCATCGCCATGGCGAAGGATCCGGCCCAACGTTACGCGACCTACGCCCAGTTCCAGATGGCTCTGGAAAATGCCCGCAGCCAGTATCTCCTCCAAGGCCTCAAGAACCAGCAAGACGACGATGCGCCCAGCAAGGGTCGCTCGTGGTGGCGCCGGTAAAGCAGAAAGACGCTTTCCCCACTTCCTCACCGGTTTCGTGCCGGTCGATTTCCATTCAATCAATCCCGCTTGCCGCGCGTCCAAGGCCGGTCTACAAGCGGACACATTGAACCCGGGCGAACTGCATTCCGCCCAACTGTTTTGCCAACATTATGAAATTACCGTGCACCAAACTGACTGTCGTCGCAGCGGTCCTCACCGCGGCTCTCACCTCGCTTCAGGCGGAAAACTGGGGCAACTGGCGCGGGCCCAACTACAACGGATCGACGACAGAAAAGAGTCTGCCCGCCACGTTCAGCCGCACCGAGAACGTCCTGTGGACGGCGCCGATGCCGGGGCCAAGCGGCGCTTCACCGGTGGTTTGGGATGACTACGTTTTCGTGTCCTCCACGGACGATGCGGCGAAGACCTGCGTCGCTCTGGCGTTTGATCGCAAGACGGGCAAGGAACTTTGGCGCGCCAAAATCTCCGACGGTGCCGGCCGCGATCGGATGAGCACCTTCTCGAATTCCTCGCCCGTCACCGACGGCAAGCACGTCTGGTTCTTCTACGGAAATGGCGAGCTCGTTTGCTTTGAAGTGGCCGGCAAAGAAGTGTGGCGACGTAACATCGAAAAGGACTACGGCCAGTTTGCGTTTCAATGGACCTTCAGCACCAGCCCGCTGCTGCACGATGGCCGGCTCTACCTTCAGGTCCTCCAACGCAACGTGCCGGTGAACGGGCGCGGCAAGCAGGACGGTCCGAATGAATCGTACCTGCTCGCCATGGACCCGAAAACCGGCAAGGAACTCTGGCGCGTGGTACGCCCTTCCGAAGCCCAGCAGGAATCGCTCGAAGCCTTCAGCACACCGACTCCCTACACCCACAATGGCCGGGAGGAACTACTGATTGTCGGCGGCGATTGCGTCAGCGGTCACGATCCCGACACCGGCAAGGAATACTGGCGCTGGGGCACATGGAATCCGACCCGTATCGGCCACTGGCGCCTTGTGCCATCGCCCACCGCTGGCGCGGGCGTGGTGCTCGCTTGCGGTCCGAAAGACTCCCCCGTTTACGCCGTGAAGCTCGGTGGCAAAGGAACGCTCACGCACAAGGATCTCGCCTGGCAAAGCTTCATCCAGACGAGCGAAGATCCGAATGCTTCCGCCCGTCCACTCGACGTGCGCGAACTCAGCAGTGACGTGCCCACGCCGTTGTTCTATGAAGGCAAGTTCTACATCCTAAATGGCACCAAGAAGAAACTCCTCTGCATCGAACCCGACGGCAAAGTCGGGTGGTCAGGCGACCTGAAAGGCAAAGGCATCTTCCAATCCACGCCCACCGCCGCCGACGGCAAGATCTACATGATGAACTTCGCGGGCGAAGTCTTCGTCGTCCAGGCCGGCGGCAGCGAATTCAAGCTGCTGCACATGGCCGAGATGGGCGAAGGCGAGAACACCCTGCGCGCCGCGATCCCGATCTCGCAAGGCCAGCTCTTCGTTCGCACTTCGAAGACGCTCTTTGCGATCGGCAAGAAATAGGCCGGACCCTTGCGCGGTCTGTCCGTCGCTGGTTCACTCCGCGCATGGCGTTGCCCTATAAAATTGCCACGCTGCTCTACGCGTTCAACGAGCGTGACGACGTGCTGCTGCTCGAACGTGCACAGGAACCAAACCGCGGCCTGTGGAGTCCGTGCGGCGGAAAACTCCACACGGATGTCGGCGAATCTCCCTACGCCTGCGCCTGTCGCGAAGCTCAAGAGGAACTCGGTATCTCACTGGCGCCGGCCGACCTTCATCTCACTGGCATCGTCAGCGAGCACGGCTACGCCGGGCAGGCGCACTGGTTGATGTTCCTCTTCGAGATCAAGCCCCGCCTGGTCTCCACGCCCCCGGTGCATCGCGAAGGGCGATTCGAGTTCTTCCCCCGCGCCGCGCTGGACTGGCTGAAACTTCCGCAGACGGATCGAGAGCAAATCTGGCCGCTCTTCTGGCGGCATCGCGGCGGATTCTTCGCCGCGCACTGTCGTTGCCACGACGATGGACGATTCGACTGGCTCGTGGAACAGTCCTCGCCAGCAAAAAGCTGATTCTCCGATATGGACGAGCCGATCATCGACCTGCAAAGCGACCATTATTTCATGGGCGAAGCTCTGCGCCAGGCCGCCAAGGCGTACGCGGCGGAGGAAGTGCCCGTCGGCGCGGTCGTAGTGCGCGGAGGCCGCATCATCGCGCGCGCCTCAAATCAAGTGGAGCTGCTGAAGGACGCCACCGCCCACGCGGAAATGCTCGTGCTCACCGCAGCGCAACAGCTGGTCGGCGACTGGCGGCTGACCGATTGCACGCTCTACGTGACAAAGGAACCCTGCCCGATGTGCGCCGGCGCGATCGTGCACACACGATTGGAACGGGTGGTGTTTGGCGCGGGCGATCCGAAAGGTGGAGCAGCGGGGGGCGCGATGAATCTGCTCCAGTTTCCGACGCTCAACCATCAGTGCGCGATCAGCGGTGGCGTGCGTCTCGAGGAGTGCCGCAGCCTGCTGTTATCGTTCTTCGCCGAACAGCGGGAGAAGAACAAGGCGAACAAACCCTCCTGACCCGTCGCCTTCCCGGGCGGTCAGAAGTCTTTCCAGTTACCGGCGCTTTCCGGCGCTGTTCCCTTCAGAGACCCGCGAGCCCGCGACGGTTGCGGTTCAACCGCAGGAGCGGATGGCGGCAAAGGTAGTTCGTCGTTCGAGAATACCGGCGGCGCGACGGTGGCCGGGACAGTCTGCGGCGCAGTTTTCGTCTGCCGGGCGGGACCGGTCGAGTTCGAGGAACGACCGACCAAGCTCATCAAGTCGTCCACCGCTTGTTTCATGGAAGAAGCCTGCGTCTGCAGTTCAATCATCGCGCTGGCGCTTTCCTCGGCCGCGGCGGCGTTGGCTTGCGTCACTTTGTCGATGTGCGAAACGGCAGTGTTAATCTGGGAAATGCCCTGGCTCTGTTCGTTCGACGCCGCGGCAATGCCCGCGACAAGTTCATCAACCTGCCGGGTCATGCCCGCAATTTCCGTGAGGCGCGTGGCAACCTTCGCGCTGATGCTCGCGCCGTGCTCACTCTTGAGAATCGAATCGTTGATTTTCTCCGCCGTCTCCCGCGAGGCGAGCGCACTGCGCTGGGCGAGGCTGCGCACCTCGTCCGCCACGACGGCGAATCCAGCTCCGGCCTCCCCTGCGCGGGCCGCCTCAACTGCTGCGTTCAAGGCGAGGATGTTCGTCTGGAATGCGATCTCGTCGATGGTCTTCACGATCTTCGCGATGTTGCTGCTGGAAGCCTTGATCGCCTCCATCGCGCTCGTCATCTGCTGGATATCTTCCGCGCCCAGCGCGGTCGACTGACGCGCTTGCGAGGTGAGTTCCTTCGCCGCTTTGGACGACTCGGAGTTTCGGCTCGTCATGCTGGACATCTCTTCCAGCGACGCACCGGTTTCCTCGAGCGACGCCGCCTGTTCACTCGCGCCTTCCGCCAGCGACTGGCTGGAGTGTGACACTTGGGCTGAATTCTCCGCGACCCGGACGCTGATCTCGGCAAGCGTGCCCGCCACAGCGTTCAAGTGGGAGGTGACGCGGCCCTTGGTAATCCATCCATATCCCAGCACGCCGAGGAGCAAGGCTGCGATGATTCCCATCTGCCACCACAAGGCCGCTTCGTTGCGAGCGGTTTCGCGTTCCATCTCGGCTGTGGTCTGCTCGGCGACGTTATGATGGAACCGGCTGATCTCATCATGCACCGCTTCGTAATCCACAGTGGCCTTGGAAATGAACTGCTCGAACGCAATGCTGGCATTTCCCTTCAGCAGTTCGTCAATGATCGCCTTCTCGGTCTTGGAAACCACGGCCAGCTTTTCACGAATCGGCGCGCCGGCTTCACCCGTCGCATCGACGAGCCTGGCCACTTCGGCCTGCTTGGTCTGGACGTAGTTCAACGCCTTCTCCAGCTCGTCCGGATCCTTCAAGCGCAGGAAGCGGAGCAGACCGTTCTGCTGATTGCCGAGCGTTTCGAGCAGGTTGTAGGTGCCTTCCATTTTTCCGACGGCAGAAGCCGTCAGCCTTTTGGCCGAGCTGCTGGATTGCCGCAGCAGGCCGAACGAAAGCGCGGAAGTCAGCACGGTGACCCCGACGGCGACCAGCAGCAGGATTAGCAACTGGCGCGGGATATTGATTTTTCTGGCCATGGTCAAATCGCTTTCGTTTCGTGAACTGTTTCAGAAATTTCGCCCGTACTAATTGCTGCCGAGCTTGGAGAGACTCAAGCCGACGACGAGCGAACCGATGGGCTTGTCGCCATCCAGCACGGGCACGCCGACCTGCACTTGTTGCAAGCCGGTGGACTCATCGATTTCGACCGCGCCCTGCCAGGTTTTTCCCGTCATCGGGACGTCGTGCTTCGCCTTGCCTTTGTGGGACCAGCCGGAAGTCTTCGCCAAGAACGCGACTTTGGTGCCGTCTGCGGCTGAAATGAATGCTTCGCTGACCGCCGCGGATTTCTTCCCTTTGATCAGCTCGGCCGACGGATTCTTGGTGAAGGAACGGACCGCCGGGTCCAGCACGGTGAGCGACTTCCACTTGTCCTGGTTCATCGCCGCCGCTTCCGCCGGGGGGCTCGTGTTATGAGTCTTCACGGCTTGAACAACCGTAGGATCCTTGGCCCAGGATTCGATCGTTTTTACTTCGGCGTCGATCTTGGACTGGACGGCGGGTTCGAGTCCCTCACTCAGGGCAGTCACGGGAAACGCGGCCAGCGCGAGGAGGAGTGTGGCGTATCTTTTCATGGGAGGTTTGAGTTCAGTGTTGGAACGAGGGAAAACTTGCGGGAAGGAACGTGCGAATGGCTCCCTGCCCAGCGCGACCGCGAAACAAACTCGAGCCTTCGCACGAGCAGGTCCGAGAAACTCGGACCTCGCGCACGACGCGGGCAGGCCAATCGCTATCAGTCTTCACAGTAGTCACACGGCCAAGGTCCGGGGAAAAATCACGCCACTCGGCGGATCATTTCCCAGGCGACGCTTGGCCCGGTGCGAGAGATCGATGGCTGAACTGCCCTTCAACCCCCATTTCTCGCCCATGCCCGGTCGGTTGAGCCGGACACCATCCTCCATCGGTCGACGCAAAAATTGTTCAAGCTACTTTTTTTCGGCCACGGAAAGCCTCACTTCGCACGATGGACGGCCAACGTGTGGCCGAAAAGAAAACGGCGCCCGCTTTCGCAGGCGCCGTTCGCACCGAAAAACTGCCGCAAGGAATCAGAACATCACTTGCGCCCGGAGCAACAGGCGGCCTTTGTGGCCGTTGACTCCGTCTTGATCGCCGTAGAGGTAGTTGGCCGCGAGCTTCAAGTCGTCGCCCTTGATGTAGTAGGTGAGACCGAAGGTCCAGACGTCGGTGGTGTTTCCTTTCACGCTGTGATCCGGATCGAAGGACTCGAATCGCACCAGCGCTTGAAGATACTTCGGCACGAGATAGTAGGCGCCCATGAGATACCAGCCGTCCGCCTCGAATCCGTTGGCCGGGACACTGTTGTTCGGCTCGAAACGACTGCGCAGGTATTCGGCGAAAAGATCGACCGGGCCGAACTTGAACTGCGTGTCGACGCCCCAGGCATTTCGGTCGCCCACGAAGCTGTTGTCCACCGCACCGCCCGCCACCGCATCGATTCCCAGGCCGGACTTGGAGACTCCATTGTCCTTCGTGGTCAGTCCATTGATGCCGAGGTTCCATTCCACCGGCAGCTTGTTGACCTCGGTCTTCACCGCGGTGCCCTGCAGGCGCGCCACATACATGAAGTGATCGTTGTCGTTGAAACTGTTGTTCACGCTGCTGCCGTTGAAGAGGCTGACCGCATAGCTCAGGCGTTTGTCCAACACCGAGCCCATCACACCCGCGCCCACCTGACGCCCGTCCGTCAGGCGATCATTGGGCAGCGAACGTTCAATGGTGAGCACCTTGGTATCGGAGAGAATCTGTTCCCAGCCGTAGTGCGTCTTGTATTGGCCGACCTTCACGTTGGCGAACTCGTAGCGGTTCCAGTTCAGGAACAAATCCGTCAACTGCGCGCGCGAACCGGTCTGTTCGCTCAGCGAGTTGGCGCCCAGATCCAACTCCGCCTTGTAATCGAAATTCTCGAGGAACGAGCCCTGCACGTTTACCCGCGCGCGGCGCATGAGGAATCGATCCTCGATGCCGTTGTAGCGGCCGTCCGGCGCCTTGCCGAACTCCGCCTGGAGCTGCAAGAAGCCGCCCAGCGTCATCTTGGATTCCTTGCCGCCAGCCCGGGTGTAGGCGGCCGGTTTCTTCGGATCGTAGCCCAACTCCTTCTTCAGGTCGGCGTTCTCCTTCTGCAACCCCTCGACGAGGCCCTCCAGCTTTTTCAATCGCTCGTCCACGGACGGCGCATCAGCGGCCCCGGATTGCCAGGTGCTCAATGCGCTTACAGCGGCGAGTGCATAGATGGTGGATGATTTCATTATGTAGGTATGGTTTTGTCCTCCAGACAGCAGGACGTGCATTTCTCATGGCCGGTATAAGTAAGAAAGCTTCTCATTTAAAGCTCAATGTTTCATGAATGTTACCATTCGGTGACAGAGCAAGAACCAACACCACCGCTCAGTACCTGTCGGCGCTGAGACCATTCTCGCGACGTCAAAGCTCTCCTCCGCACCCACATCCCAAGGCAGGCCGACGTCCGATGTTTACAGAGGGAATTGAACCACCGAGAGTAACGGCGCGTCTGAGGGCGCGAGAGTGAATCAAACGAAGCAACCCATGACTCCGCTGCGCTTATCCGGAATGAAGCCGTTGGTAGCAAGTCAGGCCGCCGGCCTGAGCCAGCGTGAACCCGTCCGCAACGTTCTCCTCCATTCTTCCGCCGTGAATTCGTTCCTTCGCTGGTGCTGGCTCACCGTCACCATTCTCGCAGCGGCGACAAATTTCTCCGCTGGCCAGAGTGCCTCGGAAAAATTCTTCAGCAGCGGGACGATTCCGCACCTTCACCTCCAAATCGCGAAGACCAATCTTGCCCAGCTGCGCGAGCGGCCGCGGGATTACGTGCGCGCCACCATTCGCGCGGGCGATAAAATCTACGAGGACATAGGCATCCACCTCAAAGGCGCGGCGGGAAGCTTTCGGGACATCGACAACGAAAAGCCCGCCTTCACGCTGAACTTCGACAAGTTTGTCGACGATCAGAAATTTCACGGACTCGACAAGCTTTCGCTGAACAACTCGGTGCAGGATCCGAGTTACATGACGGAAGCGATCTGTTCGGAACTGTTCCTCGCCGCCGGCGTTCCCACGACGCGCACCGCGCATGCCCGGGTTTCGCTCAACGGCCGCGAGCTCGGCCTGTATGTGCTGAAGGAAGGCTTCGACAAAACGTTTCTCAGGCGCCACTTCAAGAACCCCAGGGGCAACCTCTACGACAGCGGCTTCCTACGCGACATCAACGAACCTCTCGAACGCACCTCCGGCGATGGCGACGTGCGAAGCCGCGCGGACTTGAAAGCGCTGGTGGCAGCGACGACCGAAGCCGACCCGACCGCGCGTCTCGAACGCATCCGCGCTTTGCTCGACCTCGAACGCTTCCTCGATTTCGCCGCGCTGGAAATGCTCACCGGGCACTGGGACGGTTACGTGATGAAGAAGAACAATTACCGGGTCTATCACGATCCCGACTCCGGCAAGCTCGTTTTCTTCCCCCACGGAATGGACCAGATGTTTTTGGACGTGAACGCCCCGGTAGTTCCCCGCGCCCAACAGGTCGAAGGCCTCGTCGCCCGCGCCATCTTCGAAACGGCGGAAGGGCGAAAGATCTACCGGGAACGCACCGCACAGATCGTGACGAACCTCTTCACGGCCCAACGCCTCACCAATCATATCAACGCGCTCCAAGCTCGAATTCGTCCCATCCTCGAAAGCTTGGGGAAAAACGATCACCTCAACCACGACAGCGCCGTGAACGGATTGCGGAACAACGTCACCCAGCGCGTTCGCTCGGCGGCGCAGAAGCTGTTCGAGCCGCCGCCGAATCCGGTGCGCTTCGACGATTCAGGTTTCGCCTCGTTGACCAACTGGCAGAAGCTCGACGTTCGCGGCACGGGAAAGCTCGCCCTGTCACGCTCCTCCGACGACGTGCGTTCCTTGCACATTGCCGCCGGTCCGGACGGACGTTGCACCGCGTCGTGGCGAACTCGTCTGCTCTTGCCCCGCGGCCTGTATGTCTTCGAAGGGCGCGTGAAAACAGCGGGCGTGGTACCGCTGGAGAAAGACACCGCCAGCAAAGGCGTTGGCGCCGGTCTCCGTCAGTCTCAACGCCAGTCGCGCAAGCACGGCTTCATCGGGGACAACGACTGGCAGATCGCCACGCATGAATTCGCCGTCACTGCCGAGGACGAGGAGACGGTGATCTTGTGTGAATTGCGGGCCGAAAAAGGCGAAGCATGGTTCGACCTCGGCTCGCTGAAACTCAAACGCAGCAAGCCAGCCTCCGCGCCTGCTCCGTGAAGGTTACGGTGGAAATCCGAAGGACAATTTGACCGCAGAATACTCCGGATGCATCGATCCATCGCGGGCGCGAATGATCAACGGCGGTTCACTCCAGGTCTGATTACGCATTCGCTCCGGCAGATCAGTCGCCCTCATCATGCCAAACAATCCGAGCAACGGACGTTCGCCTTCGCGCAAGACAACAGGCCGTCGCCGCACGATGGTCAATCCTGCCGCAGCAGCTCCTTCCCGAACGCGAGCCTCCTGTTCATCCGGCGTGATCGGAAAGACGCAGGCGAAGAATCCGCCGTGGCCGAGGTGCCGCGCCGCCGTCGCACAGTAGTCGGCGATGTTGCCGCGAACTTCGAATCGGCAGGCGACCTTCTGCGGATGGTCGCCCTCGACGCCTGTGCCGAGCGGAAAATACGGAGGACTGCCCAGCACCAGATCAAATCGCTCCTCTACTCGGATGACCTCGGGATTCCGAAAATCGCCGGTGCGAATCTCATAACGCTCCTCGAGTCCGTTCCACACCGCGGATTTTCGCGCCAGACGAACGCTTTCCTCCTGCGCTTCCACCGTCACAAACCGCGCTCCGGGCAGACGCCACGCCGCGATCATTCCCACCGTCCCGATGCCGCTCCCGAGATCCAAAGCGGTTCGAGCGGTCGGACACCCACTCGTCCCATACCACGCCGTCAGCACGTCATCGGTGGAAAATCGGTGTCCGTTCGCCAGTTGGAACAGCCGGAAGTGACCGCTGATGGCGTCGAGGGTTTCGCCTTCGGCGACGGCGGGCAGGCCGGTTAAAGCGCCGGGCGGCACCGGTCCGGGTTTGGCCCAGCCCTTGAAGAATGGCTCGCTGTTCACGCCCGGAAGCATGCCCTGCGAGGTTTCAGTGAAGCAAACCAACTCGTTTGCCGACAGCATTCTGACCGGCGCACTGGCGGTTTCCGCGAACTGCGGAGCCTTGCAATCGTAGATTTGCGGGGCTTTTTGCGTTTGACCAGCCCTATGCAGGATGGGTAGGGTGCGCACCCTTAAACACAGACAGATTTTTATGTTCGGAACTATTCGCAAACATTCGACCGGGCTATGGGTTTTCATCATCGTGGTGGTCAGCCTCAGCATGGTGGTCTTTTTCTCCTCTGACGTGCAAATGGGCGGCAGCCCGTCAGCCAGCGGGGATTACGGCTCCATCAACGGCCGGCCTATCTCCCATCCCGAATACCTTGATGCCTACAACGAGGTTCGCCTGTCGCAGTTCCTCTCCACCAAACAGTGGCCGGGTAACGATGAAGCCTCGGCCCGCCGCCTGGAGAGCGAAACCATTTACCGCGTCTTCCTCGTCCAAAAGATGAAGGAAATGGGCGTCAAAGCCAGTGACAAGACCATCGCGCTGATGGTTCACGAACAGCTCGGTGATATTCCCTACGACGCCTTCGAGAAGCAATTCCTCCAGCCGCAAGGCCTCCGTACCGGGGATTACGAACGCTTTGTCCGCAATCAGGCGGGCCTGCGCCAGTTGTTTGTGGCCGCCGGCGTCAGCGGAAACCTCGTCCTGCCCTCCGAAGCCGAAACGCTATGGCGCAAGGAAAACCAGGAAGTCGCCACCCAACTGGCCGCCTTCTGGAGCAGCAACTACATGGACAAAGTCGTCATCACCAACGGCGCCATCGGCAGCTTCTACACCAATCGCATGGGCTTCTACCGTCTGCCGGAACGCCAGACCTTGAGCTACGTCGAGTTCTCCGCATCGAATTTCCTGGCCGACGCTGACAAACGCCTCGGTCAGCTGACGAACCTGAACGAAATCGTCTCTGAATACTACTTCCGCGGTCGCAACGGCACCAACTCGTGGACCGACGAGAAGGGCAATCCGCTGCCGGAAGCCGCCGCCAAGGAGAAGATCAAAGAAGAAATTCGCCTCACGGAAGGACTCCAGGCCGCCCGCCGCGCTGCCGCGGAATTCGGAACCGTGCTGATGGGCGACGCTCAACCCAATCAGGTGGCGACGCTCGAGAAGCTCGCTGCCCAGAAGAGTCTGCCGGTCAAAATCACCAAGCCCTTCGACCGCACCACGGGCCTCGAGGAGTTCGAAAATGACATCGTCGCGCAGGCGACTGAAGATTCGCCGGCAGAAACCGTTCGCGACCTCATCCGCCAACGGGCATTTGGGCTGACCGACGAACGCCCCGTGCTGTTCAACCCCATCCCCGGCAAGCGCGCTGTCTACGTCATCGCCCGCAAGGGCAAGGTGCCCAGCGAGCTCCAGCCGCTCGACAAGATCAAGGACAAGGTCACCAGCGACTACAAAACGTTCATGGCCACCGACCTAGCCCGCAAGGCAGGGCAGGCGTTCCATATCACCCTCACCAATGGGCTCGCCGCCAAGAAATCCTTCACCGACATTTGCGCCGCGGAGAAGGTGAAGATCATCGACGTTCCTCCGATCTCCGCCAGCACCCGCAGCCTGACCAACGTGGATTCGCGTGTGAGCCTGCGCGTCCTCCAGAGCGTTGCCCTCGATATGGAAGTCGGCAAGGCCAGCCAGTTCCTCACCGCTCAGCCTCCGACTGAAGGCGGCTTCATCGTCTACGCAAAGTCCCGTCCCGCCATCAGCGACGCCAAGCTCAAGGAAGAACTCCCGGCCTTCGTGAACCAGATTCGCAACTTCCGGCAAAATGAAGCCTTCCAGCAATGGTTCCGGAAGCAGGTGGAACTCGCCAAGGTCGCGGGTCCGAAACGCGAAACGACCATCGGTGGACAGAACTAGCCGGCAGTCAACCGTCGTATCTGAATCTTGACGAATCCCGGCGGGAGTCCCCGCCGGGATTCAATTTTTATCGTGAGCGATCCAATTAAACTTTCCTCCCCCGCCACCAAGGAGTTTTGGGAAATTCCCGTTCTCTTCGAGGACGACGCCCTGCTCGCCATCAGCAAGCCGCCGGGCATGCTCACCTCGCCGGATCGCTACGACCCAGAGCGGCCCAACTTGATGAAGCTGCTTCACAGCGGCATCGCTGAAGGCAAGCCGTGGGCGAAGTCGCGCGGACTCTCCTATCTCGCCAACGCGCACCGCCTCGATTTCGACACCAGCGGGGTCATCCTCCTTGCAAAGACCAAGCCCGCGCTCGTCGCCCTAGCCAATCTTTTCGGCTGCGAGAAGCCGGTGAAGATCTACGTCGCCATCCTTCCCGGCACACCGCCGGAACGGCAATGGGAAGTGAACGCGCCCATCGGACCATTCCCAGGACGCCCCGGCCAGATGCGCGTCGACCCTAAGAACGGCAAGAAATCCCGCACCGCGTTTGAAGTTCGCGAACAGTTCCGCGGCTACACGCTCGTCAATGCCGTCCCTTCACTGGGCGCACTCACCAGATCCGCGTTCACTTGAAGCATTGGGGCCTGCCCATCTGCGGCGACCGCGTCTATGGCGGACGCCCGTTGCTGCTTTCGGAACTGAAGGACGAATACCGCCTCAAGCCTGGCAAAGTGGAGCGCCCGCTCATCGCTACCACGGCCCTGCATGCTGAAGAATTGACCGTGCCTCATCCCGTCACCGGCGCCGAAGTGAAGATCACCGCGCCGTGGCCCAAGGACTTCGCCGTGGCCGTCAAGAATCTCCGCCGCCACGCGCCCGGCATTCCGTGGTCCTGATTTAGTCCGTCCCGCCCGTTCGCTCGCTCCGGACTCATCGCCCGGTCATTGCACCTTTGGTGGCATGGACTGGGAACGTTTCCTCATCGAAAATCCTCACGGAACGACTGGGAACCCATGAAACTTCTCATGCGGCAGTCGAAAACATTTTGTTGACTATTTGGTCTACTTCTCTAGTTTTCGCCGCCGGAAAGGTAAACCAGTCCTCCGCGAACGCACCAAGAACACCATTATGGGCCGTGTCAGTGACGCAAAAGAACGATTGATGGCCGCCGTGTCCGAGCTTTTCTGGACCGGCTCCTACGACGGCACCACCGTCGACCAGATTTGCCAGAAGGCCGGCGTGCGCAAAGGCAGCTTCTACTACTTCTTCGACTGCAAGGCGTCGCTGGCCGAAGCCGCGCTGGAAGAGGAATGGGCCAAGTACCGGCCCAAACTGGACGCCATTTTTTCTGCTTCAGTCGGCCCTCTCGAACGCATCCGCCAACACTGTGAGTTCAGCATCGAGGACCAGATACAGCTGAAAGAACAGCACGGATGTGTGCTGGGATGTCCTCTGTGCACGCTGGGCACCGAGGTCAGCACGCAGGAGAAGGGCCTGCAGAAGAAGATTCAGGAGATCATGGCCTACGGATTGCGCTATCTCGAGACGGCCATCCGCGATGCCCATGCGAACAAGGACATCGTGGCACCCGACGCCAAGGCCAAGGCAAAGATCATTCATGCCTACCATCTCGGAATCCTGACCCAGGCGCGGATTCAGAATGATCTCGCGCTGCTCGAGGACCTGACGGCGACCACGTTTGAGTTGCTGGGCGCCACCTTGCCGAAGCGCCCAAAGAAGAAGCAGACAGCTTGACCAACCTTTTCTTGCCTTGACTGAACAGCCAACTAAACGCCGACATTTTATGAGACCGAAAACGTTTACGCCATTGCTCCACTGCTCGTTGCGACCGCAGTCGGTGTCCCTCGCCATCTTCGCTGCAGGCTGCAAGCCGCAAGCACCGCAGGGTGGCGGTTTTCCGCCGCCGCCGCAGGTGACGGTTGCCAGCGTCGAGCAACGCGAACTGACTGAGTGGGAGGAACTGACCGGCCGCACCGCCCCGCTGGAGTTTGTCGAAGTCCGCCCACGCGTCACCGGCCACATCGAGAAGGTTTTGTTTGAATCCGGCCAGTTGGTGAAGAAGGGCGATGTGCTCTTCGTCATCGACCCTCGTTGGTACAAGGCCGAGTTCGATCGCCGCGAGGCCGAGTTGGCGATGGCCCAGGTCCGAACCGACAACGCTGAGCGCGAGGCGAAGCGCACGGCCCAACTGCTGGTAAGCAAGGCCATCTCGAAGGAGGAAGCTGACGCGCGCGAAGCTCGCTTTGCGGAAGCCCGCGCCGGACTGCTCGCCGCCAAGGCCGCCCGCGATTCCGCGAAACTCGACCTGGAGTTCACCGAGATCCGCGCGCCCATCGACGGCCGCGTCAGCCGCGCGCTGGTCACTGTCGGGAATTACATCAGCCTCGCCAGTGCGATCACGCCGCTGACCACGATCGTCTCGGTCGATCCCGTTTACGTCTACGCCGACATGGATGAGAACGCGTTGCTCCGTTTCAACGCACTCAAGGCCTCCGGCAAGTTGACCGCTGGAACCGACGGAAAAGTCCCCGTTGAGCTCCAACTCGGCGACGAAGCCGGGTTCACCAACAAGGGCCACATCGAATCACTCGATAACCGCATCGATCCGCAATCCGGTAGCATCGTACTGCGCGCCGTGTTTCCGAACCCGGATGGCCGGATCGTTCCCGGACTTTTCGCGCGCATCCGCCTGCCCGGAGCGGCGAAGGCGCCCGCGCTGTTGGTCGAGGAAACCGCCATCGGCACCGATCAGGCGCAGAAGTTCGTGCTCACATTGACGTCCACCAACACCACCGCGTATCGGCCTGTGCGTCTGGGACCGGCAGTCGATGGCAAGCGCATCGTCCGCGAAGGATTGCAGCCCGGCGAGAAAGTGGTGCTGCACCTCGTTGAAGCACGGGTGCGTCCCGGAATGCCAGTCGTGCCGCTGGAATCGAACTCAACCAACGTCGCCGCGAAGGTTGCCCAACACTAAACGATTCGAAGCGGCTGGCCGCGGAGCGTTTCGCTCCCGGTTCGCCCAATCGATCCGCCCGGAGATGACACTATGAAATTTGCCCACTTCTTCATCCGCCGCCCGATCTTCGCCGGCGTGCTCTCCATTTTGATCCTGCTGCTCGGCCTCATCGCCATGGTGCGGCTGCCGATCAGCGAGTATCCCGAAGTCGTGCCGCCGACCATCGTCGTGATGGCGAATTATCCCGGCGCGAACCCGAAGACCATCGCCGAGACTGTCGCCGCGCCGCTCGAGCAGGCGATCAACGGCGTCGAGAACTCGCTCTACATGTTCTCGCAGGCGACGAGCGACGGCGTGATGACGCTCACTGTGACGTTCAAGCTCGGTACGCACATCGACGACGCGCAGGTGCAGGTGCAGAACCGCGTCTCGCAGGCGCTGCCGAAGCTGCCGGAAGAAGTCCGCCGCCTCGGCGTCACCACCACCAAGCAGTCGCCCGATCTCACGATGGTGGTTCACCTGCTCTCGCCGGATGGCCGCTACGACGAAATCTATCTCCGTAATTACGCCACGCTCCAGGTGAAGGACGTGCTCGCGCGCATTCCGGGCGCCGGTTCCGTGCAGCTATTCGGTTCCGGTGATTACGCCATGCGCGTCTGGATCGATCCCGATCGGGCCGCCGCCCGCGACCTGACCGCGAGCGACATCGTCAACGCCCTGCGCGAGCAGAACGTGCAGGTCGCCGCCGGCGCGGTCGGCCAGCAACCCATGGCCAACCCGGTCGGCTTGGAACTCCAGATCAACACCAAGGGCCGTCTGCTCAACCCGGAGGAGTTCGGCAATGTCATCATCAAGACCGGGCCGAACGGCGAGAAGACACTGCTCAAGAGCGTCGCGCGCATCGAACTCGGCGCGTCCGGCTACGCGTTGCGCTCGCTGCTGAACAACAAGAAGGCCGTCGCCATCCCCATCTTCCAATCACCCGGCGCGAACGCGCTCCAGCTCTCCACGGACGTCCGCGCCACGATGGACGAGCTGAAGAAGAACTTCCCGGAAGGGCTCGATTACTCGGTCGTCTACGACCCCACCGTTTTCGTCCGCAGCTCAATCAAAGCGGTCGTCGTGACACTTTTTGAAGCCGTCGTGCTGGTCGTCATCGTAGTCATCCTGTTCCTGCAAACCTGGCGTGCCTCCATCATTCCGCTGGCCGCCGTGCCCGTCTCGCTCGTCGGCACCTTCGCCGTGATGCTCGCGCTCGGGTTCAGCATCAACATGCTCACGCTCTTCGGGCTCGTGCTGGCGATCGGCATCGTCGTCGATGACGCCATCGTCGTGGTGGAGAATGTCGAACGAAACATCGCGCTGGGTCTGTCGCCATTCGAGGCGACCCAGAAGGCGATGGACGAGGTGACCGGCCCGATCATCGCCATCGCCCTGGTGTTGTGCGCGGTGTTCATCCCGACCGCATTCATCAGCGGCCTGACCGGCCAGTTCTACAAGCAGTTCGCCATCACCATCGCCATCTCGACGGTGATCTCCGCGTTCAACTCCCTGACGTTGTCGCCGGCCTTGTCGGCGGTGCTGCTGAAGGCGCATCACGCCCCCAAGGACCGCTGTCTCGCGGATCATGGACCGGATGTTCGGCTGGGTCTTTGGCCCGTTCAATCGCGCCTTCACCTGGGCGGGCGACAAATACGGCGCTGCCGTGGGCGGCGTGCTGCGCAAGAGCCGCATCGCCCTCGTCCTGTATGTCGGGCTCGTGTTCCTGACCGGCTGGAGTTTCACCAAGGTCCCCACGGGTTTCGTTCCCACCCAGGACAAGCAGTACCTCGTGGCCTTCGCCCAACTGCCCGACGGCGCTTCGCTGGATCGCACCGATGCCGTCATGCGCCGGATGGCCGAGATCGGGATGAAGGTTCCCGGGGTTCAGGACGCCGTGCAATTCCCCGGCCTCAGCATCAGCGGATTCAGTGTCGCGCCGAATGCCGGCATCATTTTCTTCTGCTTGAAGGATTTCGACCAACGCAAGGGCCCGGACCTGAGCGGGCCCGCGATTGCGGCACGCCTTGAACCGGGAGTTCGGCCGCATCACCAGGCCTTCGTGCTGACCGTCATGCCGCCGCCCGTGAACGGGCTCGGCGCCATCGGCGGCTTCAAGATGTTCGTCGAGGACCGCGCCGGCCTCGGCTACGACGCGCTTGTTCCAGAACGCCCCAGGCGCTGGTGGGTCGCACCTACGCGGACACCAATCTCGCCGGTGTCTTCTCGCAGTTCACGGTGAATGTCCCGCAGCTCGACGCGGAGATCGATCGCGTGAAAGCCAAGTCACAGGGCGTGCCGCTCCAGAATCTCTTCGAGACGATGCAGATCTATCTCGGTTCGCTCTACGTGAATGACTTCAACCTCTTCGGCCGCACCTGGCAGGTGGTCGCCCAGGCCGATTCCAAGTTCCGCGACCGACCGGAAGACATCACGCGCTTGAAAACCCGCAACGCCGCCGGCCAGATGGTCCCGCTCGGATCGCTTGTGACCGGAAGGAATCCTCGGGCCGGATCGCGTGATGCGTTACAACGGCTACCCCGCCGCCGAACTCACCGGCGGTCCGGCTCCCGGCGTCAGCTCCGTGCAAGCAGAGTCCGTCATGGCAAAGCTCGCCACCGAAACGCTGCCCAAGGGCATGGCCTTCGAGTGGACCGAGCTGACCTACCAACGCATCCTCGCCGGCAACACGGCGGTCTATATTTACCCGCTCTGCATCCTGCTCGTGTTCCTCGTGCTCGCGGCGCAATACGAGAGCTTCCGTCTGCCGCTCGCGATCATTCTCGTCGTGCCACTCTGTCTGCTTTTCGCCATCGCGGGCGTGTGGATTACCGGCGGCGACAACAACATCTTCACCCAGATCGGCCTGATCGTGCTCGTCGGCCTGGCGTGCAAGAACGCGATCCTCATCGTCGAGTTCGCCAAGCACAAGCAGGACGAGGGGGGCTTCGCCCGTCGAGGCCGCGATCGAAGCGTGCCGCCTGCGTTTGCGGCCCATTCTGATGACCAGCATCGCGTTCATCGCCGGCGTCTTCCCCCTCGTCATCTCCCACGGTGCCGGCGCCGAGATGCGCCATGCCATGGGCGTCGCCGTCTTCTCCGGCATGATCGGCGTCACCGTCTTCGGCCTGTTCCTCACGCCCGTCTTCTACGTCGTGCTGATGAAGCTCGGCATGAAGAAGACCGTCCCGAAGCCCGCACCCACGTCAGCGCCGAGCCACGGTTCAACTGGATCCGCCTTGCCCGGCTCCAGCACCGCAATCATCACGATCCTCGCCGCTCTCGGTTTCGCCCTGAGCACCAATTCGATCGAAGCCGGCACGCTCACGATCGGCCCCGACTACAAACGCCCAACCAACGCCGTCCCGTCCGAGTTCCGCGACGCCGCCGCATGGAAGGAAGCGAAACCGGCCGACGCACAGCCGAAGGGCAGTTGGTGGGAAGTGTTCGGCGATCCGGCGCTCAATGCGCTGGTCGAGCGTGCAACGACGAACAACCAGACGTTGCGAGCGGCGGTCGCGCGATACGACCAGGCTCGCGCGGCGGCACGAAGCAGCCGAAGCGAATGGCTGCCATCGCTGAACTTCAATCCCGAAGCAACGCGTGAACGTTTCTCCAGCAATCAAGATCCAGACTTCAACATCAACAGCGCCACCACGCTTCGCGCGCCGCTCGACCTCAGCTACGAAATCGATCTATGGGGGCGCGTCCGTCGCTCCTTTCAAAGCGCCCGCGCCAAGGCCCAGGCGAGCGCGGCCGATTTCCACAACGCACTGCTCAGCGTCCAGGCCGAGGTCGCGCAGAATTACTTCACGCTGCGCGCTGTCGATCGTCAGCGCGATGTCGTCCGCGAATCGATCAAGCTCCGGCGCGAGGCGCGGGATGTTCTCCAGGCGCGCGTCGATGCTGGCACCACGCCGGAACTTGACCGCGCCCGCGCGGACACAGAAGTCGCGTCCGCCGAGGCCGACATGGTGCGGCTCGAACGTCAGCGCAACTCGCTTGAGATCGCGCTCGCCATTCTCACCGGCACCGCCGCGCCGCAATTCACCATCGCGGAACTCACCGACGCGCCGAAGACCCTGCCCGCCGTTCCCTCCGCGCTGCCGTCCGAATTGCTGGAACGCCGTCCCGATGTCGCCGCGGCCGAACGTCAGCTCGCCGCCGCGAACGCGCGCATCGGTGTCGCGAAGGCTGGATTCTTTCCGGTCCTGCGCCTGACCGGGTCCGCCGGCTACGCGAGCGCCGAGCTTGATTCGCTCTTCGACTGGGACAGCCGCATCTGGTCGATCGGCCCGAGCCTGTCGCTTCCGATCTTCGCTGGCGGCCGCAGCAAGGCGAATCTCGCCCGCGCCCGCAGCGCGTTCGATGAAGCGACTGCGCGCTATCGCCAGCAAGTGCTCGTCGCATTCGGAGAAGTACAGGAGAATCTCACTGCCTTGAAACTGCTCGCGGACGAAGCTGCCGCGGTCGCGCGCATGCACGACGCCGCACATCGCACCTACGACTACGCTCGCCTGCGTTACGAAGGTGGAATTGTGAGCTACCTCGAAGTCATCGAGTCCCAGCGGACGCTGCTCATCGCCGAGCTCGATCTCGCCCGGCTCCACGGCCAGCGCCAGACCACGACAGTTCAACTGATCAAAGCGCTCGGCGGCGGCTGGCATGAGCAGGCCCTGGGCGGGAGTCAAACCCGGGCGACGGCGCAACCTTCGCGGGATTAATCAGTAAAGCGGATTGGCTCCCCAAGAGGCGAGCTGCGCGTTGACAAAATTTCGCCAGACTCCGTCGGGATTCCAGATTGCGAACAAGTCCGCCTCGGCTTGAGCGCGCGGCACGCTGCGAGTGCGCATCCGGTTGAGGAAGACGAATGCCGAGACGCGCATGTTCGCGGCGCAGTGCACGAACACCTTGCGACCCGCAAAGGCGTCCATCACCGACGCGAATCGTTGGAAGTCATCCGCCGTGGGCGCCTCGAAGTTCACGGGAATGTGAACATAAGTCATCCGTTGGGCGGAGACCAATTCGCCTTCGTTGGCCATCGCGAAGTCGGAGGTCGGCAGAGCGAGATTGATGACGACTTCGAACCCCTCGGCGCGCATGGCGGCGAAATGCTCGGGCGCCGGCATGCCGCTGGTGGCAAGATGATCGTCCAGCCGCCGATAGCCGCGAATCAATTCGAGAGCGCTCATTCCGCCGAGACTTTTTCCAACACCGGCTTGAGCACGTTCCACACATTCGTCGCCACGATCTTCTGACCTTCGGCCGTCGGATGAATCAAGTCGGGCAGGTTCAACTCCGGTTTGCCGCCGACGCCTTCGAGCAGGAACGGAACAAGCGCTGCGTTGTTGGCCTTGGCCAGTTCCGGGAACAGCTTCGCGAAACTCGTTGTGTAGTCGACGCCCATGTTGGGCGGCATTTGCATGCCAGCGATAACGATCTGCGCGCGCGGATATTTTTGCTTCGTGCGATCAATGATGGCCTGTAAGTTCGTCTTCGTGATGCCGACCGGAATGCCGCGCAACCCGTCGTTGCCACCGAGTTCCAGCACCAGTACATCGACGCGGCGCCGGAGCAACCAGTCGACGCGGCGCAATCCGCCGGAGGTCGTATCGCCGCTCACGCCGGCATTCACCACCGTGAATTTCATCCCCGCCGCCTCGACTTTCTTTTGCAGCAAAGCGGGAAATGACTCGGACGGATCAAGCCCGTAGCCTGCTGCGAGACTGTCGCCCAGCACGACAACCGTTCTCGCGGGCTCGGCTTTGGGCGCCGTTTCGTTGGCAACAGCATCGCGCGGTTCCAGGCTGAGCATCGCCACCGCCAGCAATGGCCAGAAGCTTTTCAACAAGCAGGCAAGATTCACGGATGGAAGATGGTCAGAGACACCTGGCCGCACAAGGGGCAAACTGCAATTCCACCCGAAGCCAAATCATGCGTCCGTTCAGCACTCCCGTCAGCACCTTCGCATTACATCGCTACAAAAAAGCAAAACCGGCCGGGCATTGCTGCCCGGCCGGGTGTTGAGTTGGAGGATTGGGTTTAAGTCAGGGGGCGACGCTTACTTGTCGTCGGCCTTCTTCTTGTCCCAGTGGTCCTTGGCCTTGCGCGGCGGCTTGATGCATTTCTCAATACCCGTGCTCACCGCCTGCGACCACTTGATCCACACGCGCTTCTTCCGGATACGCTTCGGCGATCTTCGCGCGCACTTTCTTTTCAAACGCGTCGAGGGTCGTCTGCGTCGGACGGCCTTTCTCGGCCTTGGCGCTGTTGAGCGCCGCCCGCAGGGAGGCCACCAGCTCGCGCTTGACCGCTCGGGTCACGCGGGATTGGTTGACCTTTTCAATCAACAGCTCGATCGCCAGCGGTGCGGTCACCACTTCGATGGTCTTGCTGTCGCTGTCGGTCAGCCCGCGGCTGTCCGTCACGATGAGCGTGATGGTGTGGGTGCCCACTTCGTAGCAGTTCGTGGTCACCGGGCCGCCGTCAAACGGAACGGGTTCCAGTTCGTCGAACCACAGGTAGGTGAGGGCGCCGCCATCGGCCGCGCTGGACGTCCAACCATCGAGCACGAGGCACGCGTTCCACCAGTTGCAACTGATGAGCACCGGGTTCTCGTAGTCAGGCGAGAAGTCCACCAAGGCTTCCGCTCCGATGACTGCCGTCGGAGGTTCCGAGCTCGGGCGCACGGTGACCTTGAAGCTGCAGGAGGCGGTGTTGCCGGCGTTGTCGGTGGCCGTGCAGGTCACCGGTGTTTCACCCAGCGCGAACGTGCTGCCGGAGGCCGGCACGCAGACGAGGCTGGCGATGCCGCCCGCGTCGGACGCGGTGGCCTCGTAGGTGACAATCGCGCCGGCTTCGCCGGTCGCCGCCGTGGCGATGTCGCCAGGGCAGGTGATCGTCGGCGGTACCGTGTCCGAAACCGTGACGCGTACTTCAGCCGAAGCGGTGCCCCCATTGCCGTCGCTGATGGTGTAGCGGAATGAATCGCTGCCGCGGAAGCCGGCGTTCGGCGAATAAGTCACAGTCGTGTTGTCGCCGCTGATAATGGCAACGCCATTCGCCGCTGCCGTCACTGCGGTGACGGTCAGTGCATCGCTGTCCGCATCGGAATCATTCGCGAGTACGCTGACGATGACCGAGCTGCCCGTTTCGGTCGTGGCTGTGTCATCCACGGCCACCGGTGCGGAATTGACCGGAAGCACGTTGACCCGGACGGTGCCGGTCGACTGGCGGGTGCTGCCGTCGCTCACCGTGTAGGTGAAGACATCCGCGCCGATGAAACCGGCGGGCGGCGTGTATTTCACGACGCTGCCGTAGAGACGGACGCTGCCACCCGCAGCGGTGGTGTAAGTCGGCGTGACTCCGACGAGCAACAAGTTGTCGCCATCCGGATCGGTGTCGTTCGCCAGCAACGCTGCGGCGGTGAAGTCAGCTGATATCTCCGCCGTTGCCGTCACGTCGTCGTCGACAGCCGACGGTCCCTGATTGGCCAGCAGCTCGGCATTGACGACGAATTCGTTGTCGCTCACGGCGGCATTGAAGCCCTGGATGGCGAGCACGTTTGCGCCAGCACGCAGTTCGGAGATCAGGCTGCTGATGTCGATCACTTCGGGCGCGATCGTTTCGGTAGTGGAGCGTGTTGCGGTGGCCAGGCCGTTCCACGGGATGGTCGGTTCGCCTTCGAAGAGCACCAAGCTGAAGGCCGAGCCGTCGCAGAAGTCATTGCCGTCGCCGGGGCCAAGAAGGATGTCGATGTTGTCGCCGATGAAGACGTCAGGGATGTCAATGGTGTCATCGCGGCCGACGCTGTCGCTGAAGGCGATGGTCTCGGAATAGACCTGCGTGCTGTTGTGGAAGACGATTACGCGCACGCCGTCACCGCAGTTGGGGTTCGTCTTGCGGAAACGCACACGGCCCTTGAGATTCGCGTCCACCGTCGCCGTCCAGCGACGTGCGGTCCACTGGATATGCGTGCCTGGATTGCCCGCGTCCACCACGCCGCCGTTCGGATGGTTCGGATGAGTGGTTTCCTGGAAGACTTCCGTCCACGGCGGATTGCCCTGGAACCAGTCCCAGCCCGTGCCCTGCCAGAAGTCCGTGGCGCTATGACCGGCGCCGTCATGCGGGAACGTGGTCAGGTCCGCGCCGCCCGAGTAGGTGCCATCGGAGTCGAGGCTCTGGTCGTAGTAACCGTAGGACCAGCCGTTGACCGGCACGTCCGGATTGGTCGCCCAGTCCGCAATGCTGTCCGCAATGGTGCTGCCGGAAATCGCGGTCGGTGTGTTGCGACGGACGACTTCAACGCCGTTGAGGTAGGCCACGAAGCCGTCGTTGTACTTCATCTTAAGCTTGAGCGAATCGATGTCTGCCGGGTTGGCGACGTCGAAGGGAATGCGAACGTAAACGGACGGATTCACACCCTTCATCGCGCTGCCAATGTCCGTCTGGATCGAGTCCGCGATGCCAGGCAGGAACGGACGGGGCGGAACCGGAGCGAGACCGGAGATAATCGACGCACGCAGGAAGGATCCATCCGCGCCGTCGCCCTTGCCGCCATCCGTGCCGAGCGGATCGAGAGCGTACTCAATCTTGTCGCCGACGAAGACGTTCGGGAGGTTGACGTTGGTGTTGATGCCGACGCCATCATTGAAGGCCACCGTCTTGGAGAAGACCTCGGTGCCGTTGTGGAAGATGCGGAGCGTCGTGCCGTTGCCACCGCCGGTGTTGGCCTTGCCGAACTCCACCTTGGTGTGAAGATCGCCGTCCACGTCACTCGTCCAGCGACGAATCACCCAATGCACACCTTGCGCCTGGTTGTCGCCGTTCGGATGCCAGTCGGTCTGGCCAATGGTGTCCCACGGAGGATTGGCCGCCGGATCGCCACCCGCGCCCAGTTGCCATGCCCCGCCGGTGAATCCCCAGTCAGGGTCCGTGTTGTTGAAGTCAGCATTCGGATCGTAGGTCGCATCCGCGTCCGCCGTGGCATTGTAGAAGCCGTAGCTCCAGCCGTTCGCACCCTGCGCACCGGCCGCGCTCCAGTCCGCGACGCTGTCCGCCACGGTGCTTAGCGGAGGTGTTCCGGTAAAGATGGCCGCCGTGAAGGTGGAGCTGTCCGAGCCGTCGCCGAATAGGCCATCAACGCCCAGCGGATCGAGCGCGAAGTCGATCTTGTCGCCCACGAAGACGCCGGGAAGCGGAACGTTAACGTCCACGCCGGTCGTGTTGTTCAGCGTCACCGCGTAGGCTTCCACGCCGTTGTGAAGCACGTGCAGCGTGGTGCCGTTGCCGCTGGTGTTGGCCTTGGCAAACTTCACCTTCGCATAAATATCACCGTCCACTTCGCTGACCCAACGGCGGATCACCCAGTGGTTGCCTTGCGGCTGGTTGTCGCCGTTCGGATGCCAGTCGGTCTGGCCGATCGTGTCCCATGGCGGATTCGCATCGGGATTCCCGGTTTCGCCGAGCACCCAGCTACCTCCACGGAAGGACCAGTTCGCATCGGTCGTATTGAATTCCGTGTTCGGATCGTAGCTGCCGTCCGCGTCCGCGCCGCGATTGTAGTAGCCGTAGTACCAGCCGTTGGCGCCCTGAACGCCAGTGGCGCTCCAGTCCGCCGAACTGTCGGCAATGCCGGTCGGCGTGACTGGCGGTGCCGGCGGAGTCACCGTTCCGGAGAGAACCATCGCCGTCATCACGCTGCCGTCTGCGCCGTCGGTTTCGTCACCGCCCAGGCCCAGCGGCGTGTGCGCGAAGTCGAAGGCATCGCCCACCGTCGCAGTAGTCGTCACATAAACATCAAAGCCCGTGCCGTCGCCACCACCAATCGTGCGGGAGAACAGCTCGGCGCCGTTCTTGAAGATCTTGCCGGTAACCCCTGTGCCGTTGAGGTTGCTCTTGCGCACATGGAAGCGAAGCGTGATCGCACCGCCCACCGTGCTGTGCCAGCGGCGGATGACCCAGTGCTCAACGGCGTTATTGATGCCGTTGGGATGGACATCCGTGGCGCCGATGGTGTCCCACGGCGGATTGCCGTTGAACCACGCCCACGCGCCGCCGTTCCAGAAGTTGTCCGCGGCAAACGCGCCGGCGGCCCGCGGAAACGGTTGAAAATCATTCGCCGAATAGGTCGCATCCGCATCGGCGGTCTTGTCGTAGTAGCCGTTGATCCAGCTGTTCTCGCCCTGGATGCCACCCGTGGACCATTCGGCCCGGGAATCAGCGATCACGCTGGCGCTGTAAACGCCCGCGACGGTTTCGTAGCCGATGCCGTTCTGGCCGGAGGTCCAGGTGGAGTCATTGAACGACGGACTGCGCCAAGTGCCGCCGAGGCTGCCATCCGCAGGGACGTGGAACTTCACCGGTGAACCGTCGGTGATGAGTTTGGTATCGGCCACAGCCGACATCGTCGCCACAGCGCACGCCGCCGAGGCAATCAGCCCGAGGGCGCGCCGCACCCGGCCCCGGCGCAGCCGGAACTAGTTGGCGTTTGTGGATTCAGTGGGCGTCGAAAAGGGAATCAGAAAGCGGCCAATCAAGCCGACGCTTTTATCCCGCGGCGGTTAAATCTCCACAAAGCCCGCCCCTCAAATACTACGGAACAACCGAAAGTAATAAGGGCTCAAACTTGACCTTTGCTCGCAGATGAATTCCAATTTCAGTCCATACCCATGAAAGTATTACGTGCCCTCCTGCTGCTGGGATTGCTGTGCCTCGTCGTCAACTCCGCCGCTCCGTCCGCTCACGCGCAAAGCCTCGTTCGCATCAGCGAATTCATGGCGCAGAACGCGGATGGACTCGAAGACGAGGACGGCGACGAGGAAGACTGGATCGAAATCCACAACGCCGGCACCACCGCCGTGAACCTCGCCGGCTGGTATCTCACCGACGCGACCAACAACCTCACCAAATGGATGTTCCCCGCCGTGACGATCGCGCCTGACGGCTACTTGATCGTCTTTGCCTCGAACAAGAACCGGAACTCCGGCCAGCTGCACACGAACTTTCGCCTGAGCGACAGCGGCGAATATCTCGCGCTCGTTCAATCCAACGGCGTGACGATCGCGTCTCAATTCGCACCGGCCTTTCCGATTCAAGCTCCGAACATCTCCTACGGTGTCCGAGGCAGCACGGCGTCCGAAACGATTCTCGCTCAGGGCGCGCCAGCCAAAGCCCATGTCCCGCTCAGTGGTTCGCTGGAACCGGAGCCGGGGCCGGACCCGGTCCGTCCGTGGACCGTTCCGGATTTCGATGACTCCTCCTGGCAATCAGGCACAACGGGTGTGGGTTACGAGGCTGACACCGGCTACGAAAGCCTGCTCGGGCTCAATGTCACCGGCATGCAAGGCGTCAACGAAACTGTCTACATCCGCGTTCCATTCGTGCTGACGGATCCGTCCGTCATCACCTCGCTCACGCTGCGCATGCGTTACGACGACGGGTTTATCGCTTACCTCAATGGCCAGCCCATCGCCTGGGACAACGCGCCCGATCCCAGTTCCGCCACCTGGACCAATGGCGCTCCGGCGAACCGCGCGGATGGCAGTGCGACCACGGCGGCCAGTTTCAACATCACCAGCGCAAAAAGTTTCCTCCAGGTCGGCATCAACATTCTCGCCATCCAGGGCCTGAACAACGGCATCAGCAGCTCGGACATGCTCATTCTTCCGGAACTGGTCGCCACCGTGACCGGCAGCAGCACGTTCGCGCTTCGCTATTTCCCGGTGCCCACGCCGGGCGCGGCCAACAACACCGGCATCGCTGAACTCGGCCCCATCATCGACTCCGACGAACATCATCCGGCTGTCCCCACCGACAACGACGGCGTGCGCGTCACCGCCCGCATTCGTCCGGCGCGCGGCGTCGTGACCTCGGCCACCCTGCGATATCGCATTGGTTACAACGCAGAAGTCTCGTTGCCGTTCCTCGACAACGGCAACAACGGCGACGGCGGCACGAACGATCTCATCTTCGGCGCCACCATTCCGGCCAGCGCGCACAGCGCGGGTCAAATGGTGCGCTGGTACATCACCGCAACAGATTCCTTCGGTGGAACCTCGCGGCTGCCGGCTTTCGTCGAGCCGCTCGATTCGCCGGAATACTTCGGCACCGTCGTGTGGAATCCCTCGCTGACCAATCCGCTCCCGGTGCTGCACTGGTTCATCCAGAACCCTACGGCTGCTGAGAACGGCACTGGCACGCGCTGCTCGCTGTTCTACGACGGTGAATTCTACGACAACCTCAACATCAATCTCCACGGCCAGTCGAGCACCGGATTCCCGAAGAAGAGCTTCGACATCGATTTTCATCCCGGCCACAACTTCAAGTGGAAGGATGGCGAACCGCGCGCGGATGACATCAACATGCTCACCACGTACCCGGACAAGGCCCACCTGCGAAATGTGATCGCCTACGAAACGTTCCGCGACGCCGACACCGCCCATCACTGGGTCGTGCCCGTGCGCGTGCAGCAGAACGGCGTCTTCTGGGGCACGGCGCATCTCGTGGAGAACGGCGACGAAGACTGGCTCATCCGCATGGGCGTGAATCCGCAGGGCGCGCTCTACAAGATGTACAACCAGTTCAACACCGCCGGCTCCGCCACCAGCGGCGCGGAAAAGAAGACGCGCAAGACCGAGAGCAACGCCGACCTCACCGCGCTGTTCAACGGTGTGAGCCTGACCGGAGAAGCCCGCCGCCGTTTCGCCTACGACAACATCGATATCGCCCAGACGGTCGATTACCTCGCGGGCATGACCATCATTGGCAACACCGACTGCTGCCACAAAAACTACTACTTCTATCGCGACACCGGTCGCAGCGGCGAATGGGTGATGTGGCCTTGGGACGTGGACCTGAGCTTCGGCCGCGTCTGGACCGGCGCGCGGACGTACTGGGAACAGATTCTCAATCCCGCCACGCCGCTGCGCATCGGCGAAGGCAACTACTTCGCGAACGTCATCTTCAACACGCCCGAGATGCGGCAGATGTATCTGCGCCGCCTGCGCACGTTGATGGATGAACTCATCCGCCCACCGGGCACGCCCATCGAAGCGCTCCATTACGAACCGCGCATCGACGAGCTCGCCGCGCAGCTCGCGCCCGATGCCGCGCTCGATGCCGCGAAATGGAACTCACACGCATGGGGTAACGGCTCCACCGCGCCATGCTGCGCGCAAACGCTTCCGCAAGCGGTGGCTGAGCTGAAGGATTCCTATTTCCCGCAACGCCGCACGCAGCTTTACAACGGTCTTGCCCCCGGCGCGAACGAGATTCCCGGCGCGCAACCGCCCGGCTCCGTCATCGCGTTCGGCACCATCGAGTCGAATCCCGCGAGCGGCAATCAGGACCAGGAATACATTCAGCTCCGCAACCAGAACAGCTACGCGGTGGACCTATCCGGCTGGACGCTGAGCGGCGCCATCAGTTTCAAATTCCGCGGCGGCACGGTCATTCCCGCCGGCGCGAATCTCTACGTCGCCGCGAGCCGGCCGGCCTTCCGCGCGCGCACCGTGGGCGTGACTGGCAATCAAGCGCTCCACATTGTGGGCGATTATGAAGGTCGTCTCTCCGCCCGCGGCGAGCAGCTTATCCTCACCGATCGTCAGGGCGTTCAAATCGCTTCCACCACCACGCCCAGCCAGCCGAGCGCGCCGCAAGCGTCTCTCCGCGTCACCGAGCTGATGTTTCATCCGCCGGTGCTCGCGGGGGACACGTTTGATCGCGAGGAATACGAATACATCGAGCTCAAGAACATCGGGGCCACGACCATCAGCCTCCTTGGCGTTCACTTCGTCGAAGGCGTGGAGTTCAACTTCACCGGCAGCGCTGTCACCAATCTTGCCGCTGGCCAGCGCGTGCTCGTCATCAAGAACGCGGCCGCGTTCGCGCAACGCTACGGCACCGTGGCGAACATCGCCGGCACCTACCTCGGCAGTCTCGATAACAGCGGCGAACGCATCCGCCTCGACGACGCGAGCAACGAGAAGATCCTCGACTTCACCTACAACAACGCGTGGCAGCCGATCACCGACGGCCTCGGCTTCTCGCTCGTGATCGCGGACCAACCGCGCTCTTCAGCACGTGGGATCTCAAGACCAGCTGGCGCATCAGCGGCGGCCAATACGGCACGCCGGGCGCGGACGACGTCGCGCTTCCCGCCGTGCCGGGCATCCTGGTGAACGAAGTGCTCAGCCACACTGATCTCCCGCAGAAGGACGCCATCGAATTGTTCAACCCCACCACCGCGCCCGTGGACGTCAGCGGCTGGTATCTCACGGATGATCCGGGCTTCCCGAAGAAGTATCGCATTCCCGCCACCGCGCCGATTCCCGCCGGCGGTTATCTCGTCTTCGATGAAGATGACTTCAATCCGCTCCCGGGATTCCCGCCGAGCTTCTCGTTCAGCTCCGTGGGCGACGAAGGCTACGTCTTCTCCGCGAACGCCGCCGGTGAACTCACCGGTTACCTGCACGGCTACAGCTTCGACGCCAGCGCGACCGGCGTGCCCTTCGGCCGTCATCTCGACAGCCAGGGCAAGGAACATTTCGTCGCGCTCTCCAGCCTCACGCTCGGCGCCGCGAACGCCGCTCCCAAAGTCGGGCCGATCCTCATCGGCGAAGTTCATTACCGCGCGCCGTTGCGCCTCGAAGGCATCGACCTCGTGGAAGCCTACGAAGAAGAATTCGTCGAACTTCGCAATACGAGCGCCGCGCCCGTGCCGCTCTTCGATCCCGCCAATCCCGGCAACACGTGGCGCCTGCGCGGCGGAGTGGACTTCAACTTCCCGCCGAACGTCACCATCCCCGCCAACGGCCAGCTCGTGGTCGTCTCGTTCCATCCGATCAATAACCCCGTTGCCGCCGCGGCCTTCCGCGCGCGCTTCGGTCTCGCGGCCAGCGTCGCCCTCGTCGGACCGTTCAACGGACCGCTCGGCAATGAAGGCGATGACATCCAGTTGCTCCAGCCGGATTCGCCGGTCGTCGCTCCCGATCCGGATGCCGGTCTCGTGCCCTACGTCCTGGTGGATCGTGTGGACTACAAGGACAGCTCGCCGTGGCCCATTGCCGCTGATGGCTTCGGACCTTCGCTCCAACGCCTGGGCGCGACGTCCTTTGGCAACGACCCGCTGAGCTGGACCGCTGCCGCCGTCACGCCCGGCGCGCCGTATCCTGGCGGCAACGCTCCCGTGATCGCCACGCAACCGCCGAACCTCACCGTAGTGGCGAACTCCAACGTCACCCTCTCCGTCTCTGCCACCGGCGACGCTCCGTTGCGTTACCAGTGGACCTTCGACGGCGACGCGTTGCCTGGCAAAACCAACGCCACGCTCTCGCTTCCGAACATCCAGCCGCGGCAGCAGGGCTCGTATCGCGTGCTCGTGTTGAACGCCGCCGGTTCCGTGGCCAGCAGCAACGCTCTGATCACCGTGCTGATTCCCGCGCGCATCACCCAGCAACCGCAGAGCGCGCAGGCGCATCTCGGCGCGAGCGTCATCTTCGTGGTGCAAGCCTCGAGCAGTTCACCGCTCGGTTATCAGTGGCGGAAGAACGGCACGAACCTCGTGGGCAAGACCGATTCCTTCCTGAACCTTGCGAACATCAGTTCGGCCGACGCCGGCACGTATGACGTCGTGGTGTCCGATGCGCTCAGCTCCGTCACCAGCAATCCCGCGCAACTCACCGTGCTGCCCGATCCGATCATCACCGTCCAACCGGCCAACCTCACCGTAACCGTGCTCGCCGCCGCGGTGAACGTCACGAACTCCGTCACCGCCTTCAGC
Source organism: Verrucomicrobiota bacterium (assembly GCA_016713365.1). Classification (GTDB taxonomy): domain Bacteria; phylum Verrucomicrobiota; class Verrucomicrobiia; order Limisphaerales; family JADJPG01; genus JADJPG01. The sequence goes on along the minus strand of JADJPG010000008.1, from coordinate 78,958 downwards.
GGCACGCCGCTGCGGTATCAGTGGCTCTTCAACGGCTCGCCGCTCGCCCCGAGCGCGAACATCCCGAGCGTGACGAATGCGCAGCTCGTCATTCTCAACGTCGGACTCGCCAACACCGGCGACTACTCGGTGATCGTCAGCGACAACTTCTCGTCCATCACGAGCCTGACCGGTCGCCTCACCGTCAACACCCGCGCCGAGATCACCGTGCAACCGCTCAGCTCCGAAGCTCCCGAAGGCGGCACCGTGAGCTTCAGCGCGGCGTGGAACGGCTCCGGTCCGTTCCTCCATCGCTGGCGTCGTGGAGCCACCACGCCGTCCACCACGCTCGGCTTCCTCTCGCCGACGAACGGCATCGCCAGCCTCATCGTTCCCGGCGGCTACATCATCGCCAGCCAGACCAACACCGTGCTCGTGCTCACGAACGTTGGCGCCGCGCTTGCCGGCGCCTACGACATCGTCGTCTCGAACGCCGTCGGCCAGCTCTCGTCCGATGACGGCATCCTGACGATTGTCTCCGACACCGATCGCGATGGCCTGCCGGACAGCTGGGAAACCGGCCGCGCCGGATTCAACATCTCGGACCCGAGCGACGCTCTGCGCGATGACGACAACGACGGCTCCAGCAACGCCGCCGAATACTTCGCCGGCACCGATTACCAAAACGCCAGCAGCTACCTCCGCTCTGCGATTCAACCGAACGGTGCCAACCTCCTGACCTTCCAGGCCGTTTCGAATCGCGCCTACATCGTGCAGTTCAGCGAAACCCTGTCCGGCACCTGGAGCAACCTCGTGATCGAACCCGCGCGCGGCAGCAACCGCGTGGTCAACGTCTCGGATCCTGCACCTCGTCCGAAGCGCTTCTACCGTCTCACCACGCCGCCGCAACGCTGAGCGACGACAGGCTCGTCCGACGGCCCCCAGGCGCAGAAGTCGCGAAACTCCTTTTCGGGCACCGCACGAAAACGCGTCGGCTGATCGCGCCAGACAAAGCTCACTTCGCCCGCATGCGGCGGATTCGCGAGGATTAGTCGGTGCTGCTGCTCCGGCGAGACGCCGGTCCACGAAGTTCAGGTAACTCAACTCGTCGCCACCGTAGAGTTTGTCCCCCACGATCGGATGCCCCACATGCGCGAGGTGAATGCGAATCTGATGCTTCCGCCCGTTCAAAGGCCGCACGGATAACAGCGAAAAACTCCCGCCCATCGCGCTCGAAGTTGCGGATCACCCGGAACTCGGTGCGCGACGCCGCGCCGTCCGGGCGGACCTTGTCCTTGATCGCCACCGGACTCGTCTCATCGCGTCCCAGCGGCGCATCGATCAACGCGGCGGGCGGCTCTGGTCGCCCGTGAACGATCGCAACGTAACGCTTCGTGACGTGACCGTTCTCCCACAATCGACGCAGCTCCCGCGCGGCCTCCGGCGTCTTCGCGACCATCACCACGCCGCTCGTTTCGCGGTCGAGACGGTTCACCATCTGGGGCTCGCCTTCCGTGCCGAGGTGGAGACGGCACCGGCTGATCAGGCTGGAGTAGACGTCGCCCTTGGTGGGATGGCAGACGAGGTCCACTGGCTTGTTAATCACCAGCAGCTCCGCATCTTCGTGAATCACTTCGAACAACGGGTTCATCCAATTCGGCACTGCCGCCCGCCACGGGCTTGTCAGGGCAGTTCCGCGACGTATCATTCGCCGACGTGAAAGAGAAGTCGAATATCTGGCTTGCCGTCGCGCTGATGCTCCTGCTGGCGCTGACGCGCTGGCCGGGATTGCTGCCGAGCAACTTCAGCGCGGTCTACGCGATGGCGTTTTGCACCGGCCTGTACTTTCGCGGTCGTTACGAATGGCTGCTGCCACTTGGCACGATGGTGTTGTCTGACGTCGTGTTGACGGTCCACTACCAGAAACAATCGCCGGACTTCGATCTCTTCAACTCGACCACGCTGCTATACATGGCGGGCAACTACGCCGGCTACATCGCGCTCTTCCTGCTTGGGCGGAAGCTCAAGGCGCAATCCCGGTTCGCGACGCTCCTCGGCGGCGGCGTGCTCGGCGCCATCGTCTTTTACCTCGTGACCAACACGGCGGCGTGGTTCCTGAATCCGTTCAAGAACCCGGAATACACAAAAACGTTCGTCGGCTGGCTGATCGCGCTCACCAAAGGCACCGCTGGCTACGCACAGACGTGGGAATTCTTCCGCAACACGCTGCTCAGCGGCGGGCTTTTCACCGGGTTGTTCGTCGGCGCGATGAAGCTCACCTCCTCCAGCGAATCCAGCGAGAAGGAAGCGCCGGAGCCGCGCGAAAAGACCGACGACGCGCCCGAAACCTTCCACGCCGGAGGAAGCCAAGGCCTAGTTCTCTCACCCGCGTCAACCTCGAACACACCGCATGAAGATCGGCCTGATCTCCGACACCCACGGTTATCTTGATCCGCGCGTTCACGACATCTTCGCTGGCGTTTCGCAAATCCTCCATGGCGGTGACATCGGCTACGACGAAATCATCTTCGAGCTGCAATCCATCGCGCCCGTCACCGCCGTGCTCGGCAACAACGATGCCGGCTTGAACTACCGCGAAACGGAAGTAGTCACGCTCGCGGAGAAGAAATTTCTCGTTCACCACATCCTCGTTCCGCGTGCACCGCACAGCGTGATTCGCGAAGCCATCGACCGAGAAACGCCGGACGTTGTCGTGTTCGGCCATTCCCATCAGCCGCACAACGAAGTGATTGGCCGCACGCTCTACGTGAATCCTGGCTACTCGGGGAAACCGCGCTTCCGGCTGGAACGCAGCGTTGCGTTGCTCCACATCGAAGACGAAGGGATCCGCGTGGAGTTTCGCAAGCTGAGTTGATCCTCAAGCGACAGCGATGCCTTCACGCGACAGCCGTTCAGCCATCGTAATTTCCTCAACTTCGCGCTGGGCACGGGCATCATCCCTGTTACTATCCCGTCAACACCAGACCTCGAAAGGATTCGCCATGTCGCAGTGTCAATTCATGTCTTTGTCCGTTCAGCGCCTCAGCACGTTCTCGCGATTCGCCATCGCGTGCTCGCTCGTTTTCCTCAGCGCCATCCAGGCGCACGCCGCGCCGCTGCCCGTCGTTAAGGACGTCGAGTGGCAGCCGTTTGCGGCGCAGGTGAAGCGCGTCGTCGAAGCGCTCGATTACCTCGGCACGCCGTTCACCGCGCTGGAACTCCGCGACATCAACGCTGCGCTGGAGCAGCAGGACGCCTTTCGTCTCCAGCAGGCTCTCGATGTCCGCTGTCTGTTCGGCGTGAACATCAATCCCGAGATGCGCGTGAAGGTGCAGCAAGGCACCGCGCCTGCCGAGTTGATGGAACAAGGATGGCGCGTGTTTCTCGTGAAGGTGGAGAACGATTCCGGCACCACCGCGCGGCTCGCCGTGCAAAGCCCGAACTTCCGCCGACTCCACGGCTCTCCCGCCGCCGATGTGGCCAATCGCTGGATCGACGGTGAAATGTATGATCGCCAACCGTTGCGCGAAACGTTGAGCGGGCTGAAGGTCGAGTATCGCATCATCTCGCTCTACAGCCGCGACGTCGGCCAACGCGAAGCGAAGCTCACGTTCAACGTCGGCCAGGGCACGCAGGACCTCGGTTATCGGAGCGAAGTAGACGTGCTCTTCCGCTGCAAGCCTGCGCGCGCCATCGTCTTTCGGGTGAAGGACGAGAACGGCGAGCCGACGATGGCGTCGTTCGTCATTCGCGACGCGAAGGGCCGCATTTATCCGTCGCAGGCCAAGCGGCTCGCGCCCGACTTCTCGTTCCATCCGCAAGTCTACCGCGGAGACGGCGAGACGGTGCGTCTGCCCGAAGGCACCTACACGGTCGAGTTCTCGCGCGGCCCGGAATCGCTCACGCAGGTCATCAAGATGGCCGTCACGCCGCAGCTCGCGGAAGCGAACTTCAAGGTCGAGCGCTGGATCGATCCGTCGAAGCTCAAATGGTGGTCCGGCGACCATCACATTCACGCCGCCGGCTGCGCGCATTACGTGAACCCGACCGAAGGCGTTCACGCGCCCGACATGTATCGCCACTGCGTCGGCGAGGATTTGAAGATCGGCGCGAACCTGACCTGGGGTCCGTGCTTCGATTACCAGAAACAATTCTTCTGCGGCACGGACGACAAGGTGTCGAAATATCCCTACCTGCTCCGATACGACATCGAAGTGTCCGGCTTCGGCTCGCACGAATCCGGCCATCTCGTGCTGCTGCGGCTGAAGGATCAGATGTATCCGGGCGGCAATTCCAAGGACCACTGGCCGAAGCTCGGCTTGAACACGCTCAAGTGGGCGAAGAAACAGGGCGCCGTCGTCGGTCCCGCGCATTCGGGCTGGGGCTTGCAGGTCGATGGACTGGAGCTGCCGAACTATTCATTGCCGAAGTTTGACGGCATTGGTGCGAACGAATACATCGTCGACGTCACCCACGAAGTCCCCGGCCCCGACGGCAAGCTGGTGCCTGCGGTCGATTTCATGTCCACCGTCGACACGCCGTACACCTGGGAGCTGAACATCTGGTATCACACGCTGAACGCCGGCTTCCGCACGCGCATCAGCGGCGAGACGGATTTCCCCTGCATCTACGGCGAGAAAGTCGGCCTGGGCCGCAGCTACGTGAAGCTCGATGGCAAGCTCGACTACGACGACTGGTGCGAAGGCATCCGGCAGGGGCGCAATTACGTCAGCGACGGCAAGAGTCACCTGATGGAGTTCGAGGTCCACGGACGCGAGCTTGGTGAGAAGGGCAGCGAAGTGAAGCTCTCGAAGCCGCGCAAAGTGAAGGTGAAAGCCAAGGTTGCCGCGCGTTTGAACGAGCAACCGGATCCGCTGATGCAAAAGCTGCGCGTCGACCAGAAGCCTTACTGGGACATCGAACGCGCCCGCATCGGGAACACTCGCGAAGTGCCGGTCGAAGTGCTGGTGAACGGATTCCCGGTGGCGAAGAAAAATCTCGTTGCGGACGGCAAGCCACACGACCTCGAGTTCGAAGTCGACATCAAGCAGAGCAGCTGGGTCGCGATGCGCGTCCTGCCTAGCGCGCACACCAATCCAATCTTCGTCATTGTCGACGGCAAGCCAATCCGCCCGTCACGTCGCAGCGTCGAATGGTGCCTTAAAGCTGTCGACCAGTGCTGGTCGCAGAAGGAAAAGTTCATGAAGGGCGAGGAGATTGATCAAGCCAAGGCGGCTTACGCGCATGCGCGGCAAGTTTATGAACGTTTGCTCAGCGAGAGCGCTGCCGACTGAAGGATCGTTCCGAAAAGATACGTAGAAACTCGGGAATCCGTCCGTATTTACAGGCCGGAACATGTCACACCATTGACACAACTGTTCATTTGCCTAGTCTGAGAGAGTTAATTATGGAAGCACTCACGTCACGACAGCAGCAGGTTCTGGATTACATCCAGGCCAGCCAAACCCAGCACGGTGTCGTTCCGACGATGCGCGAAATTGCGCGTCAGTTCGGATTCCGTAGCATGACCGCCGCCGCGGACCACGTTCGCGCGCTCCGCCGAAAAGGTTACCTCGTCCATCATCCGCGCGCAGCACGGTCGCATTCCGTGATTCCTGCCATGCAGACGATGGTACCGCGTTCGCTGATCAATGTTCCGCTCTACGGAACCATCCCAGCCGGCTTTGCCGACGAACGCACGCAGGAAGCCGAACGCACCGTCGCCATCGACCTCGAAACGCTCGGCCTGCGCCCGGACTCAAAGATCTTCGCGCTCGAAGTTCGCGGCGACTCGATGATCAACCGTCACATCTGCGACGGCGACATCGCCATCATCGACCGTTCCCGCACGCCCAAGCAGGGCGACGTCGTGACCGCTCTCATCGACCGCGAGAGCACGCTCAAGACGCTCGAGTTCGAGAACGGCCGGCCTTACCTCCGCGCCGAGAATCCGCACTACCTCAACCTGCATCCCAGCCACGAACTGCTGATTCAGGGCGTGATGGTGGCGCTGGTGCGTCGGCACGTGTAGAAGCACATTCTCGAACGGAAGAGCCGCCGTTGAGGAGGCTCCAGTTCCGCGCACCTGACCGGGGAAGGACCTGGTTTCGTCCACATGTCTCCCATGTGACCGGAATTCTTGCCGAATCGAATCCGGACCGGGCTCGTCGATCTTCCCACTTATGAAATTCCTCTCCTCGCTGGCTGCGTCGCTCTGCCTGCTGATGACCGCACACGCCGCTGACCTCCGTCTCGGTCTCGTCGGGCTTGATACGTCGCACGTCACGGCGTTCACCGAGATTCTCCACAACGAGAAGGCCAAGGACCACGTGCCCGGCGCGCGCGTCGTCGCGGCGTTCAAGGGTGGCAGCGCGGACATTCCGTCCAGCATTGGCAAGGTCGAGGAGTACACCACCGCCTTGCGCGAGAAATACGGCGTGAAGATTTACGACACCATCGAGCAGGTCTGCGCGAACGTCGACGCCGTGCTCATCACCGCCGTCGATGGACGGCCGCATCTCGAACAGGCCCGCATCGTCATCGCGGCGAAGAAGCCGCTCTATCTCGACAAGCCGGTCGGCGGCACCTTGCGCGATGCGATTGAGATCTATCGTCTCGCCGAGGCCGCAGGTGTCCCAATCTTCAGTTCCTCCTCTCTGCGTTTCGCGAAGAACACCCAGGCCGTGCGCAACGGCAGCATCGGCAAAGTGCTCAGCGCCGAGACGTCGAGCCCGTCGCCGCTGGAGCCGAATCATCCGGACCTGTTCTGGTACGGCGTCCACGGCTGTGAATCGCTCTTCACCGTCATGGGCACCGGCTGCGAAACCGTCGAGCGCCGCAAAACCGCCGATGGCAAGATCGAGGTCATCGGCAAGTGGAAGGGCGGCCGCACCGGCATCTTCCGCGAAGGCCCGGGCTACAGCGGCAAAGCCATCGGCGAGAAGGGCGAGTCGCCGGTCGGCTCCTTTGATGGCTACGCGCCGCTCGTCGTGGAGATCGTGAAGTTCCTCCAGACCAAGCAAGCGCCGGTTTCGCCGGCCGAAACCATCGAGCTTTTCGCCTTCATGGAAGCCGCTGATGAAAGCAAACGTCAGGACGGCAAGCCAGTGAGCCTTGCGGACGTCCTCGCCAAGGCGAAGGCCAAGCCTTAAACGAATCGCGCGCGTCCGTGGTTATGTGCATCCGAAAGTTTTCGTGGTTCAGTCTGGTCGCGCTGATCCTGGGTGGGTTCGCTCCCGCTGGGCAGGCGGCCGAGGAATCTTCAACACCCGTCGCGTTGGTGAAGGAAGCGCTGGCGGCGATGGAGAAATCTAAAGTCAACCGCTGGACTTACACGATGACCTCCGTGGTGGACGGCAAGACAACCGTGGAGAAACACGACCCCGCTGCGCCGCGCGGCCGGCGTTGGGAACTCGTCTCGAAAGACGGTAAGACGCCAACCGATGCCGAGCGTCGCGACTACGCGAAGAAGCGGAAGCGCGAGTCCGGCATGAGCCAGTTGAACCTGAAGGAACTCGTCGACCTCAGCAGCGTAAGGATCGAGAAGGAAGACGAAGACCAGATGACCTGTACCGTTCGACTCAAAACGGACAGCCAAGAGATCCGGACGATCGCCGAAAAGATGAAAGGTCAGTTGGTCGTGCGCAAAACCTCGCCTGCAATTGAAGCATTCGAGTTCATCAACACCGAGCGCATCGGCAAGCGCGGTGTCTTCAGCATCAGTGAATTGAAGGTCGGCATGACCTACACGTTCGATCCAACGGTTGGAGAACTTCTGCCGGCGTCCTTCAGCATGCGCCTGCGCGGACGCGCACTGCTGGTGAAGTCCCTGAACTCCGATTCGGAAGTAACGTTCAGCGACTTCCGGCGTCCCGAGAAGCCAACGGCCAGCCCCACGAAAGCCGACTAATCGACGCCAGCGTTCTCGCGATGATACCGCGTGACGATGTTCGGATCGGGATTCAAGGACACGGTGGCCTTCTGTTTGCCGTCGTAGGGCAGCAGATTCAACACGTAGCGCATGCTTTCGAGACGCGCCTTCCGCTTGTTGTTCGCCTGAACGATAATCCACGGGCTGAACGCCGTGTGCGTGCGTGCGAACATCTCCTCCTTGTAGCGCGTGTATACATCCCACCGGCCCTGCGCGATTTCGTCCACGGGACTGAACTTCCATTGCTTAAGCGGGTTCTCTTTGCGCGCCTCGAAGCGCCGGAGCTGCTCGGCTTTCGAGATGGAGAACCAGAACTTGATGGTAAGCACGCCATCTTCGTAAAGCATGTGCTCGAACTCCGGCACCTGTCGCATGAACTGCTGATATTGCAGGGTCGTGCAGAAGTTGTTCACCGGTTCCACGACCGCGCGGTTGTACCAGCTGCGATCGAAGAATACGATCTCGCCCGCGTTCGGGAGCTGACGCGCGTAACGCTGGAAATACCACTGGCCGCCCTCTTCCTTCGTCGGCTTCGGCAGCGCGACGACGCGCATCGCGCGTGGGTTCAGGTGCTGGGTGAAGCGCCGGATTGTTCCGCCTTTGCCCGCAGCATCGCGGCCCTCGAAGAGAATTGCCACACGCTTGCCCTTGTCCTGAATCCAACGCTGCAACTTCACGAGCTCGACCTGCAGTTCCTTCAGCTCGGTTTCGTAGCGCAGAGTGTTCACGACGCGACGGAGGCGGATGCGTTTCGAGCGCAGCAGCTCAATCAACGCACGGCGCGTGTTCAGACGCCGAAAATCGTCTGGCGTGAGTTTGAACGTCGATTCCTGGATCGGAACTTTCGGGCTCGCGGGCTTCCTGCCAGTGCCCGCGCCCGCACTGCGTCGCCGCAAGGTGGTGGTGTCCGCCGACGCCGGGCTGGGACTCGCGGTTTCCGTGGTCGTGGGAGCGGTCGACGAGGCAATGGTGGATTCTTCGATGCGCGTGTTCATTCCCTCTTTATCGTCCATTCATCGCGTGGTCGCATTCCAGAATTTGCCAAAATGTTGCCTCCATCCAAAACGCGTCAGCCGACTGGCGGCTGGCATCATGCCGATGGCGAACTTCGGCCACATCCGGATTCAGATTGCCGCCCGCGCCAAAACCCTTTATCCGACAGGGCAAATGACGCTGCGCACTCTCGCTTCTCTCGTGTTCGCCTTTGTTTCGTTTGCCACGCTCCGCCCGCAGGCTGCTGAAAACGCCTCGAGGTTTCCGTGCCCCGAAAACGAGATCGCACGCTACACCGCGCATCGCGTCACCGAGAACATCCGCATCGACGGCAAGCTCGACGAAGCCGTCTGGAGCCGCGCGCCGAAGTCGCCGCGCTTCGTGGACATCCTCACCGGCGGCCGCACCATTCACGACACGCACGCCATGGTTGTCTGGGACGAAACGAACCTCTACGTCGCCTACCGCATCGAGGAACCGTTCGTCCGTGCGGTGTATACGAACTACAACGACCCGATTTACTACGACAACGACGTCGAGTTTTTCATCGCCGGACGCGACGCCTACTACGAATTCGAGATCAACGGGTTCAACACCGCCTACGAAGTTTTCTTCATCTGGAACGATGCCTACGAATCCGGCGGCTTCTCGAAGGCGCCAGAGTTCGCCCGCAACAAACTCACGCCCTTCAACGGCGTCGGTTTCAAGAAACACCCGCGCGGTGGTCGGCTCGGCAATTTCAACTGGCCGTTCCCCGGAAAGAAAACCGCCGTTCACATCGACGGCACGATCAACAACGACAAGGATCGCGACCGCGGCTGGACGGTGGAACTCGCCTTCCCGTGGAAAGGTCTCGAATGGCTCGCGAAAGCCGACAACCGCTCATTGCCGCCGAAGGAGGGCGATGTGTGGCGCATGGATTTCTCACGATTCAACACCTACAAAGAGGCGCCGCCTGCGAAGGATTCCGGCGGCTGGGTTTGGACGCGCCACGGCATCTGGGATTCGCACATTCCGGAATGCTTCGCCCACGTGACGTTCAGCACCACGCCCGTGGAGAAGCTTCCCGCCAGCTCAACGAAGTAGCCCGCGCTTCGAGCACGCATCACCCGCGCTCCCGATTCGTCACCCGCCGGCCATCACGCCGGGGACCGAAGCTCGCCGGCGGGTCTTGAGATTCTCCGCGCAGGCGGGCCTTGCCGGAGCCACAATCCGTTTGCCCGGCCTCGTGATTTCTGTGATAACTCAGCGAGTAACACCTCCAGTCTCGTCGTTATGAATATCAGCACTCGCATCCTCGCCCTCGGCCTCCTCGCGTCCGCACTCATCGCTCCATGCGCCGCCAATGCCGCGTCGCCCGTCATCATCTCCGAGTTCATGGCCGCAAACTCCTCCACGCTCGCCGATGAGGACGGCGAGTTCTCGGACTGGATCGAGCTCTACAACTCCTCCTCGGCGAACGTGAACCTGCTCGACTGGGCGCTGACCGACAACGCCGGTTCACCGACCAAGTGGCGCTTCCCCGCGACGAACGTTCCGCCTGGCGGATTCATCACAATCTTCGCCTCGGAAAAGAATCGCCGCACGCCCGGCGCGCCTCTGCACACGAACTTCAAACTCGGCGCCGGCGGCGAATATCTCGCGCTCGTGGAGCCCGACGGCGTCACCGTCGCCACCCAGTTTTCACCCGCGTTCCCTGCGCAGGTCACCGACGTCTCCTTCGGCTTCGGCCTGGAAACAACCTCCTTCACGCTGCTCCCCACCAACGCCGCCGTGCGTGCGTTGGTGCCCGCGAACGGCTCGCTGGGTAACGCATGGACGCTGCCCGCGTTCGACGACTCGTCGTGGATCGCCGGCACCGGCGCCGTCGGTTTCGACATCGGCGTGCCTGACCCCGTTGAAGATCTCTATTCCGCAGCTGTCAGCAGCGCCGCGCCGATTGCCTGGTGGCGCTTCAGCGAAACCACCGGAACCGCCGCCGCCAACTCCGGTTCCCTCGGCGCGGCCATCAGCGCCACGTATCAAGGCAGCCCAACGTTGAATCAGCCCGGCCCGCGTCCGACCGCGTTCGGAGGCTTCGAAACAACGAACGCCGCGCCACGCTTGAACGGCACCACCGGTCGAATCCAAGTTACGGACAACGCCGCGTTCGATTTCGGCACCGGCGCCTACTCGATCGCGATGTGGTTCAATCCAGCCAACGCCACCGCACGCGGCGATCTTTTCACCTACAAGGCGACCGGCAACGACTACGGCATCCACATGGCGTCGTCCGGCGCGAACACCATCAGCGTTTATCACAACGCGTTCATCGGCACCGGCGGCAGCGTGGCGAACAACCAGTGGCATTTCCTCGTCGTGACTCGCACTGCCAGCGGCCTCACCACGGCCTACCTCAACGGCGTCGCGATTCTCAGTGGAAACGACACCGCCTCGATGAACATCGCCAACGACCTCGTCATCGGTGCGAATCACGGCGGCACGCCGTCGAACATCTCCATTCCCTTCAACGGCCTGCTCGATGAAGTCGCCATCTACAATCGCGCGCTCGCGACCGACGAAATCTCGCGCCAATATCAAACCGCGCTGAGCGGCGGCGCGTCCTACACGGCGTTCCTTGGCACCGATCTCCGGACCGCGATGCACGGCGTGAACAGCTCCGCCTACCTGCGTTTGCCGTTCACCGTCACCAACGTCGCCGAAGTCGATCGTCTGCTCCTTCGCCTGCGCTACGACGACGGATTCGTGGCCTATCTGAACGGTCAGGAGATCCTTTCCGCCAACGCCGCGACCGCGAACGACTGGAACGCCGCAGCCACCGCTCGCCACGCCGACAACGCCGCGCTCGCCTTCGAGGAGTTCAATCTGAATGACGCTCGCGGCGCGCTCGTGGTCGGCCAGAACGTTCTCGCCATTCACGGCCTGAACATCAGCGCGGACAACTCCGACTTCCTCCTGCACGCGGAACTCACCGCCACCAGCTTCGGCGCGCTCGGCAACGTTCCCCGCTATTTCACTCAACCCACCGCCGGCAACGTCAACGGTGTCGGGTCGGCGGACCTCGGACCGATCATCACCGGTGTCCAGTTCACCCCGGCGCTGCCGACTCGTCCGTCCGACACGGACGACATCACCGTCACGGCGCGCGTAAGTCCGTCGTTCAGCGCCGTCACGAACATCACCCTTCGTTACCGCGTGATGTATGGCGTGACCAACTTCCTTCCGATGCTCGATGACGGCGCTCACGGCGATGGCTTGGCGGGCGACGGCGTCTTCGGCGCGATCATTCCCGCGTCCGCCTCGACGCCTGGACAGATGGTCCGCTTCCTTGTCACTGCCAGCGATGCGGCTGGCCGCACGTCGCGCTGGCCGCTGTATGAAGATCCGCTTGGCTCGGCAGAATATCTCGGCACCGTCGTGGCGAATCCCGCTGTCAGCAGCACGCTGCCGATCTTCGAATGGTTCACGGCGGATGTCCCGAACTCCACCACCCGCGTCGGCACTCGCGCCTCCGTCCTGTTGAACGGCGAGTTCTTCGACAACGTTTTCGTCCGCACCCGCGGCTCCGCGACGACCTCCGGCCAGAAATTTGACTTCAATCGCGGCCAGCATCCGAAGGTCAGCGACCTCGTCGGCCGCGTGGAAGAGATGAACCTCAACGGTGGCGGCTCCGACCCCACGCTGCTCCGCCCGCCGATCGCCTTTGAGACATTCCACATCGCCGGAAGCCTCTCGCTGCACTCGCATCACATGCTGCTGCGGCGGAATGCCGGCGCGGACCGCGTCGCCATCTACGTCGAGCAACCGGACGACGAGTATCTCGAAGCTCGCGGACTCGATCCTGAGGGCGCGCTCTACAAGTTCGACCAGCGCAGTAATCTGAACCCGATCTTCTCCGACTCCACGGACGGCGTGCAGAAGCGCACGCGTCGCTACGAGGACAATTCCGACCTGCAAGCCTTCGTGAACGGACTGAACCTCGCCGACCAAAACGCGCGCATCGCGCACTTCTTCGACAACGCCAACGTGCCGAACCTGATCAACTACGTCGCCGTGCGCGCCATCAACATGGACTCGGATGACGTGCGCAAAAACATGTACATGTATCGCGACACGCGCGGCACCGGCGAATGGTTCATCCTCCCGTGGGACAAGGACTGGACCTACGGCATCGAAGGCGACGGTGGCACGTTCCTGCGTCATCCGTTCTTCGGCGATCAATTCCACGCCAAGCAGAACGCCAATCAATACAGCGTGCTCTGGACTGTCATCTTCAACGACCCGCCGCTGCGCGAAATGTATCTGCGCCGCCTGAGAACCTTGATGGATCAATACCTTCAGCCGCCCGGCACGCCCGCCGCCACCGGCTGGTTCGAGCAACGCGTTGACCAATGGTATCGCAGTCTGTCCAACGCTTTTCCCGGCACTCTCGCCAACGTGAATGCGATCAAAAACTACTTCCCGACACGGGGCACGGATTTGTTCGTCACCTACTCCGTCACGAATACGGCGCGGCCCGCGGCGGACCGTCTGATTCCCGACGCGCTGCCTATCAATGCCGGCGTCGCGATCGCCGCGGTGGATTTCAATCCGGCTTCGGGCAACCAGGCTGAGGAATACATCTGCCTGACCAATGCGCTGCCGTTCGCCGTCGACATCTCCGGCTGGCAACTCGATGGCGCGGTGCAGCACACCTTCGCCGCCGGCACCGTCGTCCGCGGGAACAACGTCATGTATGTCTCGCCAAACGTGAACGCCTTCCGCGCCCGCACCACCGGACCACGCGGTGGCCTTGGATTGTTTGTGCAGGGCAATTACCGCGGCCAGCTCTCGGCGCGTGGTGAGGGCGTTCGGTTGGTCGATCCCTTCGGTAACACGCGCCAGACCTTCGCCTACACCGGCGCTCCGAGCCTCGCGCAGCAGTTTCTGCGCGTCACCGAGATCATGTATCACCCGACGGCGCTCGCCGGTAACACCAACGGCGCGGAAGACTTCGAGTTCATCGAGGTTCGCAACATCTCGCCCAGCGTGACGCTCAACTTGAACGGCGTTCGTTTCGTCGGCGGTATCGAGTTCGACTTCACCAACGCCGGTGGCGGCACGCTCGCGCCGGGACAACGAGTGGTGGTGGTGAAGAACGGTCTTGCGTTCGCGTCACGCTACGGCTGGAACGCGCCGCTGGTCGCCGGTCAATACACCGGCAGCCTCGAGAACAACGGCGAACGCATCCGCCTCGTCGACGCCGCGGGCGAGGAGATCCTCGACTTCAGCTACAACAACTCGTGGCAGCCGATGACCGATGGCCTCGGCTTCTCACTCGTGGTCGTGAACGAAAACGCCGCGCCCGACTCCTGGAACAATCGCTCGCAATGGCGCTCGAGCGGATTCCTTGATGGAACGCCGTCATGGGAAGATCCCGGCGCGCCGAACGTTCCAGCCGTCCTCGTGAGCGAAATTCTCTCGCGCTCCGATGTACCGCCGCCGACTGACAGCATCGAGCTCTTCAACCCGACTCCCAACGTCGTGAACATTGGCGGCTGGTTCCTGAGCGATGACTTCAACACGCCGAAGAAATTCCGCATCCCGAACGGCACCACGCTCGCAGCAGGCGCGTTCCGAGTGTTCACCGAGGCGGACTTCAATGCGGGTGCCACCGCGTTTGCTCTCAGTTCGGATGGCGATGAAGTGTGGCTGTTCAGCACGGACGCAAACGGGAATCTCACGGGTTACTTCCACGGCTTCGACTTCGGTGCGGCGGACGACGGCGTCACGTTCGGTCGCCACGTGACCAGCACGGGCGAAGAGAAATTTGTCGCGCAAACTTCGCGCACCCTTGGTGCGGTCAACTCAGGCCCGCGCGTCGGACCGATCGTCATCAACGAGCTCCACTATCATCCCGCCGAGTTCGCCGATGGCAGCGATAACAGCGACGACGAGTTCATCGAACTGCTCAACATCTCCGGCGCAAACGTGGCGCTCTACGATTCGACCAACACCTGGCGCCTCAGCGGTGGTGTCGACTTCAGCTTCCCGGCGAACGTCACCCTCGCCTCCGGCGAGTTCGCGCTGCTGGTGAACTTCAATCCCACCAACGCCGCGCAACTCGCGGCGTTCCGCGCGAAAAGCGGTGTGACGACGGGCGTTCAAATCTTCGGTCCCTACAGCGGCCAGCTCTCGAACGACGGCGAAGACGTGGAGCTGAAGAAGCCGACCACGCCGCTGCCCGCCGGCGTGCCGTACGTGTTGGTCGACAAGGTCAGCTACCGCGATTCCGCTCCGTGGCCCGCTGGCGCCGATGGCTTCGGCCTCTCGCTCCAACGCGTCAATGCGACCACCTACGGAAACGATCCGGCGAACTGGCTCGCCGCTGAACCTACCGCCGCGAAAAGCCACGTTGGCGCCGGCAGCGAACCTGTCCTCGTCACTCAACCGCAGAGCCAGACCGTCGTGGCGTTCTCCAGTACCGTGCTCGGCGTCACGGCGGGCGGCACTGGACCGTTCCGTTACCAATGGCGTTTCAACGGCGCGAATCTGGCGGGCGCCACGAACGCGTTGCTCTTCCTCGCGAACATCCAGCCGGATCAGAACGGCGCCTACCAGTGCATGGTCGCGAATGCCAGCGGTTCCGTGGTCAGCAGCAACGCGATCATCTCGATCACCTACGGCGCCGCGATCCTCGCGCAGCCGCAAAGCGTCAGCCTGCGTGGCTCCACGAATGCAGTCGACTACGGCAGCACCACGAATCGCAGCGTGACCTTCAACGTGGCCGCCTACAGCTCCTCGGCCGTCACCTATCAGTGGCGTTTCAACGGCGCGCCGATTCCCGGAGCCACCACACCCTCGCTCACGATCAGCAACATTACGCTCGCGCAGGATGGCCTGTACGATGTCGAGGTCACCGACGCGATTGGCTCGCTCACCAGCATCCCGGCGCGACTTTCCGTACTGCTCACACCCATCATTGTTCAACCGCCCGTCAACCAAACGGTCGTCGCCGGAAGCGATATCACGTTCAGCGTCGGCATTTCCGGAAACCCGGCGCCGTTCAGCTATTCGTGGCGACGTGGCGCGGCGCCGGTCGCCAACGTCCTCGCATCTGACAGCCGGGTGAACATCGTCACCGTCAACGCCAACACCGCAGGCTTCGTCCTCACCAACAACATTCTCGTGTCGAACTTCACCTGCCGCATTGTCGTCACCAACGCCGCGTTCTCTGCTCCAGGTGCCAGCACGACCTTCACTGTCACGGTGATCGCGGATAGCGATGGCGACGGGTTGTCCGACTTGTTCGAACAAACCTTCTTCGGCAGCAGCACGGGCGGAAGCGCCTCTCTCGATTCCGATGGCGACGGGCTGACGAACGCGCAGGAACAAAAAGCCGGAACCGATCCGACGAACGCCGCGAGCTTCCTGAAGATCGACTCCATCACTTCCGCCGGCTCCACGACACTGACCTTCGGCGCCATCTCGAATCGCACCTACTCCGTGCAATTCAGCGACAGCCTGAATCCCGGAAGCTGGAACACGCTCTCTGCCGTCCCTGCCCGCTCCACGAACTGGACGGCGACCATTCAGGACTCCACGCCAAACGCGAATCGCTTCTACAGGTTAGCGACACCGTAACTCCTGAACTTTTCGCCAGAGCCGCCCTCGGACAAAATCGCGCCATGCAGAATCTGATTCAGATGCCCACACCGCGGAGGCAGCGATGAGCTTCAAGATCGTCGGCATCGGCGAAGTGTTGTGGGACATGCTGCCCGGCGGACGCCAGCTCGGCGGCGCTCCGGCCAACTTCACCTACCATGCGACGGCGTTGGGCGCAGATACACGTCTCGTCTCGCGCGTGGGACGAGACGAGTTGGGGCGCGAGACTTTGGAACGACTCGGCAAGCTCGGTGTCTCGACCGAGTGCGTCGAGATCGACGAACAGCTTCCCACCGGCAGCGTCGGCGTCACGGTCAGTGCCGGAGGCCAGCCTCATTACGAGATCTTCGAGAACGTCGCGTGGGACGCCATTCGCGGCGAATCTGCCGCGCTTCGCGCCGTCGCCGCGGCTGATGCCGTGTGCTTCGGTTCGCTCGCCCAGCGCAGCGCGACTTCGCGTGCGGCGATTCAGGCTCTCGTTGGCAAGGCACCAGGCTCGGCGTTGCGCATCTTCGACATCAATCTTCGCCAGCACTACCATTCGCCCACCGTCATCGAGCAATCCCTCTCGCTCGCGAATGTCCTCAAGGTGAACGACGCCGAATTGCCGCGCCTGGTCGAATGGTTCGCGCTCACCGGCGATGTCCGCGCCCAGATTCAGCGACTCGCCGCCCGCTTCGCCCTTCGTGCCGTCGCGCTCACGCGCGGTGATGCCGGGAGCTTGTTGTTCGCTGATGGCCGCTGGTCGGAACACCCCGGGGTGGTCGCCACCGTTGTCGACACCATCGGCGCCGGCGATTCCTTCACCGCCGCCATGACGCTGGGTTTGCTCAAGGGCTGGGATCTGGACCGTATCAACGATCACGCAAACCGTCTCGCAGCCTTCGTCTGTTCCCAGGCCGGCGCGACACCGCAGTTGCCCGAGACAATTCGGCGCGGTTTCGAAGACTGACAGTCGCTCCGTGGTGAACAAATTCCCGTGGGTTTCGTCGGTCCATCTGCAACGCTCACACCATGAAACTCCGCTTCGCTCTCACGCTTTCACTCGTCGCCTGCCTGTTCACCGCATCACTCGTCGCGGCGGACAAGAAGCCGCTGAAGGTTTTCATCCTCGCCGGCCAGTCGAACATGGAGGGCCAGGCTGTCGCGGACCTCGAAGGCAAGGACTACAACAACGGCAAGGGAACGCTCGCCGGCTTGATGCGCAACGCGACCTTCGCCGAGAAGTTCAAGCATCTGCGCGGCGCCGACGGCCAGTGGACCAAACGCGACGACGTCTGGGTGCGTTACCAGCGCGAACGCGGTCCGCTCCTTGCCGGACCATTGGGCATCGGCTTCGCTGTCTACGGCGGCACGCATCACTTCGGACCGGAACTGGAGTTCGGCCATGTCATCGGTAACGCGCTCGACGAACCGGTGCTGTTGATCAAGACCGCGTGGGGCGGGAAGAGTTTGTATCAAGACTTCCGCCCGCCGTCGTCCGGCGGCGAAGTCGGGAAGTATTACCGGCTGATGATTCAGCAGGTGCGCGACGCGCTCGCGAACTTGAAGACGGAGTTTCCCGCATTCGACGGACGCGGTCACGAACTCGCGGGCTTCGTCTGGTATCACGGCTGGAACGACGGCGTCGACCCGAAGAACGCGATCCCGCAATACGAGACGAATCTAGTGAACCTCATCCGAGATGTACGACGCGAGTTCAACACGCCCGCGTTGCCCGTGGTCATCGGCGAGATCACCGGCCCGTGGGTGCAGGCGCCCGCTGAGTGGACGAAGCTGCGGCAGGCGCAGGCGGCAGCCGCAGCGCGACCTGAGTTCGCCGGCAACGTGACATTTGTTTCCACGCACGATTTTGTTCGCCCGGCGCAGGAGTCGCCGAATCCGACGCATGGACACCACGAGTTCGGCAACGCGGAAACGTATCTGCTCGTCGGCGAGGCGCTCGGTAGCGGGATGAAGATGTTGCTCGCGTCACCTGGCACGAACCGCGTCGAACTTCGCCTCACTGCGCCGCTCGACCTCCAAGTCTTCCAGCGCTCCAGCGCAACGAACGGTGACATTCGGATCGAAGGCAAACTGGCGCAGCCTGTCAACGGTCCGGCGATCATTGAAGCGCTGCTGATCGGCGGCAAGAGCAGCCCGGAATGGCAGAAGGTCGCCGAGCTGAAGACGGGACAATCGTCGATTCGCGCGGAGCTTCCTGCTCCGGCCGGTGGATGGCATCAACTCGTCGTGCGCGTGCGGTTGGGTGAGGAGCTTCTCTCGCAGGTCAGCGTGACGCATGTTGGCGTGGGAGAAGTTTTCATCGTCGCCGGCCAGTCAAACTCCGCCAACCACGGCGACGAGAAACAGAAACCGGTGTCCGATCTCGTCGTCGCATTCTCGGGCAAGCACTGGCAGCCCGCAAACGATCCGCAGCCGGGGGCCAGTGGTTCCGGCGGAAGCTTCCTGCCGCCATTCGCAGACGCGATCGCCGCGAAGTTCAAGGTGCCGGTCGGCCTCGTCGCAGTCGGCGTCGGTGCGACGAGCGTTCGCGAGTGGCTGCCGCGCGGCACCCGTTTTCCGCAACCGCCCACGCTCACCGGCAACGTGACGCGTCTGGATTCCGGCGAATGGGAAAGCAAGGGCACACTGTTCAACGCCAGCACCGCGCGCATGAAACAACTTGGTCTGCGCGGCTTTCGCGCCGTGCTCTGGCATCAGGGTGAATCCGACGCGAATCAGAAGGACGCGACTCGCACCTTGCCCGGCGACTTGTATCAACAGTTCATGGAACAACTCATCCATGCGTCCCGCGGCGAAGTGGGCTGGGAGATTCCGTGGTTCGTCGCGCAGGCGAGCTACCATACGCCGGACGACACCAGCTCGGCGGAGATTCGCGCCGCGCAGGCGGCGTTGTGGAAATCCGGCGTCGCGCTTGAAGGTCCGGACACCGATGCGTTGACCGGCGCGTTGCGTGATGGCGGCGGCAAAGGGGTTCACTTCAGCGGCGAAGGTTTGCGGGTTCACGGCGCGAAGTGGGCGGAGAAAGTTTCGCCGTGGCTCGAGGCGCGTCTCGCTGAGAAACCGAAGCCGAAGATGTCCGGACCCATGCCACGACTGATCCTGCCGGGAACGGAAGACTTCACGCTCGATGGCCGTCGCGCGTTTGTGTTCCTGCCACCTTCGGACAAGCGCGCAACACCGCAGCCATGGATCTTCTACGCACCCACTTTGCCGGGATATCCGGATGGCGCGGAGCGTTGGATGCACGAGCAGTTCCTCGCGGCGGGAATCGCGGTGGCGGGAATCGACGTCGGCGAAGCGTACGGCAGCCCGAACAGTCACGCTGCCTTCGGCGCGCTGCATCGCGAGCTGACGGAGAAACGCGGGTTCGCCGCCAAGGCGTGTTTGTTCGGACGCAGCCGCGGCGGGCTCTGGGTGAGCAGCTGGGCCATCGCGCATCCGGAACGGGTCGCGGGCATCATCGGGATCTATCCGGTGTTCGACTTCCGCACGTATCCCGGATTGAAGAACGCCGCGCCGGCCTACGGATTATCGGAGCAGGAACTGGAATCGCGGCTCGCGGAGTTCAACCCCATCGCACACATCGGCACGCTGGCGAAGGCGCGCATTCCAGTGACCCTCATCCACGGTGACGTCGATACGGTCGTTCCGCTCGCCCAGAACTCCGGCGAGTTCGTTCGGCACTATCGCGATGCCGGCGCGGAGTCACTCGTGAAGCTGATCGTGTTGCGGTCGCAGGGTCACAACTTCTACGAAGGCTTCTTCCAGTCCCAGGCCCTCGTGGATTTCGCAATCGAACGGGCACGCGCGGGTGCGATGAAGTAATTGGACTACGACGCAGTCTCGTAGACCGGCGCTTCATTCCCAGGCCAGCAATCTGTTGCCCGGTGGGGATCGCCCTGTTACGGTCGCGCCAACTTCAGACGTTATGAGAATCCGATGGACTCGATCTCACTCCCCTTCACTTTGCCTTTTCATCGCGCTGCTACTCGTAGGCGTCGTCGCGCCCGGGACTCATCGCGCTTGCGCCGCGGCGGTTGACTACGAACTCCTGCACTCGTTCGGCTTCACGAACTTGATCGGACGCAGCCCGGAGGCGGCACTCACGCTTGGGCGTGATGGGCGACTTTATGGGACCGCGCGTCTCGGCGGACGCGGCAATCGAGGAACCGTCTACACCATCCGCCCGGATGGCCTCGGATTTCTTGTGATTCACAATTTCTACGGCACGAACGGGAGCCTGCCGACCGCCGAGGTCGTGGATGGACCCGAGGGGAAACTTTACGGCACGACGTTTCAGGGCGGCGCGACGGACAAGGGTGTCGCGTATCGCATCGCCAAGGACGGAACGGAGTTCGAGCTGCTCCACGAATTCGGCGCGGACGAAAGCGACGGAGCCAATCCCGTGGGCAATCTGCTCGTCGGTCGCGACGGCTGGATCTACGGGACATGTTTCGCCGGCGGAACGACGAATGCGGGAACGATCTTTCGGCTGCGTCCTGACGGCACCGATTACTCGACGCTGCGTCAACTCACCGCGGAGGATGGCTCGGCCATTCAGGCTGGTTTGATCGAAGCGCGCGACGGTCGGCTCTACGGCACGGCGAGTCGTGGCGGCGCGGATGACTTGGGCACCGTTTTCGGACTGAACACGGACGGAAGCGATTTCGCCGTGGTGCATGAGTTCGACGGCACGGACGGCACAAGCCCCGTCGCGAATCTCCTCGAAGGCAGCGACGGCGCGCTCTATGGCAGCACACGCGAGGGCGGCGTCTCCGGTTTCGGCACGCTCTTTCGCGTTTCGGGTCGCGACCGGCGATTCGCGGTGTTGTGGGATTTCTGGGGCGGTGGATGGGACGGCTTTCGCCCGTTCTGCGCGCTGGTCGAGGGCAGCGACGGTGCGCTGTATGGCACGACGGCGGGCGGCGGCACGGCTGAAGGTGGCATTCTGTTTCGCATCAACAAGGACGGCAGCGCTTACGAAATCCTCCGCAGCTTCGGCACGATGTTCGTCGACGGCGCGAATCCTTTCTGCGGACTCACGCGCATCGCCGGTGATCGTTTGGTCGGGACCACCTTCGCGGGCGGCGGCTCCGGCGGCGGATCGATGTTCACCGTGCGCGAGGACGGCTCGGACTACGGCGTGTTATGGAGCTTCTCCATCAGCGGTGGCGATGGCGTGAACGCGCGCACGGAACTCATCGAAGGCAGTGACGGCGCGCTTTACGGCACGACCGACGCCGGTGGTTACTACGGTCTGGGGACGATCTATCGCATGCAGAAAGACGGCGGCGGTTTCGCGATCCTCCACGACTTCATGGGAACCAACAGCGAAGGGCGCGGACCCATCTCGGCGCTGATCGAAGGGCGCGACGGCTTTCTCTACGGCACCACCAGCGGAGAGGAAACCAACGGCAACACGCTGATCACCGGCACACTCTTCAAGCTCGCGAAGGACGGCACGCAGTTCACGAATCTCCACGCGTTCACGTCTGCTGTGAACCGCATCAACATGGACGGCATTCGACCAGTCGGCGCACCGTTGGAAGGACAGGATGGATTTCTCTACGGCTTCACCGGCGCGTCGGGCACGAACGGTTTCGGCACGCTCTACAAGATTGCGGCGGATGGTTCGGCGTTCGAAGTGATCTACCAACTCAATCGCACGAACGGCGGATTCGCCGGGGCGTCGCCGATTCAAGGCAGCGATGGCCTGCTCTACTGCGTGGCGTCCGGATCGCCGCAGCGCACCAACGGCACGGTGTTTCGCGTCAGCACGAACGGCACTGATCTGCTCGTACTACGCAACTTCAACGGTGGCGACGGTTCCGTTCCAGCGGCGAAACTGCTCGAAGCCAGCGACGGCCGCATCTACGGCACGACCACCAACGGCGGGCTCGCCAGTCGCGGCACGATTTTTCGCGTGGAGAAGGATGGATCGCATTTCACCATCCTGCGGAGCTTCCGCGGCGGCACGCGCGATGGAGCGAATCCGTTCTCCAGCTTGATCGAAGGTGAAGATGGCGAACTGTACGGCACCACGCGCAACGGAGGTTTTCGCGATCGCGGGATGATCTTTCGCATTGGTAAGGACGGGCTTCGCTACGCGGCGCTGCACCATTTCTTCGACAGCGATCCGATCGGCGGGCGGTCCGCGTCGGCCTTGTGGCAGAGCGCGGACGGCGCGTTCTACGGGACGACCCCGATTGGGGGAGATCTCGGGCAGGGACTGATCTTCCGGGTGACGAAGCGTTTCCCCTATCTCGAAACGGCGTTAAGTCCCTATGGATTTACGTTCAGCTTCAACGGGGTGACGAACCAGCCTTACCAGCTCCAGCGCTCCACCAACCTGACAGAATGGACGACGCTGGAAACGATCACGTTGTCGGAACCCTACTTTCTCTTTGAGGACACCAACGCCCCGTCGGGCGCGGCGTTCTACCGGATGCTGCCGACGGCGCAGTGAGGTTCAGCTGATGAACTTCGGATCGTAAACCGTCCCGAGTCCGTGCTTGCGCAGCAGCTCGACGAACTTCGCGATGCCACGCTTCTCGTCCGCGCCGAGATGATAGTGGATGTGCCAGCTCAGGTAATCGCGGCGAAACTCCTTTGTGAACTCCGAGCGATGCTGGATGCTGTATTCCAGCGTCTCCAATCCGAACGCCTTCGCCTCGCGCAATGCCCGGCGAATGTTCGTGGTATCCACTCCGCGGCGCAGCGCCCAGGCGGCGTAGACAAATGGCAGCTTGGTGAGTTCCGCCCATGCCGCGCCGAGATCCCAAATCTCATGTTCGTGCGGCGCGAGCGCGAAGCGAATGGCCGGATCGCCGATGAGCAGGACGGCATCGTGATGCGACGCGTCGTCGTAATTGGCCAAAGGCGAGAAGTCCGGCTTCAATCCGCGTTCGGCGAGCAGAACCTTCAGCAGATTCACGCTGGTGAGCGAGGCGGTATCGCAGAAGATGTGATGCGTTTCCTCCAACGGCTTCCGATGCGCGAGAAAGACGCTGCGCACTTCACCGAGTGACGCGACGGCAATGTTGTCGAGAATGTCGTAGCTGTCCTCAAACAACGCAGCGGTGATGCTGACGAGCGCGGCGTCGAGCTTGCCTTCGCGGAGCAGCAGCGCCAGCTGGGACGGCGGGGCGAAAACGATCTGATCCTCAAGTCCGCGCGTGAGCGGAACGGAATTCAAGTACGGGACCGAACCCACCCGCATGGGCGCCAGCGGGATGTCCTCCAGATCACTTTCCTGCTGCCGGACCTTGATGAGCTGTTCGCGCTCCAGTCGGCGCGCGAGATCGCCCGGCGATTCGCTCATGAAGGACCGCAAGTTCAATGGATCTTCGGAGGGCTTCATGCAATGAATCAGCTCACGCGGTGGCGAGGTTCTTCTCCAGGACGGACGATGATTTAGCGCCGCCGCCGTCGTCCGTCGACGTGGGTTGATCCCAAATCTTCACCGGCTCGTAGAAGGTATTGCGCTGAACCGGCACGCGACCGGTTTCGCGAATGGCCTTCACCATGTCCGTCTCGGTCTGGAGCTGCGGCACACCGGACCCGGCCATGCGAAAGATGTGTTCCTCGATGATCGTGCCGTGAATGTCATCCGCGCCGTAGCTTAACGCCACTTGCGCGAGCTTCATGCCGAGCCCAACCCAGTAGGCAGTGATGTGATCGAAGTTATCGAGGTAGATGCGGCTGATGGCGATGGTACGCAGCGAGTCGAAACCCGTCGGCGGCGTTTGCACGGGAATGCGGTTGTTCTCGGGCTGGTACGCCAGCGGGATGAAGCCGGTGAAGCCGCGCGTTTCGTCCTGCAGCGCGCGCAATTGGCGGAGATGATCAACACGGTCCGCGAGCGACTCGACGTGGCCGTAGAGCATGGTGCAAGTGCTGCGACCGCCCATCTGATGCCAGATGCGATGCACGTCGAGGTATTCCTCGGCGGATTCCTTGCCCTTGGCGATCGCCGCGCGCACTTCCTTGCGAAAGATCTCCGCGCCACCGCCGGTGAGGGAATCGAGTCCGGCAGCCTTGAGCTCCGTCAGCGTTTCCTTCACGGTTTTCTTGGCCAGCCAAGCGAGGTGCAGAATCTCGATCGCGGTAAAGCACTTGAGCTGGAGCCGAGCGTCGAGCTGCTTCAACCCCTGCAGCATGTCCGTGTAGTAACTGAACGGCAGCGAGGGATGAAGGCCGCCGACGATATGCATCTCGGTGATACCGATGCTCAGAGCCTCGCGCGCTTTTTGAACGATTTCCTCGACCGTGTGCTGGAAGCCATCTGCGTCGCGCTTCTTGCGGGCGAAGGCGCAGAACTGGCAGGACAGAATGCAGTAGTTCGAGTAGTTGACGTAGCGATTGATGATGTAGCTGGCGCGCTCGCCGACTTTGCGTTGGCGGACGAAATCCGCGATGGCGCCGACGGCGTTCAGATCCTTGCTCTCGAAGAGGCGGAGCGCGTCGGCGTCGGAAATGCGTTCGCCGGCCACGACTTTATCGTAGATGTCGCGCAGTTCGCTGTTTCGCAGAGAAAAATTCATTTCATCACCCTGAAGTTCGGAAAGACCACCTCCGCCAGCGTCACGAGGAGGAAAACGGTGCTGACGACTGCGTTGAGCTTGAAGAAGGCGGTGTTGATCCACTTCAGGCTTCGCCGGCGCGCCAGCCAGTGCTCCAGCACGAGGCAGCCGAGGATGAAAATCAGGCCGCAGAAGTATGCCACCCGGAACCGGCAAAGCAAACCGAAGACAACGAGCAGTCCCCACATGAACATGTGGGAGATGAACGCGGCGGTGAGCGCATTCTGCGGGCCCCAGGCCACGACCAGGGAATGGAGCTTCTGCCGGCGGTCGAACTCGTAATCCTGCAAGGCATAGATGATGTCGAAGCCGATCAGCCAGAACACCACGCAGATCGCGAGCAGGAGCGGAACGAGCGCCGTCGACGGGCCAAGGACCGGCGAAAAGTGAAGGCTGCCCGTCACCGCCAGCCACGCGCCGATCGGCGCCAGCGCCAGCGCGATGCCAAGCCAGACGTGGGTGTAGTCGGTAAACCGTTTCGTCAGCGAATAGAAGCACACGACGAACAGCGCCACGGGCGAAAGGTAGAAACAGAGGGGATTCAGAAACCAGCTCGCGGCAATCAAACCGGCAGCGCTCATCACGCACAGCGTCCAGGCGCTCGCGAGGCTGATCTGGCCAGCGGGGAGATGGCGCATGGCCGTGCGGGGGTTCGCCGCATCGAACTTTCGATCGACGATGCGATTGAAGGCCATGGCGCAGGTCCGGGCGCAAACCATCGCCGCCAGGATGAGCAGGAATGTTTTCAGGCCGGGCCAGCCGCGATTTTCCCGCGCAGCAATGGCCATGGCCGCCAGGGCGAATGGCAGGGCGAAGATGGTGTGGGAGAACTTGACGAATTCACCCCATTTGCGAATCACGTTCAGCATTCGCCATCAGGCGCAGCGTGGCGCGTCGGAGCGTTGAACCGCCCCAGGAAAGTTACCCGTTTCATGAATCAAACTATGGCGGCGGATATTTGGGCGGAGCAAGCCCGATCGATGTTCGCGCGTGGGAGGAATTCGTCGTCCGTGAGACAACTGACTTGTTTCGGGCGGAGCTCTCAGCCAGATGTATTGCGTGTTGCGAATTCGTGAATGGATTGTGGTGGGATGTGCGGCGCTCGCGTTCGCGGGCTGCCAGACGACTTCAGAGCGTCCCGTCAACCCTTCGACTTCGCTCACGACCACGTCGCTGCCGGAGCCCATGACAGTGGCACCCGCAGCTCCGTTGACGCTGCCGCCACCACAACGTCCGCCTCCAAATAGCAGTACCATCGTTTCACCTTCCGCGCTTCCGACCGTAACGGCGCCGGTACCCCGAGAGAGTCCGACCATCAACGGACGTCCCTGGCCCGCCGACTGGTTCAATGCGTGGGTGCCGCTCGAGAGCTGGGGACGATTCAACGGGTTACCCAAGCCCCAACTGCTGGCGGGCGGGAAAGAGCCGCTCTACCAACTTCAATCCAGTAACGGGCTTGTCCTCGTCAAGATCGGCAGTCAGTCGGTCAACATCGCCGGCATGCAGCTCGGGCTCGGGTTCGCGCCGAGATTGATCCGGGGCTTCCCCTACATCCACTCGCTCGATGCGCAGAAGACCCTGCAAGTCATGGTCGACTCGGTCTATCGATTGCCCCAGACCAACCGCACGATCGTCATCGATGCCGGTCACGGAGGGCGCGATAGCGGCGCGCTCAGCTGCATCGGGCATGACCACGAGAAGTATTTCACGTTGGACTGGGCTTGCTGTCTCGCGCCGTTGCTCACCGCTCGCGGATGGAATGTCGTGATGACCCGCACGAACGACACCGAGTTGTCCCTCGCCGATCGGGTTGCCATCGCCGACCGGGTAAAGGCGGACGTTTTCCTCAGTCTCCATTTCAATTCCGGAGTTCCAAATCGCGACCTCACCGGTTTGGAAACATACTGCCTGACGCCAACGGGGCTGCCATCCAATCTCGTCCGGGACGACGAGGATGACGTTCGCCAGGCGCATCCGAACAACCTGTTCGATCAAGAAAATGTCCAACTCGCCTCCCGTCTCCACAGTTCCCTGCTGCGTTCCACTGGCGCCGTTGATCGCGGCGTCCGCCGGGCGCGCTTTATGGCGGTGTTGCGATATCAGAACCGGCCGGCGGTATTGGTAGAAGGGGGATATCTCTCGAACACCGGCGAAGCCCGACGGATCGCCACCCCGGAATATCGACAAGCACTGGCGGAAGGCGTGGCTCGGGGATTGGATTGACGACCTTTTCGGCAGATACAAGGAGACGCGGCAGCCGACGGCGCGCACCGACGAGCTTGAGGCAAAACAAAAAGGCGCACTCAAACGAGTGCGCCTTGGAAAAAAATCAACTGCCGTTGAGGTCAGAGATTGGGAGGACGCGGATACTGCATGTGAACGCTTCCGCCGTCATCGCCCTTGGCCAAATAGTCATTTAGCTCAGTGCGACTCGCCTTCTGTACACTTCCATCAAGAAGTGAAACGGCACCGACGTTACCGTGGCCATAGTTCGGTCGCACGTTCCACTTCGAAGCAGGATATGGACTACCATTAATGCCGCCGACCGGCGTAATGCCAGAAGAGCAACCAACACTCGTACCCCGCCGTTGCGTCCATGTTACGATCGCCGAAGATGACGTGCTCTTGAGCGAGCTCGAAAGGAATTGCGGCACCACCGCTTTTCACACCGGCGTCCAAGCCGATGAAATAGCTGCAGGACTCATTGCGGTAGTTGGCATTCATCAGACCACCCTCATTGATTCCCCAGTTGTCGGCTGGCTTGGCCTGCTTATCCGCACCGCAAGCAAGGATCTTTGGATTCACGAGCTCGTTTGAGATGAAGAGGTAGTTCCAGAAAATGTTGTTGGCGAGAGCTGGATTGGCTTTCTGCGATCCAATGGCAGAACGCCACGGAGTGGTCGATTGCTCCGCGTCGTTGGCCCAACTCACCACACCCAGTGCCATTTGCTTGAGATTGTTAACGGAGACAGTCAGTGTCGCTTTCGACTTGGCCTTGGCCAAAGCGGGCAACAGCAACCCGGCAAGAATAGCGATGATCGCGATTACGACTAGGAGTTCAATCAAGGTGAACCCACTACGGTCTTTAATAATTGGGCGTTTCATATAGTTTGGCTTGAGTTTGGAGAGGTTAAAAACCTCGAAATGTTGTGTCAATATTTGTTTGCCGGTCATTGGATTAATGTTTGCCGCGCGCCTGCGTAGCCTAGTCCGAACTCTACGTCTGTGTGACGAAAAGATTCACGACCTATTCCCAAGAAAAAGGGCAGTCTCAGGAGACTGCCCTTAATTGTGAAAGGTCGAATCTGGGATGCGAACTTAATTCGGGAACACCAGAATCATCGTAGTTGTTCCCTGAGAGATCATATGGGAACCCATCTGCTTCTGCAGGACTTGAGGAGTTGCCTGCTGGGCGCTTCCGTCGGCCAAGCCAATGTTACCGGCATTCTGGTGCATATCAGAAGCCCACCCAGTATCCGCAGTTCCCTGAGCAGTATTGAGTGTGAATGTAGCACTAGCTGTGGTAATCCCTGTCGTTCCAGCGGCCGTTTGCTTCACGTTGCGATCGCCAGTGAGCAAGGTCTGCGGAAATACTTCGCTAGCGTTGGTTCCGACGAAATAGCTGATCTGGGTCGTCTGATTGTTCAGCGGAGTCGCAGCGTTCACATCAAAATTGATGGCGCGAGTGCGTGACGGGTCACTACCACAGGCCAAAACCTTGGGAGTATTGAGCTCATTGGAGATAGCA
The DNA here is from genome assembly GCA_016713365.1 of Verrucomicrobiota bacterium. Classification (GTDB taxonomy): domain Bacteria; phylum Verrucomicrobiota; class Verrucomicrobiia; order Limisphaerales; family JADJPG01; genus JADJPG01. The sequence goes on along the minus strand of JADJPG010000008.1, from coordinate 50,076 downwards.
CGGAAGTGACTCAGGACCGTGAGACCCGCACTGCCGTCCTGAGCAGGAGCAACTTCAAAGGGAAAACGTTCAGAGTGATCATTCGACCACATGCGGAAGGCCAATCCGATTTGCTTGAGATTGCTTACGCAAGTAATGCGCTGGGCTTTGGCTTTAGCCTTGGCCAGTGCAGGCAAGAGGAGACCGGCGAGGATGGCGATAATGGCGATCACGACGAGCAGTTCGATCAGCGTGAAGGCGCTTTTACGGGCGATGCGAGGTTGGTTCATAATTTCGTGTCTTTATCCGTTCTGGGAACGGTCATGTTTTTACTTTACGTCGATTCCGAGTGTCAACTCTGTTTGAACTAAGCAACAGAGGTGCCACGGTAAGGTGCGTTGAGTTTCCTCGCATACACACACGTTTTTTTAGGGCTTTGAGGGGATTTGTAAAAATTTCACGCATTATGCGCGGATTCAACGCTTCCAAATATCCTGCATTATTCGAAGTTTATTCCGCGTTGCAGCCACCCACTGGAAAAGGTCGGCCAGAGGAGAGTCTCGATGGTCGAACCGGTACCCTGAGACGAACGTGTCCCGCGAATTGAGGAAGTCGACAGCGCAGATAGTTGCCAGCACCACACCACGCCGCACCAGTGTTTGGCGAAAAGACACTACGTCAGCGAGTGAGCCTCGGCGAGCAATGTGACTTGACCACATTCTTCAGCTGATGTGGTCAGCGCATCCCTTTAAACCGCGCCAGCCTAGGTCGTTTCGCGGCTTCGTCGACCACACCCGCGCCGGAACTAGCTTCTGGACGCGTTGAAATGAGATAGGGGTGGCTTTCGCCACCCCTCTGCTCTGGGGAAGGTTCCGATAGATTTGAACTCTACAGCTTTTTGATATTAAAGAAGCGGAAGCCGTTGGTCGGAACGCTGTTGGTATAAGGGTTGGATTGGTCGCTTACTTGGATCCATTGAGTGTCGGTTCCAAGCGCGGATTTCGCTACCAAGCTGTAACCATTGAAATTAGTTGGCCACGACACCACCAAGTTCCGAGTCCCTCGGGTGTAACTGTAGGTGAGCCGCAACTGATTAGTAGCCGGTTCCAAGATTGGCATCGTCGGAGTGCTGAGGAAAACGCCATCCATTTCCAAGCCGAAGATCGTATCGAACTCAGATGCAGCAGCTTGATAAACAGCCGCAGCGAGCACGTTCGTGCCAGTTTTAAGCCCGGAAACAGGAACCGTCACGTTTGTCACGCAGGTCACAGGATTAAAAGTCGTCAGCGCCTTGGACAAATAAGTCAGCGGACCAGCAGGCATATTGTAGCGGTGGATTTCAACACCGTTCAAATAGACGACCATGCCATCGTCCACGACATATCGGAGGCGGAAGCTTCCGTTCGTTCCGAAACCCGCCGGCATGTTGAAGGTTCTGCGGAACAACGTGGGTTCATCTTGAACAGAAATCTGGCGTGCATAGGTATCCCCGGCACAAACAAGTCCTTGCGCGTTAGGATCAAAGTAGAAGATGCCCTGACCAGTGCCCCAGTTTACATCAATGACGTAATTGGTGCCGTACCAAGGATTCACCGTATTGGTATAAATATTGATTCCGTTGGGATCGAAGAAGTTGAAGTCGTAATAGTTCCATGTGTCAGACATCTGAGTCAGGTTCGTCGTAATCTGAATGGAAACCGGGACTCGGGTGAACGGAGCAATGTTGTTTCCCTTGCTATCCGCAATTCGATTGAGTACCAAGAAATAGCTCCCGCGAGGATTCCAGTTCAGATCTGTATTGCTCACCTGAAGAAGCGCACCCAAGGCAGTGCTATAGAGGATGTTGGTAATTTGAATCGAGACATTGGTATTGCCAACCGGAACGAGACGATAATTGCCAATCGTGCGGGCACTAGTGGAATTGAGCGCCTCGTCGAAAACTACGTTAACGCTGTTCGATCCGAATCCGTTATCCACTACGGCTCTGGCAACCTTAGGGCCTTCGGTATCCGCACTTACGGTCAATACAGCCACGGAGCTTGTCACCGCATTCACCGTATTCGACACGCTCACCCGGTAATTCCCGGCATTCGCAAGCTGAGCAGAAGCAATGGTGAGGGTGTTACTCGTCGAATTCAGATTTGCTCCGTCTTTTTGCCATCGATAGATGACGGGACCGCCTTGAACACTAACTGTGAAGGTGACAGGATCGCCAGCCGAAACGGTTTGGCTTTGGGGTTGATTGGTAATGATCAAGGCTTGAGGGGTAATGGCGACAAGCTTCATTCCCAACACTACATCGGAGCTGGTCGCGCTCGATTGATGAACCTCGACCGCAATGGTGTTTTGTCCGTTCCTAAGGAAGTTGGTGAGATTGACCACATCGCGCTGACCTTCCGCAGCCGGTCCGGTGAACAACGTCGCCGCGTTAAAGGTCGCGGGCATGCGAACACCACCCGCCAACCTGCCGTTCAGGTAAATCGCGCATCCGTCATCTACCAAGTTCGTCGCATAAAGGGCAAATCCAGGAACGTTGGTCGATCCAGAGAAGTTGAACGTAGCGCGAAAGTAATAGGTTGTGACGACTTGTGACAACGGACCGGGAAAGGTAGTTCCGAATCCAGAGGGGAGCCGTCGCCTGATAGGCGGGATTGCGGCGCCTTCCTCAAAACCCAACAATCCAGGGCCTGACTGCCACGAAGTATCGTTGTAAGTGTTGGCCCTCCACGCCGTGCCCAAATCATTGCCGGACCGGTCGTATTTCCAAGTGGAATTAAAATCGATGAGGGTGGTAAACAGTTGCGCTTGCGCCTGATTTGTCGAGGTGGCCCAGCCAATCACAGCTAGGGCGAGGGTGAGGGCTTTCAAACATGCATTTCGCATATACATCGTGTGTTGTTCGTTTACTGGTTGTCTCTCAAACAGGTGAAACCGAAATTAATTTAGCCGCATTCGTGCCACCTGAACACCGGTTCAACATCCAGTTCGAGATACATCTCTGGGATGCTACTAATGGAACACGGGTTGAATGATTTGGCAAACGCTGAGGCCCGGTTTCGCGCCCCGTCATTCGCTTCTATCACCACTCGCATTCCTGACCGCGATGCGAACCTACTGATTTCTTCTGATTATCTGATTCTTCCGCCTGACCGTCTTGCGAACAAGAAACAGGCGATCGGCAAGGCATCTCATTACGAGGTGTCCTGCCCTCATCTGCCAAGGAAGCGTCGGAGAGTAAACCTCCTTCGATTCAGAATTTCAAGTTCGGAATAACATTTCTTCAGCAGATTCTCGGACCGTCACGCTACCCCACCAGGAAACCTCGAAAGGAGATCAAACCATCGATCAGGCGATATACAAATTAATCAGTACGAGATGCTTACCCGAAGGATTCACCCAACGAATGCGCGCCCAATCCATGAGTTGGGACCAACCTCCGTTTAGTCCCGCCAGCAGAAATACGGTAGTCGGAAGTGGATATTATACCGTGGAAAGCTCCTGCCAGAGACAGGCATCCATTCGCATCCCCGCCGTGTAACACGCGAGGTCGAACTTCTCGTTCGGCGAGTGCGGATTGTCGTCGGGCAACGACAGGCCGAGCAGCAGCGTGTCCGCGCCCAGATGTTTCTTGAAGTCGTTCACGATCGGGATGGAACCGCCTTCGCGCATCAGGATCGGCTCGCGACCGAACGCCGACTTCAACGCGCGCATCGCCGCCTGCGCCTGCGCGCCCTTGGGCGAGACGATGTAAGGCTCGCCGCCGTGTCCGGCCTTGATCTCCATGCGCACCGTCGGCGGGCAAAGCTTCTTCAGCTGCTTGAGGACCGCGTCGCGAATCTTGTCCGGCTTCTGATTGGGCACGAGCCGGAAGGTCAGCTTCGCCCGCGCCCAAGACGGCACGATCGTCTTGCTGCCTTCACCTTGGTAACCGCTGGTCAGACCGTTGATCTCAATCGTCGGCCGCGCGCTCCGGCGTTCCGTGGCGGTGAATCCCTTTTCGCCGAAGAGCTCCGGCACACCGAGGAACTTGGCCATCTCGCGATCCTTGTGCGGCAACCGCGCGAGCTGCTTGCGCTCGTAAGCGGAGAGCGGCGTGACATCCGCATAGAATCCAGGGATGGCGATGCGGCCGTTCTTGTCGCGAAGTTGCGCGAGCAACTGGCAGAGCGCCATGGCCGGATTATCCAGCGCGCCACCGAAAATGCCAGAATGCAAATCACGCGACGGTCCGTGCAGAATGACTTCCACGGCGAGAATGCCGCGCAACGCGTAGGTGAGCGCCGGAAGGTCAACGCTCGGCAGGCCATTGTCGGAGATGACAACCGCGTCGCAACGCAGCTCCTTGATGTTCTTCTTAAGAAAGCCACCGAGGCTCTTGCTGCCCACTTCCTCTTCACCTTCGATGACAAAGGTGAGGTCGCACGGAAGCTCGGTGCCGGTCTTGAGATACGCTTCGACTGCGTTCAAGTGCGCGAGGTGCTGTCCCTTGTTGTCCACGGAACCGCGCGCATAGACGCGTCCCTTCTCGATGCGCGGCTCGAACGGCGGCGTCTTCCACAACTCAAACGGCTCGGCGGGCTGCACGTCGTAATGGCCATAGACCAGGAAATGCGGGCGCTTGGCGCCTTTGCGACGCGGTGTCTTCGCGACCACGATGGGATTGCCTTCCGTCGGACAGAGCTTCGTCTCCAGGCCGATGTCGCGGCAGCGTTTCACCAGCCAGTTGGCACACGCCGCGAGATCCTTCGTATGTTTGGATTGCGCGGAAACGCTGGGGAAGCGGAGGTAGTCGCAAAGCTCGGTGATGAACCGGGCTTCGTTCTTCTTCAGGTAATCGAGAACAGGTTGCACGCGCCCGTTCTAGCAGGCGTTTGCGGCGGAGGCAAATGAAGTAGCCACGAAGGATGTGAACGGGGGTGATACATGACTCCTTCGATCTTAATTCTGATCTCTCGGCCCGATTCTGAACGGAGGCGTTACGGCGTATAATTCGGCCTACAACTTGTCTGGTTTCTTGGCGTAGCACTGAATCAATCCGCAATTCTCGCACAATAAAGCTGTGCCTGACTTGTTCAGCCAATCGAGATTGACGAGCGTCATGCCGCTCGTGTTTAGGAGAGCCTCCTGCTCCCGAAACAACTCTCCCTTACAGTGCGTGCATCGAACTTGCACACCTCCCGCCTGATAGCATACCGGTCCGCATGCGTTGGCGAAGCCTTTGGCCCCTGCTTTCAGGGCGCGCCCTAGTTTCTTCATACAGTGACAGAGCCGTGACAGGCACTTAACCAACCACAGCTCAATTATCCCCATCCAGCATCCGACCCAATCCGCCGAGCACCGAGCCTTCGCCCTTACCACCACCGCCGGTCTGCGGCGAAGCGGCGACGATGCGATCCGCGAGACGGCTCAACGGCAGCGATTGCAGCCAGACATGTCCTGGGCCACGCAGCGTCGCGAAGAACAGACCTTCACCGCCGAAGAACGCCGTTTTGATTTTGCCGACGAATTGAATGTCGTATTGCACCGTCGGCTGGAAGGCCACGATGCAGCCGGTGTCCACGCGCAGCGTCTCGCCGATACCAAGCTGCTTCTGAATAATGGTGCCGCCCGCATGCACGAACGCCCAGCCGTCGCCTTGCAGTCGCTGCATGATGAAGCCTTCGCCGCCAAACAGGCCCGCGCCGATTTTCTTGTTGAACGCGATGCCCACGCTCACGCCCTTGGCGGCGCAGAGGAAGGAATCCTTCTGGGCGATCAACTCGCCACCGAGTTCCGCGAGGTGCAGTGGAATAATCTTGCCCGGATAGGGCGCGCCGAACGCGACCTTCTTCTTACCCTGCCCCTGGTTCTGAAAAACCGTCATGAACAGCGATTCGCCAGTGAGCAGGCGTTTGCCCGCGCCCATGAGCGAGCTGAGAAATCCGCCGCCCTGCTGCTGCGAACCATCGCCGAAGATCGTCTCCATCTCGATGCCGTCCTCCATATACATCATGCCGCCAGCTTCGGCGACGACGGCTTCCTGCGGGTCCAACTCCACTTCGACGAACTGCATGTCGTCTCCGTAAACCTTGTAGTCGATCTCGTGCATGGCGTTCATAGGTCGTGTGTCTTCGTAGTTACGTCGTTCAAATGTGGGGAGAGACTAGGAAAATATCAGCGAGTCTGGCAGCTAGAATTTCACGCGGAGTTTGGAGCCCGCTAAACACGCGAAACGACGCGAAATAGAATCAGATTGAGATCCTCTTGGTGGATAAAGGTGGCTCGACGGAACCAGGCAGTAACAGGTTTCTTTTTCGCGTCGTTTCGCGTGTTTAGCGGACCATCAAGCCGCCTCGGAATCCGGATCGCCAGGGCGTCGGCATCGGGAACGGCTCCAGCGGCATCGGCTGGCCGTGGTCGAGATGCTCAGTGCAGACGCGGAAGAAATCCGCGCGCGTGTGAACGCGGCGGATGTCGTGGAGAAACTTCCCGGTCGGCTCCACGCCCACGCCGAGGTAGTTCAAGTACTTCTTCATCTTCTGCACCTGCGACACCTCACGAACGCCCGGCGTACAAACGGCATCGTAGAGCGTCGCGACGTAATGCAGCACGTCGCGCCCGGTCGGCAAAGTCTTGGCCTCGCCGCGGCGGTGCTGGCGAATCTGCTCGAAGATCCACGGATTGCGAATCGCGCCACGTCCAATCATCAAGCCGCGCGCCTTGGTCTGCGCGAGGATAGCCTCGGCGGATTTCGCGGAGTGAACGTTGCCATTCGCGACGACCGGACACGGCATCGCTTCGACCGCGCGGGCGATGTAATCGTAGTGCACCTCGCTGCGATACATCTCGGCGACCGTGCGTCCGTGAACCGTCAGCAAGTCGATCGAGTGTCGGGCGAAGATCGGGAGCAGTTCCTCGAAGACGGCGGGCGAATCAAAACCGATGCGCGTCTTCACCGTGAATTTGATGCTCACGGCGTCGCGCAACGCGCCGAGGATGGCGTCGATGCGCTTGGGTTCGCGCAGCAAGCCGCCGCCCGCGCACTTGCGATACACAATCGGCGCCGGGCAGCCGAGGTTCAGGTCCACGGCGACGATCGGATGATGCTGGAGTTCCTTCGCGGTGCGGACGAGCGACGGGATGTCGTTGCCGATCATCTGGGCGACCGCGGGCCGGCCGGTCGGATTCTCGGTGATGGATTGGAGAATGTCCTTCTCGATGTGCGAAGTCGGGTGAACGCGGAAATACTCCGTGTAATAAACGTCTGCGCCGCCGTAGGCCGCCATCAGTTTCCAGAACGGCAGATCCGTCACGTCCTGCATCGGCGCGAGCACGAGCAACGGCTCGGGACTGCTCAACATCGCGGCAAATTGATCGTGATGGCTCATGCGGTGGCGGGTGACGTCGGCTTCCGAATCAGCCACAGACCGAGGAAAGTCAGCAGGCCGTTCAGCATGAGCAGCTCGAAACCCATCTTGTAGCCGTTGAGCCAGCGGACGGAGTTGGTCTGGATGACGAAACAAATCAGCGGCGACACGCAGCAGACGAGCGGCACCCAGCCGTCGCGCACCGACAGCTTCGCGAAGAGACCGAACGCGAACAGACCGAGCAGAGGTCCGTAGGTGTAGCTGGCCAGCGTGAAGATGGCGTCGATGACCGCTTTGCTGTTGAGCGCCTTGAAGCCGAGGATGACCAGCCACAGCACGACCGCGAAGCCGATGTGGACCTTGTGTCGCATCGCGGTCTTCTGCGCATCCGTGAAACCATTGCGCTCCTCCATGCCCAGCCAGTCGATGCAGAAGGAGGTCGTGAGCGTGGTCAACACCGAGTCGGCGCTGGAGAACGTTGCGGCCGTGAGCCCGACCACAAACACCATCGCTGCGAACGCGCCGAGATGAGTCAGTGCCAGCGTGGGGAAGAGATGGTCGGTGGCTTTCGGAATCTCGATTCCCTTCGTCTTCGCGTAGTGGAAGAGCAGCACGCCGAGCGACACAAAGAGGAGATTCACCAGCACCATCACGCCGGTGAACGAGTAAATGTTCTTCTTGGCCTCCCGCAGCGAACGGCAGCTGAGGTTCTTCTGCATCATGTTTTGGTCGAGACCCGTCATGACAATGGCGATGAAGATGCCGCTGAGGAATTGCTTCCAGAAATAGTTCGTCGCGCGCCAGTCCCAGAAGAACGTCTTCGACATCTCGCTTTCGCGCACCGTGGAGATGAGCCCGCTGACGCCGAGGTTCAATTCGCTCGCGATGGCAGCAATCGACAGCACCACGCCGAGCAACAGGAAGGTGGATTGAAACGTGTCCGTCCAGACGAGCGTCTTGATGCCGCCGCGGTAAGTGTAGGCCAGGATGAGCGCGATGGTGATGCTGACGGTCAGCCAGAACGGCACGCCCCATTGGTCGAAGACGAACGTTTGGAAGACGTTCGCCGCGAGGAACAGCCGCGCCGCCGCGCCGCCCGTGCGCGACAGAATGAAGAACAGCGCGCCGATCTTCTGCGAACGCGGGCCGAAGCGTTGTCGCAGGTAGCTGTAGATGGAGGTGAGGTTCAGCCGGTAATAGAGCGGCAGCAGGACTTCGGCGATCACGACGTAGCCTATGACGTAGCCGAATACGATTTGCAGGTAGGAGAATTGATCCGCCGCGACCTTGCCCGGCACGGAGATGAACGTGACGCCCGAGAGCGAATCGCCGATGAGCCCGAAGGCGACCGCGTACCACGGCGACGCTTTGTTGCCGAGGAAGTACGAGGCGTTGCTCGCGTTGCGGCTGGTGAACCAGGCGATCAACAGCAGGAACCCGAAGTAACCGCCCACGCAGGCGAGAATCAGCGCCGGAGACATTCGCGCGATCTCAACAGTTCCTCCGCGAAACCCAAGGCTAAAGTGCGTCGTCACGCCATGCCGATCACGCGTCGTGAAGCGGTGAATACGGGAATTTTCCGTTGACAGTCACCATCTCGAAAGGTGTCATGTCGCGCATCGCTGTTCCCGTGATTCCTCTTCGGACGGACGTATTGCGGCCACAGCTTTCACTAGTTTTAAGAATCATGAGCCAGCGCAAAATCAACATCGCCATCGTCGGCCTCGGCTTCGGGGCGGAGTTCATTCCCATCTATCAGCGCCATCCGCATGCGAACATGTATGGGATCTGCCAGCGCGACCCGAAGAAGCTCACCGCCATTGGCGACGCGTTCGGCATTGCCGCGCGTTACTCGGATTTCAAGGACGTCCTGAAAGACCCGAACGTGGACGCCGTCCACATCAACTCGCCCATCCCCGATCACGGCTGGATGAGCATCGCGGCGTTGAAGGCCGGTAAGCACGTCTCCTGCACCGTTCCGATGGCCACGAACATCGAGGACTGCAAAAAGATCGTCGAGCTCGTGAAGAAAACCGGCCTGCGCTACATGATGGCCGAGACGGTCGTTTACGCGCGCGAATATCTTTTCATGAAGGAGCTGCTGGACGCCGGCAAGCTTGGCAAGCTCCAGTTCGTGCAGGCGAGCCACCAGCAGGACATGGACGGCTGGCCGAACTACTGGCCCGGCCTTCCCCCGATGTGGTACGCCACGCATTGTGTCGGCCCCGTCTCCGGCCTGATCGGCAAGCCCGCCGAATACGTCTCCTGCTTCGGCTCCGGCACGGTGCGCAAGGAATTGCAGAAGCACTACGGCTCGCCCTTCGCCGTCGAGACCGCGCACATCAAGTATGCCGATACCGACGTGAACGCGCGCATCATCCGCTCGCTCTTCGACACCGCGCGCCAGTACCGCGAGAGCATCGACGTGTATGGCAGCAAGGCTTCCGTTGAGTGGCCGCTCATCGAGCATCAGCCGCTCGTGATGCACACGGCGAAGCTGCCGGAGCCGAAGATTCCGAAGCTCATCAAGACCCCGGACTTCGCCAGGCGCCTGCCGAAGCCGATCCAGCGCTTCACCACCAAGGGCGTGTACGACATCGGCACGAAGACGCATCTCTCCTTCACGCAAGGCGGCGGACACGGCGGCAGCCATCCGCACCTGGCCAACGAGCTTGTCATGTCGCTCGTCGAGAACCGCCAGCCGTTCCCGAACGCGAAGCAGTCTGCGAACTGGACCTGCGTCGGACTTTGCGCGCATCAATCCGCGCTCAAGGGCGGCGCGATTGTGAAACTTCCCGCATTCACTCAATAACCAAACAAGAACAAAACTATGTCAGGAACATCTGAAGGTATTGCACCCAACGCGAAACGGCTCCTCTGGGCCGGCTTCCTCGCCATTCTCGCCGCAGGTATTGGTGCCGGTGTCCGCGGCGGCATTCTGGCCAACTGGGCCGCTGACTTCGGCTTCACCGGCACTCAGCTTGGCGCGATCGGTGGGGCGGGTTTCACCGGTTTTTGCTTCGGCATCATCATTGGCGGCGTGGTTGTGGACAAGGTCGGCTACGGCAAACTGGTCGTCGCGGCCTTCCTGTTCCATGTGCTCTCAGCGTTCATCACTTTTGCCGCAACCAAAGGGCAAGCTCAGAGCACGGCTTACATGTTTCTGTATTTGGGAACATTCGTCTTTGCTCTGGCCAACGGCACGCTCGAAGCCGTGGCGAATCCGCTGGTTTCCACCCTGTTCCCGAAAAACCGCACTCACTACCTGAACATCCTTCACGCAAGCTGGCCCGCCGGCCTCGTCATCGGTGGTCTCATCGGCTGGATTCTGGGCGAGGACATGCATGTGAGCTGGAAGATTCAATTGGGTCTTTTCCTTGTGCCCACGGTGCTCTACGGAATCGCTTTCTTTGGCCAGCATTTCCCGAAATCGGAAGCGTCCACGAAAGGACTCAGTGTCGGCGACATGCTCAAGGAGGTCGGCATCCTCGGATCGCTAGTGGCGTGTGGACTGATCGGCCTGTTCTTCAAGGACCAGTTGGGCGGGGTCCTTTGCTTCTTCACCGCCAATGACTTTTTCACCTCGGCGGCCTGGGATACATCTCGTGGGGCGTCGCGTTCGCCTTGTTGCTCGTGGTCGGGGGAAAGACCGGCTTCTCAGTCGGAGCGCTTCTGTTGTTCGTCCTGTTCATCACCCACGCCCTTGTCGGCGCGGTGGAACTCGGCACGGACGGCTGGATTCAAAACATCACGGGTAACATCCTGACGCCGAAGGAAGGCAAAATCCTCTTCGTCTTCACCTCGCTGCTGATGTTCTCGCTGCGCTTCTGCGCCGACTTCATTGAGAAGAGCCTGAAGATTTCCCCAATCGGCCTGCTCTTCATTTGCGCCAGCCTGGCGGTCGTCGGACTGCGCATGGTCAGCGGCATCGAAACCTTCGCAGGTGCGCTCATCGCCCTCGCTGTGTATGCCCTTGGCAAGACGTTCTTCTGGCCCACCATGCTGGCGGTGGTCGGGGATCGTTTCCCGCGCACCGGAGCGATCGCGATGTCGATCATGGGCGGCATCGGCATGATGTCAGCCGGTCTCCTCGGCGGACCCGGCCTCGGCTACGCCAAGGATCGCTTCACCACCGAGCATCTCTCGTCCACTGCGCCCGCGCTTTACGAGCAATACAAGGCGGCCACGCCGAGCAAATTCCTGTTCCTGAAGGAAGTGACCGGCCTGGATGGCACCAAGCTTTCCGCCGCGCAGACTGCCACGACGAAGACGCCCGACCAGAAGGCCGTGGCGGAAGCCAGCATCATCGGTGACCGCGAGACGCTGAAGGCAGATTCGTACATCCCTGCTGCGATGGCGGCCATCTATCTGTTGCTCTGTTCCTCTACTTCAAGGGAATCGGTGGATATAGAGCCGTCGGAATCGAAGGCGGTCAGGGCGGCAAGCACTAAGCGCTGACGGGATTTTCTCCTTTCGCAAGGCGGCTCGGAAACGGGCCGCCTTTTTGTTTCCCCCGACAGAGGTTGGTCAGGCGGCGGCGCGACGATCAAAGCCCGCGTCGCGCAATATCGCGAGGCACGCGCGAAGTTTCTTCAGCTGTTGCAGGCGCGGGCCCGAGAGCTCAATGCGGTCGGCCATGCCCACCACGGCGCAGATGACCGCGAACGTTCCGTCTGCGTCCTTGACCGGGAGGAGGAGCAGGGGGCCTTTGGATACGCTGCTTCGGAACCAGGCCGGGATGAACGGGGCGATGCTGGGCTCGTCAGGATTCTTAATCAGGACGTCCTCACCGCGAGCGATGCAGACGGAGAACACATCCTTGTGAACCGGATCGATGAGCGACTGATTTCTCAATTCATGAAACAGTGGACCGACCCCAACCACCGGGGAGAACAGGGGAGTGTCGTGTTCGCGAAGGAATACAAGGCAGCTACGGGCGTGCAGGCCCGCGCGCACCGCCCGCGTGGCTACGGTGTAGACCTTGCGGGTATCTACCGGCGGAGTGGCGACGAGGCGTTCGATCTCCGCAATGCCCATTGCCAGCAGATCAGGCGCGGCGGAATTGACGGAGGCGCCATCAGTGCCTGTCGCAGGGGAGTTGAGCGGGCGCTTCTCGATGGGTCGTCCCGCGGCGATTCGTTCCATCCGGTTGACGATGACACTGGCGAAGGATTTGAAGCCTTGGGCCTGGCCCACCGTGGTCATGGAGTGACTGACCTTGGCAACGACCTCCTTGAGCTCGTCGTCATCGAGCCCAAGCGACGGCGCGTAGGATTTCAGCAATTGGGCAACCCCAGCTTCATACGTAACGTTGGTGAGATCCGGCTGGTCAATGAGCTCGCAGAACTTCTCCGAGAAATCCGCGACGACGAGCAGCTTTTCGGTGTCGGTCAATTTCTTGGAGCGGATCAGGTCCGGTCGGGCCGGCTCCAGCGCGTGTTGAATGACCTTCGGCAGGCTGGATTCAGCAAGAATGCGTTGTCCTAGTTCCAATGGGGTCAGTCCTACGGATTTCCTAAACGCGGCATCAACGGGCATCTGATGGGCGAGCTCCATCGCATCGAGATACTCGTCCGGCAAGAACGTGCTGAGCAGCAGCTTGCCGTAATGCCGGAGGGCGCCGCAGACAAAGGCTTGTTCGGGATTCAGTCCAGGTGTCCGCTGGGCAATCGCCTGGGCGGTCATCGCCGTGGAGAGAGCTACGGCTGCGACTTCGTGGCTCTTTTCTTCGCCGAAACGCTTCTCGGCGCTCTCGATGAGCAGCAGGGAAACGACAAGATTCCGGATGGTCTCAAACCCAATGACGCCGATCGCCTGGGGCAGGGTGGTGACCTCTGCGGCGCCGGGATTGTAGCCAAGGCAGTTCGCCGCCTTCATGATTTTGGCGACGGTGGTCAGGTCGCGGCCAATGATATCCGCGAGGTCATGAACCGAAAGCTCGTCCACCTTGTTGGACATCTGCTGAATCACCTCCAACACCTGCGTGACGCACGCGGTATCGCCACGCGACAGGGCCTCGCGAATGGTGGTGACGGTTTTCTCTGCTGGTGAACGAATGATCTGTTGTGTGGTGTCGCTCATAACGCGCCCGGGGCGCATGTCTGGGTCGCGGCGCAAAAGCTGTCCCGCAAACTCGAACTTCCCCATTCCAACGGTCGACCCGGCACTTGGCTTGAGGCCGTAAAACACGAAATCCGGCCACCCAATCTGGCGTCGAGGCCCCCTCGCTTCACCAAAAAACTCTTGGCAATTCCCCCGGAATCCGGTGTGCTCCGCTCGTTCGCGTGCGGTAGCAATTCCAAGTTTACGCTCAGTGAGGACAGGCATTGTCCGACTCCGGCTGGAGTTTTAGTCCCAGAACAGCAGCTCGAATCTGGGCTGAAACCCGATTGGGGGGAAACGCCGGCATCGGATCGCCTGAAATCCACCAAACGCAGAACCCAAACATTCACTAGCAAGCTCGATAACTATGTCCACGACCAGCAACGACTCCTCCTCCCGCCGTCCTGCCCACAAATGGAACTTCTTCCGCGCCGGCGGATTTGAACAGGTCCACTTCGAATCCGGCGCCGATCTGGTCAATCTCGATCAGCTCGACCAAAAGCTTTGGGCCGCGTTGAGCTGCCCGACCCGCGGCATCGAGTTCGACACCAAGACGCTCGACCTGATCGACACCGACAAGGACGGCCGCATCCGCGCCCCGGAGATCATTGCCGCCGTCAAATGGGCGTGCTCAATGGTCAAGAACCCCGACGATCTGTTGCGCAGCGCGGCGTCAGTCGACCTCAGCGGCATCAATGACGGCAATCCCGAAGGCAAACAGCTCCTGGCTTCCGCGAAGCAGATCCTCGCCAACCTCGGCAAGAAGGACGCGACGGCCATCACACTCGACGACGCCTCCGATACCGCCAAGATTTTCGCGCAAACCCAGTTCAACGGCGACGGCATCATCCCGGCGGAATCTGGTCCGGACGACGCCACCAAGGCCGTCATCACCGATATCATCGCCTGCGTCGGCAGCGATGTGGATCGCAGCGGCAAGCCCGGTGTCTCGCAAGCGAAGGTCGATCAATTCTTCGCCGAAGCCGGAGCATTCTCCGATTGGTGGAAGAAGGCCGAGACGGACGCGGCGACCATCCTCCCGCTGGGCGACAAAACCGCGGCCGCAGCTGGAGCGTTCAAGGCCGTGAAGGCCAAGGTGGACGATTATTTCTCCCGCTGCCGCCTCGCGGCGTTTGATCAGCGCGCTCTCGCCGCGTTGAACCGTCAGGAATCCGAATACCTCACCGTCGTCGCGAAGGACATGTCCATCACCGCCGCAGAAGTCGCTGGCTTCCCACTCGCCCGCATCGAGGCTGGACGCGCCTTGCCGCTGAAGGATTCGCTGAATCCCGCGTGGGCTGGCGCCATCGCCACGCTCAATGCCACCGCCATCCAGCCGCTGCTGGGCGACAAATCCACGCTCACTGAAGCCGAGTGGACGACTGTCTCCGGCAAGCTCGGCGCCTACGAGTGCTGGGCAACTGGGAAAGCTGGCGCCGCCGTTGAGAAGCTCGGATTGAAGCGAGTGCGCGAAATCCTCGCCAGCAAGGCCAAGGAAACGATCACTGACCTCATCGCGAAGGACAAGGCGCTCGAACCCGAGGCGAATTCCATTGTCTCCGTCGAGAAGCTCATCCGGTTCCGTCGCGATCTGAAGCAGCTCCTGGTGAACTTCGTTTCGTTCGAGGATTTCTATTCACGCCAGCGCAAGGCGATCTTCACCGCAGGAACGCTCTATCTGGACGGTCGCAGTTGCGAACTTTGCGTGCCCGTGGCCGATGCCGGCAAACACGCCGCGCTCGCCGGTCTCGCCAAGACCTACCTCGCCTACTGCGATTGCACGCGGCCCGGTGGAGCGAAGATGACCGTCGCCGTCGCCTACACAGGTGGCGATTCGGACTTCCTCATGGCCGGACGCAACGGAATCTTCTACGACCGCAAGGGGCAGGATTGGGACGCGACCATCACGAAGGTGATCGAAAACCCGATCAGCATCCGCCAGGCGTTCTGGGCACCGTACAAGAAACTCGTTCGCCTCATTGAAGAGCAAGTGGCCAAACGCGCCGCCGCCGCTGAAGCCGCATCCGATGCGAAAGTCGGGGCCGCCGCCACTGCTGCAGCGAACGCGGACAAAGCAAAACCTGCGGAAGCCAAGAAGGTCGACGTCGGAACAGTCGCCGCGTTGGGCGTCGCGTTTGGCGCCGTCGGCACCATGTTGACCGCGATCGTCGGTTACCTCTCCGGCATCCTCCAGCTTCCCTTCTGGCAAGTGTGCCTCGCCTTCGCCGGCCTGCTCTTACTCGTCTCCGGCCCGTCGATGATCATCGCCTGGCTGAAGCTGCGTCAGCGCAACCTTGGTCCCATCCTCGACGCCAACGGCTGGGCCGTGAACGGTCGCGTGAAGATGAACGTGCCCTTCGGCGGCGCGCTCACCGATGTCGCCACGCTGCCGCCGGGAGCGCAACCGTCCTTCGCTGTCCGCTATCCCGAGCCCCCGACGGCGATGCCCAAGTTCATCTTCACGATCATCGCAGTCTGCTTCCTCGTGAGCCTGCTGAATCACTTCGGAGTCATCAACAGCCTTACGGACGGCAAATTCGGATCGGAAGCCGCGTGGGTCGTCAAGAAACGCGAGGAAGAGAAAAAGAAACTCGAAGCCGACACAAAAGCAGCGGCTACCTCCGTGACGGACACCAACGCCTTGGCCAAGTAAACCAGCGCGTTTACCATCGTTTCTCGCGAAAGGCGCGGACTCACGTCCGCGCCTTTTCTTGCGGTTTAGGGGAATCCCCGGTCACTCATTTGTAGCCAAGATTGGATTGCTCTAAGGCAATAACTGAGGTATCACCATCGGCGATTTAGGATTCGGCTCTGCCTGTCGTTCAATGGTTCCGGCTCACAAGGATTGTCACCAGCTAGTACGTCCATGCTCAGGTTTGCGTACATTTGTTACGCAAACATGGTCACCGTACACGTTCTGCCTTGCCCTGATGCTCCTCGCGCTGTCGGCGCCAGCGCAGAAGCTGCGGATTGAAATTGAACCGCGCTGGGGCGACGCGCCGCTCAAGCTGGCCAGCCCACTCGCACTCGCGCAGGCAAACGACCTCACCGTCAGCCGGCTCGACGGATTGCTCTCGGAGCTCGCCCTCCAACGCACCGACGGCACGTGGCTGGAATCCCGTGACTGGTTCGTGTTCCTCAGCGTGGAAAAACGTCGACTCTCTGCCAGCGCAGACGGACTCCCCGCACAGGAGTTCAAAGCCATTCGTTTCCGCGTCGAGCTCAACGCAAAGCTCAACTCCAGCGATCCGCAGGAATGGCCAGCTGAACATCCGCTCCATCCCGACGTGTGCGGACTCCACTGGGGCTGGCGGTCCGGCTACGTCTTCCTCGCGCTGGAAGGCCACTGGTCGCCCGCCTCCGGTACTACCGGCGGCTATTCGTATCACCTCGCTGGAACCAATGAGGCGATGATGGTCGAACTGCCCGTAAAGTTCTCCGGCGCACGACCCACGACCGTTCGAGTCGGACTCGATGTCGCGGCCATTCTCGATCGCGGCAATGTTCTCAAAGAATCCACCTCCACGCACTCCCGCGACGGTGATCCTCTGGCCCGGACGCTGATGGAACGCACGACCAAATCGTTCCGCGTGCTTGGTGTTCAGATCGATCTCTATCAACCGGTCGAGCCTGCGCCCGACGTCGTCCGTACGCTTCCGACCAGCGCCACTCCCTACCGCCTTCACATCTCTGAGCGCCTGCCCAAAGTGAACCTGCCGGCGGACAATCCGCTCACTGTCGAAGGCGTCGCGCTGGGTCGTCGCCTCTTCCACGAACCACGCCTGTCCAGGAACAACTCGCAGTCTTGCGCCAGCTGCCACGAACAATCGAAGGCGTTCACTGACGGTCGTGCGTTCAGCTTGGGCGATAGCGGCCAGCGCGGTCGTCGCAACTCGATGCCGTTGGTGAATCTCGCGTGGGTGAAGGAGTTTTTCTGGGACGGCCGCGCGAAATCGCTGCGCGACCAAGTGCTGCTTCCGATTCAGGACTCGCATGAGATGAACGAAACGCTGGAGCGCGTGACCGCCAAGCTCCGCGAGGACTCCTCCTACCGCACCGCGTTCAATGCGGCCTTTGGTTCGCCTGAAATCTCCGCTGACCGAATCGCCCTCGCGCTGGAGCAGTTCCTCCTGACGCTCGTCTCGCAGGAATCGAAGTTTGATCGCGCCGCGCGAAATCTTACCCAGCTGACGGAACAGGAGAAGCGCGGCCTCCAGCTTTTCGTCACTGAACACGATCCGAAGCGCGGCCTGCGCGGCGCGGATTGCTTCCATTGCCATGGCGGGAACCTCTTTAGCAATCATCAGTTCATCAACAACGGCCTCAAGCCCGACGCGAACGATTCGGGCCACATGGAAACCACCAAGGCCGAATCTGACCGGAACAAGTTCAAGGTTCCTTCGCTGCGCAACGTGGCACTCACCGCGCCCTACATGCACGACGGTCGTTTTGCCACGCTCGAAGAGGTCATCGATCACTACAACGGCGCCCTGCATCGCTCCGCCACGCTCGATCCGAATCTCGCCAAGCATCCCGAAGCGGGCCTTGGCCTGAGCGCCGAGGACAAGACCGCGCTCGTCGCCTTTCTCAAGACGCTCACCGACGAACAATTTGTTTCCGCTTCTACCACCACCAATCAGTTCACGAAAACCAAGTAACCGTATGCCTACCCGCCACACCAAACCGAACCGCGCCCGCGTCGCCGCTCTGTGCGGTGCGCTGCTCGTGTCCGGAGTCACCAGCTCCGTCCGCGCCGACATTGATCCCCACGCCGCGCAAGATGCCTTCGACGCCGAAGTCGCCGCGCTGTTGCCGCAGCCGGAACCCATCTTCACCGCCGCCGCCACGCCGCCGCTTCAGCGCAGCACGCTAGGCGAATGGGGCGCGGTCATTCCTTGGACGCCTCACATTCCGGTCTCCGCCGCGACTCTTCCGGATGGACGCATCCTCACTTTCGCGTCGAACCAGCGGACCACCTTCCCATCCGGACCGGAGTTCACCTACGCTGCGACGTGGGATCCGGCCACGGGCGTCTTCGTGGAATACAATCATCCCACCCACGACATGTTCTGCGGCGCGCTGGTGATGCTGCCGGATGGCCGCGTGCTGGTGAACGGCGGTCGCAATACGACAGTTCGCTCCAGCATCTTTGACTGGCGCGTGAACACCTGGACGCGCACGCCCGACATGAACGATCCGCGCTGGTACAACACGAGTGTTGCGCTGCCGAACGGTCGCGTCTGGACCGTCAGCGGCAGCGGAGGTTCCGGAACGGCCGAGCGCTGGGATGAAGCCATTGGCTGGAGCCGGCTCACTGGCATCAACTGGAACACCGTTCTCGCCGAGCCCGGCTACATCAACATCTGGCATCCATTCGTGTCGCTCGCGCCCGATGGCCGGCTGATTCACTTCGGTCCCACCGACACGATGCATTGGGTTTCTCCCGACGGTGCCGGCGCGATGAGCAACACGGGCACGGTGGTTCCCGGCACGCATTACCCGAAGGAAGGCTGTTGGGTGATGTATGACGAAGGGCGCATTCTCGTGGCTGGCGGCGGCGCCAACACGACCAACAACGCGAGCGACACCACGACGGGCACCAGCTCCACGCTCGCTTACACGGTCGATGTCCGCAGCGGCACGCCGATCGTTACGCCGCAAAACCCGATGACCTTCGCGCGTCAGTTCGCGAACGCGGTCGTGCTGCCGAATGGTGAAGTAATGGTCATGGGCGGCAACACGTCCGGTCTCAAGTTCAACGACACCGGCTCCATTCTCACTCCCGAAATCTGGAATCCCACGACCGGCCAATGGCGCCAGATGGCTCCAGCCGTCACACCGCGCAACTATCACTCGCTCGCGTTGCTGCTTCCCGATGGACGCGTGATGTCCGGCGGTGGCGGTCTCGGCGGCGGCGACCATCGCGACGCCGAGCTCTTCACTCCGCCCACGCTCTTCAACGCTGACGGCACGCTCGCGCAACGCCCGCTCTTGAACACCGCGCCCACCGCGATCGGTGTAGCGACGAAGTTCATCGTCACCGGCACGCCAGGCATTACGAAGTTCAGCTTCATCAAGATGTCCGCCATCACGCACTCGGTGAACACCGACCTGCGGTATCTCTCGCTGCCGTTCACTGAACTCTCCCCGGGCACCTACGAGATCACCGCGCACTCCAGCTTGAACGTGATGACACCCGGTTACTGGATGCTCTTCGGCTTGAACGCCGCCGGCGCGCACTCCGTCGCGAAGACGATTCTGGTCGACGCGATCAACGCCGTGAACGTCGCCGTTCCCGGCAGCCAATCCTCCTACGTCAACAACAGCGTCTCTCTGCAAATGATCGCCAGCGGCCCCGCCGGCGCTGTGATGAATTGGTCCGCCACCGGTCTGCCGAACGGCATGACAATCGGCGCAAGCTCCGGTTTGATCTCCGGCACGCCGACCGTTCTCGGCTCGTACAACATCCGCGTCACCGTCACGGACGGCACCACGTCCGACACCGCTGATTTCACGTGGACTGTTCAACCGCCGACGTTCAGCCGCGAGTTCGCCACTTTCGCGGGCGCGACGGGATTGACCATCAATGGCAACGCGTCCATTAGCGGTGCGGCCTTGCGCCTCACGACCAACATTGCGAATCAAGTCGGCTCCTCGTTCCTCTCGAACCCGCTCACCATCGGCCCCGACACTTCCTTCACCACACGCTGGGTGTTCCGCGTGCACGGCACCGCTGACGGCGCGGACGGCATGACGTTCACCATTCAGGGCGTCGGCGCAAACGCCATCGGTGCGGCGGGCGGCGGCATCGGCTATGACGGGCTCGGCCAGAGTCTCGCCATTGAAGTCGACAACTACGCCGGCGCCACGGACCCGAATGCGAATCACCTCGGCATTCTCAGCAGCGGCAGTGTCGCGACTCACCTCGCCACCTTCACGCCCGGTTGGGATCTGGAAAACGCCGCGAGTCATACGGTGTGGGTCGAATACGACGGCCCGGCCAATCAACTCCGCGTCTACGCCGCACAAGGAATCGTCACGCAGCGTCCGGCTTCGCCTGTGATGGCGGCGACGGTAGATCTCCCGGCGCTCGTCGGTTCTCAAGCATGGTTCGGCTTCACCGCCGCGACCGGGGGCGCGTTCAACAATCATGATATCGAAGCATGGAGCCTCAGCGTGAATGCGTTTGCGCTGCCCGCGTCGCCTCTGGTCGTCGCGCCCGGAAGCCAGACGACCGTGCTCGGTGCCTCGGTGAATCTCCAAATGCAGGCGAACGATCCGAACGGTGATTTGCTGACGTGGTCCGCCACTGGCTTGCCCAACGGGCTCTCGATCAATCCAGCGTCCGGTCTCATCTCCGGCACCCCGACCGTTGCCGGTTCGTTCAATACAACGGTGACCGTGACTGACGGCAACACCGCGCCTGCCAGCACGAGCTTCACGTGGACGATCGACAATCTCCTCACCGTGCAACCGATCTCTGGAACGGCCATCGGCGCCGGTTCGACGGTGACGCTCACGGCACAAACCACGGGCGGCTTGAATCCGCAATACCGCTGGAGCTTCGGCGATGGTTCGCCGGACACGACGTTCAGCACGTCGCCATCGACCACGCACACGTTCACCGCGCCGGGTCGCTATCTGGTGACGGTGACCGTTCGCGACGACACCACACGCGAAGTCACCGCAAGTTATCGTCAGGCCGTGTATGCGCCGCTCACAGCGACGCGCCCGACTGCTTCATCGAGCATCGCGTATGAACCCCGTTCCGGTGCCAACGCACGCCTCTGGGTCGTGAACCACGACAACGACAGCGTCACCGTTTTTGACGCCGTCACGCGCGCGAAACTCGCCGAAGTCAACGTCGGTGCCGCTCCGCGCACGCTGGCGGTCGCGCCCGATGGCCGCGTGTGGGTCGCCAACGCCGAAGCCGGCACGATCACCATCCTTCGCTCGGATTACACGACGGCCCAGACGATCTCGATGGGCCGCGGTTCTCGTCCGTTCGGCATCGTGTTCGATCCCGCCGGCCAGAACGCTTACGTCGCGCTCGAACACGGCGGCAAAGTTTTGAAACTCAATCCGACGACCGGCGCCACCGTGGCCTCGATTGACGTCGGCATGCACGTCCGCCATCTCTCGGTCACCGCGGATGGCGCGCGCGTTCTCGCGACGCGTTTCGTGACACCTCGTCTTCCGGGTGAGGACACGGCCATCGTGCAGACGACCATTGGCAGCCTGAATTACGGCGCGGAAGTGCTCTCGATCAACAGCGCGACCTTCGCTGCGGCGGACACCATCATCCTCGAACACAGCGAGCAGTCGGACACCTCGAACTCCTCGAAGGGCATTCCGAACTACCTCGGCGCCGCGGCGATTTCGCCGGACGGCCTCAGCGCGTGGGTGCCTTCGAAGCAGGACAACATCAAGCGTGGCACGCTCCGCAACGGCGGCGAACTCACGCATGACATGGCCGTGCGCAGCATCGCGTCTCGCATCGACCTCACCAGCAATATTGAGGACACCGCAGGCCGCATCGACTTCGACAACGCCGGCATCGCCAGCGCGTCGGTGTTCGATCCGAACGGCAACTTCCTCTTCACCGCGCTTGAGGGCAGTCGCGAGATCGCCGTCTCCGATGCGTGGGCGAAGCAGGAGATTCTGCGCTTCGACGCCGGCCGCGCGCCGCAGGGCCTCGCGCTCTCGCCGGATGGTCGCACGCTCTACGTGCAGAATTTCATGGACCGCACGGTGACGATTCATGATGTCTCCGCGCTCGCCAATGGCGCCACGGTGGCGCCTCCCGCTCCGGTGACATTGAATTGCGTCACGACCGAGAAGCTCAGCTCCGTGGTGCTGACCGGAAAGCAGTTCTTCTACGACACGCGCGACAATCGCGTCGCCTTCCAGCAGTACATCAGCTGCGCCTCGTGCCATAACGACGGCGGGCAGGACGGTCGCACGTGGGACTTCACGCAATTCGGCGAAGGCTTGCGCAACACGATCACGCTGCGTGGTCACGGCGGCACCGCGCAAGGTCCGCTGCACTGGACGGGTAACTTCGACGAAGTGCAGGATTTCGAAGGGCAGATCCGCAATTTCGCCCGCGGCACCGGCTTGATGAGCGATGCCGATTTCCACGCCGGCACCCGTTCCCAATCGCTCGGCGATGCGAAGGCGGGATTGAGCGCCGACCTCGATGCGCTGGCCGCCTATGTCGCGTCGCTGACGAAGCAAGGCGACAGTCCGGATCGCAATGCGGACGGCAGTCTCACTACCGCCGCGCTCGCGGGCAAAGCGGTGTTCCAGCAGCAGAACTGCGCGCAGTGCCACTCCGGATCGCAATTCACGGACAGCGCACTCGGCGTCTTCCGCGACGTCGGGACGATCAAGTCCACCACCGGCCAGCGGCTCGGCGCTTCGCTCAGCGGACTCGACACCCCGACGTTGCTCGGTTTGTGGTCCACGGCGCCGTATCTCCATGACGGTTCGGCGGCGACCATCGAGGAGGCGATCGCGGCGCACAACGGCGTGACGCTGAACGCGACCGACATGGCGAACCTCGTCGCCTTCCTCCGCCAGCTCGACGACGCCGGCACCGCGCCCGTGCCTGCGACAATCGCGTGGACCGCCCCGGCCGCGATCACCTACGGCACCGCGCTGAGCGGCGCCCAGTTGAACGCTACCGCGAATGTGCCGGGAACCTTTGCTTACAATCCGCCGATCGGTTCGGTGCTCAATGCCGGCAACGGCCAGACGCTCTCCGTCACGTTCACACCGGATGACGTGTTCGTTTATGGGCCGTCCACGGCGACAGTGACGATCAATGTCCAGCGCGCGCCGTTGAGCATCACCGCTCAGAATCAAACGAAGGTCTACGGCGCAGTGATGCCGGCACTCACGGTGAACTACGACGGGTTTTTGAACGGCGATTCTCCGGCGTCCCTCGACACGCCGGCCACGGTCACCACCGCGGCCACGGCGGCGAGCAGTGTTGGTAATTATGCGATCGTGGTCAGCGGCGCTGCGGATGCGAACTACACCATTGCTCACGTGAACGCGTCACTTTCCATCACGCCTGCGGCGTTGACCATCACCGCCGGCAGCGCGAGCAAGGTTTATGGCTCGGCGAATCCCCTGCTCACGGCCAGTTACAGCGGCCTCGTCAATAACGATACGCCCGCGAGCCTCGACACTCCGGTGAGCCTCACCACCGCGGCCACCGCGACGAGTGGAGCGGGCAATTATCCGGTCACGGCCAGCGGAGCAAGTGACGCGAACTACACGATTGCATTCGTCCCAGGATCGCTGTCGATCACGCCGGCGAGCCTGACGATTCGTGCAGAAGACAAGTCGCGCCCGCTGGGCACCGCCAATCCGACGTTCACCGCCGTTTACACCGGCTTTGTGAACGGGGATTCGCCGGCGGTTCTCGACACTCCGGTCGCGCTCGCGACGAGCGCGGACCTCAACAGCCCGGAAGGCACGTATCCCATCACCGCCAGTGGCGCAGCGGACGTGAATTACAACATCACGCACGTCAATGGCGCGCTAACCGTCACGCCGGATGTTTCGCTTCCGGCACCGTGGTTGCATCAGGACATTGGCAGCGTTGGCATCGTAGGCGACGGCACCTACTCGGGCGGCACCTTCACGATCGCCGGCTCCGGCGCGGACATCTGGAACAACGCCGATGGATTGCACTTCGTTTACCAGCCGTGGACCGGCAACGGTGAAATCATCGTTCGCGTCGCGAGCGTGGGGAACACCGATCCGTGGGCCAAGGCGGGCGTCATGTTCCGCGAATCGCTCACGGCCGGATCACGTCACGTCATGACGGTCGTCACACCTGGCAACGGCACGGCGTTCCAGCGCCGCGTGGTGACGGACGGCGTCAGCACGCACACCGCCGGGCCTGCTGCGGTCGCGCCCTACTGGGTGCGATTGGTCCGGCTGGGCAGTCGTTTCGAAGGCTACGCTTCCGCCGATGGCGCGACGTGGACTTTGATCGGAGTGGAGACGAACGCGATGTCGAACACGGCCTACGTCGGACTCGCCGTCACCGCGCACAACAATTCGCTGATCAGCACTTCCACGTTCAGCAACCTGCAACTGACGGCGCCCATCATTCCGCCGACCGTTGCGCTCACCGCGCCGGTCAGTGGCAGCGTCTACACGGCACCGGCGGCGATCTCGCTCGCCGCGTCGGTGACGGCAAATGGCAATACCATCACCTCGGTTGAGTTCCTAAACGGCGGAACGGTCATTGGCTCGGATGCCACGTCTCCTTACACCTTCACCTGGTCAAACGTCGGCGCGGGCACCTATTCGCTCTCAGCGCGGGCCGTGCATGCGGCCGGTTCCGTGACATCAACATCGGCCAGCATCACCGTTGGGGCCGTGCCGTCCGCGCCGCTCAACTTGACGGCAACCGCGGCATCCAGCAGCCAGATCAACCTGACCTGGCGCGCGGGTTCCGCGAACCACACCGGCTTCCGGATCGAACGCTCGACGAATGGTTCGGCCTTCAGCCAGATCGCGACCGTCGGGGCCGGGACCACCAACTACTCGAACACCGGCCTCAGTGCGGCAAGGACATATTACTACCGCGTCAACGCGACGAACAGCTACGGCATCTCGGCCTATTCGACGGTTTCCTCCGCCGCCACGCCGTCGTTGCCGACGATTCGCATCAACTTCCAGCCGTCGACGGCAGCCGTGCCGTCCGGCTATCTCGCCGACGCCGGTTCGAGTTTTGGAAGCCGCGGCAATGGCTACAGTTACGGCTGGAGTTCCAGCAATACGAGCAACACGAGGGATCGCAACTCGTCGCGCTCTGCGGACCAGCGCTACGACACGCTGAACCACATGCAGCTTGGCGGCAGTCGCACCTGGGAAATCGCCGTGCCGAATGGCACCTACTCGGTGTTTGTGGTCGCTGGTGATGCCACTGCGTATGACAGCGTGTTCCGCATCAACGTCGAGGGCGCGCTGACGGTTTCAGGAACCCCAACAACGTCAACCCGGTGGATCTCCGGGACGCGGACAGTAACGGTGACGGATGGTCGCATCACCATCAGCAACGGCACCAGCGCCCGCAATAACAAGGTCTGCTTCGTCGACATCACGCCCGTGAGCCAGGCCATCGCCGCCGCCGGTACGGGCGCATCGCCGGTATCTCTGGAATGGGCGGGTCGCCTCTCGGCAACGCACGTCATGCTCCGGGTCGCGGGCGGCGTCGAAGGGGCCAACTACGAAGTCGAAGCGTCCTCCGATCTGAAGACCTGGCAGACGATCGCCATCGTGCCAAACCTTAATGGCGCGTTGACGATTGAAGATGCGGCGACCGACGGCGAACGCTTCTATCGCGTGCGTCTCAATCAGTAAGCGTCGTTCACGCCGACGAAGTTCATCAGGGCGGGCGCAAGCCCGCCCTTTTTGTTTTTCGGGATTGGGCACCTCCATCGCACCCGGCGACTCATCTCTCCAGAAACCGCCGACGCAGAAAGCTGTCCAGCGCCTGCTGAACTTCCGCGTTGTGCTGTTCCACGCTCACGGATTTGGCGGTGATTTCCTGAAACTCCGCTGCCGGAATGAGCCGCTGCATCTCCACCGCGTATTCGTAGGGATGAATCGGATCGAAACGATTGGCGAGAATCAGGGTCGGGACTTGGATTCTCATCCAA
The DNA here is from genome assembly GCA_016713365.1 of Verrucomicrobiota bacterium. GTDB lineage: Bacteria > Verrucomicrobiota > Verrucomicrobiia > Limisphaerales > JADJPG01 > JADJPG01. Next base: position 23,963 of record JADJPG010000008.1, on the reverse strand, counting down.
TCAAGCCGATCCCGGCACGGCACATCACGGATGATCCGCTCGAACTTGAACGCCGTCTCGTCCACGACCGGGTTGTCAAACTGTCCGGCGAGAGAGTTCGCAATGTCCGGCCACTTCGCCAGCGCTTCCGCGTATTCGGACGTTTCGAGGAATCGTTGTTTGCCTTCCTCACGTCCGTAGCGGCGGACGAGATCGGTCACCAGCGAGAACATGGTGACGTTCCAGGGATTCGGCACATCGAGCCACGCGGGACGCGATTGCACCAGGCCAAGGACTCGATCGGGATGCCGCAGCGCAAAGTTCAGCGTAATGGCCGCGCCCATCGAGATGCCGCCGACCACGGCTTCCCGGATCGCGAGATGGTCCATCAAGGCGCGCAGATCATCGGCGAAAGTCGTGAGCGAGATTCTCTCCTCGGGCCCGACCGGCGTGGTCTTCCCGTGGGCTCGCGCATCGAAGGCAATCAACCGGATGCCGGCGGGTGGGTGGCACAGACTGAACGGTTGCGTCAGGTCCGCGCCCAGTCCGTGCTGGAAGAAGAACGGAATGCCGTCGCCTTCATCGCGATAGTGAAAACGAATGCCGTCGTGCAGGAACTCAGCCATGGACGCGAGTGTGAAGCGTCACGTTGCGAGAGCGCAACCTCTGTTCACGAGAGATCAACTCCTCAAGATCTATTCACTCTCCAAAATTGACCGCAGAAATTTCACACTCTCGGCTGCGTCCCGCTCCTCAAATCCATGCATGACGATTGGCCCGTTGAACTTCGCCGCCTGCAAGCCGGAGACATAACGTTCCCAATCGAGAACGCCCTTCCCCAGCGCAAGACTCGCGGCGTGACCGTCCGCGCCGAGTTCCTTCGCGTGGGCGACGGCGATGTCCGCGCCGAGCAGATCGAAGGCTTCTTCAAAAATCTCTTCGCTGCGACCCAGGTCGCCAGGTCGAAACAGGTTTGCCGGATCCAGCACGATCTTCAGTCGCGGGGACTTCATTTCGTCCAGCAGCCGTCGAGCGTGACGCGCCGAGCTGACCACGTTGCCGACCTCCGGCTCAATGCCGAGATCCACGCCGTGTTTGTCGGCGATGGTCAGTGCCTTGGTCATCGAGACCCGCAAATCCTTCCAGGCCGCCGGTGAATCGTTCTCCGGGTGATGCTGCCACATGTTCTCTGCGTCGCGCGTGCCGGTGCAGAGCGTGACCAATCCCGTTCCGAGATGCTCGCAGGCTCCCGCGATGACCTCCAGCTTGTGCAGACCGTCCCTGCGCTGCTTTGCGTCAGGGTGGATCATGTTGAAGGTGCCGGACACACCCACGATGGAAATGCGATGTTCGGCTGCGCTCTTGCGCACGCGATCCGCGAGCGCGGGATCAATCGCATCCGGCAGGCTGGGCAGTCCCGCGCAGGCGTAGTTGAAGTGCGCGGCGCGGAGGTGATGTTTCGCCACGGCGCGAAAAACCTCGCCGACCGACGGCCGCGCAAAGGTCTTCGCAAAGATGCCTGGCGTCATTCGCTCCTTACACGGTGTCTGCGAACTTCTGCATCGCTTCCTCCTGCTTCTCGATGCTCTCGACGAGTTTGAACTGCGTGCGGGCGCGATCGAGGTTGTGGTGCGGACGATGAACGCGGAAGTAGGTGTCGCCGCAGAGGAAGTCGGTGAGAAAGCGGATGCCGATCGTGAACGTGATCAGCTTGCCCGAGAACGCGATGAGCGCCCGCTCGCCCTTGGTGAGGAACGGCCCCGCGCTTTCGAGATAGCCGCGAGCGAGCCCCTTGAACATCGGCATGCGCATCTGGACTTTCGCGAGGTCGAGTTCGTCTTCCAGTGTCGGGCTGGTCGTAGTGCGCACCATGTCGCCGAAGTCGTAGAGCGCGCTGCCGGGCATCACGGTATCGAGATCCACGACGCACATAGCTTTCCCCGTGACGACGTCCAGCATCACGTTGTTGAACTTGGTATCGTTATGCGTGATGCGCTCCGGGATCTTCTTCTTCGCCAGCGCGTTCAGGATCACATCCACGATCTTCTCCTGCTTCAGCGCGAACTCGATCTCCTTTTTCGCCTCGGTTGCGCGGTTCGCATGATCCGCCTTGATGGCCTGCTGCAACGATTCGAAGCGGCGACGTGTGTTGTGAAACTGCGGGATTGTTTCGACGAGACGTTTACCCGGAAGATCGACCAGGAGTTGCTGGAACTCGCCGAACGCCTTGCCCGCCTCGAACGCCTGGCTGGGCGATTCGACCGCTTCATACGTTCGCACGCCATCCACGAACACCAGCGTGCGCCAGCACTCGCCATCGCCGTTCCGGTAGAAAGGACGGTTGTCCCGCGTCGGAATCACGGTGAGCGTCCGACGCGACGCATCGCGTGCGCCAGTGTCGTTCAATTTCCGACGCTGATGTGACGTCACGCGGACGAAGTTGTCCATCAACGCGTCCGGATCCTTGAAGACGTGCGTGTTGATCCGCTGGTGGACATAGCGCTCCTGCACGCCGCCCTGATTGTAAGTGGCGATGTAGGTTTCATTGATATGACCAATCTTGCACGGCTCGGCGTGCAACAGATCGCCGTAAATTTGAAACTGCCGCGAAATATCGAGCAGCTTGGATTCCTGATAGTTGTTCATTGCAAATCTGGCGTCCGACCGCAGACCAAACCCAGCGGCGGCTTCACACGCCCCCGCTTACATCGGCGAGGCAGACGCGTTCTCCAGTCTCCACAGATCGTGCGATGGCGACAAGCGCGCGAAACGCAGCCGTGCCATCTTCCACCGTGGCGCCACGTTGGGGCGAGCCGTGGAGGATCGTATCCGCGAAAGCTTCCAGCTGAAGCTTGTAAGTGAACGCGTCCTCGCCGATCGGCCGGCGATACTGGCGGTCCTTGGTGGAGAAACATTCCACGACGCTGGTCTTGTGATACCACGGGAGAAAGACGTGGCCCTTCACGCTGCCGTTCTCGCCCTGAATTTGGAAGCCTTCCTCGAAATCACCGCGCACCGGAATCGTCAGGTCGATGTGTCCCAGCGCGCCATTCGCGAATTCCACGTCCACATACCAACAAAAGGCGCCGAACCGTTCGAGCAATCGCGCGCGTAACGAGGTGATGTCGCCGCCCAGCCATCGCGCGGTGTCCACCAGATGGCTCGCATGGGTGAGAACGAAGTAGCGACGCTTGTCTGCCTTCGGATTTCCCTCCGGTCGTAGGGCCGTCGCGCTGGTCATGGAAATCGGCTGCAGGTTGTCCGTCATCGTGTAGCGGTAGATCGAATCCCAATACCAAGCCTTGAGCGAGAGGAGTTGCCCGAGTTCCTGCTGCACGAAATCGCGCGCGAACCCGATGCCCGGATCGAATCGACGGTTGTTACCGATCTGGAAGGTCATCTTGGAGTCACGCACCTTTCGGCAAAGCTCTTCGCATTCCTCGACGGACACGCCCAGCGGCTTCTCGACCAGCACATGCTTGCCGGCGGCGATCGCCTTGAGCGCGAGCGGCACGTGAAACTGATCCGCCACACCGATCAGAACCGCATCGACCTGTGGCTCGGCCAGCATTGAATCTAAGTCGCGGAAAACGAAACGCGGCTGATGCACGGCCGCCATCCGTTCGCGGAGATCGTCGGCGAGATCACAGATTGCAGTCAGCTCGATGTTGCGGGCCTTCTTCGCAGCGTCGAAATGCGCAATCTGCGAGATCGGTCCGCAACCGAGAATGCCAATGCGCAACTGATGGGAATCCTTTTTCATTCGGGATCGGGTAACGTGCCGCGAATCTAGGAAACCGCTCAGAACCCCGCAAACTCAATCATACGCGGATCGCCCAGTCCTACTTCAGCGTCTTCAGATACGCGAAGAGATCGCTCACCTGTTCGGGCGGCAACGAGTCCAGCAAACCTTCCGGCATCACGCTCGACTTGGTGAACGCCGCCTTGCGCACGTCCTTCTGCGCGATGCGCGTGTCGGCCATGTTCGGACGGCGCAACACAATGGCGTCCTCGTCCTCGCTCACGCGGATGCCGTCCAGCACATCGCCGTCCTTCAGCTCCACGCGGAAGACGCGGTAGCCCGGCTCCATCGCGGCATTCGGCGTGAGCAAATTGCGCAGCAGCGCCTCCACGCCCAGCGCACCCGCGCCGTTGAGCACCGGACCGACTTGCCCACCCTGGCCGCCGACGGAGTGACATTGCTGGCAAACGGTGGCGAACAACACCTTCCCCTTCGCCACATCGCCGGGCTTCTCAGCCAGCGCGTGGAACTTCGAGAACTTCTCCGCGAGGGCCGCTGCTTCGGCCGCCGTCAGCAACGGAGGAAAATCCTGCGACTTCATCACCTTCGCGCCACTGTGCAGCTTGCCCCAGCCCGCACCCGAGAACAGCCCGACCAAACCCTCAGGCTTTGCATCTGCTGAAAAACTCCGATCAAAATCCGCGCGAATCTCCGCCGCACTGCGCTCCCGATTCCACACACGGAACTCGCTCAACCAGCCCGCCGTTCCCTTCGCAGGCGTGCCCCAGCCGATGCGCACGTTCTCGAACTTCTGCGTCACCGGCTTCGAGTCTGCCGAGTCCAGTTCGCCATTCTGATAGATGCGGAACATGCCCTTCGCATCACGCGTCACTGCCACATGCGTCCAGACGTCCGCGACGGTTTTCTTCTTCGCCACGATGGCGTCGTGCACGCCGCCACCCACCCATACACGGAACTGCCCGCCGAAGAAATTCATGTCCACCGCATTGGGCGCGCCGAGAAGGCCGTCGTTGTTGTCGATGCCCGCGTCGAGCTTAACCCACGTCTCCATCGTGAACGGTCCGTCGAGCGTCAGCCCGGTTTCGGTCCACGCGTTGTCCTCGCCATTCAAGCGCAGCACCGGCCGAAACAGCGACGCCATCTCCTGCATCAACGCCGCCAGATCCGCATCGTCCCCGAGCACGGCCTGCAACTTGTCGAACGTCACGCCGTCGATCTCGTCCTTCTCAATCGCACCGCCGCGAACGGACTTCACCAGCGCCGAAGCCCCCGCGCGCGTGCCGGATAATCCCGCCAGCGCCAACTTCTTGGCCGTCGTCGGCAGCATGGGATACAAGCTCGCGAGTTGTTCCGGCCCCTTCGCATCGCGTGACGCCGCCAGCGCCGCGACCGCTGCGTCCTGCACTGCTGGCTCCCCTTTCTCGGCGAGCTTCGCGAACGTGCTGACGCGATCGGATTTCAAGTCTCGTAAGGCCCGAAGCGCCGCGAGCGATTGCGGCTGGAGAATCGCCATCTGGTTCGCGCCTTCCCGTGGTGACCAACCCCAGCCCGCTTCGAGCATCTTCACCAATTCCGGTTCCACTCCTGCCAGTTGAAACGCGCTCGCCATCTTGGTGCCGAGATCCATCGTCGCCGGACTGTTCTGCGACAGCAGCTGCCGCGCGGCATCGGTCAGCAAAGGCGCGAGCTTCGCGGCATCCAGCTTCGTCCGCACGCGCAGCAGCGACTCCAATGCACCGGCACGAGTCTCCGGCTTCTGCAGAATCGCCTTGAGCGCCTCGCCCACGCCGGGCTCATCCGGGAACTGCGCGAGACGCAGCAGCTCTCCGTCACCGGGCGGCCGGAGTTGGGGAGGAGTTTGGCCACGCGCGTCGGCACTGTCTTTGGGTTCGAGAGCAAGAGTGGCAACCAACCGATTTTCGACAGGCAATCTCGCCAGCGGCCTACTATCCAAGAACTCCTGGACCAGCGCGGATGCTGCTCCAGCTGCAACCGCGCGATGTAGCGTTCGAACTCGCGGTCGTATGCTTCTCCCGTCTTGATTGTGCGACCCGACTGCGTGCTCTTCATCGTCGGACTGTCCACGGGGTCACGCACGACACTGGCACATTAGCCGCAGAGTTCGGTCGGCCCAAATGCGGCATGCATGTTGCCTCCTTTCAGAACAGCAGTGTTGCGCCAGCACCCGGGGCTATTTCCGCGCGAACTCCAGGATCGGCTATCGGCCGAAGCTCTGGCAGCGCACCAAGGTGTTGTCGGCGAATGTTCGCCGATAAGCACGCACAGCTTCGCGTCGGATGTTGCGGTCATCGTCGTCTGAGCAATGGACTCACCGTGGCACGTTCGATAGCCTTCGCAAGCCTTCCAGCGCGAAGAGCGCCCCCAGCCGCTTCGGCGTCGCCGACTTGTCGCCGACGATCTTCTTCAGCTTCGGCCCCAGCTCCTTCATCTGCCGATCCGTGATCGCCTGCCACGCCATGTGGCTTTGCGGGACTGACGGGCCGCCCAGCTTCGCGATGAGTTCGTCGCCCGAGAGCTTGTTGAAGTCCGGCACGTCGAACGGTTTCGCGTCCTTGTGTTTCACGCGCCAGATGCGGCCGCGCTTCTTGTCGCGATCGGGATGGTTCCGCGCGACTTCGTTGTGCGAGATGATTTTGTTGTACCAATCGACGATGTAGAGGCACCCGTCCGGGCCGGTGCGCAGCGCGACGGGGCGGAACCATTCGTCGCCGGAGAGCACGAAGTCCGGCAGCTTCTGGTAACGGAAACGCGGTCCGTCTGGCGTAACCTGGATGGCCTGAATCTTCCGCGTGATCGGATTCGCGATGTAGAACTGCCCGGCGTAAGGCGCGGGGAACGGGGTAGTAATCAGTGAATCAGTATTCAGTGAGTCAGTGGACCGCCGCTTCGCGGACTGATTACTGATTACTGATTCACTGATTACCAGTTTGCCATCCGACAACGCCAGCCCGCTCAATCCCGTCCCACCCATCGCGAACTCCGTCGCCGTGCCGGGAAACTCCGGCGCGTAACTCTTCCACGTGCTACCAGAGCAGCCGGGGTAGTTCGCATATTCGTGGAACGGCATCATCGGGTAGCCGAAGTCGTTCGCCTCCTGAATCCATGCCTGTCCGTTCCCGTCGAGCACGAGGCCCCAGATGTTGCACGGACCCTGCGAGGTGATGTCGAAATCGCTGCCGTCGTAGCGGAACTTCGCCATGCGCGTCTGATCGAACTGCACTTCCGCGCCCTTCGTGGTCTTCACTTTGCCGTAGTTGAACGCGCCTTGGGCGAACCAGATCCAGTTGCCCGGCGCGCGCGTGAACTGGTGCGGGAACAGATGAGAATCCTGCACACCGAAGCCGGTGAGAATCACCTCGCGCTTGTCGGCCTTGCCATCGCCATCTGTATCGCTGAGGAATACGATGTCCGGCCCGTGCTGCACATAGACGCCGTTCTTGTAGGGCAGGATGCCGAGCGGAATCGCGAGCCCGTCGGCAAACACCCGCGGCTCGCGGGCGTACCCAGTGGGCGACTTCGGGTCGCGGTCGTAAACGAGCACCTTGTCCTTCGCGCGGCTGGCGTAGAGCGCCTTCGCGACTTCGGGACTTTCATTCGCGTCCACCGGATACTCGAGCGCGGTCATCGTCCAGAGCCGGCCCTGCAAATCCCAATCGACCGCCACGAACTTGCCGAAGCCGCGCTCCGTGTCCTCGCTCACGACGAGTTCGATCTCGAAGCCCGGCGGCAGCGTGAACTCGGCGCGCTCTTCCTCCGGAGTCAGTGGCGATGCCTTCGCGCCCGTCTTCGGCTTCGGTGCGCCGATGAATTCTTTCGACGCAGGCAGTTCCTCGATGAAAATGTCCTTCACCTGCACCACGGCCTTGCCGCCGCCGTGAACCTGAATGCCGAGCTTGCCCCAGTTGAAGTTCGGAATGCTCAGGTCGGGCTCGTAGTAATCGACGCCCATCACGCCGTTGATCCACGTGGTGACGCGCGAGCCGTCGGCGCGGATGACGTAGTCGTTCCAGCCATCCTTCTTGATGACCGGCCGCAGCGCCTTCATGTCCGAGGACGCCATGAGCTTGTTACGACGCGATTCGTCGTAGATGGCTCCGTACCACGACGGCTCGCCGAAGTCGCACTGGTAGCCGGCCATCTCCGAATTGTTCGGCACGCGCTGCGAACGAATCTGGAAACCCGAATTGATGAAGCCATTCGTGCCCGTGAGCTTGATTTTGAAGCGGATGACGAAGTTCGTGTAATCGCGCGTGGTGGCGAGAAACTCGTTCTGCTTCACCGTCTCGGTGAGCGAGCCGCCGGTGAGGCAACCATCCTCCACGCGCCAGATCTTCGGATCGCCTTCCCAGCCGGCGAAGGTTTTCCCGTCGAAGAGCGACTTGGGACTCTTGAGCGATGGCGGAGATTCCGCGGCGTTCAGACTTGAGGTTGAACCAAGGGCGAACGCGACGAGCGCGAGAAGGTTGGCGTGGCAGTTCATAGTGATATCAGCATTTTGATGTGGCGAAATCGGGCGTTCGGCAAGGACGGATTGAGTGAGCTTCAAGCTTCATGGTCACACACAATGACGGATTCCAATTGCGGCACCACCAGTTTCACCGCGGCCTGATGCACCGGATGCGGCAGATAGTGATCGCGCGCGGCGGCATCCTTGAACGTCATGATGAAACTGTGCGTGTAGCCTTGGTCGAGTCCCTCGGGACTGATGTTCGGTCCCCACGACAGACTCAGGATGCCGGGAATCTGCTTCGGCAAATCCTCGATGATGCGGAAGACTTCAGCGATCTGTTCCGGCGTCCGGTCGGCCTTGAACTTGAAGAACGCGATGTGTTTGACGGTTTTGCTCATGGTGTCTGCCGCAAGGTTTTGTCAGAATGAACGCCCAGTGGCTACGACTGAAATCCAATCGCATCCGACGGAAACCACCATCGACAGCCCACGTGACAAACGCTGGGAATTGAACGCCACCGACCTCCCGGCATTGGCGGCGCATCGCATCGCGCGACTGGGTCTGCATGACGTGGCCGCGCCTTATCGTCGCGTGCGCGTGCATCCGACGGGCAGTTTTCTCATGGCCTGTTTTGACGGGCAGGGGCGCGTGCTGCTCGACGGGCGCTGGCAGATTATTCGCGCGGGCACCGTCTGCATGGCGCCGCCGCGCGTGCTCAACGCCTTTGCCGCCGTCTCCACCCATCGCTGGGCCTTCGGCTGGGTGCGTTACGATGAGCCGTCCCCGGTGACGCCAGTGGTCGGAGCCGCATCGCCGGTGCGCTTGCGGACGGACGCGGCCGTGTTGCGCCGCATCCTCGAAGGGCTGCGCGCCGAATGGGACGGCGCGCGCGACCCGCGCGCGTTGCACCACTGGATCGAACTCGCCCACGGCTCCGTCCGCCGCCTGGCCCAACCGTGGCAGGGCCGGACGAATGCCAAGTTGCAGCAGCTTTGGGCGATCGTCGGCGCAGCGCTGGCGGAAAATTGGTCACTCGAACAACTGGCCGCGCGCCGCCACATGAGCAAGGAGAACCTCCGCCGCGTTTGCTTGCGGGAACTTGGTCGCAGCCCGATGCAGCATCTCACGTATATGCGGATGCAACGCGCGCAGGAGCTGCTCGAAACCAGCGACGACAAACTCGAAGTGATCGCCGGGGCCGTGGGCTACGACAGCGCGCTCGTCTTCTCCCGCGCGTTCAAACGCTGGGTTGGGTGCAATCCCTCCGAGTATCGCGGGCAAAATGTCCGCCCGCTCGCCGGGAAACGTTGAGAGCCTGTCTGAAATTTGGGCCATTGGTCCGGGCGGTGGATTTCCGTCGGTTTTCAGTGGATTCAAACAATGCCATCTCGGACGGCGTCTGATACAGTCGACGCCATTAAACCCTATGAAGTCCTGCCGTCTCTCCATCCGTGTCGTGGCGTGCCTGCTCGCCTCGTGCTCCGCCCACGCCGATGTCGCGCAATATCGTTCGGTTGTCCAAGCCGAGCCGTCGCTGTTGAGCTTCTATCCCTTCGATGGCGATACAGCGCCGACCGCAGTCGACCGCAAGGCGCCGCTGCAGAACGGCACGCTGACGGGCGCGACGTTCTCCACGGCGGCCGGGACGCTCGGAGCGCAATCGGTGCAAGGCGCGCGCGTGGCGCTCGGCGCGGTGCCGGATTATGAGTTCGCCGACGGCACGGGCACGGTGGAGATGTTCCTCTATCAGACGAGTACCGCGGCGTTCAATCCGTGCTTCTTCGCCGGGCGCGACGATTCGCAGAATCCCGCCGTGCGCTATTCGCTCCATGCCGGGGCGGGAGGCAATCAGCTCTTCATTTGGAACGGTTCCGTGGCACCGAGCGTGACAACGCCGGTGAGCATGTTGAACCGGCTCACCCATGTCGCCTACGTCTTCAGCGGCGGCAATGTCACGGTGTACTTCGACGGCCAACCGCTGGTGACGTGGAGCGCGGCGCTCGGCTCGGGAACGGGCCGGTCGTTTCAAATCGGCGCGAGCGGTCCGGCGAATCAGGAAGCGTGGCCGGGACGCATCGACGAAGTGGCGATCTACTCGGAGGCGTTGAGCGCGTCGGCCATCGCGTCGCACTACAACGCGTTCCTGTTCCAGAGCAACTCTCTGCTCCACGAGACTTTCACCGGCATCGCGGGCGCGAGCGTCAGCGATCTCACCAGCGCGGCGGCGTTTCCGGACAGCCCTGCGTCGACCGCCTTGCTGACGAACGGCTTCGTGCTGCCAACGAACGCGGCGGACAACTTCGGCCGGCGCGTGAGCGGTTATGTGGTGCCGCCGTTCACGGGCATTTACAGGTTCTCGATTTCGAGTGCCGACGCTTCGGAGCTCTGGCTCGGCACGAGCGACAATCCTACGACGCGTTCGCGCATTGCGTTCGTGAATGGCGCGACGGCGCCCTTGCAATGGAACGCGGAGGCGAATCAAGAGTCTGCGCCCATCACGCTCAATGCCGGCCAGCGTTACTACATCGAGGCGCTGCACAAAGCCGGCGCGGGTACGGATCATCTCGCGGTGGGCTGGCAGTTGCCGGATGCGACGTTTCAAGCGCCCATTCCGGTGACGCGCCTGCAACCGTTCGGCTTCGAAGCCCCGGCGCTCACCGCCCAGCCCACGAACTTCACCGTCATCGAGCCAAGCCCGGTGACATTCAGCGTCGCGGTGTTTCGCAATGCGGGCGTGAGCTACCAGTGGCAGCGCGACGGCACGAACATCCCAGGCGCTACCGCTTCGAGCTATACGCTTCCAGCAACGGCCATCACCGACAACGGCAGCAAGTTCCTTTGCGTGGTGGTAAATGCCTTTGGAACGAACGTGAGCACAGAGGCCACGCTGACGGTGCGGCCGGATGAGTATCCGCCCGCGGTGCAATCGATCGCCACGCTCGGCGAAAATGTCATCACCATCACCTTCGATGAGCCGATTGCCTCCAATCCAATCCTGACGAACGCCGCGAACTACAGCGTGAACAACGGTGTCACGGTTCTTCGCGCCGGCATTGGTCTCACGCCCAATGTGATCTTCCTGATCACTTCACCGCTCGCCGCAGGGGTCAGCTACGACGTCACGCTCAACAACATTCGCGACCTCTACGGCAACGCGCTTCCGCCAGGGACCGTGGTGAGCGTGGGCGCCTCCGGGTACACGCCGCTGCCAATCCGCTTCATCAAGCCTCGCTTTGAAGCGATCGGGCCGGCGACGCGACGCGGGCCGTTCGTGATCTCGGAGATCATGTATCATCCGACCAACCGCACGGACGGTCGCAATCTCGAGTTCGTCGAGCTCTACAATTCCCAGCCGTGGCCGGAGGATCTGGGCAGCTACCGCCTCAGCGGCGAGATCGACTACGCGATCCCGAGCGGCACGACAATTCCCGGGCAAGGCTACCTCGTGATCGCCGGTTCGCCGGCGGATGTCGCGTCGGTCTATGGGATCACGAACGTCGTTGGCGGGTTCACCAATCGTTTGAACAACGCCGGTGGATTGCTCCGGCTGCGCGATGTGTCCGACGGCGTGGTCTTCGAGGTGGAGTACGACAGTCAACCGCCGTGGCCGGCTGCGGCGGATGGCGCGGGGCATTCTCTCGTTCTCGCGCGGCCGAGTTACGGCATGGACGATCCGCGCTCGTGGGATATCAGCTTGGAAGTCGGCGGCTCACCCGGCGGTGCCAATTTGTCAGCGCTGTCGCCGTCCACGGTTCTGATTAACGAGTTCCTCGCCAATGGCGACGCCACGCCGGACTTCGTTGAGCTGTTCAATTACTCGACTCAGGCGGTGAATCTCGCCGGCTACACTTTGAGCGACGACGCGGGCACCAACAAGTTCACCTTCGCGCCCGGCATGACGCTGGCGTCGCTTGGCTTCGTAGTGCTCGACGAATCGCAGTTGGGCTTCTCGCTGAGTTCCGGCGGCGAAACGATCTGGCTGCGAAATAGTCTCGGCCGAGTAGTCGATGCCATTCGCTTCGACGGCCAGCAACGTGGCATTTCCACTGGTCGCGCGCCCGACGGTTCGCCGATCTTGTCGCGTCTGCGAACGCCAACTCCCGGTGGGGCCAATGCGACCCGTCTCGGTGCGGACGTTGTGTTGAACGAGATCATGTACAACCCGATCTCCGGCAATGACGCCGACGAGTTCGTGGAGCTCAAGAACCGTTCGGGCGGTCCGGTGAACGTCGGTGGCTGGCGGTTACGCGGCGGCGTGAGCCACACCATCGCGGCGGGCACGACTATTCCGGCAGGCGGGTTTCTGGTGATCGCCTCGGATCGCGAGAACTTGATGGCGAAGTATCCGAACCTCACGACGGCGAACACGGTGGGGAATTTCAACGGTCAGCTCGCCAACTCCGGCGAGGCGCTGCGTCTCGAAGCCGCCGAAGTTACCGTCACCACGAACGGCGCGACGCTCGTCACCAACACGATCTACTACACCGACAGCGAGGTGAGCTACGGCACCGGCGGACGCTGGGGGCGCTGGTCCGATGGCGGCGGCAGCAGTCTCGAACTCGTGGACGCGAACTCCGACAGCCGGCTGGCGGCGAACTGGGCGGACAGCGATGAAAGCGCGAAGAGCGGATGGAAGACGATCGAGTTCACCGGCCCGCTCGACAACGGGCAGGGGACGGCGGATCGGCTTCAGATCCTGTCCCAGGGCGTCGGCGAATTCCTTGTGGAAGACGTCGAGGTGTTGCTCGTGGGCAACCCGGCGAATCGCATCACCAATCCCGATTTTGCGGCGGGCGAGACGGGCTGGTTGAAACAAGGTTCGCACAGCACGTCGTCGATCGAAGTTGCGGGCGGCGTGAATGGATCGCCGGCGCTTCGTGTTCGCGCGAGCTCGCGTGGCGACACGAGCGCGAACCGGATTCAAACATCGCTCACGTCGAGTTTGTCTTCCGGCCAGAACGCGACGTTGCGGGCCAAGGTGCGCTGGCTGAAGGGGCATCCGGAAGTTCTGCTGCGCCTGCGCGGAAGCTGGCTGGAGGCTTTCGGCAATATGCTGACGACGACGGCGCTCGGCACGCCCGGCGCGCAGAACAGCGCGACGTTGGCGATGGGCAGTCGCGGTCCGGCCATCAGCGAGGTGACCCATCAACCCGTGCTGCCCGCTGCTGGTCAGCCGGTGACGGTGTACGCGCGGATCGATGATCCGGACGGCATTCCCAGCGCTGCGTTGCGCTATCGCATCGATCCTTCGTCCACCACGGCGACCGTCAGCATGCGCTATCACGGAGCGGGTTGGTTCAGCGCGCAGATTCCCGCGCAGGGCGACGGCACGCTTGCGGCGTTTCACATCGAGGCGGTTGACGGAAGCGGAGTGACGTCGCGTCACCCTTACGGCCCGCCGCTGGAGGAGGCATTGATTCGCTGGGGCGAAACGTCGATCGGTGGCGCGCTCGGTTCGTATCGTTTCTGGATGACGCAGGCCACGCGCACCCGCTGGGAGACTCGCGAGCGCAACAGCAACGAGCCGCTCGGGGTCACGTTCATCTACGGCGACACGCGCGTGATCTACAACGCCGACGCTCAATACAGCGGCAGTCCGTTTCACACGCCGGCCTTCACCGGCCCGCTCGGCAGCGCGTGCGATTACACGCTCGGGTTCCCGGACGACGACCGGCTGTTGGGCGAGACGGGAATGATTCTCGCCGGCCCCGGGACGTTCGGAGACGACCTGACGTTCCAGCGCGAGCAGATGCTCTGGTGGATGGCGCGGCAGATGGGCGGCCCCGCGTTGCACCGGCGTTTCGTGCGACTCCACGTCAACGGCACGCGGCGGCAAACGATCTTCGAGGACGTGCAGCAGCCGAACTCGGAGGTGTTGCGAGAGTACTTCCCGGGCGACGATGACGGCGATTTGTTCAAGGCGCAGGATTGGATCGAGTTCGGCGACGACGGCGCGACGTTCCTCGGAGGTTTGCAACGCGCGGTGCTCGGACGCTTCACCACGGCGAACAATGTTCTGCCGCCGAAACGCTATCGCTGGATGTGGGCGCCGCGCGCGGTGACCGGGCCGGTGAACGATTTCACGAACTTCATGACGCTGGTCGAGACGTTGAATCTGACCGACGCCGCGACTTACACGGCGCAGGTCGAGGCGCTGGTCGATGTGGAGAGCTGGTCGCGCGCGCTCGCGGTGCAACGCATCGTGGGCAACTGGGATTCGTGGGGCTGGAGCTACGGCAAGAACATGTATGCCTACAAGCCGCGCAACGGACGCTGGGCGATGGTGCCGTGGGACATGGACTTCAGCTACGGCACGGTCGGACTCGCGGGCGGCAATCCAGCGAGCGACCCGGCGACGTCTGATTTGTTCTCGAACACATCGAGCTTCGACGGCGGCTCGCCGGGCGATCCGGTGGCGACGACGTTCCGCAACAACCTACAGTTCCGTCGCGCGTACGCCCGGGCGTTGCTCGACGCCGCCAACGGCCCGATGACGGATGCGGTGGTGCAGGCGCGATTGACGATGATTTTCAACGCGCTTCAGGCCGAGGGCTTCACCCCGGCGTCGCCGGACGGCATCCGCACCTACATCAGCAGCCGACGGACGTACATTCTCAACCAGCTCGCGTCGTTGCTGAACGCACCGCTGGCGATCACCTTCAACGCCGGAAACAACTTCACGACGAACGGCAGCGTCCTCCGTCTCACCGGCACGGCACCAGCGGCCATCAAAACGATCATGGTGAACGGCGCGGCGTATCCGGTGACGTGGACCACGGCGACGAACTGGTCATTGCTGCTCCCGCTCGCTCCGGGCGCGAACGCGTTCACCGTTTCCGGCTACGATCAGCGCGGCAACTGGCTTTCGAGCCTCGCGGACACGATTACGATCACGTCGACCGCCGAGGCGACGTCGCCAGTGGGGAGCGTGGTCATCAACGAAATTCTCTACAACCCGGCAGTGCCGGACACGGCGTTCGTCGAGTTGTTGAACACCAGCACGAACACGTTCGACTTGAGCGGCTGGCGGTTGGACGGCGTGGATTTCGAGTTCCCGCCCGGCCGTGTGATCACGAATCGGCAGTTGCTCGTCATCGCGGCGGATCGGTTCGCGTTCGGGAATCGTTTCGGCGCAGGCACCGTGGTGGCGGGCGACTTCGACGCGCGCCTCGATAACGACGGTGAAGTGCTCAGCCTGCTGAAGCCCACGGGCACGAACACACCGCCGCTCGTGGTGGACCGCGTGCGCTATGAAGCGGCGACGCCGTGGCCCACGAACGCCAATGGGAACGGTCCATCGCTTCAACTCACCGACGCCACATCCGACAACGCGCGCGTGAGCAACTGGAGCGACGGCAGCGGCTGGCGATTCTTCAGCCTTACGACGAACATCAACAGCTCCCGATTGTCCGTGTTGTTCGACAATCTCGGCGGAGATGTCTACCTCGATGATTTGTCGCTCGTTCCCGGCGGCGAGGCCGGCGTGGGAATCAATTCGATCGTCAACGGAGATTTCGAGTCGCCGCTGCCACCGTCCTGGATCGCCACCGGTGTCTCTACGAACTCTCACGTGACGAATGGCATCGCACGCTCGGGTGCCAGCAGCTTGCATTACGTGCAGGCGCCGGGCTCGGCAGGTCTCACCGCTTTCTATCAAGACGTGAATCCGCCGGTAGTCACCAACGCCCAGTATACTTTGAGCGGCTGGTATCTGCCGGGCAGCAACACGAATCTGACCATCCGCGCGAGCACGGTGTTTCAGGTCAAACCCAACCTGCGCGCCGCAGGCCCGACGCCGGGCGCGGTAAACCTCGGCGCAGGAATCGTGTCTTCCTATCCCACGCTGTGGCTCAATGAAGCGCTGCCGCAAAACACCGCGGGCGCGACGGACGGAGCAGGGGACCGCGACCCGTGGATCGAATTGCACAATGTCGGTCCGAATCCCGTCAGCCTCGATGGCATGTTCCTGTCGGACGGCTACGTGAATCTTGCGCAGTGGGCGTTCCCGTCCGGCGTGTCCATCGCTCCCGGCGGTTTCCTCGTCGTGTGGTGCGACGGTGAGCCGGGAGAGATCACACCGACGGAACTTCACACCAGCTTTCGGCTCAGCACCGGGAGCGGCAGCATCGCGCTGTCACGCACCGTGGGCGGTTCGCCGCAGATTCTGGATTATCTGAACTACGCTCGCATCCGCGCCAACGAATCCTACGGCAGCGTGCCCGACGGACAGCCGTTCTATCGCGGCGCGATGTTCTATCCGACGCCGGGCGCTGCCAACGACGGACGCTCCGCGCCCATCGTGGTGTTCATCAACGAATGGATGGCCGCGAATACAAGCGCCAGCGGCATTGCCGATCCGGCGGACGGCGACTACGAGGATTGGTTCGAGCTCTACAACCCCGGGCCGAACGCGGTGGATCTCGGCGGGCATTTCCTCACAGACAATCTGGCGAACAAGTTCCAGTTCGAGATTCCGAACAACGGCCATTACATCATCCCGCCCGGCGGCCATTTGCTCGTATGGGCCGACAACGAAACGGGCCAGAACTCGACCAACCGCGCAGACCTGCACGCGAGCTTCAGTCTTCGAGCTGCGGGCGAAGCCATCGGCCTCTTCGCCGCCAACGGCACGCAGATCGACGCGGTGACGTTCACCAACCAGATCGACAACGTGAGCATGGGTCGCACCCCGGATGGCGGCGCGAGCATCATCGCGTTACCGTCCGCCAGCCCTCGCAGTAGCAACGGCGGCGGGACTACTCCCGCGCCGGAGTTAAACAATGTGCGAATCGTGAATGGAAACGAAATCCACCTCACCTTCAGCACGGTGCCAGGTCGCAGCTATCTGGTGGAGTATCAGGACGATCTGGGAACGGCAACCTGGCTGCCTCTGGGAGGCGAACGCGTCGCCACCAGTTCAAGCCTGCTGGTCACCGACACGCCGCTTGCCGGTCAGCAGCGCTTTTATCGTGTCTCTCTGCAGCCATGATGCGTCGTCGTCAGGATCGCGGCGCGCATCTGTTTTCCATCCCCCGACAGGCGGGGATCACGGCAGCGCGATCACGGCGACGGATCGGTCAGTTGCCACCCGGCTTCATCAGGCGGAAGAATCGATGTGGCTCATCAAGCGGGCCGGGAATGGAGACGTCGTTGTCCGGGACTCCGGGCAGCGGGAGGTTGAGCCAGTTCAGGGTATTCAGGTCAGGGCAGGATTCGAGTTGGAAGCCGGGAAACTCCTTGCCCCAGCAGAGACGCAGGGTGCCAGCCTTCACGGAGTGATAAATCCGCGGGCCCTCGACGGAAGCGGCTACGACTTCGAGTAGAACGTTTGTGGACGTGACCACCTGCTGAAGTCGGCGGCCTTGACCGAGGATCGTGCAGTAGTCGAAACAAACGAAACGACCGTTCGCTGGAAGCCGGACTCCGACCTGGTTGCGAGGGAAAGTCAGAATCGGAAATGTCTGACCCATCTCCGGCACGAAGCCCGCATCCAATGCGACACCGAGGCAACCATCAATTCGCGGACGCGTAGAGGAAGTCAGCGGGTCAGGGAAGGTCAATTGGCTGAGTTCCGTTCCGGGAGCGGTGCCGGCGACGCGGACAGTGAGTTTGCCCGAACCGGTTTGCTCGAAGTTGTTGGGCACCCCCAGACTGCCGCTGAGAATCTCGAGGACACCTTCGTTCCGGACGAGTTTCAGATCACAAACACCTGTGCCTCCTGATTTTCGCAGTGTCCCGAAGTTATGGATGGACAACGAGCCCGACATCGCCCCGTCGAAGGTGATATCAAACACCCCGCCAGTGAGATTCTCGAATACAGCGCTGCCGGAGGCGACGCGAATCACGCCGCCGGACCACAACCCGTGACCGGCGTTTCGCACCGTGCGACCGCCCAGATCAAGGATCAGCCCTGCCTGCCTGTTCGTCATGATCAGTCCGCCAGCGGCCAGCAGCTCCCCGGACCCGGTGATGTTGCCGTTCGACCAGATCATCGGTCCCGATACCACGATGCGGTCTCCACCGGTAATCGTACCGACGTTGGAGATGAACTCGGTTTGAAGCGTTTCACCGCTGTTCGCATTCAGCACAGCGTTGCCGCCCGTCAGCAACACGGCGCGTCCGATGCGAAGAACGGTGCTGTTGGTGGTCAGGTTCAAGCTGGCTCCGCCGAGGTTGTTTGTGCCGCCGAGGTCGAGCGTTCCCTCGAAGCGCGCGGTCTGCCCTGAGCCGAGCTTGGTCAGATTCCCTTCGCCCTCGACAATCGCACTCGTCGTAAAGGTCGGCGCATCGTTGACCTCCAAAGTCGCGCCATCGGCAATCGTGTAACGGCCGGTGTTCGTGGTGTTCCCGTCCACACGCACGCCGCCGCTGAGAATCTCCATCGTTCCATGATTGGCAGTCAGGCCGATCAGCGTCGTACCGGTTCCGGTGGCTTTTCGGATGGTGCCGAGATTCACAAGACCTCGCGAGCCGTTGTCCCGCATCACTTCGCCGTCGTCCGCCAGTTCAATGACGCCATCCGCCAGGTTGGTGATAACCGCACTGCTCCGGCTGAAGAGGAATCCGCCCGCGCCAGTGATGTTGGTGAAAACGATTCGACCGGAATTGATCCACGCCTGGCCTCCGGTGAGTTCTTTCGTCGAATTGTTTCCTCCAAAAATCAGCTCAGCCGTCGGATTGAAAACCGTCGATCCCGCGCCCGCCCAATCGCCGCCGGTCCAGATTACCTTCCCGTCCACCTTCAACTTGCCCGCGCAGGTAAACGTGGACGCGCCCCGGCTGAAGAGTCCGTTGGCGAGGACAACACCTTCGCCATTGAGTCGCAGCGAACCCGCGCTGCCATTGGTCATTCGCTGCGTGCCGGTCGCTGCGCCAAGCGTGAGGCGATCAATCGTTGTCGCGGCGTTTACCGATACGGCGTAGGTGCCGGGCAGGGTAATGATCGCGTGATCGTTCGTGCTGGGGATCTGGCTGGGATTCCAGTTCGTAGCGACATTCCAACTGCCACCGTTGGGATTGGTCCAGGTGATGTCAGCGGCGGATGACCGGAACGCATCGCTGAAAAGCCCGGCGACGATCGTGAGGGAAAGATACAATCCGGGCGCGAGAAGAGCATGAGTTTTCATGGCGGTTGAACGGAGTTTCTGATTTGCGGAGTGTGACCTTGATAAACAAAGGGCCGCGAAAAATCAATCCGAATGTCATGTTTTGCCCTGAAAACAGGCGCATTCCACTTCTTGTCATGGACGCCACAATCTCATACCAAAGAGTCATGTTGCCTCGCAGCTCGCGCCATTTCAGGTCACTCGCCTGCATCACCTTGATCCTCGGTCTTCTCGTCACGCTTCCGGCGTGTCGGCATACTTTGGGTGAGAGAACCGCCGCAATTCCAGGATCCCGAGCCTTCGCCCGGGCCCTCGACAAAGGCGGAACCAACGGCGCGGCCATCGTCCGTGCGGTGGAATCTCTCGACACGAAACATCGCGACGCTGCGGAGTTCCTGCTCACGCACATGCCGGAGCATGACTTGCGCGAGCTCTCCCCGGCGTTGTTTACCGAGAACCTCCTGCTCGCCGAGGAAGCCATGTCTGCCGCGCCGTGGCGCGCGAAGATTCCGCGCGATGTTTACCTCAATGACATTCTGCCGTACGCGAGCGTGAACGAGCGTCGTGACAACTGGCGCCGCATCCTGCGCGAGAAGTGCGCGCCGCTCGTCGCCGATTGCCAGACGCCCGGCGAAGCAGCGCAGCGCTTGAACCAAAAGCTCTTCAAGCTCGTGAACGTGAAATACTCCACGCAGCGCAAACGCGCCGATCAAAGTCCGCTCGAATCGATGGAGAGCGGCCTCGCGACCTGCACGGGGCTTTCCATTCTGCTCGTCGATGCGTGTCGCTCCGTCGGAATTCCTGCGCGCGTCGTTGGCACGCCGATGTGGTCCAACCTCCGCGGCAATCACACGTGGGTCGAAGTTTGGGATGATGGCTGGCATTTCACCGGCGCGGCGGAGCCGGATCCGAAAGGGCTCAATCGCGGCTGGTTCCGCCACGACGCTTCGCAGGCGAAGAAGGACGAGCCGCGTCACGCGATCTACGCGAGCAGCTTCGCGCAGACCGGCTTGTCGTTTCCACTGGTCTGGGCGCGCGGAGTTGATTGGGTGCCCGCCGTGAACGTCACCGACAATTACACGCCCAAAGCCAAGCCCGCGGAATCGGGAAAGGTGCGCTTGCTCGTGAAGGTGCTCGATCGACCGGCCGGTCAGCGCGTCGCGGCGCCGGTTACCGTCGTCGAAGCGACCAACGCCACTGTCAGGCTCGAAGGCAAGTCGCGCGATGAATCGGCGGACATGAACGACTTCGCGTCGTTCGAAGTCGCGCGCGATCGCGTTTACGAAGTCGCCACCGAACTCAACGGCAAGCGGGTGCAACGCGAGTTCCGTGCCGGCACGAACACGCAGGAACTGGTGGTGCTTCATCTCAGCAACACGGCCGCCTACACGCTGCCTTCACAGGCCTGCTACATGCCGCCCCGCGTGAGTCGCGAACTCAAGCCCGCCGATGCCACGAAGCTGAGCAAGGCACTCACGGACTATTTCACCGCGACGACGAATCAGCAGGCGAAGTGGAAGTTCTCGCGCGGGCTCGAGAAACTCCTTCGTGAAAACGAAACCGCCGTCCGCCACACAGCGTGGGAAGCGTATCGCTCTGCGCCGATTCACGACGCGCTGAAGGCAGACTTTGAATCCAAGCAGGTCCGCTTCGAAAAACATCTCAGTCCTTACACAGTGAAGACTGTCGGCACGCGCCCGACGAACGGCTGGGCGCTGTTCATCGCGATGCACGGCGGCGGCAACGCACCGCAAGCGCTCAACGACAGCCAGTGGCGACACATGCAGATTTACTACAAGGATCATCCCGAGGCCGGCGGTTATCTCTACGTCGCCCTGCGTGCGCCGAACAACACCTGGAACGGTTTCTACGACACCTACGTCTATCCGCTCATCGCGAATCTCACACGCCAGTTCCGGCTCTATGGCGACATCGATCCGAACAAGGTGTTCATCATGGGCTACTCGCATGGCGGCTACGGAGCCTATGCGATCGGGCCGAAGATGCCCGACAACTTCGCCGCGATTCACGCAAGCGCCGCCGCCGCGAGTGACGGAGAGACAACGCCGAAGACGCTCCGCAATACGATCTTCACGGCGATGGTCGGCGAGAAGGACACAGCTTACGGACGTCATGAGCGAAACCAGAAGTTCGCGGCCTCCGTCGAGAAACTGCGTGGCGATCGCAAGGACATCTACCCCGTGCGCGTCGACATCATCGCCGGCAACGGTCACACCGGGCTTCCCGATCGCGACATCATCAAGCAGATGTATCCTGCGGTGCGCAATCCCGTGCCGACCGATCTGACCTGGCTGCAAACCGACAAAGTCATCCGAGACTTCTTCTGGCTGCGCTCCGATACCCCCGGCAAGAAGCGCGAGATCGAAGCCGTCTGCCGCGACAACCGCATCACCGTCACCACCAGCACCAACGTCACGTCTGCGACCGTGCTGCTCGATTCGCGCCTCGTCGATTTCGATCAACCCGTGATCACCGAAGTGAACGGAGCGAAGGCGACGCACAAACTCCAGTCGAGCCTGCGCGTCCTTGCCGAAACTCTCATGCGCCGTGGCGATCCTGAGCTGACGTTCACGGCGAAGATTGAGCTGCCGGTGGTTCCTGCGGGCGCCTCAAACTAATCAGGAGCACGCTGAACGGTGGAGGGCGTTTGGTTCGATGGCGGACCGGTCCGCAGCTTGTCACTGGCCGGCGAAAGTTTTATTTGCAGTAAGTGATTTCAAACCCGCCTGTGGCTCCATCCATACCGGGCATCGAACGTCAGTCACGCCTCCACGGAATCGGCAGCCCGGCGACCATCCTCGTGATGTGCCTCGTCGTCGTGGCGGGCTTCCCGAATCCATTTCGCGCTCACGCCGCGCCGCACGAGACGAATTACTTCGTTGATAGCTGGACGGTGAAGGACGGGCTTCCGCACAACTCAGTGCGTTGGCTGGCTCAGACGGGGGATGGGTTCCTGTGGGCCGGCACGGGACAGGGGCTGGCGCGATTCGATGGCGCGCGCTTCAAGACGTATGATCCGACCAGCACTCCGGCCCTCGGCGATGCGCAGATCAAATCGCTTTGCGTCGACCCGGCCGGGGCTCTTTGGGTGCTCGGCCAGAACGGTTCCATCGCGCGGCGTGAAGCCGGGAGCTTTGTCGCGGTGACCGCGGCCAGCAGCGGGTTTTCCGGAAGCGGACACGGAGTGTATTCCGACGGCTCGAAGACGTTGGTGGTGAGCGATACTCAGGGTCGGGTGTTTCGACTCGAGGGCGGCCGGCTCGTGGAGTGGCTTTCCACGAGCAACGCGGCGAGAGGTCCGTTCATCGGCATCAATGTCGATTACGACGGCACGGTGTGGGTGCGGCACGGCAACACCCTGAACTGGTGGACAGGCGAGCGTTGGCAACGCGTGATCGCACCCGCTGGATCCGGCGACTTCGTGGCGTTGAAGACAGGGCCGAGTTACGCGGGCGGCATGTGGATCTCGAGCACCGACGGCTTGTGGCGCATGCGTCGTGGTGTCTGGGAGAAACGTTCGCTGACTTACGAAACGCCGGTGCCGTGGGTGCAGGCCATCCTCGAGGATCGCGCGGGCAACGTGTGGATCACGCACGGTGGCGGACAACTTCTACGTTTTGATCCGGCGGGCCGACTGACGCAGTCGCGCCGCCACAATTCGCTCGCGGACGATGCGGTGAAACATTTCTTCGAGGATGCGGACGGCAATCTCTGGCTGGCGACGGACACAGGCCTCACACGGCTCCGGCCAAAGGTGCGGGCCAATCCACCGCGCCTCGATGACCAGGGTCCGCATGTGGTCCTGGAGGAAATCCTCGCCGATGGCGCGGCGATGGAGCAGCAAGCGACTTCTTCCGGCGATGGTGGGTTGGTCTTGCCGCCGGGAGGACGTGCTTTGGAGTTTCGATTCACCGGCGTGACCTTCGACGAACCTCAACGCGTCCAGTTCCGCCACAAGCTCGATGGGTTTGACTCCGACTGGACGACCGGAGCGCGACGGTCGGTGACGTATTCCAATCTGCCGCCGGGCCGTTACTACTTCCGTCTGGCCGCGGGTCGCGACGGCGGATCGTGGAACAGTCGTGAAGTCACTGCCAGCATCACGGTCCAGCCGCACCTGTGGCAGACGTGGTGGTTTCGCAGCGGTGTCGCGCTGGTGTTGCTCGGCGGGATAATTCTCGCCTGGCAGCGGCGCGAGTGGTCGCGCCGACGGGAGCAGGCGCAGCAGGATGAGTTCTACCGCAGGCTCATCGAATCGCAGGAGACGGAGCGCCAACGCATCGCCCGCGAGTTGCACGACAGCCTTGGGCAGAATTTGCTGCTGATCAAAAACCGCGCGGTGATGGGCCTGAAGGAAAATGCCTCGCCGGAGAAGATGCGCGAGCAGTTGCAGGAAATCTCCGAGGCCAGCGCCGGGTCGGTGGAGGAAATTCGTTCCATCGCGCGAGCGCTGCGGCCCTATCAACTCGATCGTCTGGGGCTTACGAAGACACTCGAGGACGTCGCAGCCTCGGTCACGACCGCAGGCGGGCTGAGCATCGAGGCGCAAGTGGACAACGTCGACGGCTTGTTCGCACCGGACGCGGAGATCGGTCTCTATCGCATCGTGCAGGAAGGTTTGAAC
>JADJPG010000007.1 GCA_016713365.1 Verrucomicrobiota bacterium | reverse complement strand
ACCGGGAGCGACGATGGCGTTCGGGTCGGCGGGATCGACCGGATTCGGATCGCGGAAAAAGTAGAGCGTGAAGAGAACGAAGAGCAGCCAGAGGGTGATGAGACCGGAGGAGACGGCGATGACCGCGCTGCCGAGCAGGGTGGCCAGTTTGCCGGCGGCAAACAGCGCGACCAACAGGACGAGGGTCCAGAAGATGATCCGCAGCGCTGCTTTGAAGGCCTTGCCAGAATGTTTCATGTGCGGCGCAGACTAGCGGAAGTGGATGACGGTTGAAAAGAGGGAACGGCGGGGCGCACCCGGACGGCCGATTTTCTTGAAAGATTCTGCACGCGGACGGCTTACTATCCAGGAATGGCTTCCATGATGGCCGAGCCCGGCACGGATTCGCTGCTGCCCACACGGGCAAGCCTGCTGACGCGCCTGCGCGATTGCCAGGACCAGGCTGGCTGGCGCGAGTTCTTCGATTCATACTGGCGGTTGATTTACAGCGTGGCCCGGAAATCGGGCCTGCAGGATTCGCAGGCGCAGGACGTGGTGCAGAACACGTTCATCTATCTTTCCCGCCGGATGCCGAACTTCCGCTACGATCCGGCGCGCGGCTCGTTCAAGTCCTGGCTGCGCGTGGTCACGCGCTCGCGCATTCATGAATTCCTGCGGCGTGAGCGGCAAGCGGAGGGACGCGTGGTCGAATCGTTGCCCGGCTCGGGAGAAGATTTGCTGCGGAATCCATTCCCGATCCGTCCGGCGATGCGCTGGATGAATTGTGGCAACGCGAATGGGAGGAAAACCTGGTGGCGACCGCCCTGCGTCGTGTGCGGGCGAAGGTGAGCTCGCAGCAGTTGATGATCTTCCGCCTCGCCGCGCTGGGGGATTTGCCCGTGGCGCAGGTGGCGAGGAAACTGGATGTGAACATCGCGCAGATTTACCTCGCGCGGCATCGGGTGGGAAAGCTCTTCAAAGCGGAGATCGAACGTCTCCGCGCCGAAACCGAGTGAGCAGAGCGTTCGCTATTTCTGTTCGCGCCCATGTTTGGTAATGTCCAGCCCGTGCCACCGATTCCCGTCATCCCGGATCATACGTTGCGTCGTCCGATCGGACGCGGTGCGTACGGGGAAGTCTGGCTGGCGCGCAATGTCATGGGCACGCCGCGCGCGGTGAAGATTGTCTGGCGCCGGCAGTTCGAGAGCGATCGTCCTTACGAACGCGAGCTCGCCGGGATCGAGAGCTACGAACCGGTTTCGCGATCGGCGGACGGTCTGGTGCATGTGCTTCATGTCGGACGCAATGATGCGGAGGGATATTTCTACTACGTGATGGAACTAGCGGACGCCGCCGATCCGTCCTGCGAAGAAACGACCGGGACCGGAGCGGATAACTCTCGCCCGGATGTCACGCCGCTCAGTGCGTACGCGCCGCGCACGCTGCGTTCTGATTTGAGCCGGCTCGGTCGGCTGCCCACGGGCGATTGCGTGCGGTTGGGCTTGGTCTCGAGCGGTCTTGGGCAGTTGCATTCGCGCGGATTGATCCATCGCGACGTGAAGCCGGCGAACATCATCTACGTGAACGGCCGCGCGAAGCTGGCGGACATCGGGCTGGTTTCGGTCGGCGGCGACGAACGGACGTTTGTTGGGACGGAAGGTTACATTCCGCCGGAGGGACCGGGCTCTGCGTCGTCGGATCTCTACGCGCTGGGCATCGTGCTGTACGAGGCGAGCACGGGCTACACGCCGGACCGTTTTCCGGACGTGCCGCCGGAATGGTTCGCGGAAGGTTCGGGCGACGAGGCATTGGAACTGCATGAAGTCGTCCTCAAAGCCTGCGAAGCGCAGCGCGAAAATCGTTACTCGAATGTCGAGGCGCTGCAGGCCGATCTGGCGTTGTTGCAAAGCGGCCAGAGCCTGCGCCGAGTGCGCGGACTGGAGAGGCGGCTCTCGCGGTTGAAGGCGTTGGGAATTGCGGCGGCGCTGGCGATCCTGGTTGCCATTGGCTGGGTGGCGTTTGCCAGCTATCGCGCACGGGAGGCGGCGGCGACGCGTGCAAAGGAAACCCAACTGCGCGAACGCGCGGAGGCGGCGGAGCGCGCGGCGACGGATCGTTTGCACGGGGCGCTGCTCGAACAGGCACGCGCGACGGTGATGAGCGGCGAGATGGGGCGTCGCTTCCGAACTCTTGAGGCGGTGCGGCAGGCGGCGGTGATTCGGAATACACCCGAGCTGCGCCGCGAGGCGTTTGCTGCGCTGGCGCTGCCGGACTTCGCGGTGGAACGAATCGTTCCGCTGGGTTCGAACGCCAACGAAGTGACGGTCGATCCGACGTTTACGCGATTTGCGGTGGCGCAAGGTCGTGGGCCGGTGGAGGTGCGTTCACTGGCGGATGCAAACTGGCGGATCGAACTGCCACCCAGCACAAATCGCAGCGCGCACGTTCTGCGGTTCAGTCCCGATGCGCGCTATCTGGCGTTCAAGCGGGACCACACCGATGGCTACGATTCCGATCTGGAGGTGTGGGATCTGGCGTCCACCCAGCGGGTGATTCGCGCCACGCACGCTGCCGTGAACAACGCGATTTCGTTTCATCCGTCTCAGCCGAAGCTGCTCGTGGGCCGCCCGAGCGGACGGCTGGTGCGTTGGGACCTGTTGACGGGTCGCGAGGAACAAAGCTGGCGCTTGCCGCCGCACTGGTCGGTGGCGTATTCGCCGGAAGGCGCGCGTTTCGCAATCGCACGTCCGGATGAGATCCGGGGTGCCCGTGTTGAGGTGTTTGGCGCATCGGACGGCGTGCTGCTCGCGTCGAATCGTTTCGATCAGGACGTGCTGATGGTGTCGTGGAGTGCGGACGGACGTTCCCTCGCGGCGGCGTGTTCGGATGGTTCGGTGAACTTGATGAACGCGCGGGATGGAACAGTGCGGGCGCTGGGATTGCACAAGGCGCAGGCGGTGGAGGCGTCCTTCGTGCCGGGTGGCGAGTTTCTGGTCAGCTCTGGCTGGGACAATGAAGTGAACGTGTGGAACCTGCGCAGTTACCAGCGGGAATTGACGGCGCCGTTGGGCGGCAAAGTGCCGCTGTTCAACCCCGGCGGGCAACGCGCTGCGATGAAGGGCAGCGGACCGGAATTGTTGCTGCTCGATTTCTCCGCCGCCGGGGACTCCGCGTTGTGGGATCTGCCGGACAGCATGAACTTCGCGTCGCGACGCGGAGAATTCTCCCCGGACGGAAACTGGTTTGTGGCGCCGACGAAAGCCGGCTTCGCGCTGTGGCAGGTCGGGCAGTTGAGCGAACCTTTTTTCCAAGGCGGCGGCGGTTTGGGCGACGTGGCGTGGGTGCCGGGTCGGGACGAGTTCATCGGTCCGGACGAGACCAAGCTCTTTCGCTGGCGGGTGTCCCGCGATGCCGGGGAAGTTCGCCCGCGCATTCAAGCGTTGCCGGTGTTCAGTCCCACGGAACGAATTTATTCGGCGCACTGGCTGCGTCGGCGGAACGCCTTTTTGTTCTCCGGACTGGAGGGATTGCGATTGGTGCCGTTCGAGCAATTGGAGTCGGGCGCCGGACCGCAGCGGCGGGGCGGCTTGTGGATCAGCGCGGTCGCTCCGGACGAATCATGGGTGGCGGCGCCGTATTACCGGAATCCGGTGGTGCGGATTTTCCGGGTGCCGGATTTCTCTGTCGCCGTCGCGCTTACCAATCCAGCGCCGGTGCGTTCGCTGGCGTGCGCGCCGTCGGGGGAACATCTCGCCGTGCTGACGCGCGACAGCCTGTGCTTGTGGGAAACGCGGACCTGGACGCTCACGAAGAGGCTGCCGCTGGTCACGGATTCCTACGGACAGGTTTCGTATTCGGGCGATGGAAAGATGCTGCTCGTCACCGAGACAGCGCGGAACAGCACGTTGCGTCGGGGCTGACACGCTCGAACCGGTCCTGCCGCTGCCGCTGTGGCGATTGCCGAACGCAATCAGCGCGGACGGACGGCACCTGGCGTTGAATGTGGAGGGTCGCCGATTGCAATTCGTCGATCTGAAGGCAGTGCGGGCGCGCTTTCGTGAGCTCGGCATCGATTGGGAGCCGTGATTCGTTCCGCAAGGCGCGGCCGTCATTCGTCTTTGAACTTCAATCCACGCAGGCTGCGGCCGAGCTTGGAACGGCGGCGTTCCTCACTGCGCACGCGCACGGCACGGCGAGCTCCAAATTGCGAGGCTTCCTGGCGGAGCTTGTGAAAACTGGCAAGTCGCGAGAGGGCGAGCTGGCCGGTTTGCAAGGCGTGCTGCACGGCGCAGCCCGGTTCCTTTTCGTGACGACAATCGCTGAAGCGACAGCGGACGGCGAGCGCTTCGATATCCGCGAACGCAGTTTCGAGCCCGTCCTCGCCTTCCCACAGTTGCAGTTCCCGCAGGCCCGGTGTGTCGATCAATACGCCGCCGCCGGAGAGGAAAATCATCTCGCGACTCGTGGTGGTGTGGCGCCCCTTCTGATCGCTCTCGCGAACGGGCAGCACCGGCTGGACTTCGTCGCCCACGAGATGGTTCACGAGCGTCGATTTGCCAACCCCGGACGGGCCGAGGAACGCCACGGTCCAGCCTTTGTCCATGCGCTTTTTGACGGCGGCGATTCCCTGTCCTTCGAGGCAGCTGATGGCCAGCACGTCCGCTTCTTTCGCAATCTTCCGGACGGCGCGCAGCGCGTCGGTTTTGTCCGGGCACAAATCCGTCTTCGTCAGAATGACGGTAGGCGTCGCGCCGCTATCCCACGCGAGGGTGAGGAAGCGTTCGATGCGCCGGAGGTTGATTTGGGCTGCGAGCGATTCGATGACGAAGACTTCGTCGATGTTCGCAGCCATGAGTTGCTCCTCCGTGACCTGGCCGGCGGCGTTGCGTGAAAACCGGCTTTTGCGCGGGAGAATCGCTTGAATGATGGAGCGTGTTTCGCCGGCGACCGGTTCGATCGCCACCCAGTCGCCGACGGCGGGGAAGTCGCTGGCGACCTTCGTGGCATGCCGGAACTTGCCTGAGACTTCGGCGGTCAGCACTGCGTCCTGGGGTCCAGACCTCGTAGCCGCCGCGGAACTGCACGGACACCCGGGCGGCAACGAGCCCTTGCGCGGCGTGGGGCGCAAAGGCGTCTTGAAAGAAGGAATTCCAACCGAGGGCGCGCAGGCTCATTCAGGTCAGCCAAGTCGAGTCATTGAAAGGGAGAATTGCGTGGACGAGGGCGTCCGTCCAGGGGGTTTCCGGTAGCAGGCAGGCCGAACTTTTCTGAAAGATCCGTCGCGGCGCCGCCTTACTAGGTGGGATGAAGACAATTGTTTTTGCGGTGTGGTTGTTTGTGTTGGCCGGCGTTGCCATGGCAGCCGAGCGCGAGTGGACTGGGTTGGGCGGAAACCGACTGTGGAGCAATCCGAACAACTGGTCACCTGCCGGTGCGCCGCAGAACGGTGATGCGTTGACCTTTCCTGGCTGCGTCTTTTGTGGTGGGACGATGGAGAATGATTTGTCGGGTCTGGTGGTCGAGTCGCTTTATTTCCGCACCGACTTCACGTTGAACGGCAATCCGCTGACGCTCATGGATCACATCACGATCGGCAATGGAACGACCACGGCGGCGGTGACGCTGAATCTTCCGATCATTCTCGGCGCGGACTGCGATTTCCATGTCTCATGGGGGGATGGCGTGTTGGATGATCGAAACAATCTCTATGTGAACGGGCCGGTGAATTTGAACGGCCACAATTTAGGGGTCGATGCGGTGAGCAGTCTGATTGACGATCCGATTTTTGGCCGCTCGACTTCAGATTGTGAGATCTCCGGCCCCATCTCCGGAGCTGGTAACGTCAACATCCGCGCCGGGCGCGAATGCTACGTCTCCTTCCGTGGAACGGCGGATAACACGTTCACGGGCGAATTGACTTTGTGGTCGGAGAATCCGGGTTACGTGCGGCTGGAGAAGCAGGGTGGGGTGGTGGCGACGAATCGGGTTCGCATGTGGGGAGGTACGGCGAACTACTATCGCGCGGATCAGGTGGGCGACCTCGCGACACTCGTTGTTTCCGGAGGCGAGCTGAACCTCAACGGTTTCACCGAGACGGTCCAGAACGTGGTGATGTTCGGGGATGGATTGCTCAAGACCGAAGTGGGCACATTGACGATCATGGGCAACGTCACCAGCGCCAGCGGGAACTTTTCTCCGTTCCCGACTCCAGTGATGCAAGGCCGGCTTTCGCTGCCCAACGTGCCGCACAGCCTGATCATCACGGGTGCTTCGTTCTATGGCCTGGACATCCAGGCGGAGATCACCGGCGCCGGCGGTTTCACCAAGACCGGCCCACAGACTGTGCTGTTGTCCGGTCGAAACACGTTCACCGGCAATGTCTCGATCAATCAGGGACTCGTGGAAGCCGCTCACACCAATGCGTTCGGAAGCGCCGCTGGAAGCGTGCTTCTCAATGGCGGCGGGGTTCGCCTGAACAACATCTCTGTTCACGGGGAGTCGCTTGTCTGCAACACCGGCGGTTCCGTGCTCAGCACCTTCGGCACCTGCACGTGGGGCGGACCCATCGCGCTTGCGGACCAGTTGCTGGTCTATGGCGAGGACCTCACGCTGTCGCGTTCCATTTCCGGCTCCGGTGGGTTGTTCATTCTCGGCACCGTGGTGACGCTCACGGGTTCCGAGAACAACACCTTCACCGGTGCGATTGAGCCGCGCTGCGAGGTGCTTCAACTGAACAAATCCTCCGGTGTCCGTGCGTTCTCCGGGCCGCTGATAGTCGGTCCCAGCGCCGCGCCGCAGCACGAGGTACGTTGGTTGAGCAGCTATCAGCTGCCGGAGAATGCGGAGGTCACGCTCTACACCAATGCGTTGCTTTCGATCCCCAATTCTGCGGAAGCGGTTTCGAACCTCACGTTCACGGGTGGCCGGGTGCTTCTTGGCGCCGACGGCGTGCTTCAGTTGCTCGGCACGTTGAAGGTGAATCCCACGAACGTCACGGCGGTGATTGAGGGCGCGACAGGATTGGGTTCGCTGTTTCTCCCGACGATCCGAACGTTCGAGGTGAACAAGGTGGGCTTTGTTGGGGATCTTAGGGGACAGTCGCCCCATCTCCATATTTCAGCGCGTATTGCCGGACGTGGATTCACCAAAGC
Source organism: Verrucomicrobiota bacterium (assembly GCA_016713365.1). GTDB lineage: Bacteria > Verrucomicrobiota > Verrucomicrobiia > Limisphaerales > JADJPG01 > JADJPG01. The sequence continues at coordinate 84,323 of JADJPG010000007.1, read as the reverse complement.
CGGTCTCGGTTTTCTTCATCTTTCGGGCAACAACCAGTTCGCAGGCCCGGTGGTCATCGAAGAAGGAGTGGTCCTGGCGCGGCACAATAATGCTTTGGGTGGGGTGAACGGGGGAACCACGGTGAAGGCCGGTGCGACACTGGGACTGGGAGTTGAGACATCTCTCGTGAGGGAACCGCTCATGCTGAGCGGAAACGGGGCGGGCGGACATTTCGGGGCGCTTGGCACCCTGGGTCAGGTGATTCTTAGTAACAATATTGTGATTGTCTCGGGTGCCACGGTTGATACAGACGATGGACTGTTTTCATCGGAGCCAGCGATCGCCCGGATCGAGGGCACCATCAGCGGCGATGGCTACCTGCTAAAAGATGGGCCGGGTACTTTGGTCCTGGCGGGAACCGCGAATAACACTTACTCCCGCAACACTTCGGTTAAATCGGGAACCTTGGCTCTCGATAAACCGGATTTCTTACAGGCCGTCCCCGGGAATCTGATCATCGGAGGGGACGGCAACTCGCTGACTTCACCCAAGGTTCAGCATCTTTCGCACGATCAGATTTGGGCCAACGTCACAGTCAATGGCGATGGTGTCCTCGATTTGAACGGCTACGAGGAATACCTCCTCGCGCTCACGCTCAATGACGGTGGCGACGTTCACACGGGCGCGGGATTGTTGACGCTCGAGGGAAATCTTGCTGACAACTCGCTCACGGTGAATCCCGGGACACGCAGTTCGAGTTCGGTCATCTCGGGTCGCCTGGGTTTGCGCACGGGCAATCACCGCATCGCGGTTGGCTCGTCGCTGATTGGCGGGTTGCTGGGGGCGTCCGAACTCGACATCACCGCCGCCGTCATCAACTACAACGGCATCGCGAACCTCCACAAGAACGGCTCCGGCGTGATGCGTCTCGCGGGCGCGAACACGTTCACGGGTACTCTGAACGTGAACGGCGGCTCCGTGATCGCCGCGCACAACTCCGCGTTCGGAACGACCCAAGGCTCGACGACGGTGCAAAGCAACGGCGTCGTGGCGCTCGAAGGCAACATTGCGATCAACGAGTTTCTGCTGCTCGACACCGCTGCACCGGCGGCGTTGCGCTCGCTGGCCGGAACAAACTTGTCGACCGGCGCGATTAACTTGCTCCGACCATCCTGCGGCATCGACGTGCCGTTTCCTGACGGACGCCTTCAATTGCTCGGGCGCATCGGAAGCTCCGGTGGACTGACCAAGCTCGGTGCTGGCACGTTGGAGTTCTTCGGGCCGGGCACGAACGATTACTCGGGTCTCACGGTGATCAGCAACGGTGTCGTCGAAGCACGACGTGGAAACGGACTGGGGATCGGCTGGACCTCGATTCCCGGCGATGTGCTGATGGGCGATGACTCAACTTCAACCACCACGCCACGACTGCGTGTCCAACTCCCAGGCCAGCTCAACCGCCGCGCCAGCGTCACGCTCGGTCGGAGCGCGCTGATGGAGCTAAGCGGTGGAAGACCCGGCGCGAACGCGACGTTGCGGCGCTTGCTCGGCTCGGGTGCGGTGAATCTTGCCACCGGTTCATTTCTGAACATCAGCAACGATGTCTCGTTCACTTTCGCTGGGTCATTCTCCGGTGGCGGTTCACTCGGAAAATTCGGTCGCGATACCACCATGCATCTTACGGGGAACGGGACGCTCACCGGCCCAACGACGATCTTGGAAGGAAAGTTTCTCATGGACGGATCGATGCCGTCCTCTGCGCTTACAGTGAACAGCATCGGCGCGTTGCTGGGCGATGGCGAGGTTGGCCCGTTGACCGTGATGAATGGCGGCGTCGTGAAACCCGAAAGCGCTCAGCCGGGACGGCTCGCGGCTGACCTCGCCGCGGCATCGCTCGATCTTCAAACCGGTGGTGTGCTGAATCTCGACTTCTTCGGCTCGCACGGGACCGCCGGCAACGATGTTCTCACCGTGGCGGGAACCGTGACGTTGAACAATGGTCGGCTCAGCGCAGGATTTCTCGGCGCGCCGCGCGAAGGTGAGACGGTGATGCTCATTCGCAAAACGTCGGCGGGTCCGGTCACCGGGACATTCTCCGGCTGGCCGCAAGGCGCGGTCCAGAAGCTCGGCGAAATCCCCGTCGCCATCAGCTACAGCGGCGGCGACGGAAACGATGTGACGCTGACGGTGACGAATCTCGCCGGCGGAGTTGCTGGAGTTCAGGTGCTGTCCGGCAATGGCAACGGACTGTTCGAACCCGATGAATGCAACCTTGTGTTTCTGGGGGTGCAGAACCGTCGCAACTCCGGCATCAAGCTCGAGAACGTCTCGTTGCGTTCGCTCACGCCGACGGCGCTGGTGACGATCTCAGCCGCCGAATATCCGAATATCCCGGCCTCCAGCATCCGCAGTAATCTCGCGCCGTTCCAGGTTCGCACGCTCGCGTCGCATCCGTGCGGCGCGCCAGTGCTCGTGGAGTTGCAGGCAACGGTGGTGGGCGAGGGAACCTTCGCCATTCCGTTCACGCTGCTTGGCGGCACGGATTGCAGCAACGGCGGCGGCGCGTGTGAAAGCTGCACCGTGGTGAGTGGCACCTTAACGACCAATTCGCCGCTGTGGTCGCAACCGTTGCTGGCGTCGGGCGAGGCGTCGATCTGCTTTCCGGAGAAGCCCTGTCCGGGTGTCGACCTGAGCACGAATCTCCCGCCGGTTCGCTATATCCAGCACAGCTTCACGAATACGACTGACGCCGAACTGTGCGTGACGGCGCAGCTGCACTTCGACTGCCCGACTGTTCCTGCCGGTGCGTTGCATGCCGCGGCGTATCTCGGTGGCGGTATTCCGAATTCTCCCTGCGTGAATTACCTCGGCGACTCCGGTGCGACGACACCTTCCGCTTACCCGCCGTTTTCCTTCCGTGTGCCGGCGGGTTCGAACTTCGTGGTCGTGGTCTCCACGCGCACCGCCGACATCGGATGCGAGAGCTATTGGGTGGAACTCTTCGGCCTGCCGTGTCCGCCACCGCGTCTCGACATCGCTCGCGATGTCACGCCAGGAAACGCGTTGCTGCAATGGAGCACGGCGTATCCAGAGTGGCGGTTGCAATCCGTCGGTGATCTCGGCGGCAAAACCTTGTTTGTGGACGGTCCCGAAGCGCGGTCTGCCGCGGTGAGCAGCGGGAAGTTTACCGTGACCAACCGAACTGTGTTCCCGGCGCAGTTCCATCGCCTGAGCCGATAGACGTGCGGATGTCAGCGCCGATATTTGGAAACGTCCGGCATCTTCTTGAAACGATCGAGCGCACTGGGCTTCCAACTCCCGCCGACCGGCTGTTCTACTGGCGACGGGGAAACAGGCCTTTCGACTGGCGTTGGAGCAAGGGGGGCCGTTGCGGTCGTGGTTTCGACTGTGGAGCGCGCGGCGGGCGCGGACCGTTGCTCGAAGAATGAGCTGGCGCCGAATGCCGGCAACGGAGGTGGCGCCGGTGCGGCGACGCTCGGGGCAATCACTGGCGCAGACGGAATGGGCGCAGTTGCGTCTTCCACTTCATCTGACTGCCAACTGAGACGAACGGAGGGCGTGGGCCCGACGTGAACCACGAGTCCTCGATAACTGAAGTCTGACAGCCGCACGCGTGCGCTAATGGCGTCGGCTTTGATCAGGGCATCGAGCAAGGCGTAGATGGTGGGCTGTTCAGAATGTGCCGACAGCAACGAACGCAGCGTGGATTCGCTGACCTCCGAAACGTGATCGAGATGGACGACCAATCGATGGATGGGGCTGAGTTCCATGTCGACGCCCGTCAGCGCATACCCGGCTTGCGAAAACGTCTCGCGATTGTCGTGAATCTCCTGCAGGGCGCGGGTGAGGTGAGTTTCATTGTCGGCCTTGAGCCCCATCACGCTCGATTGGACGTCGCGTCGCATCTGTTGCAGCTGGCCGGCGGTCATCAGCGCAGTGTCGCGCAACTGTGCGGCTTGTGTCGGCGCGGCTTCCACGACTTGCTTGAGCTGCGTGGCTTTCTGGCTGAGGTCTTGCACGCGTTGGATGAACTTTTTCATGAGGATGTCTCCGATTGGTTATCCGGCTTTCGGTCCACCTCCGGCCGGCTTTTCCGGCAACGGTGGCGGTGTGGGGGACGGCTGCGCGGTCTGTTCGAGAGCCTGGTGAAACTTGTCGAGGAAGGCGCGCTCGTTCGTCAGCATCTCCTGGGTGAGTTCGATTTCGACGACGCCCTGCTTCGCGCGCGTAGCGAGAAGTTCCTGTGCTTGGCGCAAGTGGTCGCGCTGCTGCGCTGTCATGTCCTTGAGGCTGGCGAGTGTGCTGTGGACCATTTCCATCTCGTGCTCCATGCGCTTCATCGCCTCGGCCATCGTGCCGGTGTGAACGACCGAAATGGCGCGGTTCAAATCCTCGCGCAACGCAGTCAGCCCCTCAGCGAGCTGTCGGCCAAGGCCGTTGCCTTCCGACGCAGTGGCCGCAGTCGAACCCGTCGGCGCAGACAAGCGTTGCTCCACTGCGCTGCGTAGCGCTTCCAGCGTCTGACTCAACGGCCCCAGATCTACTTTGAGCGGCGCGGCCGGCTTCGACATCTGCCGCTCAATCGTCTCGCCGATGGACTGCAGGCCTCCGCGGAAATCCGCGAGCTGCGCCACGACGCGGCCCACCGGGTCCGAATCGCTGCCACCGCGCGCGAGCATGTTGCGCTTGAAGGTGGATTTGATCTCCTCCCAGCGAGCCTTCTCGGCCGGCGTCTGCACGTCGACCATTTCGCGGAACTTCAGGTAATTCGACTCGGCACCGGTGGTGAGGTTCTGGGATTCGCTGCGATAGTGGTCGATAATGAGCGCCTGCACCTCGTCATCGTTCATGATCGGCACGACCTTCTCGGCCAGCCGGTTCATGTTGCGATACGAACCTTGCAGGCGGAACGGCGGCTCGGTGCGGAACTCGTCGGCCTGCGCGGCGGAGTGGATGTATTCCTGGTTCACGCGCAGCACGATGTCGCGAATCTTTACCAGCTTCTTCATCACGCCAAGAATCTCCTCGACCTCCTGCTGCGAGTAGCTGCCCTCGAAACCTTCCGCTTCGCGTTCGCCCGTCTGCGCCATGCGGATGAAGGGCGGATGTCCTCTGGCTCTGTTGGCCAGCGGCGCAAGCGCGGCGTTGGAGGTCATGGCGTTCTCCAGGTAGCTTGCCTTGAACCACTCGGCGCTGCCGCCAATGATGTCGCCGAGATTGTAGGTGTCGGCGCGGTTCGCCAGCATGTCGGGCAGTTTGAACTTCTGGCCGCTTTCGGTGTAGGGATTGCCCGCCATCACCACCACGACCTTGCGCCCGCGCAGGTCGTAGGTGCGCGGCTTCCCGCGCCAGACGCCCTCGATCTTCCGCTGGCCGTCGCAGAGCGAGATGAACTTCTGCAGGAACTCCGGGTTGCAGTGCTGGATGTCGTCCACGCAGATCATCACGTTGTCGCCCATCTCCAGCGCGAGGTTCAGCTTCTGGATTTCTTCGCGCGCAGCGGCGTTCGGCGCCTCCTCGGGATCGAGCGCCGTGACGGCGTGGCCGATGGCCGGGCCGTTGATCTTCACGAAGATGATTCCGAGCCGGCTCGCGACGTATTCCATCAACGTCGTCTTGCCATAACCGGGCGGCGAGATGAGCAGCAGCAGGCCCATCAGGTCCGTCCGCTTCTGATCCCCGGCGGCGCCGATCTGCTTGGCGAGGTTGTCGCCGACCAGCGGCAGGTAAACCTGATCGATCAGCTGGTTGCGCACGAACGACGTGAGCACGCGCGGCTTGAGTTCATCCAGCCGCAGCTTGGCGCGCTCGCGCTCGATGAGCTGGGTCTTGAGTTGATGGAACGCCTGGAAGCGTGGCACCACGTCGCGCTCGAAGTGCTGGAGCTTTTCGGTGAACGCGAGGTAATCGAAGTGATACTTGTTCTCGCGAATCACGGCGTGCGCGCCCTTCATCCCTTCGAGAACATGCGCGGTCCCGGCTTTCACGACCGATCGCTCGAAGCCATCGCCGCAGAAAAGGATAGCGACGACCTCGTCGGCGAAGAGCATTCTGTCGCTCGTAGCAGCGGACGTGAGTCGGCTCTGATCTCCTGTCGCAGAGCTAGACTGAGCGGACTCACGTCCTGCTCCGGGAAGAGGAACCCCCTCACCCAGTCGCGAACCAGTTCCAGCTCGCTGGCCGGATGGTCCGCGAGTGCGGCGCGGGCCTGCTTGAATTCATCTTCGCTGCCTTTCGTGGCGAGTTGTTGATTGAAGGCAGCCACCAGTTGATCGGCCTCGTTGCTGATCACGAAAGCATCGCCGGTGATCAGCTCGTGGAAGAGATACTCGCCAGCAGCCGTTGAAACAGCTGCGGGGAACAGCTTGGTCTGCTCCGCGAAGGCGGCGATCAGCGCTTGGAGAGTGTTGATGTAATCCTGCTGCGCTGGGTCGCCGGGAAAGAGTCGGTTGCGGACGGCGAAGCCCTTGAGCTTGGCGGACCAGAGCGTGCGCGTCTCCGCCGGGCAGAAGCGATGCCAGTAAACCAGCGCGCAGGCGCGGGCGGTCGGATGGTAACGCGCCAGTTGCAACGCGGTGTGCGTTTCGAGCAGCACGCGGAAGATGCGTTCGCCGTCGAGATCGTGGATCCCTTTCGTGTAGCCCTCGTGGTATCGGGCGTCGATGAATTCCTGGATGAGCGTGAGGCGCTGCTCTTCAGACGTAGCAGCCGACGTGAGTCGGCTCTGATCTCCTGTCGCAGAGCCAGAATGAGCGGACTCACGTCCGCTGCTACGGGAATCAAATGTCTTCAACAACTGCCACGCCAGATACTCGCCGCGATACACGTCGCGGTTCTCTAATATTTCGTGCTCGTCAGGTGGATGTGCTGCACGCCGTCGCGGTTCACCACGGTCAGGTCGAGCGGCTGCGTGTTGATGTTGAAGCGATGCTTGCCGAGCTGGATGACCGTCGAGCCGCCCGCGAACAGCTCGTTGCGATCCTTCAACTGCCGCACCGCCTCCTGTTGCACGCTCTTCAGTCGGCCTTGCAGATCGTCGGCCTTCACCGAATCGCCTAGCGCCAGCAACTGCCCGATGATCTCGCGCACCTTCGCGATCATCAGGTCGGACGCCATGTAGGTGTTGATGTCCTCGACAGACTTGAAGCCAGCGAGCCGGTTCTGAATCACCTTCAGGATGCGCTCGGCGGCGGAAAGCTGCGCGGACGACTTGCGGTTGCGTTGCTCGACGAGCGCGACCTTTCGCTGCTCGAAGGCTTCGTAGAGCGACGTGCGCTTCTCGGCCAGCTCGACGGTGTATTCCTCAAAGTCTGCGAACGCGCCCTCCAACTCCTCCAACTGGACGGTGAGGCGATTGAGATACTCGTCGCACTTGGCTGGCGTGTCGCTGAGATCGAGGTAGCTCGCGGCGGACTGGCTGAGTAGCTTCATCTGCGCGCCGAACTGCGCCGCGCCTTCGGACGCAATCAACGAATGCAGGTGCTTCTTCAACGCCGCCTTCACCTGGTTCAGCGTCGAGTAAATCGCTGTGATGCTGTCGATGATGCGCGTGGTCTCGGTGGCGTCCTCGATTTTCAGGCTATTGACGATCTCGATGAGCAGCTCCAACTCGCTGCCGGCGTCCGAAACGGCTTTCTCGATCTTTCGGCCGTCGGCGACCTTCGTCACCTTCTCCACGGCGGCGAGCTGCGCGTCGGCTTGCTTGCGATACGGCTCCAGCGCGGCGGGCTGGAGCAGGAACTTCACGCACGACTTCGCGAGCTCATCCGTCTGCGCGGTGACGGCTTTCTCGGATTCCTCGACCTGCGCGAGATCGACGTAGCGAACTTCCTTGAGCGTGATGAGTTCACCGCGGAGATGGCGCAGCGCGGTGAGGTTGTGGACGAAGTCTTCCAGCTTGTTGAAGCTGGCCCGGCGCAAAGTCTGGAAGCGTTCTTCGCAACGCTTGCGCACGTCCTTCACGCGTTGCGTGGCTTCGCGCTGAAGTCGGCGGACCTTGTCGAACTCATCGACCGCCTTGTCCGCCGCTTCGCGAACGGCGCGCAATGCGGCATCGACTTGAAAACCATCCGCGCTGCTGAGCCACGGATACGAATCGACGATCGCGCTGCAACGTTTGGTCAGGTCGACGTAGAGTTCCGCGTAAGGATTGTCCTTTCGCACGAGCGTCAGCACCTCGTTGCACTCCGCGAGACAGCGCACGACCTCCTTGTTCCCGACTTGGTAGAGGAAGGCGTCCTTCTGTCCCTCCGGCTCGTGGCCGGGCTGGTAGAAGGGCGTCTGCCGCAGTTGAATCATGTGATGCTTCTGCGGCTCGGCGTCGGCGCGGAAGAGCACGAGATGGCCGTTCGGGAAAAGCGAGAAGCCGTTGCAGCTCACACGTTCCTCGACCTTCTGCTGAATCAGCCGGTAGGGCATGAGCGCGTAGTCGCCAGTGAGCCGGTTGTAGAAGACGTAGAGGACGTCCTCTCCGTTCGGCGCGTGAACCACGCGCTCGATGACCATTCCACTGTCGCGTGTCTCGAAGCGTTTGAGTTCGCCGGTCGCGAGATAGTAGCCGTCGGGAAAAATCAGGCCGTGCTCCTCGGGCAGCAGAACGCAGGACTGGCCGATGGAATCGACGCGCACCGCCGTCTGCTGCTTTTCGTTGAAGATGAAGTAACGGGCGGCCTGCTCCTTGTAGGGACGAATCCGCAGCAGGATCAGGTGACCGACGATGCCGTAGGCAATCTCGGCGTCATCCACCTTCTGATACTTGTCGTCCACCGGCTCGGCGTAGATGCCTTCGCCGGTCGCGGTGTTGTCCTCGACCTTGATTGTGAGATCGCCACCGACGCATTCAACGAAGACACGGTCCGCGATGGAGATGTGCGGATGGTCACCATAGCGGTACGATTCCCGATCGGGCGTCTGCCAGCGGAACTCGTGGGCGGCCGGGTAAGCGATGCGGCGATACTCGGCCTCCGCCCGGCCATCAAGATAACGGAGATTGCCGTCGTTGAACTCCCACTTGACCGCGGCGAAATCGTTTAGCCCCGGGCCGGTGCCGAACTTGATGAACAGTTTGCCGCCAATGACTGCAAACTTCCGCAGCGCCGTCTTTTCATAGACGTTGTAGAGCCGCTTGAAGTCGGCGAGGAACTGCGGATCGTTGAGCACATCGAGGCTGTCTTCCTTGAACGTGCCGGTGGCCTCGTCCCGTCGGTACACTGCGAACACGTCGCCGAGTTCCATCTCCTTCTTGAGCCCGAAGCGGACGTTGAACCCGAACAGGAACCGCCCGTGCCCGAGCTGGACCATGTCGCGCGGCACGCAGTTGTGCGACGTGACGACGCGGTCTGCCTGCAACAGCTTGAACTCGATGGAGCCGAAGACTTCCGTCCGGCGCGCATCAAGTTGCGACATCCGCTCTCGCAGCAGATTGCCCTGTGTCTGGAGCCGCTGCCGGATGATTTCATACGTCGCGCTGCCGAGCGTCTGGGCAGTGGAAGGCGCGGCGGGAGCGTCCGGTTTCGCGGAGTCCGGAGCAGCAGCCGGCGTTTTGGGTTCGTCAGGCATCAGAAGCGAACGGCGCTTCGCGCCGTAATCACGACTTCACCACGGTTCGCGACTCCAACGCTTCCGCTGCCGGTACATTGGCCAGTCCGCTCTCCTTCGCCATCGCGAGGGCGGACTTCAGCAAGCCCTTCACCGACGAGTCCTTGCTCGACGCCATGAGTTTGCCGAGCAACGCGGCCACAGTGAGGTTCTTCACGTCTTCGGAGGAAATGCCGAAGTCGGCGATCCACTGGCGGAGCTGCGTTTTGAAGTAGTCCGCGTCGCCGTTGAAGAACGTGCTCTTGATGTCGGTGAGTGTGCGGCTGTTGTCCACCATGCGGTCCACGGATTTGCCGGTGCCGACGGCGCGCACGACCTTCTCGAAGAAGTCGTTCTCGCCGCCCACGATGTCGATGTGCGCCGACTTGAGCGCCTCGGCCACGATGGAGGAATTCGCCTGCGCGATGTCCTTCTGGACGTGGATGGCCGCGAGATCGACGTCGCGTTCCTTGGCGAGGCGGAGCTTGAACTCCTCATGCTCGCGACCGGCTTCGTGCAGAAGCTTCATGGCCTCGGCCTTCTGTTGGATGGCCTTGGCCTCGGCTGACCGCGGGCCTCGATGCCGGTGGCGGCGCCAGTTCGCTGTCCTTCGTGCCCTCCGCTTCAGCCTCCGCCTGGCTCTCGGTCACTTCGGCGTGAACGGCTCCCTTCGCCTTGGTCACCTCGGCTTCAGCGAGTCCGACTTCCTTGATGGCGGATGCGTCCGCTTTCTTGGCAGTGGCCTTGGCGGTGATGACCCGGGCCTCAGCCATGCCGTGGGCCGCTTCCTTCGCAGCGATGCCTTCGGCTTCCTGCTCGGCGGCGTGGCGATGCTTGTCCGAAGCTTTCGCTTCGGCGTCGGCCATGGTTTGCAGGCGCTCGGCTTCGCGCAGGGCGGCTTCCCGCGCTGCCTCCGCGGCGGTGATGGTCTTGATTTTCTCCGCCTCGGCGAGATTGCGTTCGGAATCCTTGTGCGCCTCGGACGCGACGACTTTCTCGACCTGATTCTTCTTCGCGTTCATTTCGGCCTCGATGAGCGTGACTTCGCTGACGCGCTGGGCGGTCATTCTGGCCTCGATGTTCAGCTTCTCTTCCTCCTGCTGCACGACGGCCTTTTGTTCGGCGACGACGACGGCGCGTTTGCGTTCCACCTCGACGCCGGCTTCGGCAACTTTCACTTCCTTGTCCATCTCGGCCAGCGACACGGAACGCTCCCGGCGCACGCGGGCTTCCTCGCCTTCCTGCACGGCTTCCTGTTCCAGACGCTGCTTCTCCTTCTTCACCGTGAACTCGCGTTCCTGGACGGCGCGGTTCATGTCCTCGGTGCGCAGACGGATGGATTCCTCGGCTTCGAGGCGTTTGCCTTCCACTTCCTGCCGGCGCGCTTCGATGACCTTGCGGGCCTCTGCTTCTTCGTTGGCCTTGATCTCGGTGATGGCACGGGTCTGCTTGGCGGTGTCTTCCTCGTTGCGGCGACGTTGCTCGCGCTTGGCGATGTCGGCGTCGGCGTTTTCCTTTTCCACCTGCACCTGGGCGCGCTGGGTGAATTCGTTCGAGATGACGCGCTCGCGCTGGGTGATTTCGGTGATCTTCTTGATGCCCTCGGAGTCGAGCACGTTGTTCGGGTCGTGCTGATCGAGCGGCGTCTGTTCGAGATAATCGATGGCCACGTCCTGAAGCAGGAAGCCGTCGAGGTCCTTGCCGATGGTCGCCTGAATCTGATCGCGGAACTTGATGCGCTCGGTGAACAGTTCGTGAAACTTCATCTGTTTGCCGGCGGTCTTCAGCGCCTCGGAGAACTTCGCCTCGAACAGTTCGCGCAACTGGTTCAAGTCAGACACACGATCCGGCGTGAGCATCTGGGCGACCTTGCGCACGCTTTCCTCCGTTGCATCCACGCGGATGTAGAAGGCCACCGTGATGTCGGCGCGGATGTTGTCGGCGCAGACGAGGCCGTCCTTGCCCTTGCGGTGGATTTCGAGCTTCTTCACGGAGATATCCATCTCCTCGAAGCTCTGCACGACCGGCAGGCGGATCATGTAGTCGAACGCCACGCGCAATCCGCCGAGGCCGACGCTGAGCCCGGCCTTGCCCGGATGAATCTTGCGGATGCACAGCAGCGCCGTGAGCAGCGTGAAGAGAATGACGACGACCGCGAGGCCAATGTAGATGTAGGTCATACCCGGTTTGGTGAGTTAAAGAATGCTTGTATCGTTTCCCGCTGTCCCTCCGCCGATTGCTCCGGCTTTCCCCCGCCGGACTTTGAATCGGCTTCTTCTCGGAACGGCTCCTTGGTTAACAGAACCCCGACGACCGGGCCAATAGAATTCCGGGACGGCTTTGTAACTTCTCGTTTGGATGTAAGCTTTCGCGACAGGTTTGCAGGCTTGCTCCTTTCGTCTGCTGGGCTACAACTTCCGCACGATGAACGCCGTTGCCATGACAATCCTAAGCCCGCGCTTCCTGCTGCGCTGGGTGGGGCTGGTGCTTGGCGTGGTGATGCTGAGCGGTTGCTCGATCAAGAAGATGGCGATCAACAAGCTCGGTGATGCGCTCTCGGGCAGCGGAACGGCCTTCGCCTCCGACGATGATCCGGAGCTGGTAAAGGCAGCGGTTCCGTTCAGTCTGAAATTGATCGAAAGCCTGCTGGCGGAGAGTCCCGGGCATCAGGGTCTGCTTCTTGCGGCGTGCAGCGGGTTCACTCAATACGGTTACGCGTTCGTGAATCAGGACGCCGATGAGATGGAGGATTCGGATATCGCGGCGGCGACGAAGTTGCGCACGCGGGCTCGCAAGTTGTATTTGCGGGCGCGTGGCTACGGACTGCGCGGATTGGAAGCACGGCATCCGGGATTCGAGCAAACGCTCCGCAAGAATCCCAAGGTGGCAGTGAAGTCGGCGAAGGTCGGTGATGTTCCGCTTCTGTTCTGGACGGCGGCGGCGTGGGGTTCAGCGATTTCTGTCTCGAAGGATGATCCGGCGCTGGTTTCGGATCAGCTCATTGTGGAGGCGTTGATCGATCGCGCGCTGGAGTTGGACGAAGATTTCGATCGCGGGGCGATTCACGGGGTATTGATTTCGTACGAGATGGCGCGGCAGGGATTGCAGGGCGATCCAGCGCTGCGTTCGAAGAAGCATTTCGATCGGGCGATGTTGTTGTCCGAAGGAAAGCTGGCGTCGCCGCTGGTGAGTTACGCGGAGGCGGTGAGCGTGGAGAAGCAGAACCGCGCGGAGTTTCAGGCGTTGCTGGAGAAGGCGCTGGCGATCAACCCTGATGCCGTCCCGGAATCGCGCTTGTTGAATCTCGTTGCGCAACGCCGCGCGCGCTGGTTGCTGGGGCGGGTGGATGATTTGTTTATTGGCGGCGTGAAAACAGACGACAAATAGTGTGCGTATGACTGGTTTAAGGAATCTCAAAACTCTCGTTGGCTTCACTGCGGTCGTGGTGCTGCTGGTATCAGCGGCTGCCGCGGCGCCCGTCAACGCCACGCTTGGCACGCTCGCCCCGGAAGGCACGTCTTATCACAAGATGCTGCTCGAACTGCGCGAGAAATGGCGCAAGGCACCCGGCGGCGGCGTGAACCTGCGCATTTACGCCGGCGGCAAAATGGGCGGCGAAGCGAAGATGGTCAGCCAGATGCGACTGGGCGTGCTCGATTGCGCGTTGCTCACGGTCACTGGCTTGTCGGAGATCGAACCGGCCGTGTCCGGGTTGCAGAACATCCCGATGATGTTCCGCTCGCTCGATGAAGTGGATTACGTCGGCGCGCACCTGCGTCCGGTGCTGGCGCAGCGCATGGAGAAGGCGGGCTTTGTGGTGTTGTTCTGGGGCGACACGGGCTGGGTGCGCTACTTCTCCAAGCAGCCGATGCTCACGCCGGAGGATTTGAAGAAGACGAAGATGTTCACCTGGGCCGGGAATCCCGCCTTCACCGAAATGCTGAAGCTGGGCGGGCTGAATCCCGTGCCGCTCGAAACGGCGGACATTGTCCCCATGCTCGACACCGGGCTCATCAACAGCGTTTCGCTGCCGCCGTTCGTGGCGCTGGCCATGCAGGTGCCGAGTCGGGCGCCCCACATGCTGGAGATCAACTGGGCGCCGCTCATCGGAGGGTTCGTGATCCGCAAATCCGTTTGGGACAAGATTCCGGCGGAAGCGAAGGACGAATTGCTCAAGGCGGCGGAGGAAGCGCGGAAGGCAAATCAGATTAATGGCCGGGCGGAAGCCGATCGCGCCGTCGAGGCGATGAAGGAAAAGGGTCTTATCGTTCACAAACTGACTCCGGAGACGGAGGCGGCGTGGCGCAAGGCATCCGAGTGGTACTGGCCGCACATCCGCGGCAAACTGATCCCGGAAGACATCTTCAGCCAGGTCGAGAAGCTGCTCGCGGAATATCGGGCGAAGCAACCTGCCGCGGGCGGGGCGAAGCCATGACCGATTCCGGGGCGGTGGCGGAGCGCCCGGCGCCGCTCTGGCTGCGGTTGCTGCGTTCCGGTGAGAACGGATTCCTCACTGCGGTGCTTGCGGCGGTGATGATTCTGCCGTTGCTCGAAGCCGCTACGCGCAAGCTGGGCATCAGCGGAGTCTCGGGTTCCAGCGTTTTCGTTCAGCACTTCACTCTCCTCATCGGCGTGCTCGGCGGAGCCATTGCCGCGCGCGAGAGCCGGCTGCTTTCCCTTTCCTCGCTGCCGAATCTCTTTTCACCCGGCTGGAAGATCGCCGCGTCCGTGTTTGCGAATGCCATCGCCGCCGCGATCAGTGTGGTGCTCTTCCGCGCGGCGATGCGGTATCTCGAAGTGGAACCCGGCGATCGCGACATCGCCTATGGCATTCCGCTGCGCGCGTTCCATGTTTTTCTCCCCATCGGCTACGGATTGGTGGCAGTGCGACTGTGCTGGGCGGCTTCCACCAAGTGGGCTGCGCGTGGCGCTACGGCGCTCCTGACGGCGTTGATCGCGCTGGCGCTGATGAAGCTTCCCATTGCGCCCGCGAGTTTGATCTGGCCGTGCTTCATCGCGCTGGCGGCGGCGACGGTGCTGGGAGCGCCGCTGTTCACGACGCTGGCGGGCGCAGCGATGATTCTGCTGTGGGGTACGGAGCGGGAGGTGACGCTCATTCCGCTCGAACATTATTCGCTGGTCACGGACCCGATGCTGCCGAGCCTGCCGTTGTTCACGCTGGCGGGCTACTTCCTCGCGGAAGGCGGCGCGTCGAAACGGTTGGTGCGCGTGTTTCAAGCCTTGTTCGGTTCGCTGCGCGGCGGCACGGGCATCGTTACGGCGCTCGTTTGCGCGTTCTTCACGTCGTTCACCGGCGCCAGCGGCGTGACGATTCTTGCGCTTGGCGGATTGCTGATGCCGGTGCTGGTGCAGGCGAAGTATTCAGAACGCAACGCGCTTGGGCTGGTCACGGGAGCGGGGTCGCTCGGCTTGTTGTTCCCGCCGTGTCTGCCGTTGATTCTTTACGCAGTCATCGCCCAGCGCGTTGTGCAGGAACTGCAGCTGCCCGAAGGCGTGGCGACGCCGGATGTCTCCATCAACAAACTTTTTCTCGGTGGCATCGTGCCAGGATTCCTGCTGGTGGCGCTGACGGCGTGGTGGGCGATTCGCGTCGGTCCCAAGGACAAGGCGTCCTTGCCGGCCTTTGATGGTCGCGAAGCGTGGGCGGCCTTGAAGGACGCGAAGTGGGAACTGCTGCTGCCGGGGCTGACGTTGGGTGTGATGTTCGGCGGACTGGCGACTCCCGTCGAAGCTGCGGCGGTGGCGGCGCTGTATGCGTTCTTCACCCAGGTGGTGTTGCACCGGGATCTGCGTCTCTTCAAGGACGTGCCGCGCGTGATGACGGAATGCGGGATGATCATCGGTGGTGTGCTGCTGATTCTCGGCGTGGCGATGGGCCTGACGAAGTTCCTGATCCTCGCGGACGTGCCGACGATGGGCGTGGACTGGGTGAAGGCCACGGTGCATTCGCCGTGGATGTTCCTGCTGCTGCTGAATCTCTTCCTGCTCGTGGTGGGCTGCCTGATGGACATCTACTCGGCCATCGTCGTGGTCGTGCCGCTCATCGTGCCGATGGGCATCGCGTTCGGAATCGATCCCGTCCACCTCGGCATCGTCTTCCTCGCGAACCTGCAACTTGGCTTCCTGACGCCGCCGGTCGGCATGAATCTCTTCCTTGCGTCCTACCGTTTCAACAAGCCGATGAGCGAGGTGACGCGCGCCACGCTGCCGATGATGTTCGTATTGTTGATCGGGGTGATCCTGATCACTTACGTCCCGATGCTCACGATGTGGCTGCCGGGGCTGGTGAAATAGACCACGGGGCAGGCGCTTCCGAGTTAATCGTCAGCAAATCCTCGAGCCACGCATCGGGCGATTCTTCGGCTGAAAATCAGCACGAATATTCCGACCAGAAGTGAAGCGAGGCCGGGCAGGAACAATCCGTCGTGGGCCATCGAAACGACATAGTAGGTGTCGTGGAGGTGCAGATCGGAAAGGCCATTATCTGGAAAATTAAGGCTAAAGGCCAAATTCACGAACGCCCCGCTTGCGATCGCAATGATGCCAACTGCCAGCAGAGCCACACCGATAAGCCGCACCCCGATTGTCGCCAGTGCGATGGGCTTCATTGGCTGCTGATGCCGGAATTATGGCGGCCAGGACTTATCCCAAAATCCTGCTGCCGCTGCTAAGGAAGATGCCTTGGAACATCATCTCCAGCGCCTGCGCGTTGGTCGCCTTCTCCAGCGCTGCTTCCTTCGAGATGCGGCCGGCCTTCACCAGATCATAGAGCCCTTGATTGAAGCTCTGCATGCCGTCGTCGCGACCCGTCTCGATGGCGGCGGAGAGTTTCTCCAGGCGGTTCTCTTCGATCATCTTTCGAATCACCGGAGTGTTCAGCATGATCTCCTGGGCGGGAGTCATCTTGCCATCGAGAGTCTGCACCATGCGCTGGCAGATCACGGCGCGCATGGACGTGGAGAGCTGGCGGCGCACGGTGTCGCGCTCCTCCGCCGGGAAGAAATCCAGAATACGCCCGATCGAGGTCGCCGCGTTGGTGGTGTGAATGGTGGAGAGGACGAGATGCCCGGTGTCCGCCGCGCTGATCGCGGCCTGGATGCTGATCGAATCGCGCATTTCACCGACCATGATGATGTCGGGGTCCTGGCGCAGCACGCTCTTCAAGTCGCGCTGGAAGCTTTGCGTGTCGAGGCCGACTTCGCGCTGTTCGATGATCGACTGGTTGTCCTCGAACGTGTACTCGACGGGATCTTCGAGCGTGACGATGTGCTTTTTGAAGTTCTCGTTCACGTGCTCGATCATCGCCGCGAGCGTGGTTGATTTGCCGCTGCCGGTGGTGCCGGCCAGCAGCACGATGCCGCGCGGCGATTCGGCGATGTCCTTGCAAACCGGGGCGAGACCGAGCGTCTCGAAATTCGGCACCTGGCTCTTCACATGGCGCATGGCGAGCGCCCACTTGCCGCCTTGCTGAAAGACGTTCGTGCGGAACCGGCCGACTCCCGCGACGTAGTAGGAGAAATCCGATTCGCGATCCTTTTCCAGCGCCGACATCAGGTGCTTGGGCACGATGTGCTGGAGGACGGTCTCGAACCACGCATCCGTCGGCGTCGGAGCGTCGACAGTGATGAGCTGGCGGTTGATGCGAAAGGTGATCGGATGGCCGACTTTGATGTGGAGATCGGACGCGTGGGCGTCGACGGCGGCGCGCAAAATCTTCGTAAAAATTTCCATGTGGCGCAGACTATACAACGAGCCTTACAGGAGGCCAGTGGGATTTGAGGGAAAGCGGGCTCGACTGAAGAATTTGCTCAGGCGAGGCCGCGCTTGCGGCGCAGTCCCCACTCGGCGACGAAGCACGCGAGGGCGAAGAGGAACACTCCCGCTTGATGCCAGAGCGGTGAGGTCCAGCTTTCGGTAATGGGAGCCTTGCGGTTCGGCAGCGACTTTGCGAAGTCGGTGAGTTTGCTCGCGGAAACAACTTCACCGCCGGTTCCCTTGGCGATCGCTTCCAACAGGGCGCGATTCGGTTTGAGGGAACGAAACTCGTCGGACGCCGGGTCGGAGGTCCAGCCCACTTCGCTGCGTCCTGCTTCCATGCCGTTCTCGTCCACCACGACCGCCTCGGCGTGGTAACCGCCGGTGTCACGCGGAACGTAGGTGGCTTCGTAAACTCCGGCCTGGCTGGGGGCGGCTTCCGCGGTGAGCCGGACGATGTTCGTGACGCCGGCGGCGCCGACGGGCCGCACATGCAGGGTGACGCTGGCGTTGTCGAGCGGTTGAAACTTTTTATCGCGAACCTTCACCTGAAGGCGAATGGCTTGATTCGGATCGCCGGCCCTGGCTTCGGCGACGAGCTCGGTGCGTTGGGGAACGTCAGCCACGAGCCAGCGCATCGTCTGGCGCCACGCTTTGGCCATGTCCTTCTGGTTCGCCTCGTCCTTGAATCCCCAGTGCCAGATGTCACCGAGCAGAATGGCGCCGACGCGGCCGTTACCGAAACGGTGCACGGCGAGCGCGGGATGTTGGGTGCGTCCGTCGCTGGCGGTGGCAATGACGCTGGCGCCAGGCTTGATGGCGCGGACTTTGTTCAGCACGCCGAAGGGCGCGATGTCCGCGAGGCGGCGGCGTTCGTCGGATTCATTCGCGCGCAGGCGGGCCCACGGTTGCAGCCAGCCTTCGCGGGTGAAATCGAGTTTCAGGGCGCCGGGCGCGGCCTCCTCGGTCGGTGCATCGAGGTAGACGGGGAGCATGTCGCCGATGGGCGTGCGGTGATACTTGCCTTCCTTGAACGATTCCGCGCCGCCGAGCATTAGGAATCCGCCGCCGCGTTCGGAGACAAATTTCTGGAGGAGCGACATCTGGTCGGCGCTGAAGAACTGAGATTCAAGATCGTCCACGATGACGGCGTGGTATTTGAAGAGGTCTTCAGGCAACTTGGGGAATCCCTGCATCAGTCGTTTCCATTCATCCTCGGTCGGGGCGTTGGCAACGCGAAAAACGGGCTGATCGTATTGCTCGATTTCTTCCTTCGACTGGTTGCCGAAACCACGGAAGAGAGGGTTGCTGGATTCGCCGGCGCGGCCGCGAAATTCAAACTTGGTCTCGCGCTTGGCGATTCGAAACAGCCCCACCAATTGAACCTGATCGTCTTCCATGACCGAGCGCTGGAGGAATTTGTATTCCCAGTTCGGTCGCCCGGCGACGTAGAGAATCCGGTAGGGACCGCGACCGCGATCCACCACGACCACGCGGTTGTTGTTGGCGAGCGTGGCCTCGGAGGTGGCGGCGCTGTTGGTGAGAGTGTCCAACGGAGTCTTCGGGGAAACCTGCAGTCGATAGAACGAAAGCCCGCTCTGGTCGGGCTTGAACTGAAAACGGAAACTCGCCGCACCGCCGTCCTCAGAGGCCAGTTGGCGTTGTTCGGTTACGATCTTGTCCGCCGGAATCACCATCGCCTTGGTCGGCGAGGCGGCGACGGCATTGGTGGCGGCGCGATTTCGTGCACGACGGGAGGTATTGGTGACGACCGGGGCAGGGGGCGGCGTGGTCAGGTTGGTCAGCGTGGCGAGATGGCCCACCTTCACCAGTTGCGCGACGACCGATTCGCCCGGATAGCCGGTGGCACTCACTTCCGCCTGCAAGGTCACAGGCGCATCCTCGAACGACGTCTGGCTGACGGTGATTCGCTGCAAGGACACATCCTGCACTGCGTCGTCCGTTCCCATTACCACCGGATAAATCGGGGGCAGTCCGGCGAGGTCAGGCAAGCCTTCGCTAAGATCCGTGGCGTTGCCATCGGTCATCAGCAACACGCCCGCGAGCGGCTGGCCTTTGTAGCGATCGGCGAGATTGCGCAGGGCGGACACCATGGAGGAGACGCGTCCATCAAAGGCGAGTTCCGAAAAGTCGCGGGTGGATTGCAGCCGCGCATCGAAGAGGTAACGGCGCAGCTGGAAGTTTTCGTCGAGCTTCGGCTGCCAGTCCTGCTTGTCAGAGCCCAGCAGCGTTTGAAGATTCTCGCCGCGCGATTTGGTTGCTCCGCGATCCTTGATCTTCATGCCCTGGCTGTTGTCCGCGAGCACGGCGAAATAATTGGCGCCCGGCCGGGCGCGTTCGCGGCTCCAAAGCGGCTCCAGCAGGCAAAGGGCAAGCGCGAGAACTCCCAGCAATTTGAGAAGGAGGCACAGCGCCCGAAATCCGCCGCCGCCGGGAGCATTGCGATACGACCACGCCAGCAGGAGGAGAACGACGGCAGCGAAAATGGCTCCGGGGATTACCCAGTTCTCAGCCGAGATGAGGACCGCTGCCAGGAACATTGGGGCGAAGCCTGCCACTGCGGCTTGAGGTTGGCGAACGCTTTTTGCTCTGCCGGCCTATTCTTTACAGATTGCGCGGAGGTCTCGGGTTGTCCGGTTCGGGCAATTCGTCGTGGAGGGAGGGGAGTGAAACCTTGAGGATGGTGCACGCATCAGGAGTTGAACCTGAAACCTTCTGATCCGTAGTCAGATGCTCTATCCAATTGAGCTATGCGTGCCCAAGGGACGGCGAATCTACAAATCGACCATCGGGCGTGCAAGAGTTATTTGCCGCAGATTGACGTGTCGATTCTTCTTCGCCGCTGGTTAACCGGCAATTTCCTGCGGACCTTTGCCGCCGTTCACTAGAAACAGCACGGCCATGCGGACGGCGAGGCCGTTGGTGACTTGTTCGAGGACCACCGAGCGTTCGCAATCGGCGATCTCGCTGTTGATTTCCACGCCGCGATTAATCGGGCCGGGATGCATGATGAGCGCGTCGGGCTTGGTCTTCTCGAAGCGCGCCTTGGTGAGGCCGAAGAGATTTGTGTATTCGCCGATGCTCGGGAACATCGTCTTGCGCTGACGTTCGTGTTGGATGCGCAGCAGGTTGATGACGTCCGCCTCGGCGATGGCTTCGTCGACGTTGTAAGTGACTTTGCACCCCATCTGCTCGAAGACTTTCGGGACGAGCGTGGACGGTCCGCAAAGGGTGACGTTCGCGCCCAGCTTCAGCAGGGCGTGGATGTTCGAGCGCGCCACGCGGCTGTAGAGGATGTCTCCGAGAATCGTGACGTTCAGCCCGGCGATGCGGCCTTTCTTTTCGCGAATGGTAAACGTGTCGAGCAGTGCCTGCGTGGGATGTTCGTGCGCGCCGTCGCCGGCGTTGATCACGCTGCCGCGCAGGAAGCGGGAGAGAAAGTGCGGCGCTCCCGTCGCGCTGTGGCGGATGATAATGATGTCCGCGTTAAGGGCTTCGAGGTTGCGTGCGGTGTCCTTGAGGGTTTCGCCCTTCTTCAACGAGGAGGCTTCGGTGCTGAAGTTTATCACGTCCGCCGTGAGTCGCATGGCGGCGAGCTCAAAGCTGATCCGGGTGCGGGTGGAGGGCTCGATGAAGAGGTTGATGACCGTCTTGCCGCGCAGGGCGGGGACCTTCTTGATCGCGCGTTCGCCGACGGCTTTGAAGGCGCGGGTGGTGTCGTGAACGACGTTGATTTCCTCGGCGGTGAGCGACTCGATGTCGAGGAGATGCTTGCGATGCCAGCCGGCGGTGTTGATGTTGGTCATGCCGTTTTCTCGAGGTAAACTGCGTCTTCGCCTCCGGTTTCCTTCAGTTGCACGTCGATGCGTTCATTCGCCGCGGTGGGAACGTTTTTGCCAACGAAATCCGGCTTGATTGGCAGCTCGCGGTGACCGCGGTCGACGAGGACGGCGAGCTGGATGCGGCGTGGGCGGCCGAAGTCGTTGAGCGCATCCAGGGCGGCCCGGGTGGTCCGGCCGCTGAAAAGCACATCGTCGACGAGGACGACGGTTTTGCCGTTGATGTCGAAGGGCATCACGGTGGGCTGGATGTTCGGCGCGCTGTGCTGGTCCAAATCGTCCCGGTGCATACTGACGTCGAGTTTGCCGACAGGAACCGCGTGTCCCCAGATGGTCTTGAGCAGGCCGCCGAGCCGTTCCGCGAGGTGGATGCCGCCGCGTTGCACGCCGACGACGACGATGGAGTTGGCATTGTCGTTGCGCTCCACGATTTCGTGGGCGATGCGGGTGAGCACGCGGTGAATCGCCTGGGCGTTAAGGATGGTGGACTTGTCGGGCATAAAAAAATCGAACCGGGCGGGAGCCCGTTCGATGTCGCAAATTATAATGTTTTCGAAATCCGTTTCTCATCGTTCCTTGGCCGCCTCACAGGGCCGCCTTAAAGGAGTTCTGAAAACTTGAGCCCGGATGGCTCAGCTCAACTGTGCCCGGCGTGCGCGGTCTGCCGGCTCTTGCGCCATTTGGACCGGTGCTTGATGATCCAGTCCGTGAGCGCGCGTTCAAAGCCGATGTCGTGACCGGCCTTCTCGGATTCAATCCACTTGTGCTTCAAAATCTCTTCGCGCTCCGCTTGGAATTCCTTGTAGAGCGTCGAGTTCTTGAGCAAATCATCGCCGGTCGAAGTTTCTGAATTGTCGTTCGGCATAGACGCGTGTTCCGGGGTACTACAGGTTGCTGTCTTTTGAGTGGCGAAACTGTAACACCGGGCCGAAGAGTGACAATCCCGAAATTGTGCGCGACCCGCGATCGGGGAAACATCCTCAGTAGCGATACTGAGTCCCGACCCATGCCAAAGCTTGCGAATACAAATGACTTACGCCGCCGCCATTGAGTTCCTCTCCAGCCTCGGAGTGTTCGGGGCGAAGCCGGGCTTGGAGAACATCCAGCGCCTGACGGCCATGCTCGGAAGCCAGCAGGACAAGCTTCGATTCATCCACGTGGCCGGCACCAACGGGAAGGGGTCCACCTGCGCCATGCTGGAAGGCATCTATCGCGCAGCCGGATTGCGCGTGGGATTGTTCACCTCCCCGCATCTCGTTTCTTTCAACGAGCGGATGCAGGTCAACCGCGTGCCGGCTTCCGAAGACGACGTCGTCCGGCTGGTGCGCGAGATTCAGCCATTGCTCCAGAAGTTCCCGGTGGAATCGCATCCTACGTTCTTTGAGGTCGTCACCGCCATGGCCCTGCGGCAGTTCGCAGATCGCCAGTGCGATCTGGTGGTATGGGAAACGGGACTGGGCGGACGGCTCGACGCGACCAACATCGTGACTCCGCTGGCCAGCGTGATTACCAACATCGGTCTCGACCACCAGCAATGGCTGGGTAATACCCACGAACAAATCGCCACCGAGAAAGCGGGCATCATCAAGCCCGGCGTCCCAGTCATCACCGCGGCGGAACCCGGTCGCGGGCTGGAAGTGATCGCGAAAGTGGCGCACGAAAACGATTCCCTTCTCACCGTCATTGATCGCAACGACGCCCGTGGCGCTTTGCTGGATGCCGCGAAGATTCCACTCGTGGGCGAGCACCAGCGATTGAATGGCGCGGTGGCCGTCGCCACGGTGCGTGCGGTGGAACCGAAGATTCCGATTTCCCAAGAAGCGATCCTGAACGGTCTTTCGACCGTGTATTGGCCCGGACGAATGCAGCTCGTTACGACGGCTGCCGGCCAGCAGATATTGCTCGATGGGGCTCACAATATTCCAAGCGCACAGGCGCTGGCGGCGGCGTTTCGCGAACAGTTTCGCGAGGTGCGGCCGACGATGATTCTCGGTGTTCTCAGCGACAAGGACTGGCAATCGATCGCAGAAAACCTTGCGCCGCTGGCGGAACGCGTCCTTGTTGTGCCCGTCAGCAGCCACCGCACGCTGGCTCCGTCGGAGCTCGCTTCGGCTTGCCGAAATGCGAATCCCTCCGCGGCCGTCGAAGTTTGCGACTCGCTCGCGCAAGCCCTGCAACTCAGTGCGCGCGATCCATTCCTGCTCATCACGGGTTCGCTCTATCTGATTGGCGAAGCGATGGAGCGTCTCCAACTGCTGCCCGTTCCGCCCTCCGACGAGCGAGGGCTGAACGAGTGGACCGCGAAGCGTTGAATCTGTGCTCCGCAGGGAGCAATCACCTTTGTTTCGTCGCAAGAAGCTGCTGGTCGACTTGTAAAATGCCGCGAAACGTTGTCTGAATCGTTGACGAAACGGGGATGGCTCGACTACAAAATAGGGGATTCAGCACCGCAACTCAGAACAAAACATTTGTCGTTTTATGTATCGATTCATTTCATCGCGAAAGAAGGTTCTCAGCAATTTCTTCACGCTCGCCGGCCTCGCTGTTGCCATTTCGTCCCCGGCGCAAACTTTTCTCTTTGATCTTGGCGCCGGCGGGACGGGAGTGGGGTTGGGGGCGTCGCCGAATGATCCAGTGAGATACTGGAACAACGTGGGGGCGGCGCTGACGGCGGGCCTGGGATCGTATTCGAACGCGGTGACGAGAAGAACGTGTCCTCGACGATGAGCCTGGTGGTGGTGAGCCGGTTCAGCGGGTGAAATGAGGGGACGACGGTGAGCACGGTTTACCCGCTCAACGCGACGCGCGATTCGCTGTTCGGGAACACGGAGACGTTCAACAACGTGAGCAACATCTTCCCGAGCTTCAAGCTGACGGGGCTGGATACGCAGACGGTCTACAGCTTCAGCTTTGCGTCGCGCACGGGCGTGGGCGACGTGCGGAGACGGGCTACACGGTGGTGGGAGCCAACCAGGGCTTCGCGGCGCTGGACGCGGCGAACAACGTGGACAACACGGCCACGGTGGCGGACATCACGCCGACGGAAGCGGGCGAGATCACGATCAGCCTGGCGCCGACGGAGAACAACAACAACGCGAACCATTTCACGTATCTGGGTGTGCTGCGGGTGGACGCGGTGCCGCCGCAAACGCCGCTGGCCTTCACGCTGGAGCCGGTGACGCAGCGCGCGCTGGAACTGCAGCCGGTGACGTTCAGCGCGGCGGTGTCCGGTCCGCCGCCGTATCAGGTCCAATGGCTGCGCAACGGCGAACCGATCGAAGGCGCCACGCAGTTCAACTACACCATCGCCTCGGCCACGCTGGATCTCGACGGCAGCCTGTATTCGGTGACGGTCAGCAACCTGGCCTTTGGCGTGACCAGCAGCAACGCGCTGCTGCGCGTGGTCAACGACACCATCGCGCCGGAAGTCCTCACCGCCACCGCGCGCAACCGGCAGACGATCGAACTGCTCTTCAACGAAACACTCGACGCCTTCACGGCCAACGTGCCGTTCTTCTACGAAGTCAACGGCGGCACCCCGGGCGTGATTGCCGCCGAGTTGCGGCCCGACGGGCGGACGGTGGTGCGAGCCTCAATGCCGAGCTGGAAGCCGGCAGCCCCTTCACCGTCGTGATCAGCGACGTGCAAGACCTCTCCTCAACACCATCGCGCCCAACACCACCATCACCGGCACCGTGCCCGGCCCGGAAGCGCAGGTCCTGCTCATCGACTTGGCGGCGGCAACACCACGCTCAACGGTGCGTCGCCTGATGATCCGATCAACCACTGGAACAACCTCACCACGACCGTGGGCTCGACCTCCGACGGCGTGCTGCCGAACCTCGTCACCACCGACAACACGGCGACCGCGGTGAGCCTGGCGATGATCGAGCGCTTCAACGGAGCCAACGAAAACGGGACGACCGCCGCCACGCTCTTCCCGGTGGACGCCACCCGCGACTCGCCGAACTCAACGCCGCCAACAACGTGACCAACACCGTGCAAGTGCTCGGCGCGCGTCCCAGCGAAACGGGAGAGCTGACCATCAGCCTGGCGCCCGCCGCGTCGAACAACAACGGCAACCACTTCACCTACCTGGGCGTGCTCAAAGTGCAACCGGCGGTCGTGCCGCCGCAGTTCGCCGCCCCGAGCCTCAGCGCTGGCCAGATCACCCTCGAATGGACTGGCGGCGGCGTGCTCGAAAGCGCCCCGGCTGTCACGGGTCCCCGGACCGCCGTCGAAGGCAATCCCACCAGCCCCGCCTCCCTCGACCTCTCCCCAGACCACCGCTTCTTCAGGATCAAGAAGTAGGGCGGGTTGAAGTTGATAATTGAAAACAATCGCCCTCGCAGGTTGTCGCCGTGTGGCGCCAGCCTTCGAGGGTTTTTAGCCTCTGATCGGTCAGAGTTGTCTCTATGAAGTTCCACAACCGTCACTCGTTCCCGAAGCTCGTTCTGCAGGTCCTGGCGCTGCTCGTGGTGTTGCTCCCGAACGTCGCAAAAGCCTCCCTTGAATCCGAAATTCAGGCGTTTGAAGCCGAGGATGCGCTGCGTCCTCCTCCGCCTGGAGCGACGTTGTTTGTCGGTTCATCCACCTTCAACAGCTGGCCAAATCTCGCCGCTTCCTTCCCCGAACATTCCGTGCTGAACCGTGGTTTCGGCGGCTCGCAGATGAGCGATGTGCTGTTTTATTTTGATCGCGTCGTGGCGCGATACCGTCCGCCGCACATCGTCGTGTACGAAGGTGACAACGATCTCGCCGCCGGAAAGTCCGTCAGCCAGGTCTTTAACGACTACTCGAACTTTCTGGCGCGGGTGGAGCTTCAACTGCCAGGCACGATCATCGGATTCGTCTCCGTCAAACCGAGCCCCAGTCGCGCTCATCTGCTCACCCAGATGCAACAGCTAAATGCTCAAGTGCGTGCCCTCGCTGAGGCGCGCGGACATCGCTATATCGATACGCACACGCCGATGTTGAACACGTCCGGCCAGCCGCGCCCGGAGCTGTTCCTCTCCGACATGCTGCACATGAACGCCGCGGGCTACACGCTCTGGACATCGATCATCGAGCCGGTGCTGGATGATTGGAAAGCCCCGATGGGCGGAACTTTTCTCTTTGATCTTGGCGCCGGCGGGACGGGAGTGGGGTTGGGGGCGTCGCCGAATGATCCAGTGAGATACTGGAACAACGTGGGGGCGGCGCTGACGGCGGACACGGGATCGTATTCGAACGCGGTGACGGTGCAGAACGTGTCCTCGACGATGAGCCTGGTGGTGGTGAGCCGGTTCAACGGGGTGAACGAGGCAGGGACGACGGTGAGCACGGTTTACCCGCTCAACGCGACGCGCGATTCGCTGTTCGGGAACACGGAGACTTTCAACAACGTGAGCAACATCTTCCCGAGCTTCAAGCTGACGGGGCTGGATACGCAGACGGTCTACAGCTTCAGCTTTTACGCGTCGCGCACGGGCGTGGGCGACGTGCGGGAGACGGGCTACACGGTGGTGGGAGCCAACCAGGGCTTCGCGGCGCTGGACGCGGCGAACAACGTGGACAACACGGCCACGGTGGCGGACATCACGCCGACGGAAGCGGGCGAGATCACGATCAGCCTGGCGCCGACGGAGAACAACAACAACGCGAACCATTTCACGTATCTGGGTGTGCTGCGGGTGGACGCGGTGCCGCCGCAAACGCCGCTGGCCTTCACGCTGGAGCCGGTGACGCAGCGCGCGCTGGAACTGCAGCCGGTGACGTTCAGCGCGGCGGTGTCCGGCCCGCCGCCGTATCAGGTCCAATGGCTGCGCAACGGCGAACCGATCGAAGGCGCCACGCAGTTCAACTACACCATCGCCTCGGCCACGCTGGATCTCGACGGCAGCCTGTATTCGGTGAGCGTGAGCAACCGCCTTTGGCGTGACCAGCAGCAACGCTGCTGCGCGCGTGGTCAACGACACCATCGCGCCGGAAGTCCTCACCGCCACCGCGCGCAACCGGCAGACGATCGAACTGCTCTTCAACGAAACACTCGACGTCTTCACGGCCAACGTGCCGTTCTTCTACGAAGTCAACGGCGGCACCCCGGGCGTGATTGCCGCCGAGTTGCGGCCCGACGGGCGGACGGTGGTGCTGAGCCTCAATGCCGAGCTGGAAGCCGGCAGCCCCTTCACCGTCGTGATCAGCGACGTGCAAGACCTCTCCCTCAACACCATCGCGCCCAACACCACCATCACCGGCACCGTGCCCGGCCCGGAAGCGCAGGTCCTGCTCATCGACTTTGGCGGCGGCAACACCACGCTCAACGGTGCGTCGCCTGATGATCCGATCAACCACTGGAACAACCTCACCACGACCGTGGGCTCGACCTCCGACGGCGTGCTGCCGAACCTCGTCACCACCGACAACACGGCGACCGCGGTGAGCCTGGCGATGATCGAGCGCTTCAACGGAGCCAACGAAAACGGGACGACCGCCGCCACGCTCTTCCCGGTGGACGCCACCCGCGACTCGCTCTACGGGAACACCGAGCCGTTCAACACGCTGACGAACATCTTCCCGAAGTTCAAACTCACGGGACTGGACCCTGCGCTGGGCTACAACCTCACCTTCTACGCCTCGCGCACGGGAGTGGGCGACAACCGCACCACCCGCTACACCGTGGCAGGCGCGGCCACCGCGACGGCCGAACTCAACGCCGCCAACAACGTGACCAACGTGGCGCAAGTGCTCGGAGCGCGTCCCAGCGAAACGGGAGAGCTGACCATCAGCCTGGCGCCCGCCGCGTCGAACAACAACGGCAACCACTTCACCTACCTGGGCGTGCTCAAGTGCAACCGGCGGTCGTGCCGCCGCAGTTCGCCGCCCCGAGCCTCAGCGCTGGCCAGATCACC
Organism: Verrucomicrobiota bacterium; assembly: GCA_016713365.1. Classification (GTDB taxonomy): domain Bacteria; phylum Verrucomicrobiota; class Verrucomicrobiia; order Limisphaerales; family JADJPG01; genus JADJPG01. Next base: position 56,220 of record JADJPG010000007.1, on the reverse strand, counting down.
CTCGAATGGACTGGCGGCGGCGTGCTCGAAAGCGCCCCGGCTGTCACGGGTCCCTGGACCGCCGTCGACGGCAATCCCACCAGCCCCGCCTCCATCGACCTCTCCCCAGACCACCGCTTCTTCAGGATCAAGAAGTAGGAGGAAGTAGGACCACCGGAATGGATTCAGGCCGCAGGCGAACCGATGCGCCACTTCGTTCTCTTTGTTGTCTTGTGTTCACTCTGCCTCAACGCGCGCGTTGCAAGTAAGCGCTCGCCCGGTTGCGGGCGGTTGTGTCAAAACAATCGCGAACTCGCTCCAAACTGATGAACGCCGCCGCCGCTTCGCCGCCCGCCCGCTCGTGGTTCAGCCATCTCTACGTGCAGGTGATCATCGGAGTGTTGTTGGGCATCCTCGTCGGTGGGCTTTGGCCGGAGGCCGGCAAAGAGCTGAAGCCGCTCGGCGACGGATTCATCAAGCTGGTGAAGATGATGATCGCTCCGATCATCTTTTGCACGGTGGTCCACGGCATCGCGTCGATGGGCGAGTTGAAGAAACTCGGACGGCTCGGTTTCAAGGCGCTGCTCTATTTTGAAATCGTTTCCACCATCGCGCTGATCATTGGGCTTGTGGTGGTGAATTTCGTGAAGCCCGGGGAAGGCTTCAACATCGACCCGAAGGCGCTCGATCACTCGGCGACAGACAGCTACACGCAGAAGGCCAAATCGCTCAGCACTGTCGGCTTTCTCCTGAACATCATTCCGGGAACCTTCCTCGAACCGTTCGTCACCGGCGATTTGCTCCAGGTGCTCTTCATCGCCGTGCTCATGGCTCTGGCGATCACCGCGATGCGCGAGAAGGGAGCTGCGCTCCTGCACGCGATCGACCGCATTGCGGAGGCATTCTTCGGCGTGATGCGGATTGTCGTGAAAGTGGCTCCGCTCGGTGCCTTCGGTGCGATGGGCTTTACGATCGGCAGCTACGGCTTCGAATCGCTGAATCGCCTGCTCGCGTTGATGCTTTGCTTTTACGCCACGGCGATCGTGTTCGTCGTTGTCGTGCTTGGAGCGATCGCCTGGAAGTGTGGTTTCTCTATCTTCGCGTTCATGCGGTTCATCAAGGACGAACTGCTGCTCGTGCTTGGGACAAGCTCTTCGGAAACGGCGCTGCCTGGCATGATCCAGAAGATGCAACGACTCGGCGTCGCGAAGTCCACGGCGGGACTCGTGATTCCGACCGGCTACAGTTTCAATCTCGACGGCACCAACATCTACATGACGATGGCGGCGCTGTTCCTCGCGCAGGCAACCAACATCACGCTCACGCTGGAACAGCAGATTCAGTTCTTGTTGGTCGCGATGGTGACTTCGAAAGGCGCGAGCGGAGTGACGGGCGCGGGCTTCATCACGCTGGCGGCGACGTTGGCCACGATTCCCGCCGTGCCGATTGAATCGCTCGCGATCCTCGTCGGCATCGACCGGTTCATGAGCGAGTGCCGCGCGCTGACGAACCTTGTCGGAAACGGTGTGGCCACACTCGTGGTCAGCCGCTGGGAAGGGGAAGTGTCCGCCGAGACGCTGCGGACGAATCTCCAGCGGCGGCCGGATGCGTGATTGAGCGATGAATCGCCATCTGGACATTCGCGCCGTCAGCTTCGATGTCGGTGGCACGTTGATCGAACCGTGGCCGTCGGTCGGACACATCTACGCGAGCGTTGCAGCGCAGTTTGGCATCCCACCGGTCGAGCCGGAGGACTTGAACCGTCAGTTCGGATCCGCCTGGAAGGCGCGCCGAGACTTCGATTATTCGCGGGAGGCCTGGCGTGAACTGGTGAACGCATCGTTTGCCGGCCTTTCGCCGGAAGTGCCGAGTCGGGAATGTTTCGATGCGATGTACGACGCCTTCGCTCGTCCCGAGCCATGGCGAATCTTTGACGATGTTTGGCCGACGCTTGCTGCGGTGCGCGAACGCGGATGGAAACTCGCCATCGTTTCAAACTGGGACGAGCGCCTCCGTCCGTTGCTGCAGAAGTTGGAACTCATCGGGCATTTCGACGCGGTGGTGGTCTCACACGACGTCGGCGTGACCAAGCCTTCCCCGGCAATCTTCCAGCGTGTGGCGGCGGATCTGGAGGTGCCGGCGGAAACTATTCTGCACATCGGCGACAGCGCGATGGAGGATTGCCACGGCGCCCGGTCGGCTGGATTGCACGGGCTGTTGCTCGATCGAAAGGGCAGGGGAACGGAACCGGATGCCGTTCGCTCACTTGCGGCGGTGCTCGACTTCGTGGCGCGCTGAGACGGGACGGGAATTCCCGATTAGCACCATTCACCAGCGGGGAAGGCTCCCTTATACTTGAACCAGCGCGTTGACTTGCCCTCTCGGCGCTTAATAGATTCCCCAACCATTAGCCGGATGCGGTCCGGCCATTGACTCCATGAATCTGATCAATCGAGTCTGGCAATCGTCACTGGGGAAAAAATACATCATGGCTCTCACGGGCTGTGCGCTCTTTTTCTTCCTCATCGGGCATCTGCTGGGCAACCTCCAAGTGTTCGGGCAGCCCGAACTCATTAACACTTACGCGCACTTCCTCAAGTCGAAGCCCGGCCTCCTCTGGGGCGCGCGCCTCGGGTTACTGGCCTGCGTCGGGCTGCACATCCTCGCGGCTGTCCAATTGACAGCGATGAACAAGGAGGCGCGCCCGCAAGGTTACGCCGGCGGTTCCGCCTACGGTGCGTCGAAAGCGTCGCAATACATGATCGTGAGCGGTTTGGTGATTCTCGCGTTCGTGGTCTATCACCTCGCGCACTTCACGGCGCTGCTGCCGGGCGTGAACGGCACAGGCGACTTCCGCAAGCTCACCACGGTGCTCCACGGCCAAACGGTGCCGGATGTTTACGCGATGATGATTCTCGGTTTCCAAGTCTGGTGGGTCGTGGCGTTCTACCTCATCGCGCAGTGGATGCTTTTCAATCACCTCGGTCACGGACTCGCGAGCATGTTCCAGTCGCTCGGGTTGCGGAACCACGTCTGGTGGCCGCGCGTTCAAGGCTTCGCCAAGCTGGCGAGCATCGGGATTTTCATCGGCTACGCGATCATCCCGGTCGCGATTTTCCTGCGCATCGTCGGCGCGGATTACGCCGAGAAGGCGAAGCATCAATTCTCGCAATCGTCACCGCCTGCCGCCACGCTGATCGCTGAAGTGAACGGAAAGGAGGCGAAGTAACATGGCCACGCTGAATTCCAACATCCCCGCCGGCCCGCTCGCTTCGAAGTGGGAGAAGCACAAGTTCTCCACCAAGCTCATCAACCCGGCCAACAAGCGGAAATACAAAATCATCGTCGTCGGCGCTGGTCTTGCCGGTGCGTCCGCTTCCGCCACGCTCGCGGAACTCGGCTACGAAGTGCACAACTTCGTCTTCCACGATTCGCCCCGGCGCGCGCACTCGGTGGCGGCGCAGGGCGGCATCAACGCGGCGAAGAATTATCAGAACGACGGCGACTCGGTGCATCGCCTCTTCTACGACACGATCAAGGGCGGAGACTTCCGCGCGCGCGAGGCGAACGTCCATCGTCTCGCTGAAGTGTCGGTGAACATCATCGACCAATGCGCCGCTCAAGGCGTCCCGTTCGCCCGCGAATACGGTGGGTTGCTCGACAACCGCTCCTTCGGTGGTGCGCAGGTTTCGCGCACCTTCTATGCGCGCGGCCAGACGGGGCAGCAGCTCCTGCTCGGCGCGTATTCGGCGTTGAACAAGATGATTGGTGCCGGCGGCGTGAAGTCGTACACGCACGCTGAGATGCTCGATCTCGTCGTTGTGGACGGCCATGCGAAGGGCATCATCGTTCGCAATCTTCAGACCGGCGAAATCACGCGGCACAGCGGTGACGCCGTCGTGCTGGCGACCGGCGGTTACGGCAACGTTTACAATCTCTCGACCTACGCGCGCGGTTCGAACGTCACCGCTAGCTGGCGTGCCTACAAGCGCGGCGCGTGCTTCGGCAATCCGTGCTACACGCAGATCCATCCGACGTGCATTCCGGTCAGTGGCGATTATCAGTCGAAGCTCACGTTGATGTCCGAGTCGCTCCGCAACGACGGACGCGTCTGGGTGCCGAAGCGCAAGGAAGACTGCAAGAAGCGTCCGCAGGACATCGCGGAAGAGGATCGCGATTACTATCTCGAGCGGATGTATTCCGCGTTCGGCAACCTCGCTCCGCGTGACATCGCGTCACGCGCGGCGAAGACCGTTTGCGACGAAGGTCGCGGCATCGGCGAGACGGGGCTCGGCGTTTACCTGGATTTCTCCGCGGCCATCAATCGCCTCGGCGAAGCCAAGGTGCGCGAGCGTTACGGCAACCTGTTCGCGATGTATCACGAGATCACGAACGAGAGCGCCTATCAGACACCGATGCGCATCTATCCCGCCGTGCATTACACGATGGGCGGCCTGTGGGTGGATTACAATTTGATGAGCAACGTCCCCGGCCTGTTCGTGCTGGGCGAAGCGAACTTCTCCGACCACGGCGCAAACCGTCTCGGCGCGAGCGCGCTGATGCAGGGGTTGAGCGACGGCTATTTCGTGCTGCCCGCGACGATCTCCGGCTATCTCGCGACGCAGAATCCCGGCAAACGCCCGGCGGCGGACGCGGCGGCGTTCAAGGAGGCGGAAGAGAATGTTCAGACGCTGACCAAGCGGTTGCTCGGCAACAAGGGCAAGCGCACGCCGGATAGCTTCCACAAGGAACTCGGCAAGCTGATGTGGGAATACTGCGGCATGGCGCGCAACAAGGCCGGTCTCGAGAAGGGCATCAAGGCCATCGGTGAACTGCGCGAGGAATTCTGGAAGAACGTCAGCGTGCTTGGTGAAGCGGGCGAGTGGAATCAATCTCTCGAGCGCGCTGGCCGCATCGCCGACTTCATCGAGCTCGGCGAACTGATGTGCCGCGACGCGTTGATGCGCGAGGAAAGCTGCGGCGGTCACTTCCGCGAGGAATATCAATACACGCCCGACGATCCCGAGACGAAGCAGGGCTTGGTGAATCCCGGCGACGTGAAGCGTCGCGATGATCAGTTCGCGTTTGTTTCCGCCTGGGAATACGCCGGTGCGCCGGACAAGGCGCCGATCCTGAACAAGGAACCTCTCGTTTACGAAGAGGTTCACATGAGCACGAGGTCGTACAAGTAAGACGCGAGAACTCTGAACGATTTAAGACGCGATGAAAGTCACACTGAAAGTCTGGCGGCAGAAGAACGCCAACACGCCCGGCGGGTTCAAGACCTACAGCTCGCCTGATCTGAACGAGAACATGTCGTTCCTCGAGATGCTCGACGTGGTGAACGAGGAGCTCGCGAACAAAGGCGAGGAACCGATCGCCTTCGACCACGATTGCCGCGAAGGCATCTGCGGCACCTGCTCGCTCGTCATCGACGGCAAGCCGCACGGCCCGCATCAGGGCGTTGCGACCTGCCAGACCTACATGCGCAGCTTCAAGAATGGCGACGAGATTGTTATCGAGCCGTTCCGCGCGAAGGCGTTTCCGCTCATCAAGGATTTAGTCGTGGATCGTGCGGCGTTTGATCGCATCCAACACGCGGGCGGATTCATCAGCGTCCGTACTGGCGCAGCGCCGGATGCGAACTCGATTCCGGTACCGAAGGAAAACGCCGATCTCGCAATGGATGCCGCCCAGTGCATCGGTTGCGGCGCGTGCGTGGCGGCTTGCAAGAATGCCAGTGCCATGCTCTTCGTCGCGGCGAAGGTTTCCCACCTCGGCCTCATGCCGCAGGGCCAGCCTGAACGCTACAAGCGCGTGAAGGCGATGGTCGATCAGATGGACGCCGAAGGCTTCGGCGGCTGCACGGTCACTGGAAGTTGCGAAGCGGTCTGCCCGAAGGAAATCTCCCTCGACTTCATCGCCCGCATGAACCGCGACTACGGCGTGGCGCTGCTCAAAGGCGAGCCGAAGGCGATGGAGGGTGGCGGCGTGGGTTGAGTCGTTGCGTCAGTGAAACAGTGGTTGGTGATTCCCAACCGCTGACCCGCGGTTTTAATTTTTGTCCGGCTGTTCCGGCTTTGCTTTCCAGCGGTCCCTTCGCTAAAAACCTCCGCCGTGACCCAGAAAAGTCCCAGCCTGTTGGTGCTGATACCGGCGTACAACGAGGAGGAACGGATTGAACCCGTGCTCCGCGAGTATGCGGATTATTTCCGTAAGAATTACGGCGGTGATTTTCAACTGGTGGTGATTCTCAATGGCTGCGTCGACAACACCATCGGTGTCGTCAAGCGTGTCGCCGAGACGAATTCTGAGATCAGCTGGCTCGAGTTTCAGGCGCCGATCGGCAAAGGCGGAGCGCTCATAGAAGGCCTCAAGCTAGCTCCGCTGACCGACTACATCGGTTACGTGGATGCAGATGGCGCGACGTCGCCGAAGGCGTTTCACGATCTGGTGAAGCTGCGCGATAAGGCCGATTGCGTCATTGCCTCACGCTGGCTGCCCGGGGCAGTTCTTCACCAGCAGCAAACGGGTCAGCGCCAGTTCGCGAGCCGAGTGTTTCACCTCATCGTGCAGTTGATGTTCTGGCTGAACATCAAGGACACGCAGTGCGGCGCGAAAGTCATGCGGCGCGAGGTCATCGAGAAGGTGCATCATCTCCTGCGCATCGCGGACATGGCGTTCGACATCAATCTGCTCTACGCCATCAAGCGCGCTGGGTTCAAAATTCTGGAAGTGCCGACGGAATGGACGGACAAGATGGGCTCCAAAGTGGTGCTGGGCCGGACGTCGCTGACGATGCTGCTCTCCATTATTCGCCTGCGTCTCGTGCATTCGCCGCTCAAACCACTACTGCCGATTTTTCGGCCAATTGAGACGTGGTTTACCTCAAACTCAAAGCTCCGCTGCTGCGTCGTCCCACGAAGTCGTGGGACACGGATTTCACGCATTGACCGATTGAAGCGTGGCGCCTGCCTTCAGGCGTCTGAAGTCCTGCCAGGTATAGACGAGGCAGACGAGGAGCAGCAGCAGGCCGAAACCTCCCAGCGTCCAGATGATGTTCTCGAAGCGTTGCGGCTGGATTTGAGCGACGTGATTCAAGGCGAAGTAATATGCGGCGGCGATTGCCACCAACCACGGCACCACGCCGTAGCGTTCGCGGGCGAGAAGGTTGTTCACCAGCACATTGGCCAACGGAAGCGGCAGCATGCATTACGCGAACAGAGGAAGAAGTTTCGCGGCGGGTGCGTACTCCGGCTTGTAGCCAATGCGAAAAGGAAGTTCCGCCAGGAAAGTGCAGCACAACGCGGCACCTACCCCCATGAACGCCGTGGCTCCCATGGCCTGCATCAGCACGGACGAATTCTCGGAGCGCGCTGCGCTTTGGGCCACCTTCGGAAACATCACGGTGGTCATCGGCGCGAGGAAGAAGAATACGGCGCGTCCAATCGTCCCGGCTGCGCCGTAGATGCCGTTCTCTTTTCCGTCAGGGAAAAACTTCTGCACGACAATCATGTCCATCGCGAGAACCAATGTGGCCGCGCCATAACCCAGAGTGACAGGTGTGGCCCGCTTCAGCCACGCTGCCCAGTCGAACCGAGTAGATGGCCCAGTGAATACGTCGCGGATTTGCGAGGCGGCGATCGCCATCGCCACCACCATGCCAAGCACTGCTGCCAGCATGGCACCGGTGGAGTTCATGGAGAGCAGGGCGACGAAGAGAATTGCAGTGCCGAATCGTGTGGCGCCATTGAGGATGGAGGCGCTGCCGAGCCAGAGAAAATTCTGGCGACCTTGTAGTATGCCCATGAACACCGGCGACCAAAGCGAGGTGAGACCCAACGCCACGAGGGCCCACAGCGCGCCCGGATACGCAATTTTGTAGTCGGCGAGAATCTGTCGTTGGAACAACCAGACAGCAGCGACGCCCGCCAGCCAGAGGAGGAATGTTCCTTTGAGCAGGGCTCGGGCAGTGCCGGCAAGCCGAGCCCGCGCGGCTTCGTCTTCCGCGGTCGCAGATTGCTGGACAAAGGTCAGCTGGAGTCCTATCGCCGGAATCGTCATGATGTTCAGCACCTGCAGCAAGGTGGTGAACACTCCATATTCCGCCTCAGGCATCGAGCGGTTGGTGACGTAATGGAGAGCCACATTAAGGCGCCGCCGGCGGTGGTGGCGATGACCATCCAGCCACTCTGGCGAAAGAAGGCGAGTTTGCTCATGTGAGGAATGTTACGGCTGTCATCTTGGCTGACTTGAGCGTGGCGTTCACTGATGAACTGGTCAAGGGAGGGATTGCAGGAACCGCCCGAGGAGTTTGGTCCCGCGCTCAAGCTGGCTGACGGCCACCCATTCATCGACAGTGTGGGCTTGTGCGATGTCGCCGGGACCGAAGACGACGCTGGGGATTCCCGCGGAGGCCAGCACGCCGGCGTCCGTGAAGAAATCGACGCCGACCGGCTTGGTTTGTTTTGCGGCTTGGAGGAACTGCTGCACCAGCGGCAGCTTCAGGCTGGTTTCCATCGGCGGAGCAGGCTCCTCGTGCTTCGTATCGATCATCGTCGCCGACAGGCCGTGACGCCGGATGAAACTCAGGATCTCCCGCTTTACCGCCGCGTCGTTCTCGCCCGGAGTTGTCCGGCGGTCGATGCGAATCGCGCAGCTGTCGGGCACGATGTTTGGCTGGCGTCCGCCGGCGATGGTGCCGACGTTGATGGTCGGGTGTCGGAGCAGGGGATGGCGTCGTTTGCGAAGTTCGCGCGCGTAACGGGTCTCCAGCAAGTTCACGATCTTCGCCATTTCGTGAACCGCATTCCGGCCGAGTTCGGGACGCGAGCCGTGCGCCGCCTTGCCGCGGGTTTCCAGTTGGAGCCACAGATCGCCTTTGTGGGCGGTGACAATTTGCAGTCGCGTCGGTTCGCCGACGATGGCGAGATCCGCCTTGAACCGGCTCCTCGCGACGAAGCGTGAACCGGCCTGGCCATTCTCCTCGTCTACGAGCGCGAGGAGCATGACTTCGGTGGAGACGGGACGTTTCTTCGCGGCAGCAAGGTTCAGCAAGGCCGAGAGAAAGACCGCGATGCTGCCTTTGGTGTCGCACGCGCCGCGCCCGTAGATGCGACCGTTCCGGAGCTGCGGATGGAACTGCTCGTCGCTGGCGACGCCCACGGTGTCCATGTGCGGCGCGAGAACGATGCGCTGACGCACTTTGCCGGCGGGGAGGAGGCGGGCGATGAGATTGAATCGTCCCGGCAGGACTTCCTGAAGGTCGACATCCAGCCCGCCTTGCGCGGCGACGCTGGCGAGGAAGTCCGCGACGTTCTTCTCACCCGCCCGTGGATCGTTGGCCGGCGCGAACGCCGGGTTGATGCTCGGCAGCGCGATGAGCTCGCAAAGCAGTTTGGTGGGCGACGTCATGATTTCGTTCCTTGGGTGCGGAACCAATCCACGAACTTCGGAATGCCTTCCTCGATCTTCACCTTTGGATCGTAGCCGAGTTTCTCGCGAGCCTTGGTGATGTTCGCAAAGGTGATCGGCACGTCGCCGGGTTGGGGCGGCTGGCGGTCGATGACGGCCTTCTTGCCGAGCGCGTTCTCCAGCAGCTCGATGAGATAGGAGAGCTTCACGGTCTGGGATTCGCCGAGGTTGAAGATGTCGAAGCCGAACTCCCGTTGCGTGCAGGCGATCACGCCAGCCACTGTGTCCGACACGTAGGTGTAATCGCGCGCCGTGCTGCCGTCTCCGAAGACGGGGATTGGTTTCCCGCGGGTGATGAGCTGTGCGAATTTGTGAATCGCGAGGTCCGGTCGCTGCCGCGGTCCGTAAACGGTGAAGAAACGCAGCATCGCGATATCCATGCCGTAAACGTGATGGTAAACGTGCCCGAGCGCTTCGCAGGCCAGCTTGCTCGCGGCGTAGGGCGAGATGGCGGAGAAGATGGGATCGTTCTCGGAGAACGGCACCTTGGCGTTCACTCCGTACACCGAGGATGAGGACGCGATAGTGATTTTCTTCACGCCGGTGGCGCGCGCTGCCTCGAGGAGATTGACGGTTCCTTCGACGTTCACGCGTTGATAGAGCGCCGGTTCCTGAAGGCTGGGTCGCACGCCCGCGCGCGCGGCGAGGTGGATGACCTGGTCGAACTTCACGCTGCGGAACATGGCTTCGAGCGCGGTGCGGTTCGTCAGGTCGCCTTCCACGAATATGAATTTGCCTCCGGCAGCTTTCAGCGCGGCGAGGTTTTGCTGCTTGATCGCAGGCTCGTAGAACGCGTTCAGGTCATCGTAGGTCCACACGGCGTGACCCATGCCGAGCAGCCGCTCGCAGACATGGGAGCCGATGAATCCAGCTCCGCCGGTGACGAGAAAATTCATGGGCGGACGCTAGCAATGGATCTGCGAGGGAGAAAGCGGGAAGTGAAATGCAGGATGCGGCGCCCGCGGCGGCTTCACTGAGGCGGACGCAGCTTCACGCGGAAGTAGCCGGTGCTGGTGGCGATGCCGGTTTCAGAGCCGTCGTCGTTCCAGTAGGTGCGACCAGCTTCGTAGCGGAAGGCGGAGGGATTCGTCAGCGGAACCCAACCGGAACCGAGGGACGATTTGTATTCGACCTGGTAAGGCTGCCGGCTGCCGGCATTGGCCGGGCTGACCCAGGAAAGCTCCACGTGGTTATAAGTGCGGCGGACTTGGTCCACCTGCGTCGTCGCGAGTAAGAGGGAATGGTAGGCGTTCAATCGACCCCAGCCGTGAGACGTATCGAAGCCCGGCGTGTCCGTGATGCCGCCGACTTGATCCTCCGCGCCAGAGCAGAGGAGTTGCAGCGCTTCGGCCTGCGTGAGATTCGGCCGCACGGCGGCGAGCAGGGCGCACACTCCAGCCACCATTGGCGTGGAGAATGAAGTGCCGGTGTCGAACCACAATTCGCCGTCCAGCCCCAGCGTGGCGATGTCCTCGCCGGGTGCGACGAGATCCAGTTGGGGCCCGGAATCACTGAACTCGGCGCGTTGATCGTTTCGGTCCGTCGCGCCAACGGTGATGGATGCGTCGAGCGAGCCCGGGAAGCCGAGGACGTTTCCACCTTCATTGCCGGCGGCCGTCACGAAGATGACGCCATGAGCGATGGCGTTGGTGATGGCGCGCGCCACCGTCTGGCCGTAGGCCGTGCCGCCGCCGGAGAAGTTGATGATCTTGCAGCCGTTGCTTACGGCGAAATCAATGCCCTGCGCCCACCAGGAGTAGAATCCGGTGTTCCAATCGTCGAGGACCTTGATTGGCATGATGCGACAGTTCCAGTCCACGCCGGCGCCGCGGATCCGTGTTCGCGCTCGCGCATAGGACGCCTTGCCACCGCCGTCCCGTGGCCGTTGTCGTCGGTCGTGTCGGCTTCGTCATAGGCAAAGTTGTAGCCCGGCACGGTGCGTCCGGCGAATTCGGGCAGCGGCATGATTCCGGAGTCAATCACGGCCACCAGCACGTTCGCCGAGCCGCGCGTGATGTCCCACGCGAGCGGAGTCTGGATGGAAGCGGACGGTTTGGTGGAGTTCTGATGATACCACTGGTCAGCGAAATTCGGGTCCGCCGGAATCGTGGTTGCGGCGGCGCCGATCCAATCCGGCTCGGCGTAATCGATCAATGGATGGGCTTCGAGACGACGGACGCATTCATCGATCGTGAGTCTCGGTGGAAGGCGCAGGTAGAGAAAGTGGCGCGAATCCACAGGCTCGTGTCGGCGGCGTGAGTTGGCGGCAGGCCGCGAACGGAAATGCCGGGCCAGCGGCGTCTCTCGCAATTCAGCACCGCGGGGCAATCCCAAGTGCGCGAGCATCGAGGAGAGCTGATTCGTGGTCGCAGTATCGGGAAGCATGCTGGCGACCTGCGGTTTGAACCGGACGATTAGGTGGTTCGTTGAGCAATAAGCCTTCGGTCCCGTTGCGGCACGAGCCGAGACGACGCAGATCAGAAGCGAAATCAAGAGCAGGGCGACTCGAATTAGCATGAACAATGGATTTCCAAAGAGTCCGACGTAGTCCGCGCCTTCAACATCGGCGGGATATCGAATCTCGAAAGTGGTTTGCCGGTTTCCCGAAACCTCCTGTCGGCCTGATTCATTCCTTCCGAGTCTAGCGTTACTCCGGCTTTTTCGCCAATTCGCGTTCTGTCTTCAGCCGGAGCTGACCGCAGGCGGCGTCGATGTCGTGTCCCTTTTCCCGGCGCAGGGTCGCCGTTACGCCGAGTTCCTCCAGCGCGGCGAGGAACGCCTCCTGCACTTCTTCGGTCGGTCGCACCCACTGGAGATCTTCCACCTTGTTGTAGGGAATCAAGTTCACCTTGGCATTCAAACGATGGGCGAGCGCGGCCAGCGGTTTGGTTTCCCGCAATGCATCGTTCACTCCCGCGATGAGGATGTATTCCAGGGTAATCATCCGCTCGCGCTTCCGTTGGTATTCCTCGCAGGCGCCGGTCAGTTCGGCGAGCGGGTAGCGACGATTGACCGGCATGATCTTGTTCCGCGTCTCATCCGTCGCTCCGTGCAGCGAGATGGCGAGCCGGAACTGGAGCGGTTCCTCCGCGAGTTTGCGAATCTGCGGCGCGAGCCCGCTGGTGGAGATCGTAATCTTCCGCGCGCCGATCCCGCCGCCCCACGGCGCGTTCAGAATGCGGAGTGCCTTGAGCAGGTTGTCGTAATTCGCCAGCGGCTCGCCCATGCCCATGATGACGAGATTGTTCACGAGGCGGGTTTCGGGTTTTGGGTTCTTGGTTTCGGGTTGCTCGCCGACAGTTGACTCTGAACTTAGAACTCGAAACCCAGAACTTTCCGTCGCTGCCCACCGCTCCGTCGCGAGCACTTGCTCCACGATTTCGTCGACGCGCAGATTGCGCTTCCAGCCTTCGAGACCGCTCGCGCAGAACTTGCAGCCATACGCGCAGCCGACCTGTGTGGAGACGCAGAGCGTGTGGCGATCACTCGCTTCGCCGTAAAGCGCCGGGTTCGCGGGAATCAGCACGCTCTCAATCATCGCGCCGTCGCTGAGTTTCCACAGAAACTTCTGCGTGGTGTCGCGCGAGCCTTGCTTGCGGACCAGTTCCAGCGCGTGCAACGAGTAGTGCTGGGCGAGTTGGTCGCGCAACGCCTTCGGAAGATTCGTCATTTCCGCCCACGACGAAGCGCGCTTTTCGTAAAGCCACTTCAAGACCTGATCGAGCCGGTAGCCGGGAAGGTTCCAGGACTTGAACGGCGCGATGAGTTCGTCGCGCGTGAATGATTTGATGTCCGCAAGCACGCGCGCAATTTAGGTCGACGCTGGACGCAAACCAAGCACGGAACAGGGTGGGGCAGATGGCCTCAAGGATAAAACAAAACTGTCTCGAAGTCCGCCACGAAAAACCGTTTCCCCTTCTGCGTTACCTTGTGGCCTTCGGCGACGAGACGTTTCTTCAAGCCTGGGATGCCACCGGGATATTTGGGGTTCAGCTCGCCGCCGGTTTTCAGTGTGCGCCAGTAGGGCGTGATGCGCTTGCGGCCTTCCGCTGACGCTTCTTCCGCGGCGTGCGCAGCGATCCATGCGAAAATGCCGGTCGTGATTGGGCAGCCGAAGTTCGCCTTGTGTTGACGAGCCAGCGCGGCACGAAGCTCGTTGATGGTCGTGAGCTTTCCTTTCGGGATCTTCTGCATCAGCGCATCGACTTCGCGCGGCGCGGGAATGACCATCAGGCCCTCGCCCCATTTCGTCGTCATCTTGCCTTCGACCGGAGCAATCTTCGGCAGTCCTTTGTCGTCGGCCAGTTTCTCGCGCCACGATTTCTTCGGCTTCGGCATGCCTACTCTTTTACCGGCTTGAGCTTCTTCGACTCAAACACCAACTCACCCTTCTTCAAGTCCACGGTCACGCGGCTGTGGTCGGTGATGTCGCCGGCGAGCAGCTTCCGCGAGAGCGCGGTTTCGAGCTGGCGTTGCAGGTAACGCTTGAGCGGACGCGCGCCATAGACCGGGTCGTAGCCTTCGCGGGCGATGTGTTCCTTCGCCGCGTCGCTGAGTTCGAGCTCGATGTGGCGGTCGGCGAGGCGCAGGCGCAGGAGACCGAGCAGCAGCTCGACGATCTTCGTGATCTCGCCGAGCGTGAGCGGCTTGAAGAGGACAATTTCATCCACGCGATGCAGGAACTGCGGGCGGAAGTGCGCGCGCAGTTCGTTCATTACCTTCTTGCGGACGCTCTCGGTGATCTCGCCGGTGTCGCTGACGTTCTCCAGCAGGTGCGGGCTGCCGATGTTCGACGTCATGATGATGATCGTGTTCTTGAAATCCACCGTGCGGCCCTGGCTGTCGGTGAGGCGTCCGTCGTCGAGGATTTGCAGAAAGACGTTGAAGACATCGTGGTGTGCCTTTTCGATCTCGTCGAAGAGCACGACGCAATACGGCTTGCGGCGAACGGCCTCCGTGAGCTGGCCGCCCTCCTCGTAACCCACGTAGCCGGGAGGCGCGCCGATGAGCCGGGCGACGGCGTGCTTCTCCATGTATTCGCTCATGTCCACGCGCACGATGTTGTCCTCGCTGTCGAACAAGCTCTCGGCGAGCGCGCGCGCCAGCTCGGTTTTGCCCACGCCGGTCGGGCCCAGGAAAACGAATGAACCAATCGGCCGCTTCGGATCCTTCAAGCCGGAGCGCGCACGAATGACCGCGTCCGCGACGGCCTGCACGGCTTCGCCTTGGCCGATGACGCGTTCGTGCAAAATCTCGTCGAGTCGCAGGAGCTTGTCCTTCTCGCCTTCAAGCAGGCGCGAGACAGGCACGCCGGTCCAGCGCGCCACAACTTCTGCAACTTCATCCGCCGTGACTTCCTCCTGCAAGAGACGCGGCCCGCCTTTGCCTGAGGCCGCAGCTTTGGCTTCGACATCCTTCAACTGCTTCTCGATGCCGGGAATCTTGCCGTATTGATATTCGGCCACGCGCGACAGCTCGTTCTGGCGGCGCGCCTTCTCCATCTCGGTGCGCGCGAGTTCGAGGGCTTCACGAAGCTTCTGGACGTCGTCCACCACGGACTTCTCCGAATCCCACTGCGCCTTGAGCGTGTCGCGCTGGCTCTTGAGATTCGCGAGCTCCTTCTCCAACGACTTAAGCCGTTCCTTGCTCGCCTCGTCCTTTTCCTTCTTCAACGCCTCGCGCTCGATCTCGAGTTGCGTGAGGCGGCGCTCGAGCTGTTCGAGTTCCTCGGGCATCGACTCCATTTCGGTGCGCAGCTTGGCGGCGGCTTCGTCCACGAGATCGATGGCCTTGTCGGGCAGGAAGCGATCCGAGATGTAGCGATGCGAGAGCTGCGCGGCGGAAACCAGCGCGGCGTCCTGGATGCGAACCTTGTGGTGCAGTTCGTAGCGCTCGCGCAATCCGCGCAGGATCGAGATGGTGTCCTCGACGCTAGGCTCGTTTACCATCACTGGCTGGAAGCGGCGTTCCAGCGCGGCGTCCTTCTCGATGTATTTGCGATACTCATCAAGCGTGGTCGCTCCAATGCAGTGCAACTCGCCGCGCGCCAGCATGGGCTTGAGCATGTTGCCGGCGTCCATCGCGCCCTCGGCTTTTCCGGCACCGACCATTGTGTGGATCTCGTCGATGAACAGGATGACCTGGCCCTGCGCCTTCGTGACTTCCTGCAGGACGGCTTTCAGGCGTTCCTCGAATTCGCCACGGAACTTCGCACCGGCGATGAGCGCGCTGAGATCGAGCGAGATAATCTTCTTCTCCTTCAAACTATCCGGAACATCTCCCGCGACGATGCGGCGCGCGAGGCCTTCGACGATGGCCGTCTTACCGACGCCCGGCTCGCCGATGAGCACGGGATTGTTCTTCGTGCGCCGCGAGAGCACCTGGGTGCAGCGGCGGATCTCGGCGTCGCGGCCGATGACGGGATCGAGCTTGTTCTGCTGCGCGAGCTTCGTGAGATCGCGCCCGTATTTTTCGAGCGCTTCGTAAGTAGCCTCGTGATTCGCGCTGGTCACGCGCTGATTGCCACGCACCTCGGTCAGCGCCTTGAGGAACTCATCACGACGCACGTTCAGTGACTTGAGAATCTTCCCCATCGGCGTCGAGCTGGACTCATCGAACATCGCGAGCACGAGATGCTCGACGCTGACGTATTCGTCCTTGAGGCGCTTGGCCTCGTCCTGCGCCTTGACGAGCAGCTTGTTCAACCGCTGCGTGACGTAGAGACCCTGCGCCGAGGCGGCGTCTCCGCTGACGCGCGGAAGGCGGTTCAACTCCTCCTCGACTTTGGCCTTCAGCAAGTCCGGCGCGACCTTGGCCTTCTCGAACAGGCGCGGCACGAGCCCGCCTTCCTGTTCCAGCAACGCCAGCGCGACGTGCTCCACATCGACGGTTTGATGCTGCTGGCGCGTGGCGATGCTCTGCGCATCGGTGATCGCGCCTTGGGCTTTCTCTGTAAACTTGTTCAGGTCCATAGCGATTCCTTTCCTAGTATGAAGTTCTCCGCTTGTCGAGGGGGCCGCTTGCCATTGCTTGGCGAAGGCTGGACCGGACTGGAGTCAAGGAGTGCGATAAAGGAAAAGACCACCGGCGAACCGGTGGCCGTACGAAACGAGAACGTTGCCGACCTTCAGACAGCCTTTCAGGGCTGGCGCAGGCGGAAGTAAAGGCGACTGCCCCAACTGGGAATGTGGAAGTCGCGAGTCAATTCGCCGTCGATTAGGACCAAATTGCTGGCTTCGTCGTCGGTCCAGATCGTGGCGGCGGCTTCGGGTTCGAGCGTGTTGGTCCATTGCAGCACCCAGTCTCCGCAGCCGGGTGTGAACGAGACGCGCACGTAGTTGGCGACGACTCGCGTGCGGAGGGTTGGAGCGCCGGGAGTCGATATCACGGCGTAGTGCCCCCAGAATCCTGAGTCGACGGAGAAACATCTGCCCGTCAATCGAGGTCCAGCTTCCGCCTGGGCGATCGTTCCGGTGACTTGGAATTGTCCCCCGCTGGCCGTCCCGCCACCGCCTGCGATGACGCTGCCGCTGATCGAGAACTGTTGGGCACTGCAATGGTCGGACAGGAGAAGCGCGACCAGAGTGCTGATTTGAAGAATGGATTTCATGGCGAAATCGAGTTGGGAGTTTACGGCTTGAAGACCATTACGTTGAAGGCTCGTCCTACCGGCATCACAACGCCGCTGTTCTCGTGAAAGATGGTCCATCGGGTGCCGTTGTACCACACGCCGACAGGCTCCGTTTCATATCGGTTGGCTGCCGTGTCGGCGCTGTAGTTGTGGGTGACGATGAGGATGGCGTTGGGATTCCCGTTGCAATGCGGGTGGTCAATGATCGTGGTGTTGACGTTGACCGACGCCGCGGTGGCGCGATGGATGAAAACGGGAGTCGTGGTGTTCACGCCGGCTCCCGCGACGCGGACGGCGCCGCCTCCGCGCAGATCGAGTGCAGTGTCGGTGGCTTGAATCATCACACCATTGTTCGCGCGGACGGCGAATTGTTTGTTGGTTGTGGAGGCAAAGTCGGCGTCCGTATCGTCCGCCCAGACGAACGAGCCGTTGTGACCGGCCTTGGCGCGTCGGCCGGCGGCCAGGGCGTAATCGCCAGTGGCGGCGTTGCGCGTTCCACCGGGAACGGTCGAGTAGTTTCCGGAGTTGGTGTTGAACGAGCCACCGCCAATGCTGCTGTAGTCCCCTGATGTGATCAGATTGAAAAAGCCGCCCTGGATGGTCGCGGCGTCGGAGCCGGCTTCGATGAAGTTCTGGTAGCCGCCGCCAACGGTGGCGGTGGTGCTGGATCCTGAAATGTGATTCTGCAAACCGCCGGCGATGACTCCGGCCTGCGAATCCCTGATGTAGTTGTTTACACCGCCGGAGATGGTGGCGCCGGCGGCGGAGTCACCGGAGACATCGTTGTTGAGGCCGCCGCTGACGGTGGAGTTTGTCGAGAGAGCGCTATTCAGCCCGCCGCCCGCCACGGTCGAATACAGGTTCCCAGCGCGGTTTGCGCGTCCTCCACCCACAGTTCCGAAGGCTCCTTCCACCGTGTTGGAGGAGCCGCCACCGGTGCTGGCATACTCGGCCAGGGTGAGATTGTTCGCACCTCCGCCGATCGTGGCGTGGGTGCTGGAATTGGTGTTTTCCCGGCCACCGCCAACGGTGCTGTATGCGGCATCAGCCCGGTTCTTGAACCCGCCTCCAATCGTCGAGTTTTCCGCGTGGACCGTGTTGAAGTGTCCGCCCCCGATGGTGCCGTAGCCCTCGGTGACGACATTGAATGCGCCGCCGCCGACCGTCCCACCAGCTCCGTTGGTGCGAACGTAATTTTGATAACCGCCGCCGATAGTGGCGGTGTACGAACTGCCGTCGATGATGTGTTGGATGCCGCCAGCGATGGTGGCGGCCTGGCTGTCGGCCACCATGTTCCCGATACCGCCTCCGATGGTCGCTGCGCCGAGGCCGGCGAAGACACGATTGTTCATTCCGCCTGCGATCGTGCCATTGGTGTCGAACACCATGTTCATGAATCCTCCGCCTACGGTAGTGTAGGGAGCGCTGGCGACGTTGCGCGAGCCACCGGATACGAGGGCGCCGGTTCCAGAAGCGCCATTGGTCAATCCGCCGCCGACCACCGCGCCCAGTCCTGCGGCAGTATTGCGGACGCCGCCACCGATCACTCCAAAACTCGTCGCGACAAAGTTGGAATAGTCCATTAAACCGCCCCCGCCGATGAACGCACCGGCGGCGGAAGGCGCTACGCGATTGGAAGCGTGTCCGCCGACGACATTAGGTGTAGAGGAGCTGGGAAGAAGCCGGAGTGCAGTTTGGTTTCCTGCTCGCAGCTCGACGGGCTGGCTGTCGAGGCTGCCGAGGAAATTTCCTCCGCCTTGGTTGCCTCCGAGTTTCCAGAAGGTTTCGTTGAACAGGCTGGGGCTGAGGTCGGTTGCTTCGATGCTGCCGTTCTGGATGCTCTCGCTGTCGACTGCCGAAGGCGCGATCCCGGCGCTCGTCACTGCTCCGGCGGCGACGGCGCTCGCCATGCCAGCGTTCTCGGCGTAGATGGCCTGGGGCGTTGGCGTGATGCGTTGGCGCGGGTTGAGTGTCACGAGTGGAGCGACGCCGTTGGTGTTCACCTGCAGCTGCAGCCAGCAGGCTGCGCCCGAGGTGAATGGCGTGGATCCGAAATCGAGCGTCGCGGTGAACAAACCGTTCGTGACGCCCAGCGCATTCACGAGGACAGCGCTTCCGATGGCGGACCCGGCCTCGCTCGCGTCGTGCAGCGTGAAACGGAAATCATAGACGCCGTCGGTCGCCGGCGCGCCGCTGATGTTGAGCCGGCCCTGGTAGGTGAAGATGGAGCCGGTGGGAGCGGCGTCCCCGACAAGGGGCGCGGCGGCGGCCGCGATCCAGACGAGGATCAGGCTTGGATGCCAGGTGGCCGGGCGGGTGTACGAATGGGTCTTCATAATCATGGTTGTCGGGCTCTTGTTCGATGTGTGCCTGACGACGATTTCATATCGGCACGAATCGAGCGATGGGCGTATGACGCCCAGTGGGAAAGTGGTTGGCGACGCGAGATCTCGACGACTCGTTACGGGCGGTTTAACTCGCCTGGACGCAGTGCCGATGACTTTGCCAAGTTTCGAAACGCGTGTGACGACCGCCAGGTGGTCCAGCGTGATCAAACCTCAATTCATGACTGAACCGACGAAAACGCCTGTCGCGATACATAAACTTCACTGCCACTGGGTGGATGAAGAACCCTTTGAAATCAAACCCGGCCCGGGGACAAATCGAGATGCGCTTCTTTTGAGAGACACGGCGATCCTGCTCAAGCCATGCGCCAAGGAGAGAGCAGCGGGGAACAGCGCAGCCTCCTGACCGGGGCGGTGGATTGCGGGGCTTTGACAGGTGGCGATGGGTTCTTGTAGGTTCTCCTCATTCACCGCCATCCCAGTCGTAGCGGTCCTAGAACACTCGACTTGTGAGGGTCCGGTTCCGGGCCGATGAACAGGTGCGGTGAAACGAATAACAACATAACCAGAGAAACATGATGAAATCGATATTTGCCATGACGCTCGCGTTCAGCCTTGGCGCAATGGCGGCCATAGCAGCGGAAGGTGACCCCAAGCCCAAGCCGTCCGTCCCCCCGGGCGCTCCTCCAGCCGGTGTCCGTCGCCCCATTCCGGAAGCTTTCAAGAAGTACGACAAAAACGGGGATGGCATCCTCGACGAAGCGGAAAACAAGGCGCTGAGAGACGATCGGCGCAACAAGCTGATGAAGAAGTACGACAAGAATGGCGACGGCAAACTCGACGAGACCGAGCGCCAAGCCATGATGGAAGAGCGCAAGAAAGAGCGCGATGAGCTGCTGAAGAAGCGCCAGGCGGATGGCGGTCCCGGCGCTCCCAAGCCGACCCCGCCCGCCCCTCCGTCCGACAAGAAATAATCCTTTCCGCTGGAAGCGAACAGGCGCTGAGTGACTCACTCAGCGCCTGTTTTGTTTTTCCGAGTCGATGGGACGGAGGCGTAAAGTCGATCCCACATTCGCATAGAAACCAGTTGCCAACCGTAGCTCGGCCCGGCGTCATTCAGGGCATTCCGTCACGCACTGAATGATGCAACCAAGCTTGCCCTTCCTCCCATGACCCAGCCCGACGAGCTGAAGAAAAGTGAACCGCTGGTGTGGTCCAGCGGCATCGGCACGGATGTCTGGGAACTGTTCTGCGCGTGCATTGCCGGAGACGTGGCGACGGTCCAGCGACTGTTCAGCAAGGATCCTTCGCTCGCGCGCTGCCAGCACGCCTACCGCAAGCCGCTCTATTTCGCCGTGCGAGAGAATCGCCTCGCCGTCGTCGGGTTCCTCTTGGAGCGCGATAAGAATCCCATCGGCTTTGCGGTAAATGACTCCCTCATCGAAATCGCCCGCGATCGCGGCTATGCGGAGATGGAATCGTTGCTTACGACTAAGCTGGCGACCCTTCACAACATCTCGCCCAAGGGTGAACCTGTCGCCGAAGCCATCCGTCAGCGCGATGCCCCAACGATGCGCAGCCTTCTCGATGCCTCGCCCGAACTGCTCCACGCCGGCGACCTGCGATCCAATCAGCCCATTCACTGGGCCACGATGACGCGTCAGATCGATCTCATCGACGAGCTGCTCCAGCGCGGCGCGGACATCAATGCCCGCCGTTGCGATGGCGCACAGCCCATTCACCTGAACAATGGCGACTACCATTATCGCGGCTGGGACCGAGTTCCTAAGGACACCGCGCCCACACCACGCGAGGTTTACGAACATCTGCGCCAGCGCGGCGCGTTCTGCGATATCTGCACCGCAGCGTGGTTCGGCGACGTGAACCGCGTTCGCGAGTTGTGCGATCAAGATCCTCGCTCGCCAATCGTGCCTCGGAGGTTGTGTCCTACTACGCCTGCTCCGGCACGCTATTGCGCAACGCCGCCGCTGGTGGTCACATCGAAATCGTCCGGCTCCTGCTGGAGCGTGGCGCGGATCCGAATCTGCCCGAAGAAGGCATTGCGCCGCGCGGTCACGCGCTGCACTCCGCCGTGGTCCGCGGTCACATTGAGATCGTCAAACTCCTCCTCGCCCATGGCGCGCATCCCAACGTGGAGATCGAAAGCTCCGCTGACACGTTGAGCGCGGCGATGTCCAGCGCGGGCTATTCCACGAAGCCCAACCACGAAATGGTGGAACTCCTCTGTTCTCACGGTGCGGCGCGTGGAGTGCACTTGCTGGCCTACAGCGGCGATGTGCTCACTGCGGCGGCGGTCTTTGCTGCGAACCCCGCGCTCGCCAACGATCCCGACGCGCTGGCCAATGCGGCGGGTGAAGGCAAAGACGCCTTCGTGCGCCTGATGCTGCGTTATCAGCCCGACCTCCCGCGCCGCGTCGAGTTTCCCGGTTGGTCCGTTGGCGCGAAGACGCGCGAGTTGAACGAACTCCTCTTCCAGCACGGCATGAACGCCAACGCTGCCGATTGGCTCGGCATCACCACCCTGCACCATCTCGCTGGCCAGGGTGACGTTGAGAAAGCCGGCTGGTTCCTTGACCACGGCGCGGACCTGCATGCGCGCGATGAGGACCTCTGCTCCACGCCACTGGGCTGGGCTGCGAAGTTCGGGCGAACCGAAATGGTTAAATTCCTCCTCGATCGCGGCGCCAAGGCGAACCTGCCCGACGATCCGCCATGGGCCACGCCGCTCGCCTGGGCAACGCGGCGCGGGCACAGCGAGATTGTGGAACTGCTCAAGCGACACGAAGCTCCTTAACCGAGAACGAACCTAAATGGACGCACGCGCCTACAACCGCCACGCCTGGGATCGCCAGGTCGAGAAAGGCAACCGCTGGACCGTGCCCGTCAGCGCTGGAGAAATCGCCCGGGCGCGCGCGGGAGTCGTTGAGATCCTCCTTACGCCGGTGAAGCATGTCCCGGCGGACTGGCTCGGTGAGTTGCGCGGACGCGACGTGCTCGCGCTGGCGTCCGGCGGTGGACAACAGGCGCCGCTGCTCGCCGCCGCCGGGGCAAAGGTCACCGTGCTCGATCAATCCCCGAAGCAACTCGCGCAAGATCGGCTCGTCGCGGAGCGCGAATCCCTCGACCTCGCCACGGTGCAGGGCGACATGGCCGACCTCTCGATTTTTCCCGACGCGAGCTTCGATCTAGTCGTGCATCCCTGCTCGAACATGTTCGTGCCCGATGTCCGGCCCGTGTGGCGCGAAGCCTTTCGCGTCCTGCGCCCCGGCGGCGCGCTGCTGGCTGGCTTCTTCAATCCGGCTTTCTTCATCTTCGATCCGTTCGCGCTGGAGGCTGGCGAACTCCGCGTGCGCCACACCCTGCCGTATTCGGACGTGGCCAGCTTGACCGAGGAAGAACGCGGCCGGTTCATCGCCAAGGACGAGCCGCTCGTGTTCGGTCACACGCTGGAACAGCTCCTGAGCGGGCAATTGGAAGCGGGCTTTCACCTCACCGGCCTCTACGAAGACGGCTGGCCCGAATGCGCCCTGGCCAACTACATGCCGGTGTTTATCGCTACGCGGGCGATGAAGTTACCAAGGTAGGCGTCAGCGCGCCAACCTTGGGCTGGGGGACGCAATCCCTTCGGGATAGGAGTGTGAGAAACCGAGCGCCAGCGGCGCGGCATCTCTGTAGATGTTGCACCGTTCAATGCTTTAAGCTCCGTAGGAGCGACATCGTCAGCCATCCCGCTCCTACGGAGCTCGAGTTCATCCGGCCGTTTGACGCTACACAGATGCCGCCCCGCTGGGGCTTTGCAATACGAAGGTCGCGCTCCGAAACTATCCCCTAAGTCCTTTGAAATTCTCAAGACAGCGTCGCGCGGTTTCCATCTGCGAGAAGCGGCTGCCTTCCTGTTCGATCAGATAGTGCTCCACGCCGCCGACGGTCTCCGCGAGTTCGAGCAGTTCCTTCCACGGGCCAACGCCTTCGCCGAGCAGCACGCGGTAGTGTTTCTCGCGGTCGGAGGACCAGTCCTTGAGGTGATATGTCTTGATGCGGCCGGCGTTGGCCTTGATGAACGGGAGCGGATCGGCGCCGGCGGCGAGACACGTGGCCACGTCGAGTTGGAAGGCGACTTCTTTGGGCGTGTTGCCGGTCAAGATGTCGATGGGCCGCGTGCCTTCAATGGGCCGGAAGTCCACGTCCCAATTGTGGTAGGCGCAGCCGAGCCCGGCGGGCTTCAGTTTCTCGTGCATCATCGTCCAAGACTTCCGGCGGTGCGCTTCCAGCCGTCGAGGTTCGCCTGCGGACCTGCGTGCGCCATGATGACGTAACGGCTGCCGAGGATGTGATTCAACTCGATGGCGTGCGGCTGGTGGTCCGCGGCGCAGTGCTTCGCGCCGGTGTGATTCGAGTAACAGCGCAGGCCGAGATCATCGAGTTGCTTGCGCACTTCTTTCGCGCGCGCGGGTGTCCAGTCGAAGTAAGGCGCCCAGAACTCGACGCACTCGTAGCCCATTTCGCGCAGTCCTTTGAGCGTGGCGAACAGGTCGCGCTTCTCGTCGTCGCGCACGGAATACATCTGAAGACCGATGGGAACCTTCTTGCGCGCGACTGGTGCGGCTGCGAATGCGCTGGTGGCCAGTGCGGCGGCGCCGAGAGTCGTGACAAAGGAACGCCGGGAAAGCGTGTGGATCTTCATGGAGTTCTCGGCCGGAAGTTTTGCCCGGCGCACCGGATTTGCAACGAGGTTCTCGAGGTTTGATCGAGAAGCGATCGGCTCGTGCGGTCGGGTTCTGCGGCGGGCGAGATTCCGACGAGGTCGGCGTCGCGTAGTGCGTAGAACCGGAGACGAACGCGGTTTGCGTCAGCGAAGTTTCAGGATTTCCGGGCGCAGCCAGCCGATGGACTGGCTGGGGAGCCGCGGGTCGATCGAGTCGGGCACTGGCTTCTCACGGTCAACGTGGCCGTCGGCGAAGAGGACGTTCGCCTGTTTCTGGTGGCGGAAGTGCGCGTTCGGATAGCCGCCGCCGTCATCGGCGTCGACGTAGTAGAATTCTTCGAGCATCGGGCTGTCGGGTGACGCCGGTGCCTGGAAGTCGTTCACCTGGGCGGCGTCCGCCATAAGGACGGTTTCGGAAGGCTGTGAGATGCGGCTGGTGTTGATGGAGGTTTCGCCGAGGTTGAGGTTGTAGCCGTAGCCGTAAGCTGCGCCGCGGGCCTTGTACTTGTAGAGGGCGTTGTTGTAGTCGAGCGAGGGACAGATTTCGACGCCGCTGCTTTGGAGGAACGGGTAGAGCGCGCCTTGAGTGGGATCGAATTCGCGCTGGCCTTCGGCGCCGGGCTTGATCCAGCCGAACCAGTAGAGACGTCCGCCATTGGTGGCGCCGATTTGGTAGCGGAAGGTGAAGTCTTCGTTCTCATCCCAATACATCTGGGTGGCGAGGCCAAGCTGCCGCAGATTGTCGATGCATTGGATGCGACGGGCGGCGGCCTTGCCCTGACTCAACGCTGGCAGGAGCAGGGCACCGAGAATTCCGACGACGGCGATGACCACGAGCAGTTCGACGAGGCTGAACGCCCGGGTGGTTCGGCGTCGAGCGAGTGGGGCAGGGGAGTTCATGGTCGTTCCGCGCGAACGCGGTAGAAGGAGTGATCGGCAGAAGGTTGAGAATCGATGAGGAGCAAACGAGCTCCAGTTCCGGTGACGGTTTCGGAGACGGCGATCCACTGGCCGAGGCTGTGGCTGCGTTCGAGCGTGTAGAGCCAGTTGGGAACGGTATTGAGCTCCGCCTGACACGTGGCGTTCGCGAGGGAGAGTTCGAATTGAGCGACGGCTGGCGGGGGCAGGGTGAGGCGGATGTTATCGACGGTGCCGCGGGCGAGAATGGAGCCGTGGAACTGTGGCGGGCCAGCCTGAATGGCATCGCTGTAACTGGTGATGGCAAAGGAATCGACACGGAAGTCACTTTTGCCGGTGAGGGAAAGTTCCGCGAATGCATTACCAGGCGATGGGCCAAACGGCGCGCCGTTCCTGGTGGCGGTGGTGCGGAGGGTTTGGTCCGCCGCGGTGTAGGTGAGCGTGATTCGAAAGGTGTCACCCGTGGTCATCTTCAGCGGGAAATTGTGCACGGGGTAGATCCGGTTGTTGGTGGAAACGACCACGCTGGTGAATGTCTCTCCGAAGCCGGCGTCGGGAAAGTAGTCGAACTCGACGACGTTCCGTACGCCGTAGGCGGTGCTGACGCCGGCGCCGGCGTAGTGATTCGTTCGAATCGCGCTGGCGTAGTGAATCAGGCCGATGGCGATCTGGAATTCGTTGGTCTTGCCCGGCGTGTTGCCGAGGCGGATGTCGCTGAGCCGGACTTCAAAGCTGACGCTGAAATTGTCGGACTTGCCGAGGATGGTCCCGAGGGGCAGGTGGAGAAAACTGTTCGTGCGGGAGGAATCCCAAGTCACGTCGAGATTCTGATTCGATGCGTTCCAGCGGAACAACGAGCTGTCGCCGAAGACGCGCCAGCCGCGCGCGAGAGGGTCGGTGGCAAAGTCTTCCTCGATGACCGCCGCCCCGACGGGCAGGGCGGCGGTCAACAGAAGGGCAATGCAGAAGCGGGAGAGCATTGCGGGCGTTTGCAAGGTGGTCGCGAGGTTGATGCGAGTTACTTCTTTCCCTTCCGCCAATGCGGCGTGCGGGCGACGGCGGAGAATGCGTCGATCTCGGCTTTGCCACTGATCACGTCGATGCGGATGTAGCGAACCATCGGGAGCCAGACGCGTCGGCCACGGGCATCGACGGCCCAGGAGATGTCGTAGCTGGCGCCACCACCAGAGCCGTCGTAGAGGTCACGAATGTCTTCCAAAGTCGCTCCGGCAAAGTTTTCGACGGAGAGCTTGGGATCGACCGGGATGCGGAAATCGCCCGCGGCATCCGTCGGCGGGAAGCTGTCGACAGTCGGGTTGTAGGCGGGGTTGAGCGTGTAGAAATGCTTTCCGTTGAAGCTCACAGAGACGCGCGTTTCGCCGGTGCTTTCGCCGAAGAGCGAGCTGTCGGTCGCTGGAATGCCGATCCATTCATAGGTGGTCAGGTCGAACTCGTTGGTGATGATGAAGCCGGAGTTGCCGAAGATGGTGAAATCCAGCCCGTCGATGTTGCGCGGGTGATTGAGAATCGGCTTTTGCAACCGGACCACCAGGGAGCCGCCTGCGCCAATGGAGAGCACCTGATTGGTGCCGTAGGCTGGGTTGAACGGGTCGGTGGCTTCGCCGAAGGGATTCACCCGGGACGGTTCGCCGAGCACGACTCTCGGGTGAGTGAAGTTCGGAGTGTAGCCGACGCCGGGGTCGTAGCTGACGACCCGGTCGCCGGGCGCTGCGTGGGTGGTGGAGGTGGAAGCAAGGCTGGCAATGGCCAGCAGCAGGAGACAGGACTTTTTCATGGCACTGATCTTTCGGTTTCCCGCCCATACGGACGGGTTTGGTTTCGAGGACCAGTGCCGGGGTGAAAATGAAAACCCTTCACCCCCGACAAAACGGAGAATGAAGGCATTCGACGAATCCCGCCGAAAACAGATCAGCGGGCTCTGGCCTCATCCTTCTCTTTGACGGAGAAGTCGGGCGGGTCATGACGACACACCCTGACGAGCGCAGTTCAACCGGTATCCTGACTCCGGGCTTAAGCCTTGTTCCTGCCTTCCCGATGGTTTAGCATCAGTGGCGTTTCCCAATGGCAGCCGCTTCCAAAGCGGCCTGCCGCGGGTGAAACTTGTATCCCGTTACAGTGGCGCAACCGTCCCCGATTTCCACGGGGTTCCCTGACGTTGAGCTGCATCTTTGCCGGACACGCATTCGCATCCGGTCGTTTTCAAAGAACGGGACTGTGTTAGATTCGTGCTCAGTAAATGCCAAGCAAATTGTCGGTAAAATATTTTCAGATGCGCTGGGTGGCGATTTGCCTCGGCTTGATCGGTGTTTTGTCCGATGCCGTGGCGCAGTCGCCCCGCATCGTCCGGCTCAAGGATGGTCCAGCTCACCGTGAGGATCGCATTCTCATCGTTCCGAAGCAGGGTCGCAGTGCCATGGTCAATACGCTTCATGCCCGGCACAAGGCGCGACTGAAGAAGTCTTTTCCTGGCATGGGAAACATTCAGGTGATCGAACTGCCACCGGGCGTTTCGGCTGCGGAAATGGTGGCCCGATACCGTCAAAGCGGCGAGGTGGAGTCGGCCGACTTGGATGTGGTGCTGACGGCGTGCGCGCAGCCGAATGACCCGCGCGTGGCCAACGGCGACCAGTGGCATTTGAACAATTTCGGCCAGAGCGGCGGTGTGTTCGACGCCGACATGGATGCGGTGGAGGCTTGGAGCAATCTCAATTCAGCAAGCAACGTCATTGTCGCGGTCGTCGATTCCGGGTTGCGCGTCACGCATCAGGACATCGCGGCCAACCTCTGGGTGAATCCGGGGGAGATTCGTGGCAATGGCATCGATGATGATGGGAATGGCGCCATTGATGACGTCCACGGACTGAACTCCACGGGTCCGACGCCCTCCGGAAATCTCACGGACTATTTCGGCCACGGCACGCACGTGGCGGGTATTTTGGGAGCCGTGGGGAATAACGCGCTCGGGGTCAGTGGCGTGGCGTGGAGCACCCGTCTCATGACCTGCCGGTTTCTCGACAACTTCGGTAACGGTTACGCTTCCGATTTGATCGAGTGTTTGAACTACGCACGCACCAACGGCGCGAAGGTGGTGAATTGCAGCTTCGAAACTCCGGGGCCGATCAATACCGCGCTGTCGAATGCATTCTGGAACTTGCGAGAGGCGGGTGTGGTGGTGGTGGCGGCAGCAGGTAATACTGGATTGGATACCGACCTCGCGCCGCGTTACCCCGCCTGTTTCGCGATTGATAACATCATTTCGGTGATGGCTTCGAGCCGCAGCGATACCTATCTCGGCTACAATTACGGTGCTACGACCATCGATCTCGCTGCGCCAGGATTCGATATCTTGTCCACCTATTACCGCTCGGACTCGGATTACTATTTGATGAGCGGCACGTCGATGGCCACGCCGTGTGTCGCTGGTGCGGCGGCTTTGATTCTCGCGAAGTTTCCCCATTTGACCGCGCAGCAGGTGGTGAATCGTGTTCTTGGGACGGTCGACAAAGTTCCCGATTTCTCGGGGAAGTGCGTCACTGGCGGGAGGTTGAATCTCGCCCGCGCATTGTCCGGTGGCTTCACGATTTTCCCCGGCACGTATGCCTGGATCCCTACCAATGGCATGACCAGTCTGACGCTGACGGACAATGGAGTGAGTGGGGCGCGGCCGTTGGGTTTTTCGTTCGGATACACCGGGAAGGAGTACACGAATTTGTACGTGGGGGCGAACGGTCTGGTGGGTTTCCTCAACCTGAGTCTTTCGGCCAGTTCGAACACAAACTTGCCGTTGAGTACGATCCCAAACGCAATTCTCTGTCCCTTTTGGGATGATTTGAATCCGGCGGGCGGCGGACAGGTGTGGTTTGGAACCATGGGCACGGCTCCCAATCGCTACGCGGTCGTCTCATGGGTGGAAGTGCCACACAAGTTGTCGGCGAGCACGAAGTTCACGTTTCAAATCATCCTTTATGAAAACGAGAATGTTCGTTTCCAATACGCGAAGGTGAATAGCGGCAATTCTCAATATGCCCAAGGCGTCAGCGCGACGATTGGGTTGGAGGATTTCATGGGAGGCGTTGGGACAAAGTATTCCTTCATGGGATCGCCGTCGGTGGTCACGAATGGTCAGGCGATTCTCTTCATCCCCAATGGAAATCCTGGCGTGGAGCCTTCCATAGAATATGTCTCGCCGGTGGGGAGTGGCGGGAGCCACTTGCGAGTCAATGGCGTGCCCGGCGAACGATGTGTCGTTCAAGTATCGCCCGATCTGGTGACGTGGAGCGATGTGGCGACCAACTTGATCCCGGATGATGGCGTTCTGCCAATCTCAGATCTCGCGACCGCAGGACCGCCGAACCGCTTCTACCGGGCGGTGATTCGGCCGTGACGACTACGGTTTAAGGATGTGATTGAACTGGTTCGGATCCCCGGTCTGCCCGAGGTGCCTTCGCAAGCCGCTCATCGAAAGTTGCTGCACACTGCTGTCGCCCATCAGCATATTCCCCGCGTCATTGTGGATGTTCCCCTGCCAGCGCGCGGTGAGCGGATCGAGTAGCGTAGCGAATCCGACAATCTGGGCGGAATCGCAGTTCTGACCGTCGGTCCCCGTGATGTTGCGATCTCCTGCCACCTGCACTCCCGGATGATTCTCGTCCGAGTCGGTTCCGATGAAATAGCTCAACGCTGAGTTCTTCATGGCTTCAAATCCGTTCCCCGGAGTATCCGTCCAGTCGTAAGCGCGATCCCGATCTCCATCACTAGGACAGCGGAACACTCGAGGGGTGGATATTTCATTCCGGATCAGCGTGAAGCTTTTCCAAGCCTCAATTTCACCCTGGCTGCCACCGTTGTGGATGGACTGACGCCAGGGGAATCGACCGTCGTTATCGTCGGCCCACATGCGGAGAGCCAGCCCGGTCTGGCGCAGGTTGTTAATGCAGGAAATCCGCAGCGCCTTGCCTTTCGCCTTCGATAGAGCCGGCAGCAACATGCTGGCGAGAATGCCGATGATGGCGATGACGACCAGCAGTTCAATCAGCGTGAATGCCTGGCGGCGATTGGAGTGGCCTGCTCGGAACATGCCTCACCGTAGTGGAGTGAGTTGTGAGGCGCAAGAAAGGCGACGGCCAATCGTGTAAAGCAGTCGCCCCTTGGTCGCGGGGTTTGATCGATTGCGCGCAGGAATCTTTTCGGATTTTAGAACGACTTATTTGCCTCATTCGTTTTTCGGTGTAGACTCATTTCGTGAACAAGTCCAACAAAGGCCGACCACAACCGGGTGGTTCGTCTCAGGGGCAGGAGACGCCTCCAGTGGACCAGTTTCCGCCCCTCGATAACTCCTCCGAACTCTCCACTCTTCAGCTGCTCGATTTGATTTCCCACAAAGTTGCAATGCAGGGGCCGGTGCCTCCCGATTTCCTGCAATTGCGCCGCCGGATCGAGGAGATGGAAGAGCTGCAAGACCAGGCGCGCAACGCCGTGGAAAAACTCAGTGAAGCCGTTGACAAGCTCCGCGCCCCGGCGCTTCGCCTCGGCACCTTGTTGCAGAAGCTCCCGCAAGGCCGGGCATTGGTTTGCGCCAACGGCACCGACTACGTTTGCAATCTCGATCCGGCGATTCCGGAAGCGACCCTGGATACCGGCTCCCGCGTTCTCTTGAACGAAGCGTTCGCCGTCACCGATTCCTTCGGGTTCGATAAGAACGGTCCAGTCGTCAAGGTTGTTGAACTGCTCTCCGACGGTCGGATTCGTGTCGGCAACGAATCGGGCATTTCGGACCTCGTTGTCATTCGCTCGACGCTTCTCTCGAAGGACAAGCTCAAGGCGGGATTGGAGATCCGTCTCGATCCCAACCAACGCGTCGCCGTGGAAGTGATCGGCACCGCGAAACGGTTGGATCGGACACTGACCCGGGTGGAGCCGATCTTGTGGAAAGATATCGGTGGCCAGATGGAAGCCGTGCAGGGCATCCGCGATTCGATTGAGATGCCCTTCCTTCACGCAAAGCTGTTCAAGCGATTCAACCACCCGGTCCCCAAGGGCTTTTTGCTCTACGGCCCGCCGGGTTGTGGAAAGACGCTGCTGGGCAAAGCCACGGCCCACAATTTGCGGCTGCAGATCCGGGAGAAAACCGGTGAGGACCATCCCGAGTTCTTCCTCAGTGTGAAGGGACCGGAGGTGCTCAACATGTGGCTCGGTGAATCGGAACGCCAGGTCCGGGACTTGTTCACGCAATGCCGCGAAAAAGCGGCCGAAGGACATCTGGCGTTCCTCTTCATCGACGAGGCGGAGTCCATTCTGGGCACTCGCCACGCCGGCCGGGTCGGCTCGAACATCCTTTCCACGCTCGTGCCAATGTTCTGCACCGAGATGGACGGGTTGGAAGTGCTCCAGAATGTCGTGATCATCATTGCGTCCAATCGCGCTGACTTGATTGATCCCGCCATCCTTCGTCCCGGGCGCATTGATCGGAAGATTCGCGTGCGACGTCCGGACAAGGAAGCGGCGCGCGAGATTTATCGCATCTATCTCAAGGACGAACTTCCGCTTGCGGAGCCGCGGGACGCGCTTGTCGATTGCGTCGTCGACGCCCACTACGAGAAGACCGATGAGAATCGTTTCCTCGACGTCACCTATCGCAGCGGTCGACACGATTACCTTTACCGCGGCGATCTCTCCAGTGGCGCCATCATCGCGGCGATTGTCGAGCGCGCGAAGGAGTATGCCATCAAACGCTCCATTGAGATTGGCGATGAATCGCCACTCAGCCGCCAGGATTTATTGAAGGCGCTCATGAAAGAGTATCGCGAGAACGATCTCTTCCCGCCGAGCGACATCACTGAAGACTGGTTGAAACTTACCGATTTTGATCCCGGCAATGTCGTGCGTCTATCGCCCTATCGTCCGGCGGAACGCATTCATTCGTCGGGAACGATTTAGTTCCAGCGTTGACGAATACCAATCAACCCTTGGCGGTCGAAGAAACGACCGCATCACCCGCGCCAGCGGTGTAGCTGGATCGGGCGGCACAAACAGACACGGACGCAACTGTTGCAGCTATGGACATCCAGTTCGGCACCGAAACCGAGATCGGGATCACCCGCCAGAATCCCGAAGGCGTGGATGTTGTCTCTGAATCCATTGCCCTCGTGCGCAACGCCACGGCTCCGGGAGTTCGCATGCGCTGGGATTACAGCTGCGAAGATCCGCACTGCGACGCGCGTGGCTTCCGGGTGAAGGAACTGCTTCAGGACACTGACGAGGCGAACTACTTCGCGCAGGACGCACAGCGCGCGTTAACATTCAGCGAGATTAAGAGCGATCTGGTGCTCCGAAATGGAGCGCGCTTCTACAATGACCACGCGCATCCAGAGTATTGCTCGCCGGAATGCAGCCGCCTTGTTGAGATTCTCCAGCAGGACTATGCCGGGGACGCCCTGCTGATGGCGTGCGTTCGCAATCTCAATCAGAACTCCGACAATCCGGTCCTGCTTTACAAGAACAACACCGACTTTCGTGGCCACAGCTACGGCTGCCATGAGAACGATCTCATGCCACGGAAGCTGCCGTGGGATTTGTTGAGTTCGTCGATGGTCGCGTTCTTCGTCACTCGCCAGATCGTTTGCGGGGCGGGCAAGTATGGCTGGGAGGAGGAGGACAAGTTTGTCGGTCCAGGATTTCAAGTCTCGCAACGCAGCGACTTTTTCTCGGAGCTCCAGAGCGTCGATACGATGCAGCGAAGGCCGATTATCAACACTCGCGACGAACCGCATGCGAACAACCAGCTCTACCGGCGGTTTCATGTCATCGTGGGTGATGCGAATCTATCTCTCTATTCCACGTGGTTGAAGATTGGGACAACGGCGCTGGTCTTGCAGGCGCTGTTGAATGGCGCGCCGCCCGATCGCGTGCCTCGCGTGGCGGATCCGATTCAGACCATCAAAACCATCTCGCGAGATTCCAGCTGGAAATGGCTGTGCCGCGACACTCAGGGGTACAAGACCTCCGCGATCGATATTCAACGCGAGTATCTCACTCTCGTGCGGGAGTTTTGTCCCGGGCTCGATGCCGAGTGGAAGGCGGTCGTCGAGGCATGGGACGAAGTACTGAACGATCTGGAACGCGATCCGTTGTCTACATCGGACCGCCTCGATTGGTCCGCCAAGTATCAGCTGATTGAACAGTTCCGGGAGGCGGAAAAGCTGGGGCCAGATGATCCGTGGCTGCGCAGTCTGGATTTATCTTACCACCTTCTGGACCGCGAACAGGGGCTGTTTTACGCATTGATGGACCAGCATGCGTTCCGCGTGCCCTATCCGTTGGAATCACTGAAGAGCCACAGCCTGTGTCCGCCGCCGACGACGCGGGCGGCAGTGCGGGGCCGTTGCATCGAGAAGTTCGGCTCCGCTGTCCACGCAACTCAGTGGGACTATATTTTGCTCAAAGGCGCGGAGAAAAAGATCGAGCTCGATTTGCGCGATCTCTTCGACGCGACTCTCGTGAAAGACAGCCTGAAGATCATCAGCGCGGCGAAGACGGTGGAGGATTTGGCCCAGCTCAAATTTGCAAAGATCGTTTAACCAACCCACAATTGATTATGCCTGACCAAATGCGAAAAACACCTCCGGTTGCTCCGGTCCCCGGTGGCGGAGGAGGCGGTGAAGGGCCGCGCTCCCCGCAAGTCGAGAAACCCAACACGGAGGAGTTGCTCAAGAAAATGCGCAAGGTCGATCCCGATCAAGCCCGGCGCTATCGCCAACGGACCGGCCAATGAACGGCGATTTTCTGGCGCTCCTGCCGAAGACGGTCATCCCGCAGGCAGGTTCCAACGCTCCGTCGGTGCCGCCGCTTCATGCCACGACGGTCTTCGCCTTTCATTGCGCGGACGGCGTGATCGCTGGTGATCATCGCGCCACCGCTGGCAACATCGTCTTCTCCGACAAGACCGAGAAGATCCTCGAACTCGACTCCCATTCGCTGATGGCGATTGCTGGATCGCCAGCGACGGCCTTTGAGATGGGACGGATGCTTCAGACTTCCTTCGAGTATTACCGTCGAAGTCAGTTTCAACCGATGAGCCTTCCCGCGAAGATTCGCGCGCTGTCCCAATTGCTCCGCAACAATCTGGCGGGAACGATTCAGGGCTTCGGCGTGGTCGCGCCGATTTTTGCCGGCGTGGAGGCCAACGATCCGTCGGCGAAACCTCAGATCTATTTCTACGATCCGCTAGGCGCGCAGTTCGAGGCCACCAACTACGCCGGCAGCGGCAGCGGCAGTGGCAGCATCAAGAGCGTGCTGAGCTTCCTGGAGCGCTGGGGCCAGCCCAAGCCGGCCGAGATGTCCGTCAGCCAGGCCACGGTTCTCGCCAATCGCCTTTTGATGACGGCGGCGGAGTTCGATACCGCCACCGGCGGCGTGCATCCCGAGAAGAAACTCTTTGCGACGATCAAACTCGTAGCCCCCGCCGGCATCCGATCCATCTCGGTGGCTGAACAGGAGCAGTTCTGGAAGGAGTCAATGCAATGACTGAAGAACCGTATCGTTGGCTCGAGGCGATCGGGAATCGTCGCGAATACATCTCCGAACAGATGAAGGGTGCCACGCCGGTGTTCGCGGTGTCCCGCCCCGAGGGAATACTCATGCTGGGAGTTGGAATCGGTCATTCCAAGGTCTTCGAGGTTTACGATCGCCATGGGTTTGCCGCGCTCGGGCATCCGGTCGATATCGAGAAGCTGCGCCAGGCTGCGATCGAAGCGGCGCATGTCGAAGGATTCAACCGGTCGTCGAAGGACGTCACGCTTCGGCGCCTCATCAGCTTTGCATTGAGCACGACACTCAAGAGCAGTTTTGAGCAGATTTTCTCTCCGCCGTTCATCGTCGAGGCGATCTTTACGGAACTCGGCGAGACGCCAGCGCAGGACAGCCTCGTGCGTCTTCACTACGACGGACATCATCACTACGAAACCTCGGGCGTTCTCATCGCCGCCGCCGATCGGAAGGTCGAGGCGGAGGCGAGTGCGTGGCTGCGGGACAAGTTGAAACCGGAGGATTCGCTCGCGCGGGTGGCGGGCCTGTGCCTCGCGCTCTGGCAGGCGATGGTCGATGGACGAACTCTGGGAGAGTTCCGGGTGCCGGACAGTCTGCCGACGACTGTTTCCGGCAAAACTGTCGAGACGGCATTGATTGATCGAAGACTTCCCGGCCCGGTGCAATATCGTCCGCTGGAGATCAAGTAACGCTCCGTCCGGTTTCGTTGTCGCGTTGCCGGTTTGTCACGCCTTGTGCCTTGTCTTTCGTGCTGAAGAACGGGCATGCTGCCGCACAGGTCACCCAATCTCATGTCGAGACGCATCACAGGCTTGGAAACGGAATACGGTTGCCTCGTCGATCCCCCACTTCAGCTTCACGAAGTTCTTCCGCGCGTTCGCGACTGGCTCTTCGAGAATCACCGCTACGGTTTGATCGATCAGCACGATCGCGACTGGGATGAACCGGCCGGCAATGGAGGATTCCTCTTCAATGGCGGTCGCGTCTACATAGACATGCAGCATCTCGAATACTGCACGCCGGAGTGCGTCTCCGCGCTCGATGTGGTCCGGTATGATCGCGCCGGCGATCTTCTCCTGCTCGAAGCGGTCCGTGCGCTCGGGCTTGAGGGCCAAGTTCATTTCATCCGCAACAACATCGACCACTACACCGGCGCGACGTTCGGTTGCCACGAGAATTACTCCCTCGACCGCTGCGCGCCTTTGCACGAGAAGAACGTGCTTTCACTGCTGGCGTTTCTGACCCTGCGCGTGCTCTACACGGGTGCGGGAAGGGTCGGCAGCATGAAGCCGACGAGGGGACGCATCGACGTCGCCCCTCGCGATGAACCCGTCCCGTTTCAAATCAGCCAGCGCGCGGACTACATCCAGAACGATTTCTTTGAGTGGGTTCAGCACAACCGCGCCATCATCAACACGCGTGATGAACCGCTCGCGGACCCGCGATTGTATCGTCGGCTCCACTTGATCCACGGCGACACCAACGTCCAGCCGGCCTCGCTGTTTCTCAAGGTTGGCACCACGCGCCTCGTGCTCGATCTGCTGGATGCTGATGAAATGCCAATGCTTGTTCTCGGCGATGCGGTGACGGCGTTCCGGCAGATCTCCCGGACGCTCAACCCGCCGTGGACAGTTTCCTTGTGCGACGGCTCAACGGCTGATGCGCTTGAACTGCTCGACCTGTTTCGGCAGAAGGCGAAGCAACTCTTCGCTGGTCGTGATACCGAGACCGATGTGCTGCTCAATCTTTGGGAACGCGTCCATCGTGCGCTGGCGACGGATCGGAGTTCGCTGATCGGGATCGTGGACTGGGTGAGCAAGGAGCATTTATTATCCGCCTTCTGCGCACAGGAGGGAATCGAATGGGGAAACCCTTGGCTGGAATCACAGGACCTCGAATATCACCACGTCGATCCGGAACGAAGCCTCGGGATGGCTCTTGCGGATCACAGCGGAGGATGGGCGCCCCAGCATCCGGCCAACGCGCGAAGCGAGCCGCCTTCCGACTCCCGGGCCAACGCCCGCAGCCGGCTGATGCGCGAGATCATGGGCAAGGAAGGCGCGTATTTCCTCGATTGGGAGGCGGTCGAGGTGCCGAACCAGAAGAGGACCCGATTGCTCGATCCGTTCAAACCGTAGTCCGGGTTATTTGCTGCGGCTGGCGTCGGTGTTGTCGGAGGATTCCGCGCGCGGCGTGCCGCATTTCTTGCGGACATTTTCACAGCGCTGATTCTCCATCGCTTCCAGTTTCTGCTTCTGGTCGGCGGAGAGGTGACCAGCGATTTGGGTGTTCATCCGCTTCACGACATCGGAGACGCGTTGCCAGGATTCCCGCTGGATGGTCTGCATGGAGGCGCTGTTCTGTTCCACGATCGGTTTGATCCGTGCCACTTGTTCGTCAGAGAGATCCAGCCGCGTCTGCAGCTTCTTCAACGTCCGGTCGCAGATCTCCTTTTGCCGGGTGGGCGATGCTGCCTGATGCTTGCCGGAGACGTAACCGAGGATGGTTCCGCAGGCCGCTCCGGCGAGGAAAATGGCAACAAGATAGGTCAGCGCCTTGCGTTTGGTGAAGTGGCTCATGGCAGTGAAGTCATGTCGAGCGGGGTAGTTACGAGGTCGACCTCGTCCGCGGAATCCCCAGTGATGTCCGGAAAATAAACGATCAACGCGACCAGCGTGAGACCGCAGGCGACGACGAGCGCGCGGCGGTAGAGCGGGAGATGCGTGAACCATTCCTCCACCGCTTCGGCGCCGCTGCGCCACTGCGCAAGGATGCGTTGTTCCAAGGCGGGGGAAGGTCCGTCCGGCGTTTCCTTGGGGGCCTTGGCCGCGGAACGCAACAACCGGTTCAAGTCGTGCTCCGATTCGTTCACGGCGTGTTCTCCTTCATCAAGGTCTCCATGTGCTTGCGCATCCGTTTCCGGGCGCGAAAAGCGCGAACCTTGATCATTGAAATGTTCCAGCCGGTGATTTGTTTCACTTCCTCGACGGAGCGTCCCTCCATGTGGAGCAGGCTGACGAGCAGACGATCGTTTGGCTTGAGGCAGTCGAGTAATTTGTCCGTGAGATCCCGTGACCCGAGGCTGTAGCCCGGCTCCAGTTCGCCGGCGGTGGTGTCGAGGGTCTGCACCACGTGTTCCTCCTCCTCGGTCAAATCCGCCCACCGCAATTCGGGGCGAATCTTCTCCGCCTGCAACGCGTTCAGGCAGGTGTTCACGGCAATGCGCGACACCCAGTGCTCCAGCGGCACGGCGCCTGAGTATTGTTCGAGCTTGGTGAACACTTTGACGAATATCGTCTGGGTCAAGTCATCCTCGCTCATGCGGCGCGGGCGGTGACCCCGGACCACGCTCAGCACCAGCGGGAACAAGTGGTTCAACAGCGAGCGAGCGGCATCCTCCTCGCCGCGGCGGACGCGTTTCACGCACTCCGCGACATCGAGCACTTCAGCGGCTTGGGCCGCCTTGGCAGCTTCTCGAACCAACACGTTCATTCCAGTTGACCGGGGTTTCGCCTCCGGGGTTACAGCCGAACTCGGCCATCGCGAAGGAGAATTTTTATCATCAGGCCATGGCTGCATTCGGAAGACAAGCCGCCAGGTAAGCGAACTTTCCCGTTCCTTCCGCAATCATTCCATGACTGATTCGCGTCAAACGCGCTGCCTCCAGAGTTGCCATCGAGGCGCACCACGTTAGTTTTCCCGCATGCAGAATGAGTATTCCGTGGCCGCCCACTGGCAGGGCGAGCTGGACGAAGACAAGTTGCGCGCGTGGGCAGAAAAGCTTCGCACTCAGCTCAAGGCGCCCCGGGTGGATCTCGGGGTGATCTTCGTCACGCCGCAATACTTCGAAGCCGCGCCGGCGTTGTTGGAGATCATTCGTGTCCACGCCCAGGTGCCGTTGCTCGTCGGTTGCTCCAGCGGAAGCCTCATCGCCGGGGCGCGTGAGTTTGAGGAAGACGCCGGGATCGTCCTGGGCCTCTACTCTCTGCCGGGCGCAAAGCTCGAAGCGGTGCGCTTCACGCAGGATCAAGTCGAGGAATCCACCGGTCCGGCCTACTGGCACTTGGAGAACGCTGTGCGCCCGGAGCAGACGAACGGCTGGCTGTGTTTCGCCGACCCGTTCCACCTCGACTGCGAAAGCTGGCTTCGCGCCTGGAACGAAGCCTACGCGCCACTGCCGATTCTCGGCGGTATCGCCAGCGGCGAACCGTCCGTTCACGAGACGCAGATTTACCTGAATGGCGATGTGTTCACTGATGGTGGAATCGCGGTATCGATCGGGGGCGATGTCTCGCCGGAGAGCGTGATTTCGCAGGGCTGCAATCCGATCGGTGAGACGTGGACCATCACCAAGGTCGAGAAGAACATCATTCACGAGATCGGCAACCGGCCGGCCTATGAAGTTCTCGCTGAAACCTACGCGAGCCTGTCCGTGAAGGAGCAAAAGCAGGCGCAGGGAAATCTCTTCGTCGGCCTTGTCGTGAACGAATACCTCGACGAATTTCATCGCGGCGATTTTCTCATCCGCAACTTGCTCGGCGTCGATCCCGATTCAGGCACCGTGGCCATCGGCGCCTACCCTCGACCGGGCCAGACCATTCAGTTCCAGTGCCGCGCGGCGGCGACGGGATCAGAAGACATCATCTCGCTCCTGCGCCGGGCCAAGCGGCGTTTCCTGGGGCGGACGATTTATGGCGGCGTTCTTTGCAGCTGCAACGGTCGTGGCCAGCATCTCTTCGGCACGCCGGACCACGATGCTCGGCACGTGCAGGATGAGCTGGGTCCGTTCGGTCTTACGGGATTCTTCTGCAATGGCGAGCTCGGTCCGGTTGGGGCGAAGAACTTCCTCCACGGCTACACCGCGTCCCTAGCGCTCTTCGTGAAGAAGTCGGACGACGTCCCCGCGGAGGACTAGCCTCGAGACGGTCAGTTCCGGTTCTTCAGAATCGCCAGCGAAACGTCGGCGATCGTCGGCAACACCACATCCGCCGAGCGCAATTGGTCCGCCGGGAAACTTTGCGCCACGGCGATGCATCGCATGCCCGCCGCCTTCAATGCCTCCACACCGTGAACGGCGTCTTCAATCCCCGCACACGCGGTCGGCTCCACGCCGAGCTTGCGCGCCGCCGCGAGGAAAATGTCTGGTGCCGGCTTCTTGCGCGCGACATCATCGCCGGAAACAATCGCGTCCCATTCGGACGGCGGCAGGCCGATCTGGTTCAGGTTCGCGTGGATCTTGATGAGGTCCGCGCTGGAAGCGACGGCAACTTTCAAGCCGGCCGCCTTGCACGTGCACACGAGTTCCACCGCGCCGGGGAAGGCGCGGAGCTGCTGCGGCACGAGGTCGAGATAGAGTTCGTAGGTGCGCTTCTTGGCGGCGGGCGGATTCAACGTCACGCCGTATTTCTCCGCCACGCCGCCGATGTAACGATCCTCGCCGGTGCCGACGAACGGCAGGAAATCCTCGGGCTGCACGATGACGCCTTTCTCGCGGAACATCGCGACTGCGGCGGCGTTGATGAGAGGTTCGGAATCCGTCAACACGCCGTCCATGTCGAAGACCACAGCCTGAATTTGTTTTGCAGCGCTCACGCCGGGAAGAATGGGAACCGCTGCCGCGAGTGCAAGCGACAAACTTCAACGGAGCGCCGAACTCCGTTTCGGCGGGGTGTAAGGCGAATCAACAGAAGGGCGCGAAGGGAACAAAGCTCGGCGAAGAGAAATTGTCGACCATTCGAATCGAATGCTCGCTAAGGCTAGAGTTAAACGGAGTCGCTCCTTCGTTCCCTTGGTTTTCTTTCGTTGGTTTTGCTTCCGATTTGGAACGCGCCGAATCGGAGTTCGGCGCTCCGTTGGGGCGGTCGTCTCGGTTTCGCCAGACTTCGCTTGTCGCTGGCCTTCGGCGAGCGTTACCTTTTCGGCATGCACTTCACGAAACTCTTTGCCTACGCTGCTGCCTTCGCGTCGATGGTTTTTCTGCCCGTCAGCGGAGTCGCTGCGCCATCGCCTGCGGAGAAGTTGCTGGAAAGCCCGCGCCCGCTCGTGATTGCGCATCGCGGTTACTCGGCGATGGCGCCGGAGAACACCCTGCCGGCGTTCGAGCGCGGGGTGGTGTCGGGCGCGGACATGGTCGAGCTCGACTACCATCACAGCAAGGACGGCCAGCTCGTGGTGCTGCACGATTACACGCTCGACCGCACCACCGACGCGACGAACCGTTGGGGCGGTCGCGGCCTCAACGTCGCCGACAGGACGCTGGCGGAACTTCGCCAGCTCGACGCGGGAAAATGGTTCAAGCATCCGCAAACAGGAGTCGCCTTGCCGACGCTCAACGAATCGCTGGATGTCATCCAGCGCGGCAGCGTGACGCTTATCGAACGCAAGGCTGGTGATGCGGCGGCGTGCGTGAAGTTGCTGAACGACCGTCAGCTCGTGAACCAGGTCGTCGTGCAGGCGTTCGACTGGGATTACCTGCGCGACCTCCATCGGCTGGAGCCGCGTCAGGTGCTCGGCGCGCTCGGCCCGCCCGGCACCAAGGACGGCAAGAAGCTGAGCGACGCAGAAAAGGCATTAAGTCCGGCGTGGCTCGACGAGATCAAAGGCCTCGGCGCTCACGCGGCGGTGTGGAACAAACAAGTGGACGCCGCCGCCTTGAAAGCCGCGCACGAACGCGAACTGAAGGTCTGGGTTTACACCATCAACGACGCAGCGATGGCGCAGCAGCTTTTCGCGGCGGGCGTGGATGGAATCATTACCGACAACCCAGCGGTGATTTGGAAAGCATTGGCGACGAGGTGATCAGTTTTATTGCACCATCGTATTTGTTTCTCGGGATGGTGGCTCGAATTTGAACGGCAGCGACGGTGCGTCGATGTGAAATCGTTTCTCAGGTGGGGGATTTGTGACCCACACGCTCTGCGCCCACTGGAGCTGGGGGGACGGCAATACTCGGGCGATGGAACCTATTGAAGAGCTCTTGAGTTGATTGATCAATTTTGCGATTAAGATATTTCCCATTTGCGCCGAGTTTCACGCCTTTGGACCAAGGAATGGGAAGATAGGAGTTTCACCGCCATTGGTTATTCCTATGATAGCCTTTGGAGTCCACGACGATACCTCAAATGAGGGTCCAAGATTGTAAACACCGATTAGTTCATTGGTGTAGCCAAGAAATACGAGCTTCACTTCAGGTGATTCCTCTCGCTCCCAAATCCAAGTGAGCAGAGCTCCTCCGCACGCGATGACTACGAGCGCGATGAGCACAAGCCTTCTTCGGCCTTTGGGCATGTGGAACAGTGCCCCGGATGTCATTTCGGTCAATGACGGAATCTGGCGGCGACGGGTCGTTTAAGGCGATGCATTTTGAGGTGAGGGCACCGCCCTGTTCAGTCGATTGGTCTTCCAGAACTGAACCACTCCCTTCCACCAATCGATCGGTTGCGATGTGGGATCGTTGTGCCGGGCGTTTGGGATGATCTGCAGCTGCTTCGGCCCTTGGTAACTTTCGAAGAGATTCCTACCGAGTTCCACGGGCACGATTTCGTCTTCTCCGGCGAGCACGACTTTGACCGGTCCGCGGTAGTCGTTCAACCACTTCGCTGGTTGATATCGGTCCTTCAGCAACATGCTCGCGGGGAGCCACCACATCTGGCGTTGGGCAACGGATGCGAGGTCGTCGTAGGGCACGAACATGAGCATTCCGTGGACTTTGTCGGGATACGATTTGGCGAGGTGAGCGGCTGCTCCGGTTCCGATGGACTCGCTGACGACGTAGACCGGCTTCTGCGCCAGCTCTTTGAACGCCTCATCTGCAGCGGCGAGAAAGCTCCCCATAGATGGTGTGCCCGGACGAGCGCCGTAGCCTGGGTATTCCAGCAAGAAGACATCACACGCTGTCGCTTCGTAAGCGGGATGAGCGAGGTATCCGCGTTGAACGGCGCTTCCGGCGTTGCCGTGGAGAATCAGGATCTGCCCGGAGGAATTGGTCTTCGCCGGCAGCTTCCAGCCAATCAGTTCGCCCCGGCTGTTTCGCCAGGGAAGGAGTCCTTCCTTCGATCCGATGGACTCAGCCACTGCGACAGTGAATGCCGTAGGGAAGTAAAGAAGGCTTCGCTGGAACGCCCAGACTGTCGCGCAAGCGAGGACGTAGCCGACCACGAGCGTGATGACCGCAAGCTTGCTGACCTTACGCCATGTCAACTTGCCGATCGCCACAGCATCATTCCTTCTTCACCGCTGCCTTCACTTCGATGTGCAGGTCGCGGAGCTGGCGAGGGGTGACCTGGCTCGGGCTGTCGGTCATGAGGCAGACGCCTTTCGCGGTCTTCGGGAAGGCGATGACGTCGCGGATGCTCGTCGTGCCGCAGAGAATGGCGCAGAGGCGATCGAAGCCGAGCGCGATGCCGCCGTGCGGGGGCGCGCCATACTTGAAGGCTTCCAGCATGTAGCCGAAGCGGCTCTTCGTTTCGTCCGGCGGAATCTGGAGCAGTTCCTCGAAGATGGTCTTCTGCACGTCGGGCTGGTGAATACGAATCGATCCACCGCCGAGTTCCACGCCGTTGACCACGATGTCGTAGTGCTGGCCGCGGACCTTCTTCGGGTCGGTCTTGAGCAGCGGGATGTCGTCCGCGACGGGCGCGGTGAACGGGTGATGGCTGGAATACCACCGATTCATTTCGCGGTCGAAACCGAGCAGCGGGAATTCGACGACCCAGAGGAAGTCAAAGCGCGTCGGGTCGATGGTGAGCTTGCCCTGGGCCTTGAGCACGTCGGCGCAGTAGAGACGAATCTTGCCGAGTATTTCGCAGGCGTTCAGCCACTGATCGGCGGCGAAGAGGATGAGGTCGCCTTCCTGAATGGAGAGCTTCGTCGTGAGCGCGGCCTTCTCTGCATCGCTGAAGAACTTCACGATGGGTGATTTCCATTCACCATTCTCCACCTTGATGTAGGCGAGACCTTTCGCGCCAAAACCTTTCGCGGTCTCGGTCATCGTTTCGATCTGGCCCTGCGTCGCGCCGGCGAGGCCGCGGGCGTTGATGGCTTTCACGACGCCGCCGCTGGCGATGGCGCCGCTGAACACCTTGAAGGTGCTCGCGCGGAATTCCTCGGTGAAATCCACGAGCTCCATGCCGAAGCGCGTATCGGGCTTGTCGATGCCCCAGCGGTTGAGCGCTTCTTCAAAGCTGATGCGCTTGAAGGGCGTGGGGACGTCGATGTTGAGCGCGGTCTTCCACACCTTCTTCAGCAAACCTTCGATCAGCGCGTAGATGTCTTCGCGGTCGATGAACGACATCTCGATGTCGACCTGCGTGAACTCGGGCTGGCGGTCGGCGCGCAGATCTTCGTCGCGATAGCAGCGGGCGAGCTGGAAGTAGCGTTCCACGCCGCTGACCATCAGGATCTGCTTGAACTGCTGCGGCGACTGCGGGAGCGCGTAGAACGTGCCGGGATCGCGGCGGTTCGGGACGAGGAATTCGCGCGCGCCTTCGGGCGTGGACTTGAAGAGCGTGGGCGTCTCGACTTCG
Organism: Verrucomicrobiota bacterium; assembly: GCA_016713365.1. GTDB lineage: Bacteria > Verrucomicrobiota > Verrucomicrobiia > Limisphaerales > JADJPG01 > JADJPG01. Next base: position 12,060 of record JADJPG010000007.1, on the reverse strand, counting down.
AGGAAGCCTTGCTCGTCCATGAAGCTGCGCGTCGCGATGGCGACCTTCGAGCGGAGGCGCAGGTTGCGAATCATCTCCGGGCGGCGCAGGTCGAGGTAACGATATTGGAGACGGAGCTCCTCGTTGACCTTGTTCGCGACTTCCGGGTCATCGACGGGGAAGGGGAGAATCTCGGCGTTGTTGAGGACGGTGAAGCCTTTGACGAGCACTTCGACCTGGCCGGTCGGAATCTTGTCGTTGTTCGTGCCGGTCGGACGCACGCGCACCTTGCCGCTGATCTCGATGACGGATTCGCTGTGCAGATGAGTGGCGACTTCGAAAACTTCCTTCGGCAAATCAGCGGGATCGAAAACGGTCTGCGTGCGGCCTTCGCGATCGCGGAGGTCGATGAAGAGGAGACCGCCGAGGTCGCGGCGGGAATGGACCCAGCCGGTCAAAGTCACAGTTTGTCCGGCGTGTTCGGCGCGGAGCTCGTTGCAATGATGCGTGCGTTTCATGTCGTCGATTCCCGAGAGGCGGCGTGTTTTGGGCCGGTCCGAGGGAGGCGGAGTGTGGCGCGGAAGGTGGCTGAATTCAAAGCAAAAGTAAGCAGCCCTGACGCGGTGGGTGGGCAGTTTCCGCTCGCCGCTTTCGGGCGCTTGTTTAAACCTCGGGCGCATGTCCGCTAAGCGAATTGTTTCCCTCCTGCCCAGCGCCACCGAGATTATTTGCGCGCTCGGCGGTGCGTCGCGATTGGTGGGGCGTTCGCATGAGTGCGATTTCCCGCCGGAGATTCTGCACGTTCCCGTCTGCACGTCGTCGCGGGTGGATTCATCGAAGCCGAGCGCGGCGATCGATCGCGACGTGAAATCGCTCCTGCAAAACGCCGTGTCACTCTACGACGTGGACGTGGAGGGAATTCGTGCCTTGAAGCCGGACCTGATTGTCACGCAGGCGCAGTGCGAGGTATGCGCGGTAGACTTGCAGCAGGTGGAAGCTGCGGTGGCGGGTTGGGCGGAGTCGAAGCCGAGATTGATTTCACTCTCGCCGCAGCGCTTCGCACATTTGTGGGACGACATGCACACGGTGGGGGCGGCGATGGACGTTGCGGAGCAGGGCAGGGAGGTAGTGCGCGGATTGAAGTCGCGCGTGGCCGATGTCATTCAACGCGCCGCGCCGCTGGAGAAGCGTCCGGGCGTGGCGTGCATCGAGTGGCTGGATCCGGTGATGGCGGCGGGGAATTGGGTGCCGGAGTTGGTGGAACTAGCTGGCGGAAGGAATCTGTTCGGCGAACCAGGAAAGCATTCCCCGTGGCTGGCGTGGGACGCGGTGCGGGATGCGAATGCGGATATTCTCGTGGTAATGCCGTGCGGGTTTGGTTTGGAGCGGGTGGCGCGCGAGATGGATGCCCTGACGAGGAATCCGGGCTGGGAGAAACTCCGGGCCGTGAAACAACGGCGCGTTTATCTGGTGGACGGGAACCAGTATTTCAACCGGCCGGGGCCGCGCTTGGTGGATTCACTGCAAATGCTGGCAGAGATGTTCCACCCGACCTTGTTTCACTTCGAATTTGAAGGAAAGGGATGGAGGAAATTCTCCTGACCGACGCGGCAGCGGATCAGTAATCTTTCGGTGGCTCGATGTCCGGCTTGGCGTGGAGCAACGCTTCCAGTCGTTTGCGCAGTTCGCCGAGCTCTTTTGATTTGAACGACTGTTTGGTGCGTTCGAGCACGTCGATCGTTTCCTGCAGCGCGCGGTGGAGGGTGACTTGTTCGAGGACCTTCTTTTGGCTGGCTGGGGTGGTGACGGCTTCAGTGAATTTCTTCAGGTCGACCAGAACGGAGAGAATGTTCGACAGCGTCGTATTGAGGAAAGATTCAATCGTGGCGGAAGCGGCGCCGTTGGGCTGGTTGCGGAGCACTTCCTCGATCTGCGCGAGGTCGCGGGACCATGCCTCGATCTTCTGGCGGTTGGAGGCTACCGCTTTGTAGCCGCGATAGTTGGCGATGGCCTGTTCCGAGAGGGTGAGCAATTCCTCGGCGTCGCACGGCTTCACTAGATACGCCGCGACGCGCAGGCGAACGGAGCGGGCGGCGGATTGAACGGAGGGATGACCGGTGAGGAGAATGACAGGCAGGGCGCCTGCGACATCCGGGAGCTTCTCGACCAGTTCGAGACCGGCGTTTCCGGGCATGTTGATATCTGAAATGAGGAGCTCGAAGTCGCTGTTGCGCAATCGGTCCATCGCGCTGGCGCTGTCCTTTGCTCCTTCGCATTCAAAGCCCTGCCGGCGGAGGAATGCGGTGGTTGCGGTCCGAAATGCCTCGTCGTCATCAGCGATGAGAACGCGCCCTTTGGTTGCTTTGTAATCCACCATGCGATTGGTTTATTTCCGATTTTGACGAGGACGGCAATGCCTTTCCGTAAACAATTTTCAGTTCGTGCCGGATTTTTTTTGATGCTCCGCAGCGGGGAATAGTGAAAATGCGCGCATGATTTCCGTTCCGATCCTCAGGGCTGGCGGTGAAGCAACGCGGGCTATCGAGCTGCGCGCCGGTCCCTTGACCCTGTCGTTCGAGCCCGATACAGCTTTCGTGCGCCATGTCCGGTTGGGCGATCACGAAGTGTTGCGCGCGGTTTACGCGGCGATTCGGGATCACAACTGGGCGACGGTGCTGCCGAAGATAACCATCCGCAAGCAGGAGGTGGGTGAAAATTCCTTCCTGCTGGCCTTTGATGCACTGTGCCAGAAGGGCGTCGTTGACTATAGTTGGAGCGGGACGGTTTCGGGAGATGCGAGCGGGACGATTCGGTTCGCCTTCAGCGGCGAGTCGCACTCCGACTTCCAGCGTAATCGCATCGGCATCTGCATTCTGCATCCGATCGCCGAATGTTCCGGCAAAGCCGTGAATGTCCTGCATACAGACGGTACATCGGAGTCAGGAGCGTTCCCGAAAGAGATTTCTCCGCATCAACCGTTCTTCGACATCAAGTCGCTGAGCTACGAAGTGGTGAATACGGGCATCGTGGCCAAGATCGATGTTGAGGGAGATGTGTTCGAGATGGAGGATCAACGCAACTGGAGCGACGCCTCGTTCAAGACGTACTGCACACCGCAGGCGCGGCCGAAGCCGCATCCGGTGAAGAAGGGCGAGCGGGTCGAACAGTCGGTGACGTTGTCGCTCGGTGGAAAAGTACGACCGATTCTTCCGGTGAATGTTGGACGCTCGCCGCAGCTTTCGATCGCGACGACCCCGGTGTTTCCTCTGCCGCCGATCGGCTTGTGCTCTGCGAGTCATCAACGTCCGCTGAGCGCACGGGAGATCGAACGTCTGAAATCGTTGCGTCTCGCGCATCTGCGACTGGATTTGAATCTCAGTGACGCGGGCTATCCAGCTCTGCTGGAGCAGGTGTCCAACGAAGCAGTGCAGATTGGCGTGGGCTTGCATCTCGCGCTTGGATTTAGTGCGGACGTGGAAGCGCAGGCGGGCGCGTTGCTCGCGCATCTCCAGCGCCTCAAACCGCGTGTCCTGCAATGGATCGTTCTGCACGAGGCGCAGAACCCCGCGGCCGAAACGACCGTGCAACGAGCGCGCGGCGTGTTGCAGGCGTACGCGCCGAACGTTTTGTTCGCCGCCGGCACGCGCGACTTCTTCACGGAGATCAATCGCGATCGTCCGCCGGCGGGCGGCGCGTCCTCCGTCTGCTACTCGAACAATCCGCAAGTGCACGCGTTCGATGAGCTGACGATGATCGAGAATCTGGCGGGGCAGTATTACAACGTGGAAACCGCACGGACCATCACGCCGCGGCCGGTGGTCGTTTCGCCCATCACACTTCGCATTCGTGGAAACGCCAGTGCGGCGTCTGAGAAGCCGGGGCTCGCGGAATTGCCGGGCGATGTAGATGCGAGGCAGATGTCGCTCTTCGGTGCGGGCTGGACGATCGGGAGCATTGCGCGTCTGGCGACGACCGGATTTGTTCACAGTCTGACCTACTTCGAGACGACGGGTTGGCGCGGCTTGATGGAAACCGAAGCAGGTTCGTTGCTGCCGGCCGCGTTTCCTTCCGAGTCTGGAATGGTGTTCCCGATGTATCACGTATTCGCGGACATCGCTGAGTTCGGCAATTGCCAGGTGTATCCGACGCATTCGACGCATCCGCTGCTGGCGGATGGATTGACGTTGCGCGATGCGTCGGGACGGCGCCGGGTGCTGGTGGCGAACTTCACGCGCGACGAACAGTTGCTGAAGATCAAGAGCGGTTCCGGAATGGCCCGCGTGCGTTATCTCGATGAGACGAATGCGTTGGAGGCAATGCGAAATCCCGAGGCGTTCCGGCAGAGCGCAGGAACCGTCATCGAAGCCGCGGGCGGCAAGGTGGAGCTGAAGCTACTGCCCTACGCGGTGGCTTGTGTGGACCTAGGCTGACCTTGGGAGGCTGAGGCACGGGGCAGAGATTTCAGTCGCGATTCGGCGGAAAAATGGTAGTTTCGCCGGACCCTGAATGGCTGTTCCAACGCACATCCATGCTGAGCTTTCGCGCGCGCGCCGTTTTGTCGGCGTGAAGGCGCTGGTTTCCCTTTCGGCAGTGATGTTCAGCGGGCTTGCGATGGTGGCGGCTGAACTGAGTTGGGAGCCGGTGAGCGGTGGTCGTCGCGCGGCGCTATCGGTGTCAGCGAACGGGAAGGTGGGGTTTTCTCCGGTTGAAAATGTGCGGGCGGGAATCGGGTTCGTGAACTCGATCGACGATCGGCTCATCATGGAGAACAACAATTTCATGGAGGGGTCGGGCGTCGCGCTCGGTGACTTCGATGGTGACGGATGGTGCGATGTTTATTTCTGCGCGATCAGCGGAACGAACCGGCTCTATCGGAATCTCGGATCGTGGAAGTTCGAGGACGTGACCGCGAAGGCGGGAGTTGAAGGAGCGAACTGGAATTCTACCGGAGCGACGTTTGCGGATGTGGATGGTGACGGCGATTTGGATCTGCTCGTCAACACGCTCGGTCGCGGTACACACAGTTTTGAAAATCTCGGTGGAGGAAAGTTTCGCGAGACGACGATTGCGGCGGGGCTCGCTTCGAAGACGGGCAGTCTCGGCATGGCTCTCGGAGATGTGGATGGCGATGGTGATCTGGATCTCTATGTCGCGAATTACGGCACGCTCGCGATCATGCGCGCGGGTGGTCGCGCGGAGATGAAGATGGTGAACGGCAAGTGGGAGTTGTCCGGGCCGCACGCGGATCGCTTGCGCATGGTGAATGGTCGGCTCGAGGAAGTCGGTGAGCCGGACGTACTGTACTTGAACGACGGGAGAGGTCGGTTCACACCCGTGCCGTGGAACTCGGAGAACTTTCTTGATTACGAAGGCAAGCCGCTGGCGACGCCATGGGACTTCGGACTCGGAGTGCAGATTCGCGACATCAACGAGGACGGGCATCCGGATATTTATGTGTGCAACGATTTCCAGACGGTGGATCGCGTCTGGATCAACGACGGTCGCGGCCGCTTCCGGTTGCTCTCCAAACAGGCGATGCGCCAGCAGAGTTTCGCGGCGATGGGGGTGGACTTCGCGGATATCGATCGAGACGGTGATCTGGATTTCTTCGTGGTCGAGATGTTGAGCCGCGATGTCTCGCGTCGGTTGCGACAGATCGGCGGAGCGCAGGTTTCCTTTCCGACGCCCGGTTGGTCGGAGAACCGACCGGAGGTGATGCGCAACACTCTTTTTTGCAATCGAGGCGACGGCACTTACGCCGAGGTGGCTTACTTCGCCGGAGTCGAAGCTTCCGACTGGTCGTGGCAGCCCGTCTTTCTCGATGTCGACCTGGATGGTTATGAAGACATTCTTGTCGCGAACGGAAACGCGTTCGACGTGCAGGATCGGGACACGCTTCGTCGGGTGCGCGCGATCGGGAAGCAGACCCCTGAGCAGACCCGTACTAATATCCTGCTCTATCCCCGGTTCAATTCCCCGAACGTCGCGTTCCGCAATCGTGGTGATCTGACCTTCGAGGAGACGGGGCAAGCGTGGGGATTCGATTCACGCCAGATTTCCCACGGGGTCGCGCTGGCGGATTTGGATCGGGATGGAGATCTGGACGTGGTGGTGAACTGCCTTTACTCCGCGCCGCTGTTGTACCGAAACGAATCTTCCGTCGCGCGAGTCGCCGTTCGGCTCAAGGGTGCTTCGAACAACGTTCAGGGGATTGGTGCGAAGGTGAAGTTGCTGGGCGGCGCCGTGCCGGTCCAAAGCCAGGAGATGGTCTCAGGCGGGCGCTACCTCGCGGGGGATGATCCCATCCGGGTGTTCGCCGCGAATCGGGCCGCGGTTGCGATGAACTTGGAAGTGGTCTGGAGAAACGGCCGGCGGTCAGTCCTCACGAATGTTCAGGCAAATCAACTTTACGAAGTGGATGAGTTGGCGGCGTCGATACCGGTCAAGGTGCCTGCGCCGGCAACGAACTCGCCGCTCTTCCTGGATGTAAGCGAGCGCATTCGACACACGCATCGCGAGGAGATCTTTGATGACTATGCGCGCCAGCCTTTGCTGGCCAAACAGATGAGTTCGCTCGGGCCGGGCGTGGCGTGGTTCGACCTCGACGGTGATGGTCACGAGGATTTGTTTGTGGGAACGGGGAAGGGCGGGCGCATTGGAGTTTTCCGTGGTGACGGAAAGGGTGGCTTCGCGGACATGACCCCGGGTGATTTGCCGCCGATGCCGGATGATGTTACCGGCCTGGCTGGATTTGTGTGGGCGGACGGAAGTCGCGCGCTGCTCGCCGGCGTTGCCAATTATGAAAACGCCGATCACGGCTCCGCGGTCTGGAGCTTGAGGCTGGATGCGGCTTCTGGGCGATTGACCAATTCGCCAGTCGCCGCGGTTTCAGGGGCGGAATCCTCGACTGGACCGTTGGCGGTGACGGATTTCGATGCGGACGGTGACCTCGACCTTTTTGTCGGCGGCCGAGTCTTGCCGGGAAAGTATCCGCTGCCCGCGAGTTCTCGTCTGTATCGTCAGGAATCCGGGAAGCTGGTCTTGGATCTCGCTTGCGAACCGCTGCTGTCCCAAGTGGGGCTGGTCAGCGGAGCCGCGTGGAGCGATCTCGACGGAGACGGTTTTCCAGAACTCATCCTCGCCTGCGAATGGGGCCCGGTGAAGATATTCAGAAATCTACGAGGACGGCTGGTCGCTTGGAATCCGGAAGTGAGGAGCGGGGCCAAGTCTTCTGTGAAGCGATCGTTGATGGAATGGACTGGATGGTGGAGCAGTGTGGCGACCGGAGATTTCGATGGCGACGGCCGAATGGATATTGTGGCGGGCAACTGGGGTTTGAATTCCAACCAGCGTGCGGACTTCGAGCGGCCTGCTCGCCTGTATTTTGGAGACATTGGTGGAAGGGGCGCTGTTGATTTGGTGGAGACGGAATTCTCTGCTGAGTTGGGTGGTTACATTCCGAGGCGATCGTTGGCCACGTTGTCTCAAGCAGCTCCAAGATTGAACGAGCTCCATCCGTCGCATGCTTCTTATAGTACGGCGCGTTTGCCGGAAATGTTGAAGCCGTTGGGTGCGTCGGTGTCGAAGTTGAACGCGTCGACACTGGTCACCACGGTTTTTCTGAATCGAGGTGAGTTTATGGAAGCGGTTCCGCTCCCGCGCGAGGTTCAACTGGCACCTGTGTTTGGAATGAGCGTCGCGGATTTTGATGGCGATGGCCGGCAGGATATTTTCTTCGGACAGAACTTCTTTGCGTTACGGCCAGAGGTTTCGAGGTTGGATGCCGGTTGCGGACTCGTCGTGATCGGTGACGGTCGTGGAGGTTTTCGTGCGACGGCTCCATCGGAGTCAGGAACATTCCTCCTCGGTGAAGTCCGAGGTGTTGCCGCCGGGGACTTCAATGAGGATGGCCGGAGCGATTTGGTGGTCGGCCAAAATGGGACTTCGACTAGAGCATTGTTGAACAATCGAACCGGTCCCGGCGGGCTGAGAGTTCGAGTTTGGGCAGGTGCGGGGAACCCGTTTGGATTCGGTGCAGCGGTGGTCGACGCGGCGGGGGTGGCACAGGAAATTGTCGCAGGAGGTGGCTACTGGTCCCAAGGTGGCGCTGTAGTTACAATTCCGAACCCCGACTCGAAGCCAATCTCGATTCGGTGGCCCGGAGGTCGGACGAATTCATACCAAGTCGCTCCGGGTTCATCGGAGGTGTTGATCCGAATGGATTCGGGGATTAGCCGAACGCGCTGAGTCTGAAAGCACCGGTGCTCTTCTTGCGGATTTTGCGTTTAGTTTAGCGTTATCGGAAGTTTGGGCCGCCTTGGCCTCCCGCCTATCCTGAAAGCCTGAGGGAAGGGGAGTAGCTCTGGAGGTAGCCGAGCGTTTGCAGGAGCAATGATTTCTGCCCGGACTTGTGCAGGGAATCCCCTAGTTTCTGGCGAGGCCTTTTTACCCCCAACGTTTTCATCCGAAACGCCACATTCTTATTGAATCGCTTGGGTGTTTGTGATTTCATCCTAGGAATCCACGTCACTGACGACTCTGCAAAATGCGCGCCGGCATTTGCTGTGAACCTGTCTTCGTCGTGATGGTGGGCGTAAATCAGAAAGTAAACACAATATGCGAAACGTACTCCCCATGTTGAGAAGCACGCTTCTCTTCGTGTTGTCGGCATTCGTGCTGGCAATAAACGCGGTCGCCCATGATGCAGGACTGAGCATTGGGCTTAACTTCGGTGCAGATGAACCCAGCAGTGCTGCTGGCGGGACATTGACTCCCTCCACCGCTGCTGGTGTGTTGCCCCAGGTCAACTGGAACAACCTCACCGCAAACAACGGTTCATCCTCCGCGCTCGTCGCGGACCTGAGGGGAACCTCGGTGCCATCCACGGCTACCGTCACCTGGTCTTGCCCAAACACCTGGTCCAGCACGGGCCGTGGTGAGGAGAACAATCAGTTCCCCGTCGGCAGCGGTGATCGTGCCCTGATGCTTGGTTACCTTGACTCCAACGATCAGGAATCTGGCGCGGTTCATGTCACGGTTAGCAACCTTGACGCGAGCTTTGCTGATTCGGCCTACGACGTGATCGTCTATGCCCTGGGTGGTACGAGTGCCAATCGCTATGGTGCCTACAGCATCAACGGCGTGACCAACATCGTGAACTCTGCAGCCAACCCGACTGGTTTCGTTTTGGATCCTGGTCTCAGCAACACGGATTTCGGTAACTATATCGTTTTCAAAAACGTCACTGGCTCCTCGTTTGAGTTGATCGCGAATGCGGTGACTCCGATCGGCAACGGCGTCCGCGCTCCGGTGAGTGCGATTCAGATCGTTCGCGCCGGTTCCGGCCTGACTGCAGTTAATGTTGGCGGCAATGCGATTGGCACCATGAGTGAAGACGGTGACGGTGCGATCACGATTGTGGGTGGGGGCAACGACATTTGGGACATGAGTGATGAGTTTACGTATGCGTATGGGCAGAAGGCGGGAGATTTCGACGTGCAGGTGCGCGTGGATTCGCTGACGTTCAACGGTGATCAGCCGAAGGCCGGCATCATGGTGCGTGAAAGCGGCGGAGGACAGCCGTCATGTGTTCTTGCAGGTCAAGCCGACGGCTGGAGCCAATCAGACGAAGTTTTCCTATCGCACGGGGCATTTTGCCAGCGCGACGGACGGGGGATCCGGGCGAGAACGACGGACGGCATGAAGATCCGGCGGATCAGAATGCGCCGCCGTATCCGAACGCGTGGTTGCGCGTGGTGCGCAGTGGCAATGTGTTCAGCGCGCACATCAGCACTGATGGTGTGGCGTGGACGCAGATTGCCAGCCAGACACGGGCGCGGGCAACTGGCAGACCGGCGGTGGTGCGTTCCGCGAGAGCGCGCTGGTGGGTCTGGCGGTGTGCCGCAATGGAGCTGGTCCGACGGCGACGGCGGTGTTCGGAGAATACAAGTTCAACGCGCTTCCGTTCACGTTGCTGCATGCTTCCAGCCGCGGCAATCCGAACGCGATTTTGGTGTCGTTCAGCGCGGCGCCGGATGCGGCGACGCTGGTACCGGGCAGTTTTGACGTGGTGGGTGTGACGATTACGAGTGTGACGCCTGGTCCCCGCCAACACCTACTGGTTGAACACGCAGGCTCCGTTGACGGAAGGCGCTGATTACTCGGTGGCCTGCTTCAGCGTGACCTCCGGCGGCAATGGTCCGATCAATGACACGGACACGTTCACGCACGGCAAGGGTTATGAGCAGCGTGCGATTCATGTGGGGCACAACAAGACCCGCGAAGGCGGGGACGGGTGCTGACAACCAGTCGTATCAGCGCCGGTTGTTTGCGCAGGCGGACGGCGAGTGGCGGTGGAAGGCACGTGTTTTTCGAAGACCCGCTGCCGGACAATGGCACCAACGAGCGTTTTACGACCATCTTCGGCATCCTGAACGTGGCGACGGCGGGCAACTACCAGTTTGCGGTGAGCTCGGATGACATCGGCAACCTCTACCTGAGCAGCGACGAGAACCCGGCGAACAAGACGCGCATCGCGCGTGAACCGGAGTGGAACGGCAGCCGCCAGTATGCGGCGACGGATCGTCGTCCCGGCCAGGGCAACATCTCGGCGATGCAGACGCTGGCCGCTGGTAATTACTACCTCGGAATACACCTACGCTGAAGGCGGCGGTGGCAACAACGGTTCCGTGGCGTGGCGCCCGGAGAGTGTGCGGCCTTTGCGAACGGGCAGGAGCCGATCGGCCAGTGCCTTTACGCCGTCGCGTTATCACGACAAAGCGGCGAGCGCGGTGAGCTCTTCATGAACTTGGGCGCGGTCTCGATCGTGAGCCAGCCGGTGAGCCAGACGGTGATTGGCGGCAACCCGGTGACCTTCGGAGTGCGCGCGGACGGCACGCCTGGTTACAAGTATCAATGGCGTCGCAACGGTCAGGCGATCGCCGGTGCCAACGGCCCGAGCTACACCATTCCGGTGACCTTGGCGACGGATGACGGCGCGGTGATCAGCTGCGCGGTGGCCAACGAGTTCAGCAGCGCGGTGAGCGCCAGTGCGACGTTGACGGTGAACATCCCGACGCCGCCGGTGCTGTTGAGCGCGACGCCGGATGCGACCTTGAAGAAGGTGACGCTGAAGTTTGACAAGCGCGTGGAAGTGGCCTCGGCGCAGAACCCGGCAACTACAGCATCCCCGGCCTGACGGTGGAATCGGCGGTGGTGGACGGCAGCGGTCTGGGCGTGGTGTTGACCACCAGCGCGCAGGCTGAAGGCACGGACTACGCGCTGACGGTGAGCAACGTGAAAGAAGTGACGGGCAACAATGCGTTGAGCCCGAACCCGACGGTGGTGAACTTCGTGAGCTTTGCGTATGCCGCCGGCTACGCGACGAAGGAATACTACCCGGGCTTCACGGCGGGAGTGGACGCGATTGCGGCCGCCCAGCCGGCCCCACCAAACTGCATGGTGACGCTGTGGAGCTTATCGAAGCGGACGAGTTCGAGAACTACGCTGCGAAAATCAGCGGTTACTTTGTGGCGACCGAGACTGGTCCGCACGTGTTCTTCCTCTCCTCGGATGACGGTGGCCGCCTGTTCGCAGGCACGGATGAAAATCCGGCGAACAAGGTGAAATCGCGCGTGAACCCGTAGGCGAGCCGTCGTGAATGGACCGGAGCCGGTGGCGGCAGCGGTCGTCAGGGCGTGAACTCGGCCTCCGGCGGTCCCCTGAGCGAACTCTCCGGCGCGGTCGAACTCGTGGCCGGCCAGCGCCATGGAAAGCTTCGTGCAGGAAGGCGGCGGCGGCGACGACATGGGCGTGGCCGTCGTTTGCCCAGCCACGAGACCGATCAACGTCACCACCCGTGGCATTGGCGCGCTGAACCTCGGCACGATGGTCTCCCCGGCTGGCGCCAGCGTGGCGATCATCCCACGGAGCCCTCGGACCTGAGCCTGCCGGCCAACGCGTTTGCGACCTTCACGGTCGGCGCGGCCGGTGCCTCGCCGCTGTGCGGCGGTGGCGTGGCCTATCAATGGTATCGCGACGGCGTGGCCATCCCGGGTGCCAACAGCTCCAGCCTGACGGTTG